>NZ_JBHRXV010000007.1:0-111558 GCF_042648405.1 Sphingoaurantiacus capsulatus | reverse complement strand
GTGCGCCAACTATCTCGCCAACTCAGGGTATGCTTCCGTGTAGCGTCATCCCGCTCTAGGTCACCGCGCAGCTTTCACGTCAGCTCAGAATTTGTAGCGCGCCTGCACCGAGATGTTGCGCGGCGCATCGACCACCGTCACGCGCGCGGCCGGGTTAAGGAAGGTGTTCGCCAGACCGGCGGTGTTGCTGTAGGCGTTGGTCAGCTTGTTGGTGAGGTTGCGGCCGACCAGCGCCAGTTCCCAGCCATCGTCGATGCTGCCGAGCGACAGCCGCGCATCAAGCTTCAGCCAGCCGTCCTGCCGCGCCACCGGATCATTGGTGAAGTCGCGGAAGTTGCCCGTCTGGAAGCCCGGCGAAATCGTGGCCTTCACCTGCAGGTCACTGCTGACCGGCGCTTTCACCGTGCCGTTGACCGAACCCGAGAATTTCGGCGTGAAGCCGAGGCGCTGACCGGTCTGGTTGCAGGTGCCGGGCAAGGTGCCGTTCGACGGCTGCAGCGCATAACAAGGCCCGGCGGTGAAATCGACATATTTGGCGGTCGGCAGCCAGGCGAGGCTGCCGTCGACCTGAAACATCTGGCTCTGCCGGAACAGGAACTCCGCCTCGAGGCCGGCGATGCGCGCCTCGGGCGCGTTGCCGGTGAAGAAGATCGCGGCGAGCGACCCCGGCACCGAGATGCCCGCCGACACCTGCAGATCCTTGTAGGTGGTGTGGAAGGCGGCGAGGTTCAGATAACCGGTGCCCGGGAAGCTGAGGCGCGCGCCGCCCTCGAAGGCGGTCGATCGTTCGGGCAGATATTCGAAGGTCGCGGGCGAGGCGTTCGAGATCGCGCCCTGGAAGCCGGCGCTCTTCGAGCCCTTGCCGAAGCTCGCGTAGAACATCGAATTGCGGTTGGCATAAAATTGCACCGAGGCGGCCGGATCGAAGCGGCTGTCGGTGGTCTTGCCGCTGAAGTCCGCCTGCACCGCACCGGTACGCGCGACTGCGGCCTGCGCGCCGCCGAGGCGGAGATAGTCGGCGGTCTTGTTCTGGTGCGTCCAGCGGCCGCTGGCGTTGACGCGGAGCGCCTCCGACGCGACCCAGGTGAGCTGACCGAACAGCGAGAAGGCCTTGTCCTCCTGATTGAAGGCACGGAAAGTGCTGGCTACCGGCGCGAACAGCACGCCGGTGGTGCGCTCCTCGTCGAGGTTGGCGTCCGAATAATAGGCGCCGGCCGAGTATTCGATCGGCCCGCCGGTCGGTGAGGTCAGCCGGATCTCCTGCGAGACCTGCTTGAAATCCTGGTCGAAGTCGGCGGTGGCGAAATTGCCGGCGAAGAAGTCGGCGTCGATCAGGTTGCGGTTTTTGAACTGCGAATAGCCGGTGATCGCCGTCAGCGTCGGGCCGCCCATCTCGATGTCGAGCTGCAGCACCGCATTGTTGGTGACGATATTGTCATACTCCGGGCCGGTGGTGAGCCGCGCGCTCTTCACATAGTCGCGAAACTCGTTGTTGGTCGGCGCGAACACCTGCACCGGCGAGCCTTCGATATCGACATCGGCGTGCTCATATTTGAACGTCGTGGTGACGCCCTCGCCCTCCCACACGCCGGTGATGCGGCCAATCGCTTCCTTGCGGGTCGGCTGATCCTGATCGACGAGCGGGTTGTAGATATAGCCGTCGGTATCGGCGTAGCGGCCGGTGGTGCGGATCGCGAAATTATCGGTGACCGGCAGGTCGACGGCGCCTTCGAGGCTGACGCCCTCGAAGGTGAAATTATAGTCGCCGAGCACATAGCCGCCAAGCTCGTCGCCCGGCTTGCGCGTCAGGATGTTGATCGCGCCGGCGCTGGTGTTGCGACCGACCAGCGCGCCCTGCGGGCCGCGCAGCACTTCCAGCCGCTCGATATCGAGGAAGGGCGCGGCAAACTGGCGGGCGTTGCCCGAATAGATGCCGTCGACGAACATCACCACCGACTGGTCGAGCGACGGGCTGCCCGCGCTTGAGCCGATGCCGCGCAGCACGATGAGGTTGGCAGCGGGCGTCTTGGCGATGGTGAGATTGGGGATGAGCGGCGCGAGTTGCTCGAAATTCTGGATGGCGCGATCCTGCAGCGCTTCGCCCGAGACGACCGCGATCGAGATCGGCACGTCCTGCAGCCGCTGCTCGCGGCGCTGCGCGGTGACAATGATGTCCTCTGCGGTATCGATCTCGGCGGCCGAGGCGGCCTCGGCCGCGGGTTCGGCGGCGGTCTGTGCCATGGCCGGCATCGCGAGCAGGCTCGCACCGACCAGCAACGTCAGCTTGCTGGAAACGCCCATATATTTTTCCTCCCACTCACCAGCGCCGGCGGTTGCTCCGCTTCGTAAAGCTGGTTGACATGTTGAGGATGAAACAGGACAGTTATTATTGTCAATAGATTTGACGAATATACGAGACGGCGCCCACGCCGGCACTTGGGAGAGGACCGAAATGCGAACCGCTGAGGAAGAAGCTGCGCTGGCCGTCGTCGACCGAATGCGCGAGGGCTGGAACAGCCTCGACGGCGAGCTGATCCTGTCGCTGTTCCACGACGATGCGGTTATGCAGAGCATGATGAAGGCGCCCTACAACGGCAAGGCCGAGATCAAAGCGATGCTCGACGGCTTTCTCGGCATTGCCACGCATGTCTTCCAGGAAGTGCTCAACCGCCGCGTCGAGGGCAATGTGGTGACGCTCGAGCGGCGCGACCATTTCACCGCGCGCGGCAAATCGGGCATTCTGCCGTGCGTCGGCATCTTCGAGGTCGAGGACGGCAAGGTGCGCACCTGGCGCGAATATTATGATTGGGGGATGTACGAACGGCAGATCGCCGACTGACGATGGCACACCTCGACCTGCTTGATACGGCGAACTTCGCCGACGGGCATCCCCACGCCGCCTATGACGCACTGCGCGCCGACCGGCCGGTCTATCGCCATCCGGGATCGGACAAGCAGCCGCCCTTCTGGATGCTGACTCGCTACGACGACATCCGTGCCGTCTCGCTCGATGCGAAGAACTTCACCTCGACGAAGGGTTTCCGCGTCCCGACCGACAAGCGCGCGGCGATGGACCCGGAGATCGGGCGAACACTCGCGCGCTTTATGCTCGCAATGGACAATCCCGAGCATGCCGCCTTCCGTAACCTCGTCGCCTCGGCGTTCATGCCCGCCGCCATCGCCCGGTTCGAGCCGCGCGTGGAGGCGTCGGTCGCGAAGCTGATGGCCGATATCGCGGGGCGCGACGAGGTCGAGTTCGTCGAGGAGGTTGGCGCGATCGTGCCGATCCGGTCGATCTGCACCATCATGGGCGTGCCGCCCGAGGACGAGTGGCGCGTGTTCGAATTCACCAACGCGGTATTCGGCACCGACGACCCCGACTATGCCGCCTCGGTCGAAGTCGCGAGTGAGCGCTATCTCGCGATCTTCGACTATGCCCTCGACCTGATCGAGCGCCGCCACCGCGAGCCGCGCGACGACCTCATCTCGCTGATCGCGCACGCCGAAATCGACGGCCGACCGCTCGACGATACCGAGAAGAAGAGCTTCTTTTCGAACATGATCGCCGCCGGTAACGAAACGACGCGCAGCTCGCTCGCCGGCGCGCTCTGGGCACTATGGCGCTTTCCTGATCAGCGCCGCCGCCTCGTCGACGATCCGTCGCTGATCCCGGCGGCGATCAACGAATTGCTGCGCTGGCACAGCCCGGTGTTCCAGATGGCGCGGACGGCGACGCAAGATGTGGTGATCGGCGGCGAGACCATCGCCGCCGGCGAGCGCGTCGCGATGCTCTACGGCGCCGGCAATCACGACCCGGCGGTGTTCGACGATCCGCACACGCTCGACATTACACGCGCCAATGCGAAGGCCCATCTCGCCTTCGGCTACGGCATCCACCATTGCGCCGGGCTGCGGCTCGCAACCCTGCAGCTGAAGCATATCCTGACGGCGTTCCTCACCGCCTACCCCGACTATGAGGTGATCGAGCCGCCGCGCTTCATCCGGTCGAACTTCGTCGGCGCGATGAAGTCGCTGCGGCTGCGGCTCCGTTAGCGGTTGGCGCTCAGCCGCCCCAGCTGGCGGTCAGCAGCCGCTGGAAATTGCCGCCGAGGATCGCCTTGATATTGTCCTTCGAATAGTTGCGGCGCAGCAGCTCTTCGACGAGGTCGTAGGTGCGGCGCGCATGATCGAAGCCGTCGACATCGACCTTGTCGCGGAAGGCGTAGCTCTTGTTGAGCCACGCGATCAGCCCCTTCATGTAACCCTCGGGCGCGTCGTCATAGCCATAGAGGTCGAGGTCGCTGCCGATCCCGACATTGTCCATACCGATCAGCTTCACCGCATGGTCGATATGGTCGACCATGTTGCCGAGCACCGTCGGCTCCTTCGCGCTGACGAAATTGCGCACGCCGGCGATCCCCATCATGCCGCCCTTCGCCGCGCAGGCCTTGATCGCCTCGTCAGTCTTCAGCCGCGGATGATCGTTGAGTGCACGGCAGTTGCTGTGGGTGATCGCGATCGGCTTCTTCGAAATCTCGATCGCATCGAGCGTGGTGCGCGGGCCGCAGTGCGAAACGTCGACCAGCATGCCGACCTTGTTCATCGCCTCGATGATCGACGCGCCGAAATCGGACACGCCGCCGTCGACCCGCTCCGTGGAGCCCGAACCGATGCGCGTCTGCGTGTTGTAGGTGAGCTGCGAGATGCGCTGCCCCAGATCCCAGAACAGCTTCACATCGTCGGGCGTGTAAAAATGCTCCGAATTCTGGAGGCCCATGATCACCGCGATCTTGCCGTCGCGCTTGGCGCGCAGGATGTCGGAGAACTTGTCGACGCCGGTGAACACATGCGCGTTCACCTGCACATGATGACCCCAGCGGACGAGGAAAGTCAGCACCGCCTCGCGGGCGTTCGGCCCGCCGACGCCATAGGCATGGTGGATCGCATTGATGCCGCTCGCCTTGTAATCAGCGGCCATCGCCGGCGTCATCGGCAGCGGGCCGTCGTTGATCTGGAGCGGGTGCAGCATGTCGAGCACCAGCGATTCATTCACCAGATCGACGACGCGCTTGGGATATTCGCGCGGCGGATAGGCGCGCTTTTCAAAGGCCCGTACCGGCCGGCTGATGAAGGGGGCGCCCACCGCGGCGGCCGTCAGCGCGCCGCCCACCATCTGCCGGCGTGACAAGTTCGACATCCGCATTCCCCTTCGACAATCCAGTCGCCAGTGACGCGCAAGCACAGGCGGCGCGCAACCCAGATAATCTGGCGCGAAGCCTGAGAATTTCTCGCGGCAGGCGCCGGTCGCCATTTGGGAGGTGCTGACCGCCTTCGCGCGTGAGACGCAGCATTCAAACGGCAGCCGTCTGGGGAGGTGAAGCTTGGCCGAGAATCGCAGGGTGCTGCTCGTCGCCCGCCCGCAAGGGATGCTCCGCGCCGAAGATTTTTCGATAGCGGTCGAGCCGCTGCCGGCACTCGCCGACGGCCAGTTCCTCGTCCGCAACCACTATGCTTCGCTCGACCCGGCGATGCGCGGCTGGATGGACGATGTGCCGAGCTACCTGCCGCCGATCCCGCTCGGCGCCACGGTGCGCGCCGGCACGATCGGCGTGGTGGTCGAGAGCCGCACGCTCGATTATCCGGTCGGGCAGTGGGTCGGCGGCCTCAACGGCCTTGAGGATTATTCGGTCGGCGCCGAGGGCGGTACCACGCGCAAGTTCGATGCCAGCCGGCTGGCCAAGGTGACCAACTACCTCTCGATCCTCGGCGGCGTCGGCCTCACCGCCTATTTCGGCTTTCTCGAGGAATGCCAGCCGCAGCCGGGACAGACCTTGCTGGTCAGCGGCGCGGCCGGCGCGGTCGGGTCGCTGGTCGGCCAACTCGGCAAGCTGCACGGCTGCCGGGTGATCGGCATCGCCGGCGGCGCGGCGAAATGCGCCAAGCTCATTGATCGCTACGGCTTCGACGCCGCCATCGATTACCGCGGCAAGGATGTCGCCGCGCTGTCGGCGGCGATCCGCGCCGCCGCGCCCGACGGCGTCGACATGGTGTTCGAGAATGTCGGCAGCGACATCCTCGACGCGGCGCTGCTCAACCTGCGCCGCAACGCCCGCGTCGCGCTATGTGGGCTGATCAGCGAGTATAACTCAGAGCAGCGGATCGGGGCGCGCAACCTCTGGTCATTGATCGTCCACCACGCCCAAATCCGCGGCGTGCTGGCCACCGAATTCCTGCCGCGCTTCCCCGAGGCACGCGAGCAGCTCGAAGCCTGGCTGACCGAGGGCAAGCTGACCATCGACGAGCATATCGAAGAGGGGCTGGAGAATGCCTACCCCGCGTTCATGCGGCTGTTTGACGGCAGCAACCAGGGCAAGATGATCCTGAAGATCGCCTAGATCGACCGCCCGACGACTTCCTTCATGATCTCCGACGTGCCGCCGTGGATGCGCTGCACGCGCGCATCTCGCCACAGTCGGGCGATCGGATATTCGTTCATGTAGCCGGCGCCGCCGTGCAGCTGCAGCGCGGCGTCGGTCGCCTCCCACTGCATCTCGGTGTGCCAGAGCTTGGCGGCGGCGGCCTCGGCGACCGTTAGCTGCTTCTTCGCGTGGCGCAGCAGGCACCAGTCGAGATGCGCCCAGCCGACCTGAAGTTTCGCCTTGATCGCCGCGAGGGTGAACTTGGTGTTCTGGAAATCGAACACCGTCTTGCCGAACGCCTTGCGGTCCTTGGTGAATTTTACCGCCTCGTCGAAGGCGCGCTGCGCGCCCGCCTGTGCACTGACCGCCAGCGACAGCCGTTCCTGCGGCAGGTTGCTCATGAGGTAGCCGAAGCCCTGTCCCTCGCCGCCGAGGATGTTGGTGACGGGCACGCGCACATCGTTGAAGAACAGCTCGGAGGTGTCGGCCGAGTTCTGCCCGATCTTGTCGAGGTTGCGGCCCCGCGCGAAGCCGGGCCGATCCGTCTCGACCAGCACCAGCGAGGTGCCCTTGGCGCCCAGCGACGGATCGGTCTTGGCGACGACCACGACGATGTCGGCGTTCTGCCCGCTCGAGATGTAGATTTTCGAGCCGTTGACCACATAGTCGTCGCCGTCACGCTTCGCGGTGGTGCGCACGCCCTGCAGGTCGGAGCCAGCGCCGGGCTCGGTCATCGCGATAGCAGCGATGATCTCGCCGCTGACCATGCCGGGCAGATACTTCGCCTTCTGCTCGTCGGACGCGTAAGCGACGAAATAGTCGACGATGATGTCCGACTGCAGCGGCAGGCTCGCCGACGAGCCGGCGTACGACAGTTCCTCGGTGATGATCGCATTGTAGCGGAAGTCGAGGCCGAGCCCGCCCCAGGCTTCCGGCACCGTCGGGCACAGCAGCCCCGCCTCGCCGGCCTTGCGCCAGAAGGCACGCGGCACCAGCCCTTCCTCTTCCCACGCGTCCAGATACGGGATCATCTCTTTCGCGAAGAACTTCCGCACCGAATCCCGGAACATCTCATGCTCGGGGTCGAAGGCGGAGCGAAGGCTGGTATCAAGCATGGCGAGGCCTCAGGGTCAGGGTCAGTTGAGCGGGGCGAGGTAACCGAGCTGGCCGGCCTTGAAGACCATCTGCCCCCGGCTGACGGCGTTCAGCTTCTCGCCGGCGTTGTGGAGATGGAAGCGAATGGTGGTGTGGCTGCGCGCGATGATCCGCGCGATTTCGTGATCCTTCTTGCCGGCAGCGGCGAGGCGCAGGCACTGGATCTCGCGTCCTGTGAGCCGGCAGTCGGGTGGCAGCCATTCGCGGCGACGCGTCACCTGCGCGTAAGTGGTGAGGAAGCGCCGCGTCAGCAGCATCAGCCGGTCGGCATCGCGCGCGAAATTGTTCGACAGGTCCGTCCAGCGCGGGTCGATCGACCCGAAGGTCGCCATGCCGAGCTGCCCGAACGGCATGTGAACCGGCACGACGATGCCGGCGAGCAGCAGGTTGCGCGCCGCAAAATCTGAAAGGTCGATCGCATCAAGATAGGCGTTCGGATGCAGTGTGCGAAAGCCATCGGCATTCGCCCAGAAAGGCTCACTCTCGTAGCGCGCACCCTGCGCCAGCGGCGACTTCAGCGCGAGTTGACTGCGGCACCACCAGCGGTCGTGCGGCGCTGCCTTCGCGAAGACAGTGGCGCCGAGCGCTTCGCCGCTCGCATCGCGCATCGGCCGGGCGGTGGCGATGTTGTCGGAGATGATCAGGCGATAGGCGGCCATCCGCGCCACGGCATCGCGAAAGGCCGTGGCGGCGCGGGCAATGTCGTCAACCGAGTCGACGGCAACATCTTTGAGATCGTCCATGGCACCCCTTGTGCGATGGCTGGCCGATCGCCGCACCTGCCAGCCGCGTCAGGTGATGCGGCGGCGCACCATCGCCGGTGACCTCAGCAATGTCTATCACCCTTCATCGCGTCAGCCGTCGATCGGCCAGCCCAGCAGCGTCCGCCCGGTGAGTTCCTGCTGCGGCGGCTCGGTCAGCGGCTGGAAGCATACCGCCTGCACGTCGCGAAACATCCGCTGGTCGCCTGACACCAAAGAGGAAGGGGCGCACGGCCCGAAGCCCGCGCGCCCCTTTCCCATCGAGAGCCCTGCGATCAGCCGCCCGAGGCGAACTGGAACTGCTGCGCGGTCAGGTCCACCGCATTGATGTTCAGCACCGTGCCCAGATAGTCGCCGTCGGCATTCTGGATCACCGCGCCGACGTCGCCATCGGTGATCGTCAGATCGGCGAAGGTCAGCCCGCCGCCGATCTCGATATGATCGCTGCCCAGTTCGAAGTCGGTGATCAGGTCGGCGAGCTCGATCGAGCCGCCGGCCTCATCGCCGAGCACGAAGCGATCGGCGCCATCACCGCCGGTCAGCACGTCATAGCCCGCGCCGCCGGTCAGCGCGTCGTCGCCGGTACCGCCGTCGAGCGTATCGTTATGGTCGCCGCCATTGAGGATATCGGCATTCGCGCTACCGATCAGCGTGTCGGCCAGGACGCTGCCAAGCACCTCCTCGATGCCGGTGACGGTGCCGACGTCGCCATAGCCGTCGGTCATGGTCCCGGCGGCGAGGTCGATCGTCCAGCCGTTCGTCATCGCCGCGCGGTTATCCGCAAGGCCGTCCGCGTTGCCGTCGGCGATCAGGTAACCGCCGTTGGCGAGTACGAGCCCGTCATGACCATCGCCGCCGTCGACGGTCGCCGCGCCGCTGACCTGGATGAGGTCATCGCCGTCATAACCGTTGAGCGTGTCGCCAATGCTGCCGAGCAGCAGATTGTCCGCGTCATTGCCGTGGAAAATGTCGGCGAAGCGGGTGTCACCGCCCAGGCTCTCGATTCCGACCATCGTCTCGCTGTTGCCGAAGCCGTCGTTCGAGATGATGCCGGAGCGGAGGTCGGCGATGACGCCGGCGGTCGCGGTCTGCTCGAAGAAGCTGATGCGATCGCCGAAACGGGCCTCGTGGAACCGCGTCGACAGCGGATCATGGTCGCCGCCGTCGAAGCTGTCGACGCCGCTGCCGCCGCGCATCAAATCGGTCCCTTCGCCGCCGATCAGCGTGTCGTTTCCTTCGTTGCCCTGAATGTCATCCTCGCCGCCGCCGCCGTCGAGCAGATCGTCGCCGATGCCGCCGCGCAGGCGATCATAGCCGCCGTCGCCGAACAGCCGGTCATTTCCGTCTCCGCCATTGAGGAGATCGTCGCCTGGCGACAGTTCGAGCGGACCATCGCCGTTCAGCGTGTCGTCGCCGCTGCCGCCGTTGAGCGTATCATTGCCGGCACCGCCGGTGATCGTATCGTTGCCGAGGCCGCCGCCGATCGTGTCGGTGCCGCCAAAGCCGTGCATCGTGTCGTTGCCGTCCGTGCCGGTCAGGTTGTTGTTACCTGCCGATCCGCCGTTTGCCAGGCCCGATACCGGCAGGATCACCCGACCCTGCACGGCGCCGACTAGGCGGTTCTCGACGATGACGAGGTCAACGAAGTCGTTGGTGTTGCCGGTGGCCGCGAAGTTGACCTGGACCGCCACATGGCTTCCGGCCTGCGTCAGCCGCAGGTAGCCCCCGGCGAAAAGGTCAGTACCCGCGACATGGTTCTGCAGGCGATCGACGATCGGACCAACGTTGATCAGGTCGCTGTCGGTAGGGTTGAAGTCCATGATGTGGTCGGCAACCCAGTTCGGATCGACCGCCGGAACGACGGTGAAGATATCGTTGCCCGTACCGCCCCAAGCGTAGTCGATCGACGGCCCGGCCGAGAGGAAGACGATACTGTCGGTTCCCGCGCCGCCGAAGATCGCACCGGTGCCGCCAAGCAGGTCGTTGCCCGCGCCGCCGCGGATCTCGTTCCTGCCGACGAAGTCGAAGATGACGTCGTTGCCGTCGCCGCCGTCGAGCAGATCGTCGCCAAGGCCGCCTGCGGCCACGCCGAGGTCGCCTTCCTGCATCGAGTCGTTGCCCGCGCCGCCGGCGAGATAGTCCTCACCATCGCCGCCGACCAGGCTGTCGTTGCCGGTGCCGCCGTAGAGCGTGTCGTCACCGCTGGTGCCGAACAGCGGCGGGTTATTGTCGTCGCCTGCCGTCCCGACCGAGTCCGCGATGACGACCAAACCGCCCTCGTCATCCTCGCCGAGGAAGTGGAGCTCCTCGACGTCGGTGAGCACGTCGACGCCGTCGGGCGAGCCCTCGCGCAGGTCAGTGACCTGGATGCTGCCGTTCTGAAGGCGCGTGACGTCATAGTCATCGCGCGAGCCGTCGTACTTCGCGCGATCGATGCCGGCGCTGCCGATGAAGATGTCGTTGCCGCCGGCACCGTAGAACTCATCGTTGCCGGTGTTGCCGATGAACGTGTCGGCGTGGCTCGAGCCGTCGACCGCGAAGGCCTCAATCTCGTACAGCGTGTCGGTGTCACCGAACTCGTCGGTGACCTCAACGTTGTTGCCGAGGTCGAGCGCCGAAACGTCGAAAGTGACGCCGCTGGTACGGGTGCTGAAGTTGTATCCAGCCGTATCGTGGCCGGCGCCGCCTTCCAGATAATCATCGCCGGCGCCGCCGTTCAGATCGTCGTCGTCACCCAGACCATATAGCTGATCGTTGCCCGCGCCGCCCTGCAGCAGGTCGATCGAACCGCCGCCATGGAGCTGGTCGTTGCCACCCTCGCCCGAGAGCTGGTTGGCGTAGCCGACGAACTCGGCGCCCTGCGTATGCATCGACCCGTAGATCTCGTCATTGCCCTGGCTGCCGGTGACACCCAGCGCCTCCACGTTGACCAACTGGTCGGTACCGCCGCGGCCATCGCTGTGCGTGAACGAAGTCGTGGCGCCGAAGTTCGCCGCGTCGAAGACAACGCCGTCCGACAGGTCGTCGAAGCGGTAACTGACGAAGTCGCGGCCGGCACCACCGTCGAGGATGTCGCTGCCCAGGTCGCCGCGCAGATTGTCGTCGCCTTCCTCGCCGCGCAGCAAATCGTCACCGTCACCACCGCGAAGCACGTCATCGCCCTCGCCACCTTCAAGCGTGTCGTTGCCGTCGCCCGGCTGCGGCGCGCCGCCGCTGTTGAAGCCGCCGATCAGGATGTCGTCGCCGTCACCGCCGAACAGCATGTCGTCGCCCGCCGCACCGGTGAGCGTGTTGTCGCCCGCATGGCCGGTGATGCTGTCGTTGCCGAAGCCGCCGTTGGAATTCACCGGCACCTGGCCGAAGCCCATCATCGAGATGTCGATGCTATCGTTGCCGATGCTGCCCTGAACGGAGGCGTTGTTGTTGCCGTTCGCCGGAAAGGTGACCGGTGCCAGGTTGATGCCGACGAACGAGCCCTGATAGTTCGCGTTCGCGATGAAGAACTGAAGCTGCTCGATGTTCGACACCGTGTCGGTGCCGAGGAAGGCAGCCCGGCCCATGCCCTGGACGGTGGCCGACTGGCCGCCGCCATGGGTAACGAGGAAGATATCCTCGACCGTCTGACCGTTGGTCAGCTGGACGATGAACTCGCCCGCGTTGGTGCCGGGGCGGAAGCTCAGCGTGCCCATGGTGTTTGCCGGCAGGGTGAACTGCGCGTTGTCGGTGCCGTTGCCGCCGTTGATGGTGTCGTCGCCGACCTGGCCGGACAGCGTGTCGTTGCCGTCGCCGCCGTTGAGCGTGTCGTTGCCGGCGCCGCCCTGCAAGTTGTTGGCGCCGACGTGGCCGGTGATGGTGTCGTTGCCTTCATTGCCGTTGGCGTTGAGCTGGATCGTGCCGTCCGCTGACGGATACAGCGTCGCGAGGTTGATGGTATCGCCCGCGAGCGAGCCGTTGACGAACGCGTTGTTCGCCTGCGCCGGCACCAGTGGCGAAAGCCGCAGCCCGACGAACTGCTCCTGCACGAACTGGCCGGTGTCGATGTAGATGTGCAGCTCGTCGATGTTCGACACCGTGTCGGTGCCGAACTCCGCCGCGCGCGCGCCAAGACCCTCGACGATCGCCGCACCCATCCCCGTTACCGTTACCTTGACCAGATCCTCGACCGGCGTGCTGTTGACGAGGCGCTGGACGATGTAAGTATCGGGATCCGGCCCCGCGACAGAGCGGAGCGTGCCCGGTGTATCGCCTGCCAGCGTATAGATGGCGAAGTCGCTGCTGCCGGTGCCGCCGTTGAGCGTGTCGTTGCCGGCGCCGCCCTGCAGACGATCGTCGCCGTCGCCGCCGGTGAGCGCGTCGTTGCCGAGCCCGCCGTTGAGCGTGTCATTGCCGCCCGCACCATCTAGCGTGTCGTTGCCGACGCCGCCGTCGAGGAAATTCTGGCCGGCATGGCCGGTGACCACGTCGTCGCCGCGACCGGCGTTGACGTTGATCGAGATCGTGCCGTCAGCCGCCGGGTAGGCCGCCGCCAGATCGATGTTGTCGTTCAGCACCGCGCCTTCGACGAAGGCGAAGTTGTTGCTGACCGTGCCGAAGCGCGCCGACAGGTTCACGCCCAGATACTGGCCGTTCGGGATGTTCTGGCCTTGCGGCTGCTCGATGAAGAAATCGAGCTGCTCGATGGCGGTGAGCGTGTCGGTGCCGACGCCCGCGCCGGTGCCGATGCCGGTGACCGTCGTTACGCCGTTGGCGCCGAAGCTGATGCGGAACACCTGCTCGACGGTCTGGCCGTCAACCCGCTCGACGAACATCTCGTTGACGTTGCCACCCTCGACGAGGCGCAACGTGCCCGGCGTGCCCTGCGGCAAGTTGAACGCCGCCTGGTCGCGGCCGGCCCCGCCGTGCAGGCGATCGTCGCCCGCGCCGCCGTTCATATAGTCGTCGCCGGCGCCACCGTTGATCAGGTCGTTGCCGTTGTTGCCGAACAGATCATCGTCACCGCCGTTGCCGACAAGCAGGTCGGCCTCGTTACCGCCGCCGATGAGATTGTCGGTGCCGTCACCGACCACCGGCGCGATCCGCGCCTGGCCGTCGCTGAAGGTCAGCAGCTCAATGCTTGTCAGCGTGTCGGTGCCGTCGGGCGCGCCACCTCGCAGATCGGTGACCGTCAATGTGCCGCCGCTCTGCGCGATGTCATAGTCGGCAAACGACCCGGTGTAGATGGCGACGTCATCATTGCTGTTGCCACCGATCAGCGTGTCGTTGCCGCCATAGCCGGTGAGCTGGTTGCTCTGGGCGTTGAGGCCGCCGCGGATGGTGTCGGCATAGTTGGTGCCGGTGACGCCCAGCCGCTCGATCGAGATCAGCGTGTCGGTGCCGCCGCGCAGGTCGTCGATCGTCTGTTCGGCGCCCGAGGTGAAGTCGATGCCGGAGGCGTCGAAGTTGATGGGCGCGCCGTGATCATAGGTGCGGCCCATCTCGCCATTGGCATCGTAGCGGTAGGACACGAAATCGTTGCCGCCGCCGCCGTCGAGCCGGTCATTGCCGAGGTCGCCGCGCAGATTGTCGTCGCCGTCGCCGCCTTCGAGAATATCGTTGCCGTCGCCGCCGCGCAGCACATCGTTGCCGCTGCCGCCAAGGACATGATCGGCGCCGTCGCCCGGCTGGGCGACATGGTCGCCGTAGTAGCCACCGAGCAGGATGTCGTCGCCGTCGCCGCCGTCGATACGATCGGCGCCTTCCTCGCCGCGGGCATAGTCGTTACCGGCTTCGCCGTACATCGCGTCGTTGCCGGCCCCGCCGATCAGCGTGTCGTCGCCGGTCCAGCCGTTCATGTCGTCGTTGCCGGCACCGCCGTTGAGCGTATCGTTGCCGTCGTTGCCGAACAGCGAGTCATTGCCGTCGCCGCCGTTAAGCGTGTCTGCCGCGGCGCTGCCGCTGAGCGCGTCATCGCCGGCACCGCCATTTACGGTGCCGCCGCCGCCCGGCGCGCTCGCCTCGATGCCGAACGTGCCGTCGAGTACGACGGTCACGTCATCGCCCTGGAAGTAGAGGCGATCGACGGTGTTGGTGACATAGTCGATGCCGTCGGGGCCGTTGACCGACACCGCGCCACCCGCGAGCTGGGTGATCGTGTAGTCGTTGCGGTTGCCCGAGAACACCGCCACGTCGTCACCACCGCCGCCGTGCAGATAGTCGTTGCCGGCGCCGCCGTTGAGCGAGTCGCCACCCGCGCCGCCGTGCAGATTATCCTGGCCGTCGAGGCCGTTCAGCGTATCGGCACCGGTGGTGCCGTTGAGGTTGTCGTTGCCCGAGGTGCCGTCGATCACCGCGCCGATCGTCTCGGTCGCGACGTCCATGTTGTCGAAGCGCAGCGTTTCGACATCGCCGTTGACGGTATCGTTCCCGTCGGGGCCGGCGACGATGATGTCGCCGTTCGGCTGGCGGCTGAGCGTGTAAAGGTTACGGGCGCCCGCGAATACCGCCACGTCGGTGCCGGCGCCGCCGATCAGGCTGTCGTCGCCGAGCCCGCCGGTGAGGACGTCGTTGCCGTCACCGCCGTTGAGGCCGTTGTTGCCGGCATGGCCGATGATCGTGTCGTTGCCGGCCTGCCCGCTCGCGCCGAGGAACACCCCCGTGCCCGCGCCCGGATAGAGCGTCGCGAGGTTGATCGTGTCGTTCTGGAAGGTGCCATTTACATGGGCGCTGTTGCTGACGACCGGGTTCGGGGTGAGCCCGATCTGCAACGTCACGAACGAGCTGTTGCCGCTGCTCGCCTGGAACGACAGATACTCGGTGTTGGTGACGGTATCGACGCCATAGACCGAAGCGCTGTTCACCCCGGTGACGGTGGCGCCGCCGTTGCTGAAGTTGCTGATACGGAACAGCAGTTCGGTGGTTTGCCCGTCAACGCGTTGAACCAGCCAGTTGCCGGCGTCGCCGCCGCTGCCTTCGACGAGCTGCAGCGTGCCGGTAAACGGCGCGATAGTGAAGTTCGCGGTGTCGAGGCCGGCGCCGCCGTCGATCGTGTCGCTGCCCTGACCGCCGTCGAGGCCGTTCGCGCCGTCATGACCGATCAGCGTGTCGTTACCGGCGCCGCCGGCAAGGGTGATCTGGTGGCTGGCGCCCGGATAGAGCGCTGCGGCGTCGAGCGTCTCGGCGAAGTCGGTGCCGTTGGCAAAGCCGCCATTCGCGTCGGGCGCATTGACGTTCACGAACAGGCGGACGTTGATCGGGTTGGCGAAGCCATCGAACGCGAAGTTGGCGAATTCGACGTTGGTCAGCGTGTCGGTGCCGTTGGCAGCCGCGGAGTTTAGACCTTCGACGGTCACCACGCCGTTCGGCGCCCTGGTCAGGCGGAACACCTGCTCCGGCACGTTGTTCTCGACCCGCTCGACGATCAGCTTGCCGGCGTCGCCGCCGGTGCCCTGAACCACGCGCAGCACGCCGCCGAGGCCTGGCGGGAGGAGGAAGGACGTGAAGTCCTGCCCCGCGCCGCCGTCGATGCTGTCGTTGCCGAAGCCGCCGTCGAGATTGTTGTTGCCGGCGTTGCCAATCAGCGTGTCATCGCCCCCGCCGCCGCTGGCGCCGAGGTTGAGATTGGCCATGCCCGGATAGAGTGTCGCGAGGTTGATCGTGTCGCCCGCCGCCGAGCCGGTGGTGTAGGGATTGCCGTTCTGGTCGGTGAAGCTGCCGGTCGACAGATTGACGCGGACGAACTGGTTGTTGCCGTTCGTGACCGAGAAATCGAGATTCTCGACGTTGGTCACCATGTCGGTGCCGAGGAAGGCGGCGCTGCCGACACCCTCGATCGACGCGGCGCCGGTGCCCGTTGCGGTGACGCGGAANCGGCGCCGGTGCCCGTTGCGGTGACGCGGAAGATCGTCTCCACCGTCTGCCCATCGACACGCTGCACCAGCAGCTTGCCGAGGTCGCCGCCGGTGCCGCCGATCACGCGCAGCGTGCCGGTCGTTCCCGCGGGGAGCTGGAAGGCGGCGATGTCGTTGGTGCCCGCGCCGCCGTCGATCGTGTCGTTGCCGGCGCCGCCCTGGATATAGTCGTCGCCGTCGCGGCCGTTGATCGTGTCGCTGCCCGCGCCGCCCGACAGATTGTTGGCAAAGGCATTGCCGCTGATCATGTCGTTGCCGCGGCCGCCGTCGGCGTTGATCGCGTTGCCGGCGGTGGCGCCGGCATAGAGGGTCGCGAGATCGATGGTGTCGGCGACCACCGAGCCTTCGACGAAGGTATTGGCGGTAAGTGCCGGCGCGACCACATCGAGCAGCACGCGCACGAACTGCGCCGGGTTGAACGGATTGTTGGTGACCTGGAAGCTCAGCTGCTCGACACCCGACACCGTGTCGGTGCCCAGCAACGCCGCGCTGTTGAGCCCGGTTACCGTCGCCGCGCCGGTGCCCGTCGGGGTGACGCTGAACAACTGCTCGACGGTATTGCCGTCGACCCGTTCGACGACGAGCGTGCTGTTGGCGCCGTCGACGACGCGGAAGCTGCCGGTCATCGGCGGGATCAGGAAGAACTGGCCGATGTCGAAGCCGGCGCCGCCCTCGAGCGTGTCGTTGCCGGCGCCGCCCTGCAGATTGTCGTTGCCGCCATTCCCCTGCAGCAGATCGTCACCGGTGCCACCGGTGAGGTTGTTGATGCCCTCATGGCCGATCAGCGTATCGGTGCCGAAGCTGCCCGTGGCATTGAGTGTGACCGAAGCTGCCGCACCCGGATAGAGGTTGTTGAGGTTCAACGTCTCACTGTTGATCGTGCCGAGCACCGAACCGATGTTGTTGACGATCGCGTTGACCGCGACGGTGGTGAACAGGCTGAAGCTGCCGGTGCCGTTGACGAAGCGGAACTGCTCGGTGTTGGTCAGCGTGTCGGTGCCGAGGCCGGTCATCACGCCCAGGCCCTCCACCGTGTAGGTACCGTTGCTGCCGGTCACCTTGAACAGCTGCTCGATATTCTGGCCGTCGACGCGCTCGATGATGACCGAGCCGGCATCGCCGCCGGTGCCCTCGACCCCGCGCAAGGTGCCGATGGTCGTCGTGCTCACCACCCACTGGGCGATGTCGCCGGTACCGCCGCCCGCATCGATGGTGTCATCGCCGGCGCCACCGATCAGCAGGTCGTTGTGGTCGCCACCGAAGATCTGGTCGTTGCCGCCCGCACCGTCAATGACGTTGGCGAACACGCCCGTTCCGCCCTGGAAGTTGAGGCTGCCGCGGAGCGTGTCGGCGCCCTGCGAGCCGATCACCGCGAGCGCCTCGACGTTCGACACCGTGTCGGTGCCGCCGCGGCCGTCGGCCCAGGTGAAGCTGGTCGTCGTGCCCATGGTGCGGGCGTCGAAGATCACCGGGCCCGACTGGTCGTCAAAGCGGTAGGCGACCGTGTCGATGCCGTCGCCGCCGTCGATCGTGTCGTCGCCCGCGTCGCCCCGCAGCATGTCGTCACCGGCGCCACCCGCCAGCGTGTCGGCGAGGTCACCGGTCTGGTTCGAGACGCCGTCGATGCCGCCGATCAGGATGTCGTTGCCCTCGCCGCCGCTCAGCACGTCGGCGCCCTCGGCGCCGACCAGCGTGTCGTTGCCGGCGAGGCCGTCGATGTAGTTGTCCTCCTCGTCACCGGTAAGAAGGTCGTTACCGGTCGTGCCCGACAGGCCGTTGGCGCCGGGCGCCGCGATCGTGACGTCGCTGAACTGCAGCCGCTCGACGTTGACGAGCGTGTCGATCCCGTCCGGCGAGCCGCTGCGCAGATCGGTGACGCGCACCTGGCCACTCTCAAGCCGCTCGATCAGGTAATTCTGCAGCGCCCCGCTGAACTGCGCGGTATCTTCCCCATCGCCACCATCGATGGTGTCGTTGCCGGCGCCGCCCTCCAGAAGGTCGTCGCCGCCATTGCCGTTCAGCGTGTCGTTGCCCACGCCGCCGCGGAGCAGGTCGTGCGAGCCGGCGCCGTGGAGGACATCGTTGCCGCCCTCGCCGGTCAGCTGGTTGGCAAACCCGACATTGGCTGCGCCGGTGGTGTGCTCCGACCCATAGATGATGTCGTCGCCCTGCGTGCCGCTGACGCCGACCGATTCGATGCTGGTCACCTGGTCGGTGCCGCCGCGGCCGTCGTTCCAGGCGAAGCTGCTGGTCGCCGCGAACTGGCGATAGTCGATCGTCCGACCGCTCGCGAAATCGTCGAAGCGATAGCTGGCGAAGTCGCGGCCGGCGCCGCCGTCGATGATGTCGTTGCCGAGGTCGCCACGCAAATTGTCGTCGCCGTCGCCGCCGAACAGCTGGTCATCGCCGTCGCCGCCACGGATACGATCGTTGCCGGCACCGCCGAACAGGATGTCGGCACCATCGCCGGCCTGCGGCGCGCCACCCTCGTTGAAGGCGCCGACCAGCACGTCATTGCCGTCGCCGCCGATCAGCACGTCGGCACCGGCGGCGCCGACCAGCGTGTCGGCGTCGGCATTGCCCCAGATCAGGTCGTTGCCGGTCGCGCCGTTCAGCATCTCGGAGGCCGCGGTCCCGTAGATCGAGTTCAGCGCGGTGCGGTCGATGGTGATGTTGGCCGCGGTGAAGCGCAGCCGCTCGACATTGTAGAGCGTGTCGGTGCCGTCCGGCGAACCGGCGCGCATGTCGGTGACGAGCAGCGAGCCGTCCTGCTGCAGGATGACATGATAGTCGCCCGGCGTACCCGACAGGACGACGGTATCGACGCCCTCACCGCCATCGACGCGGTCGTTGCCCGCACCCAGCGTGATCTCGTCATTGCCCGCGCCGGCATTGATGGTGTCGTCACCGGCCGCGCCGTTCAGCACGTCATTGCCGGCCGAGCCGCCGATGGAGTCGTTGCCCGCGGTGCCGAGGTACGGATTGTAAGTGCCGCTGACGGTGCCGCTGCTGCTGTTGCCCGCCGCGTCGGTCTGGGTGACGCTGACCGTCACCGAGCCCGGATCGAGCTGCGCCAGTTCCTGCGGCGAGACGCGCCACGCACCGGTCTGCGCCGGATCGAGGCGCATCACGGCAACATCGCCGCCGGTGCCGCCGCCCGCCGCGACCAGGATACCGCCATCGGCGGCGACGGTGATCCCGAGCACCTGGATCTGCTGCTTGGTGACGAAGATGCCGTCGCCGTCGAAGCTGATGTCGAGCGCACCCGAAGCGGTCAGGCGCATAACCGCGCCGAAGTTGGCGCGCGTCGGATGGACGAGGCCGCCGCCGACCACGATGTTGCCGGCGCCGTCGATGGCGACCTGGAACATCTGGGTATCGAAGCCGGTAACCTGCGGTAGCACGCGATAGCCGTTGGTACCGAAGCTGGTGTCGAGCGTGCCGTTCGCGAGGAGACGGCCGACGAAACTGGTCGAAACATTGTTGGCGTCGATCGCGTAGCCGGCGAAAACGACCCGGCCCTGCGCGTCGACTGTCGGCTGACCCATGAAGGTGACGCCGGTCGGCGGATTCAGCGTGAGCAGGCCGCCCGTGCCGAAGCTGCCATCAGCGGTGCCGTTGGCATTGAGCTTCTGGACGAAGACGGCGCCGGCGCTATTGAAGCCGATGGTGAGAATCTGGCCGCCGGCAATTTCCTGGCTGAAGGTAGCGCGGGTGCCCGGGGTGTTGCTGCGGGCGACGCCGTCGGTGCCGAAGCCGGTGTCGAGGCTGCCGTCCGCATTCAGGCGGATGGTCGCCATCTGGGTCGGCCCACCGGCCGGGGTCAGGCGCGCCGCGATCAGGATCTTGCCGTCGGCCTGCACCGAGCCGCCGAGGCCGCCGTCGAGGCCGTTGGAGTTGGCGCTGGTGCCGAAGCGAACGACGCCGTTGGTGCCGAAGCTGGTGTCGAGCGCACCGGCAGCGGTGAACTTCGCCGCGAAGCCGCTCTGCGTACCGCCGAAGGTCTGGCCGATGACGACATAGCTGCCATCGCCGAGCACGAGCACCTTGCGCGTGTCCTCGGTGACCGTGCTGCCCGGGATCAGGTTGGCGCTGGCGCGGCCGTCGGTGTCGAAGCTGGTGTCGAGCGTGCCGTCGGCGTTGAGGCGGACGAGCATCGCCTGCGGGTCGCCGGTGCCGGTGTTGCTGGCGCTGCCCGCAACAATAACGCGGCCATCGGCGAGCGCGGTCAGCGCGCGGCTGAACTCGCTGCCGCCAAAGTCGGTCAGGACGACGCCGTTGGTGCCCCAGCCGCGATCGACGATGTCCTGCGCCAGCGTGAAGCTGACCGGCTGGCCGTTGCGGGTGCCCGACAAGGTCGCGACGACGCTCGCGCCATTCTCGAGGCCGGTCGCGGTGACCAGCGTCTCGAACTCGGACGCGTTGATGGTGCCGTCGGCGAGCGCCGGAACCGTGACCACCGCCGCGGTCGGCGCGGTCGCATCGCGGGTGATAGTGAGCGTGCTCGACGCCGCGCTGGCGTTGCCTGCCGGATCGATCGCGACGGCGGTCAGCGCGTTGGCGCCGGCCGTCAGCGCCACACCCGTGACGGTGAACTGGTTCTGTGCATTGGCGACGGCGGTGCCGACGACGGTCATACCGCTGCGGATTTCGACCGTCGTGCCCGCATCGGCGGTGCCGGTGATGGTGACGGTCGCGCGGTTGGTGAGCAGGTCGCTCGCCGAGTTGCCCGTGTCGTCGGCGGCGAGCAGGGTGAGGCCCGTCGGCGCGGCCGGCGCGCCGGTGTCGCGGGTGACGGTGATGGCGGTCGACGCGCTCGCGTTGCCGGCGAGGTCGCGGGCAACGACGGTGAGCGCATTGGTGCCCTCGACCAGCGTGACGCCGGTCGCGGTGAACTGTCCTTGGCCGTTGGCGGTGGCGGTGCCGACGACGGTGCCGGTAGCGTTGATGATCTGCACCGTGGCGTTCGCCTCGGTGGTGCCGCTGATCGTGGCCGTGGTCGCGTTGGTCAGGCGGTCGCCCGCCACGCCGCTGTCGTTGACCAGCGTCAGCGCGCTCGGCGCGACCGGCGCCGTCGTGTCGAGCACGAAGGTCGCGGTGCCGGCGGGGCTGGTATTGCCCGCCGCGTCGGTCTGCGTCGCCGACACGGTGATCGTGCCCGCATCGACCCGCGCGATTTCCTCCGGCGAGATGCGCCAGGCGTCGGTCTGCGTCGGGTCGATGCGCATCACGCCGATGTCGCCGGCGGCGCTCGCCACCGCGAGGATGTCGCCGTTCGACGCGATGCTGATGCCGAGCATCTGCACGAGCGTCTTGGTGATGAAGATGCCGTCGCCGTCAAAGCTCGTGTCGACAGTGCCGTTCGAGGTCAGGCGAACAAGCGCGCCGTGCGGCCCGCGCACCGGATGATTAGCTTGACCGCCGACGATGATGTTTCCGGCATTGTCGACGGCGACCTGGAAATACTGTGCATCGAAGCCAAGTGCTGGCGGCAGTATCCGATAGCCCCCGACGCCAAAGCTGGTGTCCAACGTGCCGTCGGCGTTCAAGCGACCGACGAAGCTGCTCGACACATTGTTGAAGTCGATTGCGTAGCCCGCGAACAGGATGCCGCCTTGCGCATCGACGGCCGGCTGCCCCACGAACGTGACTGCGCCGGTCGACGGCATCATCGTCACGCGCCCATTGGTGCCAAAGCTGGTGTCGGCGGTACCGTCGGCGTTGAGCTTCTGGACAAAGATGCTCGCGCCGTAACCGATAGACAGGATTTTGCCGCCGGCGATCTGCTGGCTGAACGTGGCGCGTCCACCGCCGAAACCGCCTGCGACGATGCCGTTGGTTCCGAAGCTGCTGTCGAACGTGCCATCGGCGTTAAGACGAATGGTCGCCATCTCGCTGTTGTTGCCGGTGATCGTCAGGCGCGCGGCGATAAGGATCTTGCCGTCGGCCTGCACCGAGCCGCCAAGGCCGCCGTCGAGGCCGTTGGCGTTCTGAGCGGGGTTGCCGAAGCGCACGACACCATTGGTCCCGAAGCTCGTATCGAGCGCGCCGGCGGCGGTGAACTTGGCGGCGAAGCCCGCCTGCGGACCCATGAAGGTCTGGCCGATGACAACATAGCTGCCATCGCCGAGCACGAGCACCTTGCGCGTGTCCTCGGTAACGGTGCTGCCCGCGATCAAATTGGCGGTCGCCTTGCCGCCGGTGCCGAAGCTGTTGTCGAGCGTCCCGTTGGTGTTGAGGCGGGCGAGCATCGCCTGTGGATCGCCGGTGCCGAGGTTGCTGGCGCTGCCGGCAACGACGATGCGCCCGTCGGCCAGCACGGTCAGCGCGCGGCTGAATTCATTGCCACCGAAGTCGACGGCGACGACGCCGTTGGTGCCCCAGTCGCGATCGATGATGTCGCGCGCCAGCGTCAGGGTGACCGGCTGGCCGATCCTGGTGCCCGTCAGCGTCGTCGTAACGGTCGCGCCGTTCTCGACGCCGGTAACGATGACGCGCACGTCGGTCTCGACAGCGTTGATCAGGCCGCCGGCCAAAGTCGGCACGGTGACACTCGGCGCCGCTGGGGCGCTCGAATCACGGGTGACGGTGAGTGTGCCCGACGCCGCGCTGACGTTGCCCGCCGCATCGGTCGCGACCGCGGTCAGCGAATTGGCGCCGGGGTCAAGCGCGACGCCCGTCGCGGTGAACTGGCCCTGCGCATTGGCGACCGCCGCGCCGACGACGGTGGCGCCGCTGAGAATCTGCACCGTCGCGCCCGCCTCGGCGGTGCCGGTGATCGTCACGCTCGCCTTGTTGGTCAGGCGGTCGCTATTTGAGACGCCGGTATCGTCGGCGGCGAGCAAGGTCACGGCGGTCGGGGCGACCGGTGCGGCGCTGTCGCGCGTGACGTTCAGCGTCACGGCGGTGCCGATGTTGCCGGCAGCGTCGGTTGCGCGCACGGTGAGGCCGTTCGCGCCGTCGGCCAGCGCGACGCCGGCGACGGTGAACACACCTTGGGCATTGGCGGTCGCGGTGCCGAGCACGGTGCTGCCGATGAGCACGGTAACGGTCGCATTGGCTTCCGCCGTGCCGGTGATTGAGACGCTGGATTTGTTGGTGAGGCTGTCGGTGCTCGAGGCGCCGCTATCATCGGCGGCGATGACGCGGACACCGGTCGGCGCGCCCGGCGCGACGGTGTCGAGCTTGAAGGTGCGGGTCGCGGCCGGGCTGCGGTTGCCCGCGGCGTCGGTCTGCGTGACCGACAGCACGAGGTCGCCCTGCGCGAAGCGGCCGAGCGCGGTCGAATCGAGCGCGACGACACCGCCCGAGACCGGCACGACCAGCGTGAGCGCGCCGCCCGCCGTGGCGGTTCCCGACAGCGTCGCCGACAGGGTGGCGCCATTCTCGGCGCCGGTGACGGTGACGTTGACGCCAGCGGCACGCTCCGTCGCATTGACGATGTTGTCGGTGGCGACCGCCGCGACCGACACCGCCGCCGGAGCTGACGTATCGACCTGCACCTGCACGACGCTGGTCGCCGAGCTGGCATTGCCGGCCGAATCCACGAGGCGCGCGGTGAAGTTGCTGGTGGTGCCCGAGGCGCGGTTCACCTCGACCGAGAACTGGCCGTTGCCGCCGACGATCGCCGACTTCACCAGCGTTACGCCGTCATAGATTTCGACGGTCGCGCCGGCCTCGCCGGTGCCGGTCAGACGGAACACCTGCTTGTTGGTGATGCCATCGGTGGGCGAGCTGCCGGTATCGTCGATCGCGGCGAGACGGAATCCGCCCGGTGCGTTCGGAACGACCTTGTCGATCAGCACGGTGCGCACGTCGGCGCCCGACTGGTTGCCAACGGAATCAGTCTGCGTCGCGATGATCTGGAACGAGGTGCCGGTCAGCGCCGCGAGCTGCTGCGGCGTCAGCGTGTAGGTGCCGTTGCTGCCGGTGACCGCCTGCGGGAAGGCGAGGCCCCCGCCGCTGATCAACACGGTCTGCGAGCCGCCCGGCTCGCGGTTCGACAGCGTGAAGCTGACGCCGGCCTGCGCTTCGGCCGCGTTGATGAGGCCGCCCGACACGTCGCCGATGCCCGGCGGGGTCAGGGTGCTGCCGCGCGTGAGCTGGACGGTCTGCGTGCCGACGGTGCTGACGTTGCCGGCGGCATCGGTCTGCTGCGCGGTGACGGTGAGCTGCCCATCGGCAAACTGCGCCAGCAGTGCCGGCGACAGCGCATAGACGTTGCCCGAGGCGACGACAGTCTGCGTGAGCGACGCGCCGCCGACTGCGGCGGTGCCGGTGACCTGCACGAGCTGCGTGGTGCCCGCCGTGCCGTCGACGCCGGTCAGCGTGAGCGCAACACCGGTCTGCGCTTCGCTGGCGTTGATGAAGCGGTCGGAGATTTCGCCGATCGCGATCGACACCGGCGCCAGCCGGTCGAGGCTGAAGGTTCGGGTCGTCGGGTTGCTGGTGTTGCCAGCAATGTCGGTCTGCTGGACGCTGAGCGTCAGCGTGCCGTCGGTGAAGCGGCCGAGCAGCGCCGAGGTCAGGCGGAATTCATTGTCGACGCGGGTGACGGCGACAGTCAGCGGCGAGGTGCCATCGACGGCGTCGGTGCCCGACAGCGTCAGGGTGACCGCCGAGCCGAGCTCGACGCCGGCAAGCGTCAGCGACACGCCCGCGGTCGCTTCGGCGGCATTGAGCGCACCGCCCGAAACCACGCCGATCGTCGGATCGGCGACGGTCGTATCGACCGACACCAGCAACGGCAACGAGGACGGGCCGGCGACGCCGTCGGCGGCGACGAACGTGGCGACGATGCTCTTCGGACCGTCGCCGCCGATGCTGCCGGCGGGCACGCTGATGGTCAGCGTTTTGGTCTCGCCAGTGCCCGGCACATCGCCGGCGACGAGGGTCACCTCATAAGGTGTATCATTGTAGGTGACGCGCAGCTTGTCGCCGGCGCGAACGTGTGCGGCGTCGGTATAGCTGACGCTGATCTGAATGCCGTTGCTCGCCTCGGCGCCAGTGATGCGCGTGCCGTCGTCGACAGTCGGGCGGCCGGGCTGACCGAGCGCCTGCGGCGTCTGCGTCGCCTGCGTGACCTGCGCGATCACCTGCACCTGGCTGGCGGCGCTATCGACCTTGTCGCCGAGCGCGGTGCCGCTGAACGCCGTCGCGTCGAGCACGGCGCCCGTCGTCGAGACGGCATTGGAAGCCGCAGCGGCGAGATCGACCTGCGCGACGATCTGCGTCGCGACGACCTGGGCGAAAGCCGAGTTCACGTTCGACGTCGCATCGACCTGGCTGACCGCCTCGTTGACGGTGGCGAGCGCGGTCGAGACGGATTCCGCCTGATCGTCGAGCTTTTGGCGGCCGGCGATATCGCCCTGCGACGACACCGCCGAGATGACGTTCGAGACGACCGAGCTGTTCGACAGGTTGAGCGTGCCGCCGGTGCCGGCATTGGTGATCTGCGTCGCGAGCGAGTTCGCGGCGATGACCGACGCCTCGGCCTCGGTGCTGTAGGAACCCGCCGCCTTCGCCGCCGTCGCGACGACGTTGAGCACGTTGGCGACCTGCACCGCGATCTTCTGGATTTCGACCGCGGTCTGCTGGTCGGCCGCCGATGCGCCGCTCGCATTCGCCATGGCGATCGGGTCGAAGGTGGCGAGATCGACGCTGCTGCTGATGCCGAGCGCGGCCTTCACCGTCGCTTCGGCCTGCGCGACCTGCGCCGCGCTGGCGCCGGTGCCGGCGAGCGCCTCGACGAGCGTGGTCAGCGGCGTGACGACGGTCGAGCCTTCGGCGGCCGAGAATTGCTTGGTGAAGGTGCCGCCGGTCGAGATATCGCGCGACAGCACGTCACCGTTGCCGGCAACGAGCGGCGCCAGCACGATGCGGCCCGCTCCGCCGAGGTTGGCGAAGTTGCCGTTCGAATCGGTGGTGGTGAAGCGCTCGGTCGCGGTCCACAGGCCGTCGCCGTTGGTATCGACGAACGCCTCGCCCGCATCCCACAGGCCGTTGTTGTTGCTGTCGGTGAAGTTCTCGCGGTTCCAGACACCGTCATTGTTGGTGTCGCGGAAGACGAGCGCAAAGGCGATGTAACCGTCGACCGCCGAACCGGTGGTGCCCGGATCATAGCTGATGCCCGGCGCATTGCCGCCGGTGCCGGCATTGCCCGCCGCATCGGTAAACGTCGCGTTGGCGACGGTGACGACCACCGCGCCGGCCGCGCCGACGGGATTCAGCGTGGCGGTGTAGACGAGCGGGTTTGCCGTCGCGGTGAAGTTCGAGATGTTGCCGCCGGTGACCGCCACGTCGCCCGCCGCAAAGCCGGTCGGTGCCTCGCTGAAGGTGAAGGTCAGCGTCGCGGTCTGGCCGAATTCCAGCGCGGTGCTCGACGTGGTGATGGTCAGCGCCGGCGCCGACCGGTCGAGCGTGGCTGTCGCCGTCGCGGCGGTGCTGACGTTGCCGGCAACATCGGTCTGCGTCGCGGTGATGGTGAAATTGCCGTCGGCGAAGCGCGCCAGGATCGCCGGAGTCAGCGCGAGATTGCCGCTGGCATCGACGGTGGCCTGCACCGTCAAGGTCTGGCCCGGCGCGGCGGCGTCGGTGCCACTCAGGGTCACGGCCTGCGCCGCACCGCTTTCAAAGCCGGTGAGCGCGACGGTGACACCGGCGGCCTGCTCGGTCGTGTTGATGGTGCCGCCCGAAATGCTGCCGATGCCGATCGCGGCCGGCGGGGTGGTGTCGACGGTAACGGTGGTGACGCTCGAGGCGGCGCCGATGTTGCCGGCCGCATCCGTCGCCTGCGCGATGATGGTATGCGTGCCTGCCGCGAGCGTGACGTCGAGGCTGTAGCTGCCATCGGCCCCTGCCGTGACGATGCCGAGCGGGGTGGCGCCGTTCGACAGCGTGACGCGCGCGCCCGCCTCGGCGGTGCCGCTCAGCGTCAGCTGACTGGTCTGGCTGGTGATGTTGTCGGTGTTCGACACGCCGGTGTCGTCGGCCGCCGCGAGATCGGGCGCGGTCGCCGCGCCGGGCGCGCTGGTGTCGACGACGATGGTCAGCGTCGCCGAGACATTGCTGACGTTGCCGGCAAGGTCGGTGGCGCGCGCGGTGAGCGCAGCGGTGCCGGCCGGCAGGCTGATTTCGAAGCTGAACGCGCCGCCGGCGCCCGCGGTAACGGTGCCAAGGCTGGTGGTACCGGTGAACAGCTCGACGATGGCGCCCGCCTCGGCGGTGCCGCTGATGGTGAGCGCGCTGGTCTGGTTGGTGATGTTGTCGGTGTTGGAGGCGCCGCTGTCGTCGGCCGCCGCGAGGTCGAGCCCGGCGGGGGCGCCTGGCGCGGTTGCATCGACGGTGATGGTGAGGCCGGCCGAGATGCTGCTGGTGCCGCCGCCATTCTGCGCCCGTGCGGTGATGGTGGTGGCGCCCGCCGGCAGCGAGATATCGATGCTGAAGGTGCCGTCGGCGGCGACGGTGCCGCTGCCGAGTACGGTGGTGCCCGACAGGATCTGCACCGTGGTGCCCGCTTCGCCGCGGCCGGTGATGGTGAGCGCGCTGGTGCGGCTGGTGACGTTGTCGCTGTTCGACGCGCCGCTGTCGTCGGCCGCCGCGAGGTCGAGGTTGGTCGGGGTCGCCGGCGGAACCACATTGGGGGTCTGGCCGCCGCCGCCCGAATCCTTGCCGCCGCTGCTCGCCACCGCCGCCACGCCGGCGGCCGCCACCACCGCGCCGATGATCGCCATGGTCGTCCCGCCGATGCCGCCCGCCGCGGCACCGCCCGCCGCCGCTTCCGCCTGGCACGCCGCGAGCGAGGTCGCCGGGGTGACTTCGGCATAGGCGGTGCCCGGCAGGCTCAGCGTGTACATCTCGCCGCCGCCCGCGGCGTAGAAGCCCTCGATCCGCACCGTCACGCCGTCGCCGGCGCTGACGATCAGATCGTCGCCGGCGCGGTCGGCCGCGGCCTGCGCCGGGGCCTGCCCGGTGGCCTCGTCGACGATCTCCACCTTCTCGCCGGGCTGCAGCACCAGCTTGTTGCGCCCCTTGCGGAGGCGAACGGTGCGGGTCGGCTGACCGGCGGTGTGAATGCGTGCGATGAGAGCCATGGAAAGTCTCCTAGAAGCGCGAAACTACCGGGGCGGCCGGCAGGCAGGATTGGCGGGAAGCGGGCCGGTCAGCGTTCACGGAACGCCTCCTCGACCTTGAGGACGGGACGCAGGAAGAAATCGAAGACGGTGCGGCGGCCGGTCGTCACGTCGACGGTCGCGGTCATGCCGGGGATGATCGGCAGCAGCTTGCCGTTGTGACGGATGTAGGCGCGGTCGGTGCGCACCAACACGCGGTAGAAAGGCTCCTCATTGGGGAGCTTCGACTCGCGTACCGTATCAGGGCCGATCGTCTCGACGGTGCCGGGGAGCGAGCCGTAGATCAGATAATCATAGGCGGTGAGCTTCACCGTCGCCTTGAGGCCGGGGCGCAGAAAGGCGACGTCCGACGGCTTGATCTTCGCCTCGATCAGCAGCTCGTCCTCGAGCGGCACGATCTCCATGATGTCGGCACCCGGCTGCACCACGCCACCGACCGTCGAGGCCTGGATGTTCTTGACGGTGCCGCGCACCGGCGCGCGCATCACCGTGCGCTCGAACATGTCACGGCGGCCGGCAGCGACTTCCGACACCTGCGCCAGTTCGGCCTCGACCTTGGCGAGTTCGGTGCCGGCGTCGGCCCGGTAGCGGTTGAGCCGTTCGCCCATCTGCATCTCGGTTTCGTTGAGCTGGCGGCGGAGGCGCAGCGCATCGACCTCGGGCACGAGGCCGCGCGCCGCCATCGGCTCGGTGATCGCCAGTTCGCGGCGCAGCAGCCGGGTGCTGGCGGCGAGCGCCGCCACCGATTGATCGACCGCCTGCCGACGCACCGCATAGGTGGCGCGCTCGTTGGCGACCAGCTCGCGATCGCTCGCGATCTCACGCGGGAACACCATGGCGCGCCCGGTCGCCTCTGCGCGCAGTCGCGCCACCGACGCGAGCAGCCCACGACGGCGCTTTTCCATTTCGAGATAAGAGGATTCGGCGCGGGTCGGGTCGATGGTCACCAGCGGCTGGCCGCGCTCGACGATCTGGCCTTCGCGCACCTTCAGTTCGGAGACGATGCCGCCTTCGAGGTTCTGGATGATCTGCAGCCGGCCGGACGGCACCACCTGGCCGGGACCGGTGGTCACCTGTTCGAGAATGGCGAAGCGCGACCAGATCAGCATCGCGACGATCAGGCCAACGAGCGTGATCGAGAACCACAGCCATGCCGGATGCCGATCATTGTCGCGGGCGGCGACCAGCGGCTGGCGGAAGAGGTCGGTCGCGCTCATGCCGCCGCCTTCACCCGACCTTCGCCGAGCGCCGCGAGAACGTCCGCCTTGGGCCCGTCGGCAACGATGCGCCCGCGGTCCATGACGATCAGGCGATTGGCCAGCGGCAGCACCGACTGCTTGTGGGTGACCAGCACGATGATGGTGTCGGCGGGCAGCGATTCGAGCAGCCGCAGCGCTTCGGCCTCCGAGCGCTGGTCCATCGCCGAGGTCGGCTCGTCGAGCAGCAGCACCTTCGGCGCCGGCAGCAGCCCGCGCGCCAGCGCCACCGCCTGCCGCTGGCCGCCCGACAAGGTGTCACCGCGCTCGCCGATCGGCCGGTCGAAGCCGGCGGGATCGGCCGCCGCGATCTCGGCGACGCCGAGCGCGGTGGCGATGCGCACCAGTTCGGCGTCATCGGCCTGCGGCGCGGCGGCGCGCAAATTCTCGCGCAGGGTGCCGTGGAACAGCCGCGCATCCTGGCCGACCAGTTGGATGGTGCGACGGACATCGGCAGGCTCGATCGCCCCCATCTCGACGCCATCGAGGAAGATCTGGCCGGCGCGCGGCCGATAGAGCGCCGACATCAACCGCAGCAGCGTCGACTTGCCCGACCCCATGCGGCCGAGAATGGCCACGCGGTCGCCGGGCTTCAGCTTCAGCGAGGCGCCTTCAACGGCGAGCGGGCCTTCACTCGCATAGCCGAACTCGACGCCGCGCAGCTCGATCTCGCCGCGCCAATGGTCGCCCGACAGATAGGCACGCGCCGGATCGCGCTCGCGCGGCAGCGCCATGATGCGGTTGAGGCCGGTCAAGGCACTGCGCGCCGCCTGGAAGCGCACCGCCAGCGACGACAGGGTGGCGAGCGGCGCCAGCGCGCGCGAATTCAATTGCACCGAGGCGATCAGCGCGCCGGCAGTGACTTCGCCGGCGCTCGCCAGATAGACACCCCAGATAAGCAGCAGCACGCCGGCCGCCTGCTGGATGAACATCGTGGTGTTGAGCGCGAAGTTGGAGATCGCCTGGCTGCGCACCGAGGTGCCCGCGATCACCGCGCTGGCCGCTTCGTGACGACGGCGCATCGCCGCCTCGCCGCGCAGCGCCTTCAGCGTCTCCAGCCCCTCGAGGCTTTCGATCACCGTGCCATGGCGCACGGCGCCTTCACGCAGCCCTTCGGTGGCTAGCTTCGCGAGCGGGATCTGCACCGCGAGCGACAGCGCCAGCACCAGGATGAAAGCGGTGAGCGGCACCCAGACCAGCGGCCCGGCGATGAGCGCGGTGACGACAAGGAACAGCAGCGCGAACGGCAGGTCGGCGACCGCGGTCAGCGACGCCGAGGTGACGAAGCTGCGAACCGATTCAAACTCTTTCAGCAGATTGGCGAACGCGCCCGACGAGGCGGCGCGATGCTCGAGCCGGGTGCCGAGGACGTGCGTGAAAACCGCATCGCCGAGGACAAGGTCGATCTTCTTGCCGGCGCCGTCGAGCACCTTGTTGCGCAAGGTGCGCGACGCGAACTCGAAGATCATCGCGATGACGACGCCGCCGGCCAGCGACCACAAGGTCACATAGGCCTGATTGGGCAGCACCCGGTCATAGACCGTCATCATGAAGATGATGCCGGCAAGGCTCAGCAGGTTGATCACCGCCGACAGCGCACCTGCCTCGAAGAAATAGCGACGGTAGGACCAGAGCGTCGGCCAGAACCAGCCGGGCGCATCGGTTTCGACCAGCGCATCGGCGCGGGTGTCGCGAGCGACCGGCGTACGCAGCAGAAGGACGTGCAGGGCCGCGAGCGCCTCGCCATCGAGCGCCGCGCCGTTCTCCACCCGGATCGTCTCGCCATCGGCGACGAGCACCAGCGGCTCGGCATCGGCGGTCAGCGCCACGGCTGGCAGCATGTCGGGGGTCAGCCGGTCGCCACGCGTCCAGGCGCCCTGGATGCCAAGGGTGGCGAGGCCGGTCAGCACGGCGGCGGGATCGCCAACCGCCTCGGGAACGATGGCGGTCGACAGCACGCCCGTCGATTTGGGCGTGCCCTGCAGGGTCAGGCAGCGGGCAATGGCGTCGAACAGCGGCGCGGTCATGACCCGCCCTCCACCGGCGCCGCGACGGCATCGGGAACGAAGGCGGGGCTGAGCCGAGCGGTCACGGCGAGCAGGCGATATTTGGCGGCGAGCAGGTCGCGGCGCTCGCTTTCGAGCTGGGTGCGCGCCGAGAAACGCTCGACCTCGAACGACAGCAGATCGAGGATCGATCGGCGGCCGAGCTTGAACTGCTCGCCGACCACCGCGCTCGACGCGTCGGTAGTTTCAACCAGCGCCGACAGCGTCGCGAGCCGCGGCGTGCGGTCAGCGACCGAGGTCCAGTGCCGCACCACCTCGTCGCGCAGATTGCGCTCGGTGAAGCGCGCTTCCAGCCGCGCGGCCGAGGCGTTGGCCTGCGCGCTCGCCAGCCGCGCCGAGCCGCCGCCACCGTCGATCGGCGACAGGGTGGAGCGCAGCTTCAGCTCGACGGTGCCGAACAGATTGGTGCGGCCGGTGAGCGAGCTTTCCGATTCGCTGCCCGCATCGAGCGACAGCCGCGGCTTCCACCAGGCACGGGCAGCATCGACCGCCGCGCCCGCCTGGCTGATCTCCAGATCGGCGATCCGCACTGCCGGGTGCGTGTCGAGCGCGCCGAGCGCCGCGTCGAGCGACTTCGGCATGAAGGGGTCGGGTGACGGCATCTCGCCTTCGGGCTCGACCTCGGCGGCGGCGATTTGGCGGATCAGCGCGCGCGCATCGGAGATCGCGATGCGACGTGCGTCGCGCTGCGCTTCGGACTGGGCAAGCCGCGTCGAGACCAGCGCCACGTCGGAGGCCCGGCCGCGATCGAACTCGGCGATCTGGCGAACCATGGTCTCGAGCCGTTGCAGCGACACGACCTGCTCGTCAGCGATAGCGAGCAGCGCGCGCTGCCTCGACCATTCGAGATAGGCATCGGAAAGCCGCTGCGCGAGATCGGCGAGGACGCGGTCATGCTCGACCGCCAGCGACTCGGCGCGGTAACGACGCTGCGCGACGTCGGCGCCGGTGCGGCCGCCGTCATAAACGAGCTGCGTGGCGCGGACGCCGGGCAGGAAGGCCGTGTCGGAGCGCGAGGTAAGGCCGCTGCGCTGCCAGCCGGTGTCGCCGACCAGCGAGACTTGCGGCCGCCACGCAGCCTTTGCCGCATCGATATCCGCGCGGCCACCCGCAGCGATGGCGTCAACCGCCTGCAGACGCGGGTGATTTTCGGCAACAGTTCTAAGGGCTTGGGCAAAGGTCGCCGCAGCCGCCGGCGCCACCGTCGCGCAGGCGACAGCCGCCGTCAGGCATGCGCGCAGCATCGCTGCACGGCAAACGCCGTGACCCATCGACCCCATAAATGAGAACGCCCCAACTCCGCGAACCTGCCGGCCGTGCCTGGCCAACAGCTTCACAACCCTGCGATCTCGGTAGCGCTTCTGCGCGGTGTCACCATCACCCGTTCGGGTGAGAGCAACCTAAAGACCCCCCGCAACAGTCTCGCCCCCTGAGACTGCGGACGAATGTACGCGTGCGGTGTACCTCACCTACCTATACATATCGATAGGATTCCCATTTTTTCGCACGCTAAATGCTTGTTACGATTAGGCGACATGGTGCGCTTAGCACTCCATTTCGGAGCTCCACCTGATGGATCCCCGCCCTAGCCTTATCGGACGTCGCGCCCTGATATGGCCGAGTCGCTGACTCCACACATGAAGAATATTCTGCTTTTGTTCTTATGTGGCCGACTCAATCATCCGCTTTCGCCGCCTGTCCGATGCTGTCGCGCAGAAGGCCGATATCCTCGTCCGCTGCCTCGGCTGCGGCCGGCAACTGCTGTTCGACCGCGCCACCTTTCTCGCCATCCTCGCCGACAAGCGGGTCAGCGACGATCGCGCCCGCGCCGAGCGCAAGATGATCTGCGACAATTGCCACCGGCGCGGTGCGGTGCTGGCGCTGGTGCCCGAGGGATCGCCCACCGCGCTGCGCCTGGAAGACGGTGCCCCGCTGCCGCCGAAGGGCGTGTCGGTCTCGGCGTGGTGCGCGGCGCGCAGCCACGAGACGCGGCGGCGGTTGATCCGGGCGGCGCGGGATTAGGATGGCGGGCTAGTAGCTGGCACCATCGATCAGGCGGCGCGGCAGGTCGTGCCACAGCGCGGGATCGAACATCCTGAGGTTGATGCCGACGCGCGGATAGGCCAGATCGGTCGGCGTCCAGTGCGTGGTGCAGCCGCAGGTCGGGCAATGCCACAGGTCGAGCGCGCGATCGCCCTGCTGATAGGCGACGCCGTCGCCCTCGACGGTCAGCGCGGCGGGAGCGCAATAATGCCACAGCCCGCCGTTGCGCCGGCAGATCGAGCAATTGCACTCGCCCGCCTCCGTCGGCGTGTCGCGCAAGGTCAGGCGAACCCGCCCGCAATGGCAGCTTCCGTGATGCTCACTCATTCGCGTCCGTCCTTCGTCACGCTCGTTCAGTTGACCGGCGCACGCCGCCGATAGCTCAGCGCCTCGGCGACATGCACCCGCCCCACCGTCTCCGCACCTGCCAGATCGGCAAGCGTACGGCTGACCCGCAGCACGCGGTGATAACCGCGCGCCGACAAACGCATCGCCTCGGCGGCCTGCGCCAGCAGCTTGCCGCCCGGCTCGTCGGGGGTCGCGACGGCTTCGAGCAGCTTGCCGTCGGCCTCGGCGTTGGTGCGGACACCGCCGTGATCGGCGTAGCGCGCCGTCTGGATGGCGCGAGCGGTAGCCACGCGCGCGGCCACGTCGGCGGAGGTTTCGGCGGGCGGCGGCAGCGCGAGGTCGGCGGCGGACACCGCCTGCACGTCGACGTGCAGGTCGATGCGGTCGAGCAACGGCCCCGACACCCGCGCCTGATAGTCGGCGGCGCAGCGCGGCGCGCGCGAGCAGGCCAGCGCCGCGTCGCCCAGATGCCCGCATTTGCAGGGGTTCATCGCGGCGATGAGCTGGATGCGTGAGGGATAGCTCACATGCGCATTGGCGCGGGCGACGACGATGGCGCCGGTCTCCAGCGGCTGGCGCAGCGAATCGATCACCGGGCGCTGGAATTCGGGCAGCTCGTCGAGGAACAACACACCGAGATGCGCGAGGCTGACCTCGCCGGGCCGCGCCTTGGCCCCGCCGCCGACCAGCGCCGGCATCGACGCCGAATGATGCGGCGCGCGATAGGGCCGGCGGCGCAGCAGGCGGCCGCCTTCCAATTGCCCGGCGACCGAGGCGACCATCGACACCTCGAGCGCTTCCTGCGGGCTCAATTCGGGCAGGATGCCGGGCAGGCAGGCGGCGAGCAGCGATTTGCCCGCCCCCGGCGGCCCGACCATCACCAGATTGTGGCCGCCGGCCGCCGCGATCTCCAGCGCGCGCTTCGCGGTCTCCTGCCCCTTCACCTCGGCGAGGTCGGGGCCGTTCCAGCTACTGTCCGCCACCGCGCGTTCGGGCGGGGCGAGCAGTTGCGCGCCCTTCAGATGGTTGATCAGCGACAGCAGGTCGGGCGCCGCCAGCACCTCGATGCGCCCTGCCCACGCCGCCTCGCCGCCCTGCGTCACCGGGCAGATGAGCCCGAGATCCTTCTCCGACGCGTGCAACGCCGCCAGCAGCACGCCCGGTACCGGCGCCAACCGCCCGTCCAATCCGAGCTCGCCGATCACCACATAGTGTGACAGCGCCTCGGCATCGACGACGCCCATCGCCGCGAGCAACCCCATGGCGATGGCGAGGTCGAAATGGCTGCCTTCCTTCGGCAGGTCGGCCGGCGACAGGTTGACGGTGATGCGCTGGAAGGGAAGCGCGAGGCCGATCGCCGCCAGCGCGGCGCGCACCCGCTCCTTCGATTCGTTGACCGCCTTGTCGGCAAGGCCGACGACGTTGAAGGCGTGCATCCCGCCCTTGGCGACCTGCACCTGCACATCGACGCTGCGCGCCTCCAACCCCAGGAACGCCACGGTGGTAACGTGAGCGACCATCGATCCCCCTTTGTTCCGGCGCAGATTAGGGGGACAATCAGAAAAGTCGATGCCGGATTACGCCTGTACCTCCACTGTCGCGGCGATGGAGACCGCCGCGTCGCGCGACATCGCCTTGATGCCGATCGCCGAGCGGCTGGAGCGGCCGATGTCAGCGCCGAATACCTCGATGAGGACGGCGGTGGCGCCGTTCATCACGCTCGCCTGATCGTAGAAGCCGTCGGCCGAGGCGACATAGCCGACCATGTTGAGGATCTGCGTCACCGGCGCGAGCGTGCCGCCGAGTTCGTTGTAGATCGTCTCCAGCATCGCCAGCGCCGCCGCGCGCGCCGCCTGCTGCCCCTGCGCCAAAGTCAGCTCGCCGCCGACCTTGCCGCGGAAATCGGGCTGGCCGTCGGTGCGCGCGGTGGTGGTGGACAGGTAGAGAATGCGACCTGAGCGGCGCGCCGGGACATAGTCGCCGATCGGCTGCGCGGGACGCGGCGCCCGGCCGAGCAGCTTCAGGAAGCGCTGATCGACCTCCGGCACGGCAGCGAGGACCGCGCGCGGCGCAACGGCCAGCGCGAGGCCGGCGGCGAGCAAATGGCGGCGGTCCATCACTTGGTCCCCGACGGGCGAAGCTTGTTCCAGGCCTCGATGAACTGCACCGTCGCATCCACCCGGCGGGTGATGTTGGCCTTGCCGCGCTCGGCAGTGGCGCTCGCGAAGTCGGCAACGCCCCAGACGCCGGTCGCGGTCATCTCGCGCGTCGAGGTCTTCTTGCCGGTTTCCTTCGCCTTCAGCCCCTCGGCGAGGAACACCAGCTTGGCGGTCGGGTCCTCGGCAACCACCTGCGGCAGCATCTTCTGCATATGCTCGGGCAGCTTCAGCGGCGCGGTCTTCGCCTTCGACATGTCGAGGAGGTTGGGTGTCAGGTAGAGCGAGGAACTGGTCTCCGGCGTGCCGCCATGGCGGTCGAACACCGGCGTTGCCGCTACCGGCGGCTTCGCGCCTTCCGCCCCGCGCATCTTCGCCAGATAGGGCTGGATCGCCTCGCCGACCTCGACGGCGATGCCCGGCGTCTCCTGGTTGACGCGGTCGACGATGAAGCGCGTCGTCGCGGCGTTGCCGCCATGGCCGTTGAGCAGCAGGAAGCGCTTGAAGCCGTGCTGGATCAGGCTCTGCACCGCCTCGAAATAGACCTTCTGGATCGTTTCGGCGGGCAGGCTGATCGTGCCGGGAAAGCCCATGTGATAGGGTGAATTGCCGGGCAGCAGGATCGGCGCGACGAGGATGTCGGCCTTCTGCGCGATCAGCTTGGCTTCCTCGTTGCTGTTGAGGAAATCGGTGCCGATGGGGCCATGGAGGCCGTGCTCCTCCATCGCGGCGACGGGAATGATGACGAGGTCGCTGCGCATCAGCAGGTCGGCGACCTCCGGCCAGCTCATGTGCGGCAGGTAGTTCTTCACCTTCTGTTCGTGCCAGATCGGGCTGGTCGGCGGATCGGCGGCCAGCACCGGCGTCGCCCCCAGCATCGCGCCGGCCACGGCCGCCACACGGATGAAATCGTTCATCGCCTATTCTCCCGTCCCAGATCGACGAACAGCTTAGGATGCCCGATGGGCCGAGGCCAAGGCAGCTTACCGGGCGGCGGTGCGTTTCCTACATCGACCGCTATGACCGCCTATCGTCCCCGCTTCCTGCGCAGCCCGACGCTGCGGATCGCCCAGCTCGTCGCCGGCGGGCTGCTGATGATCCTCGGCCCGCTGATCGGCGGGCCCGTGCCGGGGCCGTGGGGCGTCATCGCTTTCGCCGCCGGCCTGACCCTGGTGCTGCGCAGCTCGGCCTGGGCCAAGCGGCGCTATGTGATGTTCAAGCGCCGCCACCCGCGCTGGGGTCATTGGAGCGACGTGGCGCTCCGCCGCCGGCCGTGGCGGCTGTCACCCGACCCGCGCTGACATAAATTCACCGCAGAGTTGCGTATCTAAGGGCGCATGCCCGCCCCCACCCCATTCAGCCGATTCATGCGCAGCCCGCCGATGCGGATGCTGCAGATCGGGATCGGCGCGATTCTCGTCATTTTCGGGCCGCTGATCCTCGGGCCGACGACGCCGGGACCGTTCGGCTTGCTGTCTTTCGGGGCCGGGCTTGTCCTACTGCTGAGAAACTCGCGCTGGGCGCGGCGGCGCTATGTGATCCTCAAGCGGCGGCACCCGCGGTTCGGCAAGGTCGCCGAGCTGGCATTGCGCCGGCGCCGCGGCGTCAAACCGCCTGTGGCGCCGGTGGCGGCAGAGGTTTGACTTTCGCCGAAGTCGCCGCTATCTCGCCGCTTCCGATTTTCAGGTCGCCGCGTGGCGGCCCGCTTGCCGTTTTTGAGGACGTACAATGAAGCGCACCTATCAGCCGAGCCGCCTGGTCCGTAAGCGTCGCCACGGTTTCCGTAGCCGCATGGCGACCGTCGGTGGCCGCAAGGTGATCGCCGCGCGCCGCGCCAAGGGCCGCAAGTCGCTCTCGGCCTAATACGCTCGACACGCTCACCCAGCGCCGCGACTTCCTCGCCGCCAACCGCGGCCGCCGATTCGCGACTCCGGGCTTCGTCCTGCTGATCAACGACCGCCGCGATTCGGATGATCGCATGCGCGTCGGCTTCACCGTCACCAAGAAGATCGGCAATTCGGTGGTGCGCAACCGCTGCAAGCGGCGGCTGCGCGCGCTGGCGCGCGAGGTGATCGCCGCGGCCGGCCGCCCCGGTGCTGACCATGTGCTGGTCGGCCGGGACGACACGCCGACCCGCGATTTCGCCGTGATGAAGGCCGATCTCGAAGCGGCGCTGGCGAAAGCGGCGCGATGATCGCCAGGCTGCTGATCGGCGTCGCGCGCCTCTGGCAGCTGACCTTTTCCGCGGTGCTGCCACCGACCTGTCGCTTTCAGCCCTCATGCTCCGCCTACGCCATCGAAGCGCTGCGGCGCTTCGGAGCCTTGAAGGGGTGCGGCTTGGCGGCTAGGCGGATCGCGCGCTGTCACCCTTGGGGCGGTTCGGGCTATGACCCGGTGCCGCCGAAGCCAGAGTCCTAAAAAGGTCCCTCCACGTGAACGAACAGAAGAACCTCATCCTCGCGATCGTCCTGTCGGCGGTCGTGCTGTTCGGCTGGAGCGCGATCTCCGAGCGCTATTTCCCGACCGCCAACCCGCCCGCGACCAAGATCGAGGACGGCAAGGAGGTCGTCATTCCCAAGCCCGGCGCCGATCCGGCGGCCGACACCATCACCGCGATCCGCGACCGTGCGACCGTGCTGGGCGAGACGCCGCGCGTGCCGATCCGCACCGATCGCCTGACCGGCTCGATCAACCTCACCGGCGCGCGCATCGACGATCTGGTGCTGACCAATTACCGCGAGACCATCGCCAAGGGCTCGCCGAACATCCGCCTGCTGTCGCCCTCGGGGTCGCCCAAGGCCTATTTCGCCGGCTTCGGCTGGTCGGGCGCTAGCGGCCTGCCGGGACCGGACACCGTCTGGCAGGCGCCGCAGGGCGCGGTGCTGTCGGTCGGCAAGCCGGTGACGCTGACCAGCGCCAACGCCGGCGGGCAGAGCTTCGCGATCACCATCGCGATCGACGAAGACTATATGTTCACGGTCACGCAGCGCGTCACCAATGGCGGTACGCAGGCGCTGGTGGCGCGGCCCTACGGCCTCGTGTCGCGCGTTGGCGCCTCGACCGATCCTGACAGCTGGACCGCGCATGTCGGCCCGATGGGCGTGTTCGACGACCGCGTGAACGACGTGAACTGGGAGGATGTGCGCGAGGCCGCCAACCGCACGATGGACTTCACCAGCACCGGCGGCTGGCTCGGCTTCTCCGATAAATATTGGCTGACCGCGCTGGTTGCCGGCAAGGGTACGCCGATCGAGGCGAGCTTCCGCCAGTCGTCCGGCGACCGCTTCCAGGCGGACGCGGCGGGCAAGCCGGCCATCGTCGGCCCCGGCCAGGCGGCGAGCAGCTCGATGCGCCTGTTCGCCGGCGCCAAGGAAACCGCGCTGCTCGACCATTATATGGACGACACCGGCGTACCCCTGTTTGACCGCGCCATCGACTGGGGCTGGTTCGACTTCATCGCCAAGCCGATCTTCTACCTGCTCGACTGGCTGTTCCGCATGTTCGGCAACTTCGGCGTGGCGATCATCGGCCTTACCGTCATCGTTCGAATCCTGCTGTTCCCGATCGCCAACAAGCAGTTCGCCTCGATGGCGCGCATGCGGCAGATCCAGCCGCGAATGAAGGCCATCCAGGAGCGGCACAAGGAAGACAAGCTGCGCATGCAGCAGGAGATGATGGCGCTGTACAAGACCGAGAAGGTCAACCCGATGGCGGGTTGCCTGCCGATCCTGCTGCAGATCCCGATCTTCTACGCGCTCTACAAGGTGCTGCTGCTCACCATCGAAATGCGACACCAGCCGTTCGTGCTGTGGATCCGCGACCTGTCGGCGCCCGATCCGATGACGCCGCTCAACCTGTTCGGCCTGCTCGATTTCACGCCGCCGCAGTTCATCGCCATCGGCGTGCTGCCGATCCTGCTCGGCATCACCATGTGGCTGCAGCAGAAGCTCAATCCGCAGCCGATGGACGAGATCCAGGCGAAGGTGTTCGGCATCATGCCGTGGATCTTCATGTTCATCATGGCGCCGTTCGCCGCCGGCCTTCAGCTCTACTGGACGGTCAACAACATCATCTCGATCGGCCAGCAGTACGTGCTGATCCGCAAGCACCCGGCGCCGGCCGCCGACACGGTGATCGAGGCGACCGCCACGCCGGCCCCGGCGCCGACCCGCCCGGCAAGGCGGAAGAAGTGACGATAGAGGAAGCGGAAGCCGCCGAGCGGATCGAGGCGGCGCGCAAGCTGTTCGCCGGGCCGATCGCCTTCCTGAAGTCGGCGCCGGGCCTGCAGTTCCTGCCCGATCCCGACGTGCCCGAAGTGGCCTTCGCCGGCCGCTCGAACGTCGGCAAGTCGTCGCTCTTGAACGCGCTCACCGGCCGCAACAGCCTGGCGCGCACCTCGAACACGCCGGGGCGCACGCAGGAGCTGAACCTGTTCGACGTCGGCGATCCGATCGTCTTCCGGCTGGTCGACATGCCCGGCTATGGCTTTGCCGAGGCGCCCAAGGACGTGGTGCGCAAGTGGAAGCATCTGGTGAACGATTATCTGCGCGGCCGCGCCACGCTGAAGCGCGTGCTGCTGCTGATCGACAGCCGCCACGGGCTGAAGCCGGTCGACGGCGAGATCATGGACCTGCTCGACAAGGCGGCGGTCAGCTATCAGGTCGTCCTCACCAAGGGTGACAAGATCAAGCCGACCGAGTTGGAGGCGACGCGCCTCAAGGTCGCCGACGGCGCCCGCACCCACCCGGCCGCGTATCCAGAAGTGCTCGCGACCAGTTCGGAAAAGGGCTTCGGCATCCCCGAGCTGCGCGCCGCCGTTCTCGCGTCCATCTAGACCCCGGAGACCTCACCCGTGCTGAAGATCATCGTCGGCAACAAGCGCTACTCCTCCTGGTCGTTGCGCGGGTGGCTGGCGGTGAAGCATGCGGGGCTGCCGCACGAAGAGCGGGTGATCCCGATGTGGACGCCCGAATATGAGGCGGCGAAGGCGGACGGCCTGCTGCCCTCGGGCAAGGTGCCGACCTTGTGGGACGGCAGCGACGTCGTCGTCTGGGACAGCCTCGCCATCACCGACTATCTCGCCGACAAGGTCGGTGGCGACCGCTTCTGGCCTGCAGATCCCGCGGCGCGTGCTTTCGCGCGCTCGATCTCGGCAGAAATGCATTCGAGCTTCAGCGCGCTGCGCCAGCAGTGCGGCATGAATCTGGGGCGCCATTATCCGAATTTCGCGGTCAGCGCCGAGACGCGGGCCGACATCGATCGGATCACGGCGCTGTGGACCGAGGCGCGCACCCGCTTCGGCGCCGGGGGCGACTTCCTGTTCGGCGCGTTCGGTGCCGCCGACATCATGTTCTCGGCGGTGGTCACCCGCTTCGTCACCTACGACATCGAGCTGCCGCCGGTGGCGCAGGCCTATGTCGAGGCGATGGTGGCGCAGCCATTCATGCGCGAGTGGAAAGCCGGCGCCGACGCCGAGACCATCATCCTCGAGAAGTACGAACTCTAGAAATCGACGGTCAGCCGGGCGACCAGCTGGCGCGGCTCGAGATAGGTGAAGGCGTTGCTGCCCGACACCTCCCACGCATAGGTGTTGAGCAGGTTGGTCGCCTGAAGTCGTAGCACGGCGGGCCGGCTGTCGAGCCGGAAGCGGTAGCGCAGGCCGAGGTCCACGCTGGTGTAGCTGTCGACCCGCACCCCGTTGGCAATGTCGCCGCGCATCGCCCCCTTGTGGTCGGCTGACAGGTCGAACGAAAGCGCCGTGAGCGGCCGCCACTCAACGCTGGCGGTGAGCATGCGCGACGCCGCGCCCACCGGCCGCTTGCCCACCGTGCCCGCATCGACCTCGTCGCCGGACAGCTCGGCATCGAGCAGAACGCCGCCCGCCACAAGGGTCCAGCCCTCCGCCGGTGATCCGGTCACCGACGCTTCCAGCCCACGATGGCGGATGGTACCGAGCCGTCGGAAGAGACTGGCGCCGTCGAGACCGTAATAGGGTTTCTCGATCTCGAAACCGCCCGCGATCAAGGTCATCGGCCCGGCCCGCAGCCGGACGCCGGCATCGACCTGACGGGTGCGGACGGCGGGCGGCGCCTCGTCGCGGTTGAGCGCGATGTCGGGCGCCACCTCGCTCTCCTCCAGCCCGCGCGTGTAGCTGCCGTAGAGCGCCAGCGGCCCGGCGATCTCGACGGTGGCGGCGGCGTTGAACAGCCACGGCTTCTCGCGCGACACCGGCAGCGCCCCCGCCGGCGCCTCGACCGACTTGCGATAATGGCTGCGTTGCAACCCGAGGTTGAGCTGCCCGACACCCGCGACGCTGCCCTCATAGGCGAGGCCCGCCGTCCATTGCCGCACCTGATCGTCGCTCTGCGCGCCGAAGGTGACGGCGGGACGGTCAACGAAATCGGGCTGGTCGAACGGCGCGGGGCGCAGCGCAATGCGTGTCGAGCCGCCGTATATGCGCCGCTGCGAACGGCCGCGCGCGATGAATCGCAGGTCGTGCACCAGCGCGCCCGTCTCGAACCGCCGCGCCACGCCGATCTCGCCGCTGGTCGAGCGGTTCGAACGCGGCGGGATCGCCACCACCGTCCGCGCGGCGAGCACGCCCGGCGTCGCCGCGTTGATCAGCATGCTGTGGCCTTCGTGCACGATGTTGACCGAGCGGAACACGCCGCCGCGCAGGCCGAAGTCGCCGAGGATCGTCCGCCCGATCCCGCCATAGGTGAAACGCTCGCTTTCGACGTCGGCCCACGGCTGACCGACGAAGCGGCGGCGCGTCATGCGCGGCGGGGTCGCCGTGCCGTTGCCGATGATGATCGGGTAGATGTCCTCGTCGCTGGTGCGGCCGCGGCTCCAGAAGGGCTGGACCTCGGTCGTATCGTCGGGGCGCCATACGGCGGTCACCATCAGGTTGAGGATGTCGGCATTGTTGCCCGAGGCATACTCGCTGCGGCTGAAGCTGGCGCCGCCGCCGATGTCGAGGGTGCGCCCGGCCAGTGGCAGCATCGCGTCGGCCTCGACCAACGCGCCGCCGAAGCTCGTGGCCTGGCTGACGAGGCTCAGCACTGTCGCCTCTCCCGGCGTGCGCAGTCGATAGTCGACGATGCCCGACGGCGCCGGGAAGGCATAGCCGATCGCCGAGGGGCCGACGCGGATGCGGTTGCCCTCGACGAGGCGCGACGACAGGTCGGCCTGCCGGTCCATGTAGAGCCCCTCGACGCGGACGTTGCCGGCCTTCAGCGGCGAGAAGCCGCGCACGTCGTAAGTGCTGTAGACGCCGAGGTCCTCGCCGCCGTCGTTGGAGCCGAAGGCGTCCTCGGCATCGGCGACGGCATTGTCGTCGACGCGCTGGGCGTGGGCGGTGGTGGCAAGGGCGAAGGGGATCGCGGCGAAGAGAAGCAGGGTGAAGCGCATGCCCCGGATGTAGCGGCGCGGGTGAATTGACATAGTGCACCGTTCGCCAGCAAGCTGTGCATGATATGCACAACTTGCCCCTGCCGCCGCTCGACGGGCTCAGCGCGCTTCTCGCGGCGGCGGACGGCGGCTCCTTCTCCGCCGCCGCCGAGGCGCTGGGGTTGACGCACGGCTCGGTCAGCCGGCGGATCGGCGCGCTGGAGGCGTGGCTCGGCACGCGGCTGTTCGAGCGGCACGGGCGCGGCGTCCGCCTGACTCCCGCCGGCCAGCGCTTCGCCAAGGAGGCGCGCGCGGCGCTCGGCACCCTGCAGCGCGGTGCCGAGCCGTGGCGGCCGTGGAAGGGGCGGCAGACGGTGAAGCTCAGCGCCGTGCCGTCCTTCGCCCGGCTCTGGCTACTGGCGCGCCTCAGCGAAATCGAGCGCGGCGACCTGCATATCGACCTGATCGTCGACCACCGCACCAGTGACCTCAACGCGCGCGAGGCCGACGTCGCGATCCGCTATGGGCGCGGCCAGTGGGACGGCCTCGACGCGCGGCGGCTGTTCGGCGAGACGCTGGCTCCAGCCGCCGCGCCGGCGCTGGCCGACCGATTAGGCGCCGACGCCCGCGCCGACGAGCTGCTCGCGAATCCGCTGCTCCACGATTCCGACGCCAGCCAGTGGCGGGCGTGGCTGGCCGAGGCGGGGGTGCGGTATCGCCCACGCTGGCAGGACCGCCGGTTCGAGGACTACGATACCGTCGTCGCCGCCGCCAAAGCCGGCCTCGGCATCGCGCTGCTGCGCCAGCCGCTGGCCAGCGCCGCGCTCGAGCGTGGGACGCTGCGCAAGGTCAGCGCTCGCGCCATCGCCAATCCGGCGGCGCATTTCATTTGCCTGCGCCGCGACGAGAGCCGCCTGCCGGTGCTGGAGGTCGCGAACCGCCTCGCGGCGCTTGCCTAGCTCTTCAGCAACGCGGCGACCTCGGGCTGATCCCATTCCAGTGGGCCGTTGACCCGCCAGACCTCCTTGCCCTGCGCGTCATAGAGGATGCTGACCGGCAGCCCCTTGGCGCCGACCGCCAGCGCCCATTCATTGGGCTGGTCGAGATAGGGAATCAGCGTCGCGAACTTGCCGGGCGCGAAGAATTTGTCGACGGCCTTCCAGCCTTCGAGATCCTGGCTGATCGGCAGCACGACGAGCTTGCCCTTCTCCTGCGCCGCCAGCCGGTCGAGCGCCGGCATCTCGGCAAGACAGGGCGCGCACCAGGTCGCCCACAGGTTCACCAGCACCGGCGTGCCCTTGAACGCGGCGAGCGTCGTCGCCTTCTGGTGCCGGTCGACGAACACCCCGGTTACCGGAAAGGGCTTGCCCGCCTGGCTGCGGTCGATCTTCTCGGCTGCCGTCTTTGTCACGGCCACGGGGGCAGCGGGTTGCGGCGTTTCCGCCTTTTGCGTATCGGCTGGCGTCGCGGCATCGCAGGCGCCGAGGCCCAGTAGCAGGAGCGCTCCCATCAACGATCGCACATCAAACTCCCATGCCATGTGGGGCGGTCGGTTCGCCGACGGCCCGTCTGCAGTGATGCGCGAAATTAACGCCTCGATCCCATTCGACAAGCGATTGTGGCGGCAGGACATCGCCGGATCGAAAGCGCATGCCCGAATGCTGAAGGCGCAGGGCATCGTCGGCGCGGAGGATGCCGACCGCATTCTTGAGGGGCTCGATGCCATCGAGAAGGAATATGAAGCGGGCGGCCTCGTCGAGAATCTGGCGCTCGAAGACATCCACATGCATGTCGAGGCGCGGCTGGCCGAGCTGATCGGCCCGGCCGCCGGCCGCCTGCACACCGCGCGCTCGCGCAACGATCAGGTCGCGATCGACTTCCGCCTGTGGGTTCGCGACGCCGTCGACGCCATCGACGCCGGCCTCGCCGCCTTCCAGCGCGCGCTGCTGACTCGCGCGGAGGAGCATGCCGCGACGATCATGCCCGGCTTCACCCATCTGCAGGTGGCGCAGCCGGTGACGCTCGGCCACCATCTGATGGCCTATTTCGAGATGGCGAAGCGCGATCGCAGCCGCTTCGCCGACGCCCGCGCGCGGATGAACGAAAGCCCCTTGGGCGCCGCCGCGCTCGCCGGCACCTCTTTCCAGCTCGACCGCGAAGCGACCGCGACGGCGCTTGGCTTCGCGCGTCCGACCGCCAACTCGCTCGACAGCGTCTCCGACCGCGATTTCGCGCTGGAATTCCTGTCGGCGGCGGCGATGACCGGGCTGCACCTCTCCCGCCTCGCCGAGGAGATCGTGATCTGGGCGAGCCAGCCCTATGGCTTCATCTCGCTGCCCGACGCCTTCTCGACCGGCAGCTCGATCATGCCGCAGAAGCGCAACCCCGACGCCGCCGAGCTGGTGCGCGGACATTCGGGGCGGCTGCTCGGCGCCTTCCAGGCGCTCGCCGTCACCATGAAGGGCCTGCCGCTCGCCTATTCGAAGGACATGCAGGACGACAAGGAGCCGGCGTTCCAGGCCTATGACACCCTGGCGCTGTGCCTCGCCGCGATGACCGGCATGGTCGAGACCCTGACGTTCAACACCGACCGCATGCGCGCCGCCGCCGCGGGCGGCTTCTCGACCGCCACCGACCTAGCCGACTGGCTGGTCCGTGTCGCCGGCGTGCCGTTCCGCGAGGCGCATCACATCACCGGTCGCGCCGTGAAAGCGGCGGAGGATGCGGGCGTGCCGCTGCCCGACCTGCCGCTCGCCACCCTGACCGCCATCGATGCGCGGATCGATGACCGCGTGTACGAAGTGTTGTCGGTCGAGGCGTCGGTCGCCAGCCGCACCAGCTTCGGCGGCACCGCGCCCGACGGCGTGCGCGCCCGCATCGCCGACGCTAGGCGGGAGATCGGTTGATGCGTACCGCCGCCCTGATCGCGCTGGCCTTGCTCGCCGCCTGTGGCCGCAAGGCCGACCTGCAGCCCGCTGACGGCACGCTGCCGCCCGCGCCCTATGGCGCACCGGCACCCGCCACCGTTACGCAGATGCTCGAGCCGCCGACGCAGGCGGCGCCCGAGCGCGTCGACGACCCGATCAAGCGGTCGGAGGAACGGCCGGACGACCCCTTCGACCTGCCGCCGCCGCAATAAGGATCGCCGTGGACCATTTCGACTATCGCGGCGGCGTCCTCCACGCCGAGGACGTCAACCTCGAGGCCTTGGCCGCCGAGGTGGGCACACCCTTCTACTGCTATTCGGCGGCGACGATCGAGCGCCACTACCGGGTGTTCCGCGAGGCGCTGTCGGCGCTCGACGATCCGCTGGTTGCCTATGCGGTGAAGGCCAATCCGAACCAGAGCGTGATCGCCACGTTGGCGAAGCTCGGCGCCGGCGCCGACGTGGTGTCGATCGGCGAGGTGAAGCGCGCGCTCGCCGGCGGCGTGCCGCCCGAGCGCATTGTCTTCTCGGGCGTCGGCAAGACCGCCGACGAGATGGCCGCTGGGCTCGATGACGGCATCTATCAGTTCAACGTCGAATCGGAGACCGAGGTCGAGACGCTGTCCGCCGTTGCGACCCGCCTCGGCCGCACCGCCGCCGTCGCCTTCCGCCTCAACCCCGACGTCGACGCCGGCACGCACGCCAAGATCTCGACCGGCAAGGCGGAGAACAAGTTCGGCATCCCGATGGAGCGCGCCGGCGCCGCCTATGCGCTCGCCGCCCGCCTGCCCGGCGTCGAGGCGATCGGCGTTGCCGTCCACATCGGCAGCCAGCTCACCTCGCTCGCGCCACTTGAGCGCGCTTTCACCCGCGTCGGTACCTTCATCACCGAGCTGCGCGCCGCCGGCCACCGCATCGAGCGCGCCGACCTCGGCGGCGGTCTCGGCGTGCCCTACGACCCGAGCCTGCCTGAGCCGCCGACGCCGGCCGAATATGGCGCGATGGTCGCCCGGCTGACGCAGGGCTGGGACGTGCGGCTGATCTTCGAGCCCGGCCGGCTGATCGTCGGCAATGCCGGCATCCTCGTCACGCGCGTCGTGCGGCTGAAGACCGGCGGCACCACCTGCTTCGTCATCGTCGATGCCGCGATGAACGACCTGCTGCGCCCGAGTCTCTACGACGCCTACCACTCGATCCAGGCGGTGCGGCCGAGGAACGACCGCATCACCGCGACCGTGGTCGGCCCGGTGTGCGAGACCGGCGATACCTTCGCCGAGGGCCGCGAGCTCGACAGCGTCGAGGAAGGCGATCTGCTCACCTTCATGACCGCCGGCGCTTACGGCGCGACGATGGCGTCGACCTATAATTCGCGCGCGCTGACCCCCGAGGTGATGGTGAGCGCCGAGCGCTGGGCGGTGATCCGCCCGCGTCAGTCGATCGAGGCGCTGCTGGCGCTTGACCACCCCGCCCCCTGGCTGAACGGCGACTAAGCGATGGACGCGGGCCTGCCGATCAGCCGCCTGCCCGCGACTGCCGAACGCCTGTTGCTGCCCGCTGCCACGCTGCTGTGGCTGGAACGGGCGTGGACGCGACATCTAAAATGGATCGCGGTCGGCTGGACGATCTGGCTGGCGCTTTCGCTGATGGGCCCGGCGACCAGCCTGCCCGGCGAGTTGCGCGTCACCCTGCTTTACGGGCTCGCGCTCGGCACCGCCGCCGCGCTGTTCCTCGCTGTCCGCGACGTGCCGCTGTCGACCCGCGCCGAGGCTTTACGGCGGCTGGAGGCGGCGAGCGGGACGAAGCGCGGCAGCCTGTCGCTTCTCGACGAACGGGCGGTCGACCTGTCCGACCCGGTTGCGGTGCGGCTGTGGGCGCGGGCGCGAGCGCAGGCGACGCCGAAGCATCTGCGCCTGGGCTGGCCGCACCTCAAGCTCGACGATGCGGAGCGCTATGGCCTGCTACCGCTGCTCGCCACCGCGCTGCTGATCGGCGCACTGCTAGCCAAGGATGCATGGGCCGACCGCATCAGCGAGGGCTTCTCGCCTTACGCCGTCAGCCTCGCCGACCTTCGCGTGACCGTCACCGTCGAGCCGCCGCCCTATGCCGGCCGGCCGCCGCGCACCTTCACCTACGGCGCCGGCAGCCGCGAGGTCGAGGCGCTGGCGGGCAGCCGGATGACCTTGCGCATCGAGGGGCCGGCGGGCGATTGGCGACTGTCCAGCGCCGACGGCATCGTGCCGGTGCATGACGGGCGTGTCGCAGTGAAGATCGGCGAGGAGGGCCGCTACGACCTTCGTTTCGGCAAGCGGGTGGCGGCGCGTCTCGACGTTCGCTTTGCTGCCGATCTGGTGCCGACGATCCGCTTCGACGGGGTGCCACAGACCGCCCCTACCGGCGCGCTGCGCGTTGCCTGGCAGGCGCAGGACGATCATGGCGCGATGGCGGTGGCGCTGGAGATGCGGCGCGGCGGCGCCCTCCGCCGCGTGCCGCTCGACGGGGCGGTGCGCAACGGCCGCGGCGCCAGCTTCGCCGACCTCACCGCCGATGCCTTTGCCGGCGAGGTGGTGGCGCTGCGGCTGACCGCGCGCGACGGCGGCGGCCAGACCGGCCATTCGGCGGTGATGATGCTGCGCCTGCCTGAACGGCGCTTCCTGCATCCGGTGGCAAAGGAGATCATCGCGATCCGCAAGGGCCTGATCCGCGATCCCGCGAACCGCGTTCCGGCGGGCGACAAGCTGACCGACCTCGCGTCGCAGCCAGCCGACTATGGCGGCGACCTCGCGGTGTTCATCGGGCTGCGTGCGGCGGCGATGCGCCTCGCCTATGACAGCGAGGATGTGCGCGCGCTGTCGGCGATCCGTCTGCTGTGGGACATCGCGGTCGATCTGGAGGATCGCGGCGCGAGCCGGGCGATGGACGACATGCGGCAGGCGATGGACGAGCTGGCGCAGCGCATGGGATCGGCGAACGATACCGATACCGCCGCGATGCTCGACCGGCTGACCGCCGGCATGGGCGACTATCTGCGCCGCCAGGTCGAGGCGATGCAGGCGCAGCCCGGATCGCCGGGCACTGCGGGGGCAGGCATGTCGCTCGACCTCTCCTTCCTCGACGCGATGATGCAGGATCTGCGCGACCGGCTGGCGGCCGGCGACAAAGAGGGCGCGCAACAAGCGCTCGCCAATCTGCGCCGATTGATGGAGAGCCTGCAGTTCGGTAGCGGCGGCGGTGATCCGGCAATGGCGAAGCGGGCGCAGGCAGCGGCACAGGCCGCCGAGACGGCGCGCGACCTCGGGGCGCAGCAGCGCGACTTGCAGGCCGACACCATTGCCGAGAGCGTCCGCCGTGCCGTCACCGGCCGACAAGGTGCGATGGCGGGCCTCGCCGAGACGCAGGGCGATCTGGAGGCGGCGACGCGTGCCCTGCAAGCAGAGGTCCGCACATCCGGGTTACAACCACCCCCCGCGCTCGCCCGCGCCGGGCAGGCGATGCAGGCCGCCCAGCGTGCGCTGACGCAGGGTAATCAGGGTGACGCAATGCTGGCGCAGGAGCAGGCGCTGTCCGCGCTCGGCGAGGCGGCGCAGGTGCTCGACCGGCAGGCGCAGGCGATGCAGCGCGCGGCGGGCGGCGCGATGGCGGCGCAGCCGGGCACGCCGGGCTCTGGCGTCGATCCGCTCGGCCGACCGGGCAGTGGTTTCGGCCAGGGGCTGGTCAAGTTGCCCGACGAGGACCGCTTGCGCCGCGTTCAGGCGATCCGCAAATTGCTGGAGGAGCGCGCCGCCGATCCGCAGCGGTCGGAGGAAGAGCGCGCCTATTACTTACGTTTGCTAAAGCGTTTCTGACCTAGCGTGGCGTCATGACGGACAGGGGATTCTGATCGATGGCTTCAAAGCCGGTGCGCAAGGCGGTTTTCCCGGTGGGCGGCATGGGGACGCGCTTCCTGCCCGCCACCAAGGCCATCCCGAAGGAGATGCTGCCCGTCGTCGACCGGCCGCTGATCCAATATGCAGTCGATGAAGCGCTGGCCGCCGGCATCGAGCAGCTGATCTTCGTCACCGCGCGCGGCAAGAATCCGCTCGAGGATTATTTCGACGTCGCCGGCGAGTTGGTCGCGACGCTGGGCGCGCGCGGCAAGGCGCAGGCGCTCGCCGACCTCGAAGGCACGCAGCTCACCCCCGGCAACATCGCCTACGTCCGCCAGCAGGAGCCGCTCGGCCTCGGCCACGCGGTCTGGTGTGCGCGCCACATCGTCGGCGACGAGCCCTTCGCGGTGCTATTGCCCGACGAGCTGCTGTGGTCGCCCGAATCGCCCTGCCTGAAGCAGATGGTTGAGGCGTATGGCAAGGTCGGCGGCAACATCCTCGCGGTGATGGAAGTGCCGCGCGAGCACACCAACCGCTACGGCATCATCACGCCGGGCCGTACCGATGGGCCGCTGACCGAGATGACCGGCATGGTCGAGAAACCGAAGCCCGCCGACGCACCGTCGCGGCTCGCCGCCGTCGGCCGCTATATCCTGCAGCCGGAGGTGATGGACGTGCTGTCGGCGCACAAGCGCGGCGCCGGCGGCGAGGTGCAGCTGACCGATGCGATGGCCGAGCTGATCGGCAAGCAGCCGTTCCACGGCTACACCTATGCCGGCCGCCGCTTCGACTGTGGCGACAAGGCGGGGCACATCAACGCCAATATCGCGCTGGCGCTGGAGCGCGCCGACATCGGCGACGAGGTCCGCGCCTTCATCGCGACGCTGAAATAAGGAGACGGGCATGGCGACGACCCTCGAACCGCCCTCGAAACCCCGGCTGTTCGCCGAGCTTCGCGCCTTTCCCGAATATATCCGCTACGGTGCCGAGAAGCGGTCGCTGCGCCAGCTTCCGGCAGGTGACGGCCATCCGGTGATGGTGTTCCCCGGCCTCGCCGCCAACGACCGGCTGACCGCCCCCCTGCGCCGCAGCATCGCCGCGCTCGGCTATCCGGTGACCGGCTGGGAGCTTGGCCGCAACCTTGGCCTCCGCAGGGGTGTGCTCGATGCGATGCTGGCGCGCTTGCGCGGCTGGCACGACCAGCATGGCCGCAAGGTGTCGCTGATCGGCTGGAGCCTCGGCGGCCTCTATGCGCGCGAGCTTGCGAAGATGGAGCCCGAGCGCGTGCGGCAGGTGATCACGCTCGGCACGCCGAGCGTCGGCGATCTGCGCGCCAACAATGCCTGGCGGCTCTATGAGGCGCTCAACGACCACAAGGTCGATGCCGTACCGATCGACAGCGCGCTCCACGAATGCCCGCCGGTGCCGATCACTTCGATCTACAGCCCCGACGAGGGCATCGTGCCGCCCGGCGCCGCGATGATCCCCGAGGGCGGGCAGCGCGAGAATATCGCCGTCGATGGCAGCCATATCGGCCTGCCGTGGAACCCCGATGTCATCCGGCTGGTGCTCGACCGGCTGGCGCTGCCCGAGGGCGGGTGGCGCGCCTACCGCGGCTGAGGTAGCTTCCCGGCCGGGAGGCTTCATGAGAGTGAGTCGCATCGCCGCCGCCGCCGGGTTGGGGTGGCTGCTGGTTGCCGGCGCCGCGGTCGCTGCCGATTCGCCGACCATCGACGCGCTCGACTGGCTGTCGGGCGACTGGGTCAGCGAGCGCGACGCACGCTGGACCGAAGAGCATTGGACGCACCCGCGCGGCGGCGCCATGCTCGGCCTCGGCCGATCGGGCAAGGAAGCGCGCATGCTCGGCTTCGAGCTGATGCGCATCACCACCGAGACCGACGGCAGCATTATCTTCTGGGGCGCGCCCGGCGGTCGGCGGCCGGTACCGTTCAAGCTGGTTTCGCAAAACGGGACCGAAGTCGCCTTCGAGAACCCGCAGCACGGCTTCCCTAAGCGCATTGCCTACAAGCGCGAGGGCGACCGGCTGACCGCGACGGTGAGCGGCGGCGACGAATCCGCCAAGAGCTGGACATACGAACGCCGGCACGAAGCGGTGAGCCCCGGCCGGCGTTCGAAGAACTGATCGCTCCGCTTAAGGCGGAGCCCCAAGTCTTAGTTGGTGATCGTGGCCTGCATCGCCTCGAAGCGGGCGATGCGACGCTCGGCGACGATGCGCTCGGCATCGGTCTTCGCGTCGCGCAGATCCTCACGCGCATTGGCAAGATCGCGGGCGATCGCTTCCGGCTGAAGCTCTTCCACCGGCACCGCCGCTTCGGCGAGGATGGTCAGGCCGCGCTCGTTCACCTCGGCGAAGCCACCGTCGATGAAGATGCGCGCCGGCGCCGAACCGGCCTCGGCGAACACCTGGATGGCGCCGGGGCGGATCGTCGACATGAAGGGCGCGTGGCCGGCGAGGACGCCGAAGTCACCCTCGGTGCCCGGCACCACGACCATATGCACCGCCTCCGAGCGCAGCGCGCGCTCGGGCGACACGAGGTCGAACTGGAGCTTGTCGGCCATCAGGCCGCCTCGGCCGCCAGGCGCTGCGCCTTCTCGATGACCTGCTCGATGGTGCCGACCATGTAGAAGGCGGCCTCGGGCAGATGGTCATACTCGCCGGCGACGAGGCCCTTGAAGCCCTTGATCGTGTCTTCCACCGACACGAACACGCCCGGCGAACCCGTGAAGATTTCGGCGACGTGGAACGGCTGCGACAGGAAGCGCTGGATTTTGCGGGCGCGGCTGACGGTGAGCTTATCCTCTTCCGACAGCTCGTCCATGCCGAGAATGGCGATGATGTCCTGCAGCGACTTGTAGCGCTGCAGCACTTCCTGGACCGAACGGGCGACCTCGTAATGCTCGACGCCGACGGTGCGCGGCTCGAGCACGCGCGAGGTCGAGTCGAGCGGATCGACCGCCGGGTAGATGCCGAGCTCGGCGATCTGGCGCGACAGCACGGTCGTGGCGTCAAGGTGGGCGAACGAGGTGGCCGGCGCCGGATCGGTAAGATCGTCGGCGGGCACGTAGATCGCCTGCACCGAGGTGATCGAGCCCTTGTTCGTCGAAGTGATGCGCTCCTGCAGCTGGCCCATGTCGGTCGACAGGGTCGGCTGATAGCCCACCGCCGACGGAATGCGGCCGAGCAGCGCCGACACTTCCGAACCCGCCTGGGTGAAGCGGAAGATGTTGTCGACGAAGAACAGCACGTCCTGGCCTTCCTGGTCGCGGAAATATTCCGCGATGGTCAGGCCCGACAGCGCGACGCGGGCGCGGGCGCCCGGCGGCTCGTTCATCTGGCCGAACACCAGCGCGACTTTCGAGCCCTCCGAGATGGCGTTGCCATCGGCGTCCGACGCGATGACGCCGGCTTCGAGGAACTCGTGATAGAGATCGTTACCCTCGCGGGTGCGCTCGCCGACGCCGGCGAACACCGAGGTGCCGCCGTGGCCCTTGGCGATGTTGTTGATCAGCTCTTGGATCAGCACGGTCTTGCCGACGCCGGCGCCGCCGAACAGGCCGATCTTGCCGCCCTTCGCGTACGGGGCGAGCAGGTCGATGACCTTGATGCCGGTGACGAGGATGGCGGTCTCGGTCGACTGGTCGACGAAGAGCGGGGCCTCGGCGTGGATCGGGGCGCGCTGCGATTCACCGATCGGGCCACGCTCGTCGATCGGCTCGCCGATGACGTTCATGATGCGGCCGAGCGTCTTCGGGCCGACCGGCACGGTGATCTGCGCGCCGGTGTTGGTCACCGGCTGGCCGCGGACGACGCCGTCGGTCGAGTCCATCGCGATGGTGCGGACGGTCGATTCACCGAGGTGCTGCGCAACCTCGAGCACGAGGCGGCGGCCGTCGACGGTCGTCTCCAGCGCGCTGAGGATCTCCGGCAGCGCGCCTTCGAACGACACGTCGACGACGGCGCCGATGACCTGCGCGATGCGGCCGGCGTTATTGGGGGTCTGCTGCGCGGTGGCGGGCTTACGAGCCATGGTCTGTTTCCTTCGCCTCTAATCCGTCAGAGCGCTTCGGCGCCCGAGATGATCTCGATGAGTTCCTTGGTGATCGCGGCCTGACGCGTCCGGTTGTAGGTGATGGTCAGGCGGTTGATCATGTCGCCGGCGTTGCGGGTCGCATTGTCCATCGCGGTCATGCGCGAACCCTGCTCCGACGCGGCGTTTTCCAGCAGCGCGCGGAACACCTGGATGGCGACGTTGCGCGGCAGCAGCTCGGCGAGGATCGACTCCTCGTCGGGCTCATATTCGACGGCGGCAGGCACCGCGCCGGCAGCAGCGGTGTTCGCCGCGGCCTCGGTTGCGGTCGGCAGCGCCACCGGGATGATCTGCTTTTCGGTCGGCTCCTGCACCAGCGCCGACTGGAAGCGGGCGTAGAACAGGTGCGCGACGTCGAACTCGCCCGCTTCATAGCGAGCGATCAGATCCTCGGCGACGCCCGACGCGTCGGCGAAGCCGAGCTTCTTCACGGCCGACAGATCGACCTGATGGACGAAGCTGTCGCGATAGGTGCGCGCCAGCGGGGCGCGGCCCTTCTTGCCGACGAGGTAGAATTTCACCGTCTTGCCCTGGGCAAGGAGCTGCTCCGCCTTGCGGCGCGCGGCACGGACGATGTTGGTGTTGAACGCGCCCGCGAGGCCACGCTCCGAGGTCGCGACCACCAGCAGATGCACCTGGTCCGCGCCGGTGCCGGCGAGGAGCTTCGGCGACTGCGGGCCGACGACGACGCGGCTGCCCAGCGAGGCCAGCACCGCGTTCATGCGCTCGGCGTAGGGACGCGCGGCTTCCGCCGCTTCCTGCGCACGGCGCAGCTTGGCGGCGGCGACCATCTTCATCGCCTTGGTGATCTTCTGGGTCGACTTCACCGAGGTGATGCGGACCTTGAGGCTCTTGAGGCTGGGCATGCCCACCTTCTCTTTGTCGTCATCCCCGCGAAGGCGGGGACCCAGTCCTACTTACAAACTGCCCGCTTCCGCCGGCGCTTATTTTTCGTGCTGGGTCCCCGCCTTCGCGGGGATGACGAGCACGAGCTGTCGATTAGGCGAAGGTGCGCGCGAACTCCTTGAGCAGGTCGTTAAGCTTGGCGCGGGTGTCGTCCGACAAATCCTTGCTGTCGCGGATCGCCGTCAGCACCGCCGCATGGTTCGCCCGCAGATGCGCCAGCAGCGACTCCTCGAAGCGGGTGACGTCCTTCGCCGGAATGCCGTCGAGATAGCCGTTCACGCCGGCGTAGATCGAGGCGACCTGCTCTTCGAACGGCATCGGCGCGAACTGCTTCTGCTTCAGCAGCTCGGTGAGGCGCTGACCGCGGTTGAGCAGCTTCTGCGTCGAGGCGTCGAGGTCCGAGCCGAACTGCGCGAACGCCGCCATCTCGCGATACTGCGCGAGCTCGAGCTTGATCGAGCCGGCGACCTTCTTCATCGCCTTGGTCTGCGCGGCCGAGCCGACGCGGCTGACCGAGAGACCGACGTTAATCGCCGGGCGGATGCCCTGGTAGAACAGCTCGGTCTCGAGGAAGATCTGGCCATCGGTGATCGAGATCACGTTGGTCGGAATGTAGGCCGACACGTCGCCGGCCTGCGTCTCGATGATCGGCAGCGCGGTCAGCGAGCCCGAGCCGTTGGCGTCGTTCAGCTTCGCCGCACGCTCCAGCAGGCGCGAGTGGAGATAGAACACGTCGCCCGGATAGGCCTCGCGGCCCGGCGGGCGGCGGAGCAGCAGCGACATCTGGCGGTAAGCGACGGCCTGCTTCGACAGATCGTCATAGACGATGACGGCGTGCATGCCGTTGTCGCGGAAGAACTCGCCCATCGTCACGCCGGCGTAAGGCGCGAGATACTGCAGCGGCGCCGGCTCTGAGGCCGTCGCGGCGACGACGATGGAATATTCCATCGCGCCATTCTCTTCGAGCGCGCGCACGATCTGCGCGACGGTCGAGCGCTTCTGACCCACGGCGACGTAGATGCAGTAGAGCTTCTTCGACTCGTCGTCGCCCTGGTTGACGCCCTTCTGGTTGATGAAGGTGTCGAGCGCGACGGCGGTCTTGCCGGTCTGGCGATCGCCGATGATCAGCTCGCGCTGGCCGCGGCCGACGGGCACCAGCGCGTCGAGCGCCTTGAGGCCGGTCTGCATCGGCTCGTGGACCGACTTTCGCGGGATGATGCCCGGGGCCTTCACCTCGACGCGGCGACGCTCCGACGAATCGATCGGGCCCTTGCCGTCGATCGGGTTGCCGAGCGCGTCGACGACGCGGCCGAGCAGGCCACGGCCGACGGGAACGTCGACGATGGTGCCGGTGCGGCGGACGGTGTCGCCTTCCTTGATCGCGCTGTCCGAGCCGAAGACCACGATGCCGACGTTGTCGACCTCGAGGTTCAGCGCCATGCCCTTGATGCCGCCGTTGAACTCGACCATCTCGCCCGCCTGGACGTTGTCGAGCCCGTAGACGCGGGCGATGCCGTCACCGACCGACAGGACCTGACCGACTTCCGAGACCTGCGCCTCGGTGCCGAAGTTGGCGATCTGTTCCTTGATGACCTGCGAGATTTCTGCGGCGCGGATGTCCATGGTTAGCCTTTCATCGCGAGCGCGAGATTGTCGAGTTTGGTTTTGATCGAGCTGTCGACCATGCGCGAACCGACGCGCACGACCAGACCGCCGAGAATCGCGGGATCGACCCGGAGATCGACGTTCACGTCACGGCCGAGGCTCGTCTTGAGCTTCGCCTTCAATGCGTCGACCTGCGTGTCGTCGAGCGGATGCGCCGAGGTGACCTCGGCGGTTGTTTCGCCGCGCGCATGGGCGGCGAGCTTGTTGAAATCGCGAATGATCGCGCCCAGCACCGACAGACGGCGCGCCTTGGCGAGAACGCCGAGGAAGTTGCGCGTCAGCGGGTCCAGCTTCATCGCATCGGCGGCGGCGAGCGTGGCGCGCAACGCTGCCTCGCGCCCGACGAGCGGACTGGTGGTGAGGGTGGCGAAATCGCCCGAATCGCTGAGCGCGGCCCGCAGCTTGCCAAGGCTCTGCGAAACGCTGTCGATCTGCTTCTGGTCACGCGCCAACTCGAACAATGCAGTGGCGTAGCGCCCTGCAAGCCCGGTGACGATGCCGCCTGAAATGTCCACGGACAACCCAATCGAAATCGGTATCGGAAGCGCTCGCCGGCAGGCGCTGAGAAGGCCCGCGCCACGAGCGAGGGGGGCACTAGCATGGGGTCCTGTATGTTGCAAGGCAGCGAGGACGCCCGGTCGCCCTGCAATTTGGCCGCAGCCCGGCGCCAGCTAGCGGATACCGCCGACACCCCAGGCGATCGGCTCGCCAGACCCCCGCCGCAGCACCGAAATATTCACCTCGCGCATGCCCGACAGCAGCGCGGCGAGCCAGGCGCCCATGCCGGGGGCGGATTTGGCGCTGCGTTCGAGGTGCGCCAGCAACGATATCTCGGGGCCGAAGTCGGCGATCAGTCTGTCCCACACCGCCTGCCGCTCGGCGCGCGTGCGCAAGACATGGCGGCCGAGGTGGTCGAGGAGCAGCGCCATCGACGGCTCGCCGGGGAATTGCGCCTTGAGTCGCTGCCGCTGGAAATCGACGCCTGCGGCATTCCCGCCCAGGAAGGCGGCGCGCATCTTTCCCGACAGCACTTCGCGGATCGCGCGCCGCCGCGTCCCGCCCTCGCGCAGGATTTCGCTCTGGTCGTGGTGGACGAGGAAACTGAAGCGGGCGCCGGCCTTCAGCACGCGCTCCAGCTCGCGCGCGATGCGTTCGATATCGCCATATTCGATGCCGAACAGGCTCACCGCCGCGTCGAAGCTGTCGTCCTCGAACGGCAGCGCCTCCATGCTCACCCACGGATGGATTGTGAGATTCGCCACCGGCGGCGTCGGCACGTCGGCCCAGTCGATTCCCGTGACCCGCAGATCGCCCCGGCGACGGAGCAGCGTCGACCCGACGATCCCCGCCCCGCAGGCCAGATCGATCACTTCTGCGGCGTGCGGCAGGCCATCGGCGAACGCCGCCCAGTGGCGATCGACGACCGGCCGCCCGTCGCCGGGGACGTAGCAGCGCTCGTGCGGCGCGTTGTCGGTGCCGACATCCTTCCAGAAGCTGGACCAGAGGCCGGCCGCAGTCGGGTCTGGGCGTGGGGTGGACAGGGCGGCGCGCATGCTTCTGCCTTCATCGGGGGCGTCGCCTGCCTGCTTGCCTTCGCGCCGCGCCGGTTTCATTGATCATTGCGACGGCGCGGGCGGCATTTTGCCGGTGGGAGCAGCGATGGACGACAAGGACAAGCTGCTGCTGAGCCTGCTCCGGCGCGACGCGCGCCGGCCGGTCGTGGCGCTCGCCCGCGACCTCGGCCTGTCACGCACCGCAACGCAGGACCGGCTGGCCAAGCTGCAGGCCTCGGGCGCCATCGCCCGTTTCACCATCGTCGAAGGCGACAGCCGCGCCCGCGAGACCGCCTATCTGATGGTCAAGCTCGACCGCGGCACCCGCTGCGTCCAGATCGCGCCAAGGGTACGGACGCTCCCCAACGTCGAGGCGATCCATTCGGTCACCGGCGCCATCGACATGATCGTCCGGGTGGCGGCGGAGCATGTGGATGGGCTGGAGAGGGCGCGGGCGGAGGTGGCCGGGCTGTCGGGCGTCGCCGAGGTCTCCACCCACGTCGTTCTCGAGCGATTGCTGGACTAGGCGCGTGGGCCGGCGCGACGTGACGGGCGACGATTACCGGGTGCGGTCGCTTCGCAGCGGGTCGGTCACCGCGGTCGATGCCCGGTCACGGCGATCCTTTGCCCGGCATGCCCATGACGAGTTCGGCGTCGGGTTGGTGACCAACGGCGCGCAGCGGTCGTGGAGCGGACGCGGTCTGGTCGAGGCGGGGCGCGGCGACATCATCACCGTCAACCCCGGCGAATTGCATGACGGCGCGCCCATCGGCGGTCGGCGCGTCTGGTCGATGCTGTACCTCTCCCCCGCGCTCGTCGACGGCATCGTCGCCGACCTGAGCGAGGGCCGGCTTACCTCCCGCGAGCTGCAGGCGCCGGTGGTGTGCGACGCGGAAGCCGCGCGCCTGTTCGCCGTCGCCCGGTCGGCGGCGCTCGACGATGGAAGCGGCGAGCGATTCGAGGAGCGACTGACCCTGCTGCTGGCGCGGCTGTTCGGCGCGCCGCGGTCGGCCCGCGTGCCGCATGATCGACTGGTCCAGCTTCGCGCGCGGATCGACGACGACCCCGCGAGCGCCCATACACTGACCGAGCTGGCAGCGCAGGCGGGCCTGAGCCGCTTTCAGACGATCCGCGGCTTTTCGAAGCTCACCGGACTGACCCCGCACGCCTATGTCATGCAGCGCCGGCTCGACAGCGCCCGCCGGCTGATCCGCAGCGGCGCGACGCTGGTGCAGGCGGCACTGGACGCGGGGTTTACCGACCAGAGCCACATGCACCGCATCTTCACCGCGCGGCACGGCTTCACCCCCGGAGTCTACGCGGCGGCCTTTCGTCGCTGACGCGCAATTTCGTCCAATCGCCGCCTCCCATCGCCCACTACCGCTTTTTCCTCCAGGCGACGGGAGGATGCGAATGAACGCGCGTGACACGGCTGCCGGCACCATCCGCCCGTGCGATCCGGGCGATCTGCCCGCGATCCTCCCCATCATCAATGCGGCGGCGGAGGCCTATCGCGGTGTGATTCCCGCCGACCGCTGGCACGAGCCCTACATGCCGGCGGCCGAGCTTGCGTCGGAGATCGCCGACGGGGTGATCTTCAGCGGCTATGTGCGGGAGGGTGGGCTCGTCGGCGTGATGGGCGTGCAGCGCCGGCGCAGCGTCGACCTGATCCGGCACGCCTATGTCCTGCCGGCCTGGCAGGGGCATGGCATCGGCGCGGCGCTGCTCCGCCATCTTGCTGCCTCGAGCGAGCGGCCGATCCTCCTCGGCACCTGGCGGGCGGCGGATTGGGCCGTTCGCTTCTACGAGCGGCATGGTTTCTCCCGTGTCGCCGATGGTGATGTCGCACGACTGCTGCGCGCCTATTGGAACATCCCCGAGGCGCAGGTCGCGGCCTCGGTCGTTTTGGCGTCGCCACCGCTGATCGGCGATGCCGTCACGCGATTGATCGCAGAAGGGGCGGCGGCCTGATACCCCCCAACATTGACTTTTCACCGCCTTTCCCCCACATGCCGTTCCGCAAGCGTTCCGCGCCGCATGGCGCGTGATCGGGGCGGCGTGAACTTTTCCGCGGATTAGCGCGGGCCGGGCCCCACCTTCAGAGCGCTTCATTCCAGGCTGCCTCTTCACGCGGGTCGTCATTCGAGCCCGTACTGCGTCACCGGTGTATCCACCGGTCAGGCGCCAGGCGTGCATGCTGTTTTGAAAGACTATCTCTTGACCAAATTTTCCGACTTCGGCCTCGCCGACTTCCTGCAGAAGGCGCTCGCCGCCGAAGGCTATGAGACGCCGACGCCGATTCAGGCGCAGGCCATCCCGCATCTGCTGGCGGGCCGCGACATCTGCGGCATTGCGCAGACCGGCACCGGCAAGACCGCGGCGTTCGCGCTGCCGTCGCTGCATAACCTGTCCCAGCGCCCGATCGCGCCGCCCCACAAGGGCTGCCGCATGCTGGTGCTGTCGCCGACGCGCGAGCTGGCCAGCCAGATCGCGGAGTCTTTCCGCGCCTATGGCAAGTTCATGAAGCTGACCGTGGCGACGGTGTTCGGCGGCGTGCCGATCAACCGGCAGATCCGTCAGATGGAGCGCGGCGTCGACGTGCTCGTCGCGACGCCCGGCCGCCTGATCGACCTGATCGACCAGCGCGCGCTGCAGCTGCGCGACGTCGAGATTTTCGTGCTCGACGAGGCCGACCAGATGCTCGACCTCGGCTTCATCCACTCGCTGAAGCGGATCGTGCCGCTGCTGCCGAGGAAGCGCCAGAGCCTGTTCTTCTCGGCCACCATGCCGAAGACCATCGCCGACCTCGCCGACAAGTTCCTGACCGATCCGGTCAAGGTCGCCGTCGCGCCGGTGGCGACCACCGCTGAGCGGGTCGAGCAGCGCGTCACCTTCTGCAACCAGACCGAAAAGCAGGCGCTGCTGACCCTGTCGCTGCGCGATCCGGCCTTCGAGCGGACGCTGGTGTTCACCCGCACCAAGCATGGCGCCGACCGCGTCGTGCGTCATCTGGCGGGCGCCGGCATCGAATCGGATGCGATCCACGGCAACAAGAGCCAGCCGCAGCGCGAGCGCGCACTCGCCCGCTTCCGCGGCGGCCAGAGCCGGGTGCTCGTGGCGACCGACATCGCGGCGCGTGGCATCGACGTCGACGGCGTGACCCATGTCGTCAACTTCGAGCTGCCGAACGTGCCGGAGCAATATGTCCACCGCATCGGCCGCACCGCGCGGGCGGGCGCGGCGGGCCTCGCCATCAGCTTCTGCGCCGAGGACGAGCGCCCCTATCTGCGCGATATCGAGAAGCTGACGCGCCAGAAGGTGCCGGTCGCGCCGCTGCCCGAGAATTTCCTCGCCGAAGCGGCCAAGCTGAAGAAGTCGGCACCGCCGGTGCCGGTTCGCCAGGAGCGCGACGAGCGCGGCCACGGCCATGGCCAGCGCCACGGCCAGAGCGCGCGCGATGGCCACCGCCAGTTGCCGGGCGGCGATCAGCAGGCGCGCCGCCGTCGCTTCGGCCGCAAGAAGCCGGCCGGCGTGAAGGTGCAGGCAATGGGCCGGTAAATCCGGGCTCGAGCTTAAGAAATCAGGGCCGCGGCGTGTGAAACGCCGCGGCCCTTTTCATGTCCGGACTGAGATATTTGTCGGAACCACTGCGAATAGCATGCATTGGATTTAGCGAGACTTTGATAGGCTGCATTCATGCCCCGCCGATTCTTGCTCGAGCGCGTGTATACCAACGCCGAATATGACGCCGGCTTCCCGGCGCCGCTTCGCGCGGTCGGCACCATGCTCGACGCCGCCATCGACGGCCCGCCGCCCAATCCGGAAATGAAGGCGCTGCTGAGCCAGCTCAGCGAGCAGCCCAAGGCACCGAGGCTCTCTTAGGTCCCCGCCCGCTTGCGGGAGAGGGAGGGGCCCGCCGCGAAGCGGTGGGAGGGTGAGGGTGTACCGCCCTGTCCCCTTCGCACCCGCGACGATAGGCTCGCTGACGCTCGCACACCCTCACCTAGCCTCTCCCGCAAGCGGGAGAGGGACAGGTCAGCGCTAGAGGAAGCTATAGGGGTCGACGTCCACGGTAACGCGAACGCTTGATGGGACCGGCACGGTCGCCAGCCAGTCGCGCAGCATCCCTTGAATGTCCGCCGAGCGCCGCGCATGCACCAGCAGCCGGTGGCGATGCCGCCCGCGCAGCATGGCGAGCGGCGCGGGCGCCGGCCCGAGCACGCCGATGCCGTCCAGATCGGGCGCCACGCGGCCGAGTGCCCGTGCCGTCTCGATCACCTCGCCTTCATGCGGCCCCGACACCACGATCCCCGCCAGCCGGCCGAACGGCGGCATCGCATGCTCGCGCCGCGCCGCCGTCTCCGCCGTGTAGAAGCCTTCTGTGTCGCCCTCGACCAGCGCGCGGATCACCGCGGCCTCGGGCTGGTGAGTCTGCAGATACACCCAGCCCGGCTTGGCGCCGCGCCCGGCGCGGCCCGCCACCTGTGCGATCTGCTGATAGGTGCGTTCCGCGGCGCGCAGATCGCCGCCCGACAGGCCGAGATCGGCGTCGATCACCCCGACGAGCGTCAGATTGGGGAAATGATAGCCCTTGGTGACGAGCTGCGTGCCGATGAGCAGGTTGATTTCGCCCGATTCGACGCCCCGGATCAGCGCCGCGGCGCGTGCCGGCGACCAGATGGTATCCGAAGTGACGATGGCGACGCGCGCCTGCGGCAGCACCTGCGCGACCTCTTCGGCCACTCGCTCCACGCCGGGGCCGCAAGGGACGAGCTTGTCCTCCTCGCCGCAGCTCGGGCAGGCCTTGGGCGGCGGCGTCACGAACCCGCAGTGATGGCATTGCAGCCGCCGCGTCAGCCGGTGTTCGACCAGCCAGGCGGTGCAATTGGGGCAGTCGACCCGCTCGCCGCACGCCCGGCAAAGGGTGAGCGGCGCATAGCCGCGACGGTTGAGGAACAGCAGCGCCTGATCGCCGCGATTGAGCGTCGCTTCCAGCTCGGCGAGCAAGGGCGGGCTGATCCACCGACCGCGCGGCGGCGGCGCCTTGCGCAGGTCGATGGTCTCGATCGCCGGCATCTGCGCGCCGCCATAACGCTGCGGCAGGGTCAGGCGGACGTAGCGCCCGCGCTCCGCCTGCACGCGCGTCTCGATGGCGGGAGTCGCGGTCGCCAACACCACCGGGCACGCCTCGAACTGCGCCCGCACCACCGCCACGTCGCGAGCGTGGTAGGAGACGCCTTCCTCCTGCTTGAAGCTCGGCTCATGCGCCTCGTCGACGACGACCAGCCGCAGGTCGCGATAGGGCAGGAACAGCGCCGAGCGCGCGCCGACCACCACCCGCGCTTCGCCATTCGCCGTCGCGCGCCACGCCTGCCGCCGCTCGGTCGAGCGCAGGTCGGAATGCCAAGCAACCGGCGCGCAGCCGAAGCGCGCTTCGAACCGGCGCAGCCACGGCTCGGTCAGCGCGATCTCGGGCACCAGCACCAAAACCTGCCCGCCGCGCCGTAGGGCCTCGGCCACCGCTTCAAAATACACCTCGGTCTTGCCCGATCCGGTGACGCCGTCGAGCAGGTAAGGCGCGAAAGCACCCACCTTCACCGCCTCGATCAGCGCATTGGCGGCGGCCTGCTGGCCTTCCTCAAGCACCGGCACGATGAAATCGGGGTCGGGCGCCGGGATTGGCCGGTCGGCGGGCACGCGGATCGCCTCGATCGCGCCCGCCTTCACCAGCCCACGGATCACCGCGTCGGACACCTCGGCATGGCGCGCCAGCTCGATGACCAGCCCCTGTCGCCTTTCCAGCTTCTCGATCGCCTGCAGTCGCTGCGGCGTCAGCTTCGCCGGCAATGTGCCGGTCGGGCGATATTCGGTGATTTCGCGTGCGCCATCGAGCGCACTCGGCGACGAGATGGCCATGCGCAGCACGGCGGAGGGCGGCGCCAGATAATAGTCGGCCACCCATTCGATGAGCCGGCGCAGCGGCGCTTCGATGCGCGCCGCGTCATAGCGGCCATGCACCGGGCGGAGCTTCTCGACCGGCACTTCCTTCGCCGGCAGCCGATCGGCTTCCCACACCACGCCCAAGATCTCGCGCGGCCCCAGCGGCACGCGCACGATATCGCCGGGTTGGAGGGCGAGCCCCGGCGGCACGCGATAGTCGAGCGCGCCGAGTCCGTGCTGGAGCACGAGTACGCGAACACGGGTGAGGGGCGGGGTCATGCGAACATTATGGGAACTGCCAGACCCAATCGCAAAGCACAGCTTTCGGGTGCGGTAAAGCAGGATAGGCTCGGCCGCTGGGGAGAAATGCCATGGCCGATGCCGATCCGAAGTTTCCGGGTTTCTCGCGCGACACGATCGACGATGCGATCGTCAATCCGGAGGTCGTCGCGAACGAGGCCGAGATTCATGCGCTCTATGCGAAGCTGCGCGCCGAGGATCCGGTGCACTGGACGCAGCCGACGGGCTTCCGGCCCTTCTGGTCGGTGACGAGTCATGCCGACATCTCGACGGTGTCGAAGGCGAACAGCCGCTTCGTCAATCGCTTCCGCACCTATCTGAGCCCGATCGAGGCCGAGGACTGGATCAAGTCGACCACCGGCGACACCCACCTGTTCCGCACCCTCGTCGACCTCGACGACCCCGAGCATATGAAGCTGCGGAAGCTCACCCACGAGTGGTTCCTGCCGCCCAACTTGCGCAAGATGGAGGCGAAGATCGCCGAGATCGCCAAGGACCATGTCGACCGGATGGCGGCGATGGGCGGCGAGTGCGACTTCGTCAACGAGGTGGCGCTCTGGTACCCGTTGCGCGTCATCATGCATCTGCTCGGCGTGCCGCGCGAGGACGAGCCGCGGATGCTGCGGATGACGCAGGAGATTTTCGGCGCCGGCGACCCGGACGTCGTCGCGCGCTCGCAGCATCTCAACCAGACGCCGCTCGGCAGCGAGCAGCAGGTCGATCTGATGGCGCTGGCGCAGGAATTCTTCGCCTATTTCGGCGCGATCACCGCCGACCGCCGCGCCAATCCCAAGGACGATGTCGCGACCGTCATCGCCAACGGGATGATCGACGGCGAGCCGATCAACGACCTGCAGGCGATGAGCTATTACGTCATCATCGCCACCGCGGGGCATGACACCACCAGCTCGACCGCGAGCGGCGGTCTGCTCCAGCTCATCCGCAACCCCGACCAGATGGCGAAGCTGACGGCCGATCCCTCGCTGCTGCCGCTGGCGGTCGACGAGATGATCCGCTGGGTGACTCCGGTGAAGCATTTCATGCGCACCGCCACCGAGGATTGCGAGCTGGGCGGCAAGCAGATCAAGGCGGGCGATGCCCTTGCCCTCTTCTACTGGTCGGGCAACCGCGACGAGGCGGTGTTCGACGAGCCGGACAAGTTCAAGGTCGACCGCAAGCCCAACCCGCATATCGCCTTCGGCCACGGCGTCCACCTCTGCCTCGGCCTCCATCTCGCCCGGCTGGAGATCAAGGCGCTGTTCGCCGAGCTGCTGCCGCGCCTCGAATCGATCGAGCTGGCGGGCGAGCCGAAGAACAGCCGCGCCAATTTCGTTAGCGGGCTGAAGACGCTGCCGGTGCGCTATCGCCTGAGGTGAGCTAAACCGGTCGGCATGAAGCGTCTGCTGATCGTCTGGCACTCGATGACCGGCGGCACCCGCCAGATGGCGGCGGCCGCCGCCGATGGCGCGTCGGGCGAGGAAGGTGCCGAGGTCGTGTCGATCGCGGCGGCCGATGCCGGTCCCGACGACCTGCTCGCCGCCGACGGCTATGTTTTCGCCTGCCCCGAGAACCTCGCGGCGATGGCGGGCGTGATGAAGGACTTCTTCGACCGCAGCTATTACCCGGTGCTCGGCCAGATCGAGGGCCGCCCCTATGCGACGATGGTTTGCGCCGGCAGCGACGGCGAAAATGCCGTCCGCCAGATCGCGCGCATCGCCACCGGCTGGCGGCTGAAGGCGGTCGCCGACCCGCTGATCGTCTGCACCCATGCGCAGACGCCCGAGGCCATCCTCGCCCCCAAGACCATCGCCCCTGCCGACCTCGACCGCTGCCGCGACCTGGGCGCGGCGCTCGCTACCGGACTCGCCCTCGGCGTTTTCTAGCGGAGAGTTTTGTCCCCTCTGTCCGTTAGGTCTGCATGACCCGCATTGCCCTCCTCGCCACCGCCGCGCTCCTCGCCGCCTGCAACGGCGATCCCGCGCCGTCCGAACCGAAGGCCGAGCCCAAGGTCGCGACCAAGCCGGGACCGCCGTCCGCTGCTGTCATCGCCTCGCAGGAGCCGGGCCTTCCCGCGCGCATCCGCGTGTCGACCAACGAGCCCTTCTGGCAGGCGGTCATCGACGGCGAGGTGGTCAGCCTGACCGGCGTCGACAGCCAGCCCCGCCGTCTGTCGATCATCGCCGACGCGGTGATCCCCGATGGTCGCCGCGTCACCGCCAGCGACGCGAAAGGCACGGTGACCGTCGAAGTCTATGGCCGCGAATGCATCAACGACATGTCGGGCGCGCCCTTCCCCTATTCGGGCAGCATCGGCATCGACGGCACCGGCCCGTTCAAGGGCTGCGCCGCGCCCGCCGACGCGCCGATGCCGCCCGAGCCGACCGCGATCCCCGCCGTGTTCATCGGCCTCTGGGCGAAGGATGAGGAGGGATGCCGCGTGCCGGCCTCCTCAATCGAATGGGTTCGCGTGACCTCGCAGGCGCTGCGCTTCCACGAAAGCCTCGGCACCTTGCGCGGCGTGCGCGCCAGCAACGCCGACAGCGTCGAACTCGACCTCGCCTTCGAGGGCGAAGGCGAGACCTGGCAGGCGATCCGCACCTTGCGCCGCAGCGGCGACGTCCTGACGATCAGCGGCAAGGGCGTCGCGCCGCTGCGGCGCATCCGCTGCGCGACCGGCGACGAAGCGGCGGTCGTGAGCGACGGCGAGACCTCGCCGACCGCCGCGCGCGAAGTGGTGCTGCGCTACTATGCGGCGATCGACCGGCGCGACTATGGCAGCGCCTACGCGCTGTGGGGCGACGGCGGCCGCGCCAGCGGCAAGTCCGCCGCCGACTTCGCCCGCGGCTTCGCCGAGACGGAAAAGAGCCGCGTCACGGCCGGGCTCCCGTCGGCGCCCCAGGGCGCGGCGGGATCGCTGTATGTCGAGGTGCCGGTGCAGGTCGCCGCGACCTTGCGCAGCGGCGCCGAACAGCGCTTCGCTGGCAGCTACACGCTGCGCCGTGTCAATGGCCTGCCCGGCGCCACGCCCGCGCAGTTGCGCTGGCACATCCACCGCGCCACCCTGCGCCCCGTCCGCTGATCCGGGAGAACGCCATGCGCCATGCCCTCATTCCTTGCCTGCGCTACAAGGATGCGCCCGCTGCCATCGATTTCCTGTGCGACGCCTTCGGTTTTGAGCGGCACATGGTATTCACCGACGAGCAGGACCCCAGCCTCGTCCACCATGCGCAGCTGCTGCTCGACGGCAACATGATCATGCTGGGCAGCGACCGCCCCGGCGACACCAGGGATCTCTACCGCTGGAAGACGCCCGACGAGGCCGGCGGCATCACCATGTGCGTCTGCGCTGTGATCGACGATCCCGACGCGCATGCCGCCCGCGCCAAGGCGGCGGGGGCCCGGATCGTGCGCGGCCCTTACGACAACGAGGGCTATCCCGGCCGCGCCTATGACGCGCTCGATACCGAGGGCAACGTCTGGAATTTCGGGAGCTACGACCCGTTCGCCGAGGTCGGCTGAAACTCGAAAAGGCCGTCCGGTCGCCCGGACGGCCCTTCGTCAACGTTTGACCCGCGATCAGAAGCGGAAGTTGACTGTCGCCGCGAGGCTATTGCTGGTCAGCTTGTCCTCGCTGCGCGCGAAGTCGGTGCCCGCCGCGTTGCCGAGCAGGAACGGGTTGGTCGCCGGCGTCGTGCCGGTATTGCCGGCGCGGACGCGATAGCCGTCGTCGTCGAGGCGCGTGTAGAGATACTGCACGCCGACCGTGACGTTGGTGCCGAGGCGATATTCGGTGCCGACGCCGAGACGATAGCCGTCGGCGGTGTCGTTGCCGTTGGTGGTGAAGCTGTTCGCCGTGTTGCTGGTCGAGAAGCTGTTCTTCACCTTGCCCCAGGCCCAGCCGCCGGTGCCGTACACCAGGAACTGGTCGGTGCCGAAGCCGGCGCGGGCGCGGATCGAGTAATTGTCACGCAGGCGCCGGGTCATCGTGTAGAAGGCCGGCGTCGTGCTGAAGGCGGCGACGCTGTCACGACCCTTCTGCGTGCCGTAGTCGGCGACGAGGCCGACCACGAAGCCGCCCTCGAACTGATAATCGAAGCCGGCGTGGACGGCGATGTCGAGGCCGTCCTTGTCCTTGGTGCAGCCCGTCCCCGGCGCCGTCGAGGTCGCCGCGCCGCCGCAGAAGCCCGGCGAGAAGGCGTTGCCGGTCGGGGCCGCCGCGGTGCTGATCGTGTCGCCGAAGGTGCCATCGAGGTTGCGGTCGAAAACGATGGTCTCGTCGCCGTTGTTCGGTTGGAAGGCGTAGCCGATGCGGCCGCCGACGTAGCCGCCGGTCCAGCTGGCGTCCTGCGCCATCGCAGGCATGGCGGTGCCGGCAACGAGCACGGCGGCGAGTAGAATCTTCTTCATGGAATAGGTCTCCCCAGACGCGGCCCCGTCGGCCGATGCGCTAGGTACTCCCGAAGAGAGATTTCGGACGCAAAACGACGATGCTAATTGTCGATTGTGTCGTCGGCGCCATAGCGGGTTTCGAGGAAGCGACCCTGCGTCTCGAAGCTCAGCATCTCGTCGCGGCTCAGTTGCTCGCACAGCCGCTGCAGTTCGCCGGCGACGATACCGAGGCCGCCGATCAGCCGCTTGCCGATCTCGGGATTGGCCTCGCGCGAGGTCGCCGGCACCCCGAGATAGGAGTTGACCAGCCGCGGCAGATGCTCGCCGATCAGCCGCCGCGCCTCGCCCGCGAGCGGTGCGTTGGGGTCGAGCTTCGCCATATACGGCTGCAGGTCGTGCAGGCGGACGAGAATGGCATCGATCGACGGGGCGGCGCGGCCGGGCAGCAAATTGCGCTGCCGCAGCAGCCACTCTTCCGCCTCCAGGGTCAGCGTGCCGAGGCTGACCATCGACAGCGCCGCCGAGCCCTGCGGTCGCCGCGACGGCCAGAACAGCGCCGCGCCCGCCGCGACGATCGTCGCCGCTGTCGCCGCGATCAGCCCCGTCGCGCCGACCGGTGCCACCGCGAGCCCGTAACCCAGCACGCCGGCGGCCGAGGCGCCCGTCACCATTGAGGCGCGGCCGAAGCGGCGGCCGAAATCGGCCATCGCCCGCTGCCGCGCGCGCTTCTCCGCCTCGCGGGTGGCGCGCGACTTCATGTGGCGCCGCAGGAAATCCTCGGCACGTTCCAGCGCGCGATCGGGGTCGAGGACCAAGGCTTACTTCGATTCGAGCGCGGTGAACGGCGACGCGACCTCGCCGCCCGACAGCCGCGCCTGCGCCGCGCCTTCGGCGCGGGCGATGTAGCCGCGCGACTTCTCGACCTCGCCCGACAGCGCATCGACCGTGGTCTTCATCGAATCGAGCGCCTTCAGCTTGAAGGTGTCGATGGCGTCCATCGTGTCGTAGATGTTCTGGAAGGCGCGCTTCAGCGTCTCGACGGGGATCGTCGACGAGGCGGCCTGCTCGTGGATGCGGGCAGTATTGTCCTTCAGCAGTGCGCCGGTCGATTCGATCATATTCGCCGTCGTCGTGTTGAGCGTGGTGATCTGTTCGAGCACCAGCCGCTGGTTGGTCATCGCCTGCGCGACGGTGACCGCCGTGCGCAGTGCCGCGACCGTGGTGGTCGAGGCGCGATCGACGCCCTTCACCAGCTCGACATTGTTCTTCTTGACGAGGTCGAGCGCAAGATAACCCTGCACCGTCACCGCCATCTGCGTCAGCAGGTCGGTGGTGCGCTGGCGGACGTAGAACAGCGCGCTTTCACGCACCGCCTTCGACTTCGCCGGGTCGGTCGACTCCAGCTCCATCGCCTTCGCCTCGAGCTGCGCGTCGAGCGCCTTCGAGACGTAGATCATCTGCTCGAGCTTCCCCATGGTGGTCCACAGGTTCGAGCGCTCGACGTCGATGGCGGCATTGTCCATCAGCAGCTCGTCCTTGCCGCTGCCGAGGCGCGCGATGATCGACGAGATATGGCCCTGCGCCGAGGAATAGCTGTCGAAATAGTCGCGCAGCTTGTTGCCGAAGGGGATGATCCCGAACAGCTTCTTGCGGGTCATCAGGTCGCCGCGCTTGCCGGGGTCGAGGTCCTCGATGGTGCGGCGCAGCTCGGCGAGGTCGGCGCCGACGCCGCTGTCCTTGTCCATCGCGCGCACCGGGCGGTCGAGGAAGCGGTTCGAATAGCCGGCCGCCTCGGCGATCTCGCGACGGCCGAGCGAGGTCAGCGCGTCGATACGCTTGCCGAACTCGGGACTGTTGGCGTCCTGCGCGACGAGATCGTCGACGAAGGTCTCGACGCGCTTTTCCAGCTCGCTGGTCTGCTCGCTCTTCAACGGCACCAGCCCGGAGGCCTTTTCGACCGCGATCGGCCTCACCGGCTCCGGCGGCGTCAGGGTGATCGTCGGGGCGTCGATGGTCGGTGCTTCAGTCGCCATGCTGTCTCCGCTCAGGCAAGTGCATTAGTCATATATATCACGCCGCTTCCGGATTTCGAGGGATCGGGCGCTCAAACAGAACGGTCGGGCTCCCTTTGAACTCGGTGCGGGCATATTCGCGGTAGCCGGCCTTCTCCGCGACCCGCATCGACGGCGTGTTGTCGGGCGAGATCATGCACACGGTGCGGTCGAGCCCCTGGGCGTCAGCCCACGCCGCCGCCGCCTGCACCGCCTCGCTGGCAAAGCCCTGCCCGTGCGCCCAGGGCGCCAGCGCCCAGCCCATCTCCGGCGTGTCGCCGAACGGCGGGTCGAGCTCGCGGCGGAAATTGGCGAAGCCGACCTCGCCGGCAAAGCGCCCGGTCGCCGTCTCGCGCACCACCCAATAGCCGAAACCGAACAGCGGCCAGAGCCCGCCGTAGCGCAGCAGCCGCTGCCAGCATTCCTCCGCCGTCGAGGGGCGCCCGCCGATGAAGCGGGTGACCCCCTCGTCGGCCCACATCGCCGCGCTCTCCTCGAAATCGGCGCGGACATGCGGGCGCAGGGTGAGGCGTTCGGTGACGAGGGTCGGCGAGGTAGCGTTCGGCTGCATGCCGCGATAGAGCAGGCCGACCGTCACGCACGCAAGGGCCGCCCACCATGAAATTCTTTGTCGATACCGCCGACACCCAGGAGATCGCCGACCTCGCCGCCACCGGGCTGCTCGACGGCGTCACCACCAACCCGAGCCTGATCGCCAAGTCGGGCCGCCAGTTCCTCGAGGTGATCGCCGAGATCGCCAAGCTGGTCGACGGGCCGGTGTCCGCCGAGGTGGTGGCGTCGGACGCCGACGGCATGCTGCGCGAGGCGGACAAGCTGCTGACGCTCGGCAACAACATCACCATCAAGGTGCCGCTGACCATCGACGGGCTGAAGGCCTGCAAGAAGCTGTCGGACAACGGCACAATGGTGAACGTGACGCTGTGCTTCAGCGCCAATCAGGCGCTGCTGGCGGCAAAGGCGGGCGCGGCGTTCATCTCGCCGTTCGTCGGCCGTCACGACGATGTCGGCTACGACGGCATGGGGCTGATCGACGACATCAAGACCGTCTACGATAATTACGCCTTCAACACCGAGATTCTGGTCGCGAGCATCCGCCACCCGATCCATGTGCTGCAGGCGGCCAAGATCGGCGCCGACGTGATGACCGCGCCGCCCGCCGTCATCCGCGCGCTGTTCAACCACCCGCTGACCGACAAGGGCCTGGCCGCCTTCGCCGCTGACTGGGCCAAGACCGGCCAGTCCATCATCTAGGCGCGATCCGTCGCAATCCGCATTGGCCGTTAACCAACTTGGGTTACCATCACGGCCGATGAGCGAGGTGATCGACTTCCAGAGCAATGCGGTGGCGCGCCTCCGTGCGCGCGTTGCCGCGCTCGACGAGGCGAACGCCGATCTGCTCGCCTATGCGCGCGGCCATACCGGCGCGGTCGCGCAGATCCACATCGCCGCACTCGCCGCCATTGATGCCGAGGGGCTCGACCATCTGATCCATGTGGTGACGCAGGATTGGGTCGATATCCTCAGCGTCGATGCGGTGGCGCTGGCGCTCGCCACCAAGGACCAGGCGCTGCGCGCCGGCAGCCAGGGGCTGCAATTGATGAGCGTCGGCGCGATGGACAGCCTGATGGCGGGCGGCCCCGACGTGACCCTGCGCGCCGTCGATCGCGGGGCCGACCTGTTCGGCCCCGCTGCCGACCTGATCCGCTCCGAAGCGCTGATCCGCCTGCGGCTGCCTGCGCCGCTGCCCATTGGCATGCTCGCGCTCGGCTCGCGCGCCGCGCATAATTTCGAAGGCACCCACGGCGGCGAATTGCTGGCCTTCCTCGGCAGCATCGTCTCGCGCATGATCGCCCGGTGGCTGCTGACCCCACCCTGACCCATCCCGCGCATGCGCTCGTCGCCGAATGGCTCGGGTCGCTGGCGCACGGCCGCCGGATGTCGCCGCACACGCAGCGCGCCTATCAGGCGACCGCGCTCGCCTTCGTCGGCTTCCTCGGCCCGCATCTCGGCCGCTCGGTCGATGCCGAGGCGCTGCGCAAGCTGACGCTCAGCGATTTTCGCTCCTACCTCGCCGCACGCCGCGGCGACGGCCTCGCCAATGTCTCGGTGGCGCGCGAGGTGTCGGGCTTGCGCAACCTTTTCGGCTGGCTGGCGCGCACCAAGGCCATCGAATGCGACGGCATCGCCGGGCTGAAGAGCCCCAAGGTGCCGAAGCGGTTGCCGCGCCCGATGTCGCCCGCCGACGCGCTCGCCATCGTCAAGGACACCGGCGCGCAGCATGACGAACCGTGGATCGCCGCGCGCGACGAGGCGGCGCTGCTGCTGCTCTATGGCAGCGGGCTGCGCATCGCCGAGGCGCTGTCGCTAACCGGCGCGGCGCTGCCGCTCGGCGAGACGCTGACCGTTACCGGTAAGCGCAGCAAGACGCGCATCGTGCCGCTGCTCGCGATCGTCCGGCAGGCGATCGAGACCTATGTGTCGCTCTGTCCTTATGGCACCGCCCGCGAAGCGCCGCTGTTCCGCGGCGCGCGCGGCGGGGCGCTCGATCCGGCGGTGGTGCGCCGCGCGATGCGCACCGCGCGCGTCGGCCTCGGCCTGCCGCCGTCAGCGACCCCGCACGCGCTGCGCCACAGCTTCGCCACGCACCTGCTCGGTCGCGGCGCCGACCTGCGCGCCGTTCAGGAACTGCTCGGCCACACCAGCCTGTCGTCGACGCAGGTCTATACCGCCGTCGATACCGCGCATCTGATGGACGTCTATCGCAACGCCCATCCACGGGCATGAGCTACTTGGCGTCGCGCTTGTCGTAGGTGACGAAGCGATAGACGTAGAGCAGCACAATCAGCAGCATAACGCCGGTGGCGAACGGATTGATGTACTTTTCCGCGTCGGCATAGGCGCGGCCGAGCGCGTAGCCGGCGAACGCGAGCAGCGCCGTCCAGGTCGCGGTGCCGATCAGCGAATAGATGAAGAAGCGCGACAGGCTCATCTTGAGGATGCCCGCCGGCACCGAGATCAGCGAGCGCGCGGTCGGGATGATGCGGCCGATGCCGACAGCAAAGCCGCCCCAGCGGTCGAACCAATGCTGCGCGCTGTCCAGCTCTTCGGGATGGATGGTGAGGATGCGGCCGTGCTTTTCGGTCAGCTTCTTGAAGCGAGCGTAGCCGAAGGCGCGCGCCACCAGATACCAGAAGGTATTGCCGAGCATCGCCCCTGCCGTGCCGGCGGCGATCACGCCGGACAGGCTCAGCGAGCCGGTCGACGCCTCGAACCCGGCGAGCGACATGATCACTTCCGATGGGATCGGCGGGAACACCGTTTCGAGGAACATCAGGAACGCGACGCCGAGATAGCCCGACTGCTCGATCAGGTCGGTGAGCCAGCTATCCATGTGTCGGGGCATTCCTCTTGCGTTCGATGGCTTCCCAGATGCGGGCGGGCGTATCGGTTCCGTTGAACTTGTCGATGGCGACGATGCCGGTCGGCGAGGTCACGTTGATCTCGGTCAGGTGGCCGTCGATGACGTCGATGCCGACGAACAGCAGTCCGCGCCTGCGCAGCTCCGGCCCCAACGCCGCGCAGATTTCCTGCTCGCGCGGGCTCAGCTCGGTCGCCTGCGCCTTGCCGCCGGCCGCGAGGTTCGACCGGATCTCGCCGGTCTTCGGCAACCGATTGATCGCACCGGTCGGCTCGCCGTCGATCAGCACGATGCGCTTGTCGCCCTCGGTCACCTTGGGGAGGAACTGCTGCGCCATGAACGGCTCGCGCCAGACATGGCTGAACAGCTCGACCAGCGCGGCGAGGTTGGCGTCGCCCTGCGCGACGTGGAAAACGGCGGCGCCGGCGTTGCCGTAGAGCGGCTTCACCACGATCTCGCCGTGCTTGGCATGGAAGGCGCGGACCTCGTCGAGGCTGCGGGTGACCAGGGTCGCCGGCATGAAGCGTGCGAACTCCAGCACGAACAGCTTTTCAGGCGCGTTGCGCACCTGCGCCGGGTCGTTGACCACCAGCACGCCCTGCGCCTGCGCGAGTTCGAGCAGGTGGGTCGCGGTGATATAGGCCATGTCGAACGGCGGGTCCTGGCGCATCAGCACGACGTCGATGTCGCGCCCGAGGTCGAGCTCGACTTTCTCGCCGAACGCATGATGGTCGCCGACCACCCGCTGCACCGTTACGGCACGCGCCTGCGCGATGATGCGCCCGTCGCGATAGCTCAAGTCGTGCGGCGTGTAATGATAGAGGCTGTGCCCGCGCGCCTGCGCCGACAGCATCACCGCGAAGGTCGAATCGCCGCCGATGTTGATGGTTTCGAGCGGGTCCATCTGGACCGCGACCTTGAGACCCATAGCGCCCCCAAAAGCGGGGCGAGGCCCCTAGTTGATCGACCGGGCCAACGCGTCGAGCGCGGCGCGGATGCGCGAGCGGAGCGCCGGGTCGCGGGTGGTCTCGAGCATCGCGCCGAGGCTGCCGCGGGCCTGGCGCACATGGCCGAGCAGTTGCTCGAGCCGCGCGCGCTCCCACCAGAGCCCCGTAAAGGACGGGGCGAAGCTTGTCATCCGCTCGTGGAGGACGAGCGCGCGCTCGATGTCGCCGGCGCGGCGTGCCCGCGCCGCCTGATTGGAGAGCAGCCGCACCAGCACCGCGCGGTTGCCGAGCGGCGCCAGATGCTCCGCCTCGACCGTCGCATGGCTGCCGACGACGCGTGCGACGAGTGCAGCGAGGCCGTCGCCGTCGAGGATGGTGCCGCCATCGAACGGATCAACGATCACCGCATCGGGCTCCCGCCCGATGCGCACCAGCACATGGCCAGGCATGTTGAGCGGTTCCGCCACCCAGCCGACATGACGCGCGATGGCAACGTAGAGGATCGCGAGCGCCACCGGTAGGCCGCGCCGCCGGTCGATCACGGCGACAAGGTCGGCGTTCGCCGGGTTGTCATAGTCGCTCGAATCGCCACGGAAGCCGTGATCGCCGGCGATCAGGTCGGCGAGCAGCAGGGCCCGGTCGCGCGCGCCGACGGCCCGCGCGCCGCGCGTCAGCAGCTCGGCCGCCATTTCCGCGATCTGGTCGAGATAGTCGCCGATGTCGGTTTCGGGATGATCGAGCGTGGCCAGAAGCAGCGCCGCCTCGTCGAGCGGGATCGCTTCGTCTTCGAGCAGCCCGAGCTGCTGAATGGCCTCGCTCATATTCCTCTCCGGCCCGTTACCCGGCCCACGCTCCGACGATGTGGCGTGGCAACCGCCAGGGGCTGACCAGCACCGCGTCGATGCGCACCGCCTCGCATCCTTTTCCGTAACGCGCGAGCAACACATTGGACGCACGCGCGACACGAGATTGATTCAGATGTGTGACAGCCTCGGCGGCCGATCGTGCGTCGAGGCGTGCCTTCACCTCCACAAATACGAGCGTGCGGCCGCGCCGGATGACAAGATCGACCTCGCCAACCGGCGTGCGCACCCGCTTCGCGAGGATGCGATAGCCTTTCAGCCGCAGCCACCAGGCGGCGATATCCTCGGCGCGGCGCCCCCAGCTCTCCGCGCGCCGTCGCCTCATCCGCCCTTCAGTTCCAGCGCCCGCGCATAGACCTGCTTCCTCGGCAGATTGAGCGCCACCGCCACCTCGGCGACGGCGGTCTTCAGGGGCGCGGCGGCCATCGCCTTTGCCAGCGCGGCGTCGAGATCGTCGGCGGTCGCCATCGCTTCCTCGCCGGGCGGGCCGACAATGACGACGATCTCGCCCTTGGGGCCGCCGTCGGCGTAGCGAGCGGCGAGCGTCGGCAGGTCGCCGTCGACCACTTCCTCGAACTTCTTGCTGATCTCGCGCGCCACCGCCGCGGGGCGCGGCCCGAGAATCTCGCCGAGCGCGGCAAGGCTGGTGCCGAGGCGCGGCCCGGATTCATAGAAGACCAACGTCGCGCGAAGGCTCTTCAATTCCTCGATAGCCGTGGCGCGCGCGCCCTGCTTCGAAGGCAGGAAGCCCGCGAACAGGAAACGGTCGGTCGGCAGGCCGGCGAGCGTCATCGCGGCGATGGCGGCGCACGGCCCCGGCAGGGTGGTGACCGCGATCCCTGCCGCCCGGGCATCGCGCACCAGCTTGTAGCCGGGGTCGGAGATCAGCGGCGTGCCGGCATCCGACACCAGCGCCACCGCCTCGCCGCGCATGCGGGCGATGAGGCGTGGCCGTACGGCATCGGCGTTGTGATCATGATAGGGTGTCATCGGCCGCGTGGAACCGATGTGCCGCAGGAGCTTTGCGGTCACGCGAGTGTCTTCAGCCGCGATTAAGGCGGCACGGCACAGCGTGTCCGCGGCGCGCGGCGTCAGGTCGCCGAGATTGCCGATCGGGGTGGCAACGATATAGAGGCCGGGGTTGAGCGGCTCAGGGAGAGACATGTTGAACATCATGACGCAGCCGGGTGGCCGCACGCAAATCGCGCGTAAGGGTTTGGCTGCCGTGGCGCTGCTCGCCGTTGCCGCCTGTTCGAGCAATACGGTGCGCCGGGCCCCGACCGCTGCCGAGGCACCCGTCGCCGCGCCGGTCGTCCAGGCGCCGCGCGAGGTCGCCGGCCCGCCGCAGCACCGCATCGCGTTGCTCGTGCCGACCACGGGCGGCAACGCCGCGGTCGGCCAGTCGATCGCCAACGCCGCCAACATGGCGCTGCTCGATTCGAACGTTCAGAACATCAAGCTCACCGTCTACAATACCGCGACCGGCGCCAGCGCCGCGGCGACGCGGGCGCTCGCCGACGGCAACAAGATCTTCCTCGGCCCGCTGCTCGCCCCCGACGTGCGCGCGGTGCAGGGCGTCGCCGCCGGTGCCGGCGTGCCGATCCTTGCCTTCTCCAACGATGCGACGCTCGCCGGCAGCAACACCTATGTGATGGGCTATCAGCCGCAGCAGTCGATCGCGCGCGTCGTCGGCTTCGCCCGCTCGAAGGGCGTCGAAAATTTCGCGGCGCTGATCCCCGCCGGCGACTATGGCCAGCGCGTGTCGACCGCCTTCGTCCGCGCCGTGCAGGCGAACGGCGGCAAGGTCACCTCGATCGAGACCTATCCGCGCGACCCGAAGCGGCTCGCCGCCGCCGCGCGCCGCGTCACCAACTATGAAGCGCGCGTGGCGAAGGTCGCGCAGGGCGGCGTTGTCCGTGCCGACGGCACCGTCGCGCCGGTCCAGCAGCGGCTCGGGCCGGTGTCGTTCCAGGCGCTGCTCATCGCCGACAGCGGCAGCGTCGCGCCGCGCTTCCTGCCCGCGCTGCAGCAGTTCGGCGCCGCCGGCACCCGCATCCTCGGCACCGAGCTGTGGAACAGCGAGCCGGGCCTTGCGAGCATCAGCGGCATGCACGGGTCGTGGTTCGCCTCGGTCCCCGACAATCGCTTCCAGCAGCTGTCGACCCGCTACCGCGCCAAGTTCGGGGGCGCGCCGTCGCGCCTCGCCTCGATGGGCTATGACGCGGTGTTGCTCGTCCATTCGATGGGCGACCGCTGGAAAATCGGTGAGAGCTTCCCGCGCGCCCAGCTCGACGGGGATGAGGGCTTTGCCGGCATCGACGGCATCTTCCGCTTCCGCGGCGGCGTCGCCGAGCGCGGGCTGGAGGTGCAACAGGTAGCGCCGGGCGGCTTCTCGACCGTCTCGCCCGCGCCGCGCGCGTTCCGCAACGCGCAGGTCAGCGCGATCAACTAAAGTCGGCTAGAGCGCGGGCTTGCAGTTGCGCTGCAGATAAAGCCCGCGCAGGAAACCGCGGCGGGCGTAGCCGGCGTCGAGCGCGGCGTTCATCCGCCGCTCGGCGGGCGCCGCACCGCTGATCTCGCGGACGAGGCCGCGGAACGGGATGACGGTGTTCACCACCGTCTTGCCGCCGGCCTCGGCAATCTTTTCCGCGCGGTTCTCCGCCGACTGCTCGCCGGTGCCGAAATCGGGGCCGAGCACCGCGGTCAACTCGCCGATCGCCGCGCCGATCTTCGCGCAGCTGGTCAGGCCGGCGACGCCGTACGCATTGGCGCCCGCCGCGACGAGCGCTGGCGGGATCGCCTTCTTGTCGATCCCGACGTCGCGAACCGGCTGGGTGGCGATCTCGCCGGCTTTCTGAGTCGCGGACTCCTGCGCAAAGGCAGTGGTCGCCGAGAGGGCGACGGCGGCGGTGAGGAGTATTTTGTTCATAGCGAACGATACAACATCGGAACGGCCGTTGCGATCCGTGCCGGTCAGTTCGGTGAGGTGTCGATCGCCGGCTTGCAGCGCCGCGTCTCGTATACGCCGCGCAGAAAGCCGCGCCGGGCATAGCCGACATCGATCGCCGCGTTGCGCCGCCGCTCGGCGGGCGCCGCGCCGCTGACCTCGCGCACCAGCCCGCGGAACGGCAGGATCGAATTGACCACCGTCTTGCCGCCCGCCGCCGCCAGCCGCCCGACGCGGTTCTCCTTGGTTGGGAAGCCGCCGGTGAAATCCGGCCCCAGCACCTTGTTGAGCGCGACGAGCGCGGCGCCGAGGTCGGCGCAGCGCTTCAGCCCTTCGAGGCTGTAGGGATTAGCCACCGCGATCGCGAGCACCGGCGCGATCTCCGCCTTGGCGATGCCGACGTCGCGCACCGGCTGCGTCGCGATATGGCCGGCGTTGCGCACCGCCTCGCCAACCGGCAACGGATCGTCGGTCGCCGCCGCCGCTGGCGGTGTCTGTTCAGGCTGCTGCGCCGTCGCGGACGTCGCCGCGAACAACAGCAGCGCCAGTGCCCCTGCCTTCCCCATGCGGCGAGGATTTAGAGGGACGGCGACTCGGCGGCAACGGTCACGATGCCGCGACCTTGGCGATCACCGCGTTGAGCAGCAGCATGCCCGCGGGCATCAGCCGCAGCCCGCGCGCGTCATGCTCGACGAGGCCGAGCCCGACCAGCTCCGCGGTGCCGCGCGCATCGATCGCGTCATCGAGCGCAACGCCCGTGCCCGCTCTGAACCGCGCTGCGTCGATGCCGTCCTTCAGCCGCAACCCCATCAGCAGCGCCTCCTCGGCGCGCATCGCGGGGGTCAGCACCGCCTCCTCGCTCATGCCGTGGCCCTGCGCGCGCACCCCGGCGATCCAGCCCTCGGGCTTCATCGTGCGCACCGTCGCGACGCCACGCCGCCGGCCATGCGCGCCGGGGCCGACGCCCACGTAATCGGCATAGTGCCAATAGGCGAGATTGTGCCGGCTCTCCGCGCCCGCCCGCGCATGGTTCGACACTTCGTAAGCGGGAAGGCCGGCCGCTGCCGTCATCGCGCGCGTCGTCTCGAACAGTTCGGCGGAAACATCCTCGTCGGGCAGCACCAGCTTGCCGCTGGCGTGCAGGCTGGCGAAGCGGGTCTTCGGCTCGATGGTCAGCTGATAGAGCGACAGATGCTCGGTGCCGAAACCGATCGCACGGGTCAGTTCGGCCTGCCAGCCATCGACCGTCTGTTCGGGCCGCGCATAGATCAGGTCGAAGCTCACGCGGTCGAAATTGGTCTGCGCCACGTCGAGCGCCGCGAGCCCCATCGCCACGTCGTGCGGCCGCCCGAGCAGCTTCAGCGACGCGTCGTCGAGCGCCTGCAGCCCCAGCGAGACGCGGTTGACGCCCGCCGCTGCGAAGCCGGCAAAGCGCGCCGCCTCGACGCTGGTCGGGTTGGCCTCCAGCGTGATCTCGACACCCGGCGCCACCGGCCACAGCCGCGCGATCTTGTCGATGATCGCCGCCGTCGATGACGGGTCCATCAGCGACGGGGTGCCGCCACCGAAGAAGATGCTGACCACCCGTGCGTCGGGCAGCATCGCCGCCTCATGCCGGAGGTCAGCGATCAGCGCGTCGCGCCAGCCCGCCTCGTCGACCGAGGCGCGAACGTGGCTGTTGAAATCACAATAGGGGCATTTCGAGACGCAGAACGGCCAGTGGACATAGACCGCTAGCGGCCGACCGCCCCCGTCAGAAACAGGCGGCGACCAGCTTCTCAAAAGCCCTGGCACGGTGGCTGATCGCATGTTTCTCGCTCGGGTCGATTTCGGCGAAGGTAAGGCTTCCGCTGCCCGGAACGAAGACCGGATCGTAGCCGAAGCCCAAAGTGCCGCGGGGCGGCCAGGTCAGATGGCCCTCGATGCGCCCCGAAAAGCAGTCGACATGGCCATCGGGCCAGGCGAGCGCGAGGGTGCAGGCGAACGCCGCGGCGCGCGACACGTCGGGGCCGAGCTTCTGAAGCTCCGCCTCGACCTTTTCCATCGCCATATACCAGTCGCGCGTGCCGTCGGCCGCTTCCGCCCAGTTCGCGGTGTAGACCCCCGGCCGCCCGCCGAGCGCCGCGACTTCGAGCCCGCTGTCGTCGGCGAGCGCCGGCATGCCGCTGCCCCGCGCCGAGGCCAGCGCCTTCAACGTGGCGTTGCCGACAAAGCTGTCCTCGGTCTCCTCGGGCTCGGGCAGGCCGAGATGCCCCGCCGACACCGGCTCCATGCCGAGCGGGCCCAGCAGCGCGGTGATCTCGCGCACCTTGCCCTGATTGTGACTGGCGATGACCAGTGGGCCGGGGAGGAGCCTGCGCGCCGTCATGCTCAGCGACCCGTCACCTTGTGCTGCATCGCGAAGATCTCGTCGCAGCCGATACGGGCGAGGCGCATCATGCGCAGCAGCCCTTCCTCGTCGAACGCCGCGCCCTCGGCGGTCGCCTGCACCTCGGCGATGTGGCCGCCTTCGAGGAGCACGAAGTTCGCGTCGGTCTCGGCGGTCGAATCCTCATCATAGTCGAGGTCGAGCACCGCGGTGCCGTTGTGGAAGCCGCACGACACCGCCGCGACACGACCCTTCAACGGATCGATCTCGAGGCTGTTCGCCTTCATGATGCCGTCGATGGCGAGGCGCAGCGCCACCCAGGCGCCCGAGATCGCCGCGGTGCGCGTGCCACCGTCCGCCTGGATGACGTCGCAGTCGAGCGTGATCTGGCGCTCGCCGAGCAGCTTGAGGTCGGTGACGGCGCGCAGGCTACGGCCGATGAGGCGCTGGATTTCCTGGGTGCGGCCCGACTGCTTACCCTTCGCCGCTTCGCGGTTGCCGCGGGTGTGGGTGGCGCGCGGCAGCATGCCATATTCTGCCGTGACCCAGCCCTTGCCCTGCCCGCGCAGCCAGGGCGGCAGCCGCTCCTCTACGCTGGCGGTGACCAGCACATGCGTGCGGCCGAACTTCACCAGGCACGAGCCTTCGGCGTGCGCGCTGAAACCCGGGATCATTTCGAGCTGACGCATCTGGTCGGGGGCGCGGCCGGACGGGCGCATGGGATCACTCCTTATGATGGAGCGCGCGGTCTAGCGGGATGGCGGCGGGAGGGCAAACGCTTCGCCGAACATTCGCCTGTAACCTTTCCCGCCCCGCCGCCCTCTTCATCTTGTGGTCGCCCCCTCATGGTGCGACCCTAGCGAAGGGGAAGGCCCATGTTCGCCACCAATGTCACCGCGATCGAACGGCTGCTGCGCGTCCTGCTCGGCGGCGGGCTCGCGGCGTATGGCGTCGTTTCGCTCGACAATATCATCGTCGCTGCCGTCGGCGCCTGTCTGGCGCTGACCGGCCTGATCGGATTCTGCCCGGCCTGTGCGCTCGCCGGGCGGCGGCTGAAGCCGAAATCATGAGGGGGCGGCGATAGCGGCGTTCGATTCCGCGCTCGTCGAGGCGGCCCGGCAGGGTGACCGGGCGGCGCTGGACACGTTGCTGCGCACCGCGCGGCCGTTCCTCCGCCGCCAGGCCGAGCGCAACTGCCTCGCCGATGCGGAGGACGCGACGCAAGAAGCGCTCGTCACGGTGCAGCGCAAGCTGCCGGCCTTGCGATCGGCCGCCGCCTTTCCGGCCTGGCTGCTGCGCATCGTCGCCCGCATCTGCTTCGGGCTCGTCGCCCCGCTGTGGCGGCGGATCGAGGAGCTGAAGGAGGCCGATGCGATCGCCGCCGAGCTGCCGTCGGCCGAGGCGCGGATCGATCTGGAACGCGCCGTCGCGGCGCTGCCCGAGACGTACCGGGTGCCGTTGCTGATGCATTATTACGAGGATCGGCCGGTGGCGGAGATCGCCGCGCGGCTGGGGATCAGCGAGGCGGCGGCCAAGGTGCGGCTGCACCGGGCGCGGGAGAAAATCCGCGCGCTGCTGACGCCCTGACGAAGGGGACACATCATGGCCACCAGCCTGATCGAAACGACCCGCCGCTATGCCGTGCCGATCCTGATCGGCGCTGCGGTGGCGATTGCCGGCATACTGCCCTGGGCGCTGATCGCGCCGATCAACGCCCGTGTTCGGCCCGACCTGCCGTGGGCGGCGGTTGCGATGGTCGCCTATCTGGCGCTGTACGTCGCCTGGCTGAACGGCGCCGGCTGGCCGAAGCGCTGGCGGGAATGGCGGCACGAGAGCCTGCGGCTGTGGCGGCCGGGCCCGAGCATCTGGACCCGAGCCGGCCTTGGGCCAACCTTGGCGCTGCTTGCCCTGCTGACGATGCTCTACATCCTCTGGATCGCACTCGACGGCCAGCGCCCGCCGCCCGACCTCAGCCTGTATCCGACCACCGCCTACCGCATCTCGATCGTCCTGATCGGCGCGCTGGTCAGCGGCCTCGTCGAGGAGGTGGCGTTTCGCGGCTATATGCAGAGCCGGCTGGAGCGTTATGGCGCCGGCACCGCGATCGTCGTCACCAGTCTCGTGTTCACGCTGTTCCACGGCGTCCACGGCGGCGCGGCGCTGCTGCTGCTCGGCCCCGGCCTGTTCATCGCCTCGGCGCTCTACGGGATGCTCGCCTATCACACCGGCTCGATCGTGCCAGGAATCGTGATGCACACGCTCGGCGACCTGTCCTACACCTTCTTCGCCACGCTCGGTGGGGACGCACGGCTGCTGATCGCGCCATGAGTTGAGGGCGGGCCGCCGACGCCCTACATTCACGCGGACATGCAGTCGCCCTCGATCATCGAACTGAACGACCGCGCGCGGGACATTTTCCGGCAGATCGTCGAATCCTATCTGGCGAGCGGCACGCCCGTGGGGTCGCGCACCTTGTCGAAGCTCGGCGGGCTCGGGCTGTCGCCGGCGTCGATCCGTAACGTCATGCAGGACCTCGAGGAGATGGGGCTGCTCGCCAGTCCGCACACCTCGGCCGGCCGCCTGCCCACCGACATCGGCCTCCGGCTGTTCGTCGACGGCATGATGCAGACCGGCGAGCCGGCGCCCGAAGAACAGGCAGCGATCGAGGAACAGCTGCGCGGCCGTGGCCTGCCGATGGAGGATGTGCTGAGCCGCACCACCTCGGTGCTCGCCGGGCTGTCCGCCTGCGCGGCGATCGTCATGGTGCCGAAGGCGGAAGCCGTGCTGCGGCAGCTCAGCTTCGTGCCGTTGGCGCCCGACCGCGCGCTCGCCGTGCTGGTCGGCGGCGACGGCTCGGTGGAGAACCGCGTCATCGACCTGCCGCCTGGCCTGCCGCCCGCCGCGCTGGTGCAGGCGTCCAACTACATCAACGCCCGCCTGTCGGGCCTGACCTTGGGCCAAGCCGCCGAACGGCTGCGCCACGAGATTTCCGCCGAGCGCGCCGAGCTCGACACCCTGGCGCGCGACGTCATCGAGCGCGGGCTCGCCATCTGGTCGTCGGACGGCGCGCAGCGGCCGGTGCTGATCGTGCGCGGGCAGGCACATCTGCTCGACGAGCAGGGCACCACCGATCTCGAGCGGCTGCGCTCCTTGCTCGCCGACCTCGACGGCAAGGAGGATCTGGTGCGCGTGCTCGACCTTGCGCGGTCCAGCCAAGCGATGAAGATTTTCATCGGGTCGGAGAACAAGCTGTTCTCTTTGTCCGGGTCGAGCGTTATCGCGGCACCCTATCGCGACGCAGGTGACCGCGTCGTCGGCGTCATCGGGGTGATCGGCCCCACGCGGTTGAACTATGCGCGGGTGGTTCCCATGGTGGACTACACCGCGAAAGCATTGAGCAGGTTGATTGGATGAACGACCCCACGACGAACCCTGAGAACGAGGATTTGCTGCCCGAGGATCAGGCAGCGGAAGCGCCCGCCGAGGCCACGCGGGATGCCGAGATCGCCGACCTCAAGGACCGGCTGCTGCGCCAGGCCGCCGAGACCGAGAATGTCCGCCGCCGGCTCGACCGCGAGAAGCGGGACGCGACCGCCTATGCCGTCACCGGCTTTGCCCGCGACCTGCTCGGCGTCGTCGACAACCTCCGTCGCGCGCTCGACGCCATCCCGGCCGAGGCGCGCGAGAACGAGACGGTGAAGACCGTCGTCACCGGTGTCGAGATGACCGAGCGCGAGCTGGTTAACACGCTGGCGCGCCACGGCGTCACCCGCATCGAATCGCAGGGCGAGAAGCTCGATCCCAACCGCCACCAGGCGATGATCGAGGTCGAGCATGACGCCGAGGCCGGCACCATCGTTCAGGAGCTGCAGGCCGGCTACATGCTGAAGGACCGCCTGCTCCGCCCGGCAATGGTGAGCGTCGCGCGGGCCAAGTAAGGCCGCCGCCCGAATTCCCGCACCAGCGGGCGTGAAAGCCGCGGGGACGCTTGCCGTCCTCGCGGCTTTCACCTATATCCGCCGCATCTTCCACATGGGTGACCTTGAGGAAGCTGGTTCCAGCCTCGGGACCGGCGCCGAAGGTGCTTGGAGAAACGACTTTTGACCGACGCCGCGCAGCTGACGAAGTTGATCGAGCCCGAGGTGACGCGCCTCGGCTTCGACCTCGTGCGCGTGTCGCTGTCGGGGACGAAGTACGTGTCGCTGCAGGTGATGGCCGAGGACCCGAAGACCGGCCAGCTCACGCTCGACGAATGCGCCACCATCTCGCGCGCGCTGTCGGCGATGCTCGACGAGACCGACCCGATTGAGGATGAATATCGGCTCGAGGTCTCCTCGCCCGGCATCGACAGGCCGCTGACGCGGGCCAAGGACTGGACCGACTGGGCCGGCCACGAAGCGAAGATCGCGCTGAGCGAAGCCATCGACGGCCGCAAGCGCTTCTTCGGCATCGTGAAGGGCCTCGACGGCGACACCGCGCTGATCGAGGTCGACGACGCCGAGATCCGGCTGCCGCTCAGCCTCATTCAATCTGCCAAGCTCACGCTCACCGACGAGCTGATCAAGGCAAGCAAGCCGCTCTCGTCAGAGGGTGCCGACGACATCATCGAAGAGAAGGAATAGACGGCATGGCCACTGCCATTTCCGCCAACAAGGCCGAGCTGCTCGCGATCGCCGACGCCGTCGCGCGCGAGAAGTCGATCGATCGCGGCATCGTCATCGAGGCGATGGAGGACGCGATCCAGAAGGCCGCTCGCGCCCGCTACGGCGCCGAGAACGACATCCGCGCCAAGATCGACGCCAAGTCGGGCGACATGCGCCTGTGGCGCGTCGTCGAGGTGGTCGAGCAGGTCGAGGATTATTTCAAGCAGACGTCGGTCAAGGACGCGCAGAAGCGCGACGCCGACGCCAAGGTCGGCGATTTTGTCGTCGATCCGCTGCCGCCGATCGAGTTCGGCCGCATCGCCGCGCAGGCCGCGAAGCAGGTCATCGTGCAGAAGGTCCGCGACGCCGAGCGCGAGCGCCAGCACGAGGAATATAAGGACCGCGTCAACGAGGTGATCACCGGTGTGGTGAAGCGCGTCGAGTTCGGCCATGTCGTCGTCGATCTCGGCCGCGCCGAGGGTGTCATCCGCCGCGACCAGCAGATCCCGCGCGAGGTGCTGCGCGTCAACGACCGCGTCCGGTCGCTGATTTTGAACGTCCGCCGCGAGAACCGCGGCCCGCAGATTTTCCTGTCGCGCGCCCACCCCGAGTTCATGAAGAAGCTGTTCGCGCAGGAAGTGCCGGAAATCTACGACGGCATCATCGAGATCAAGGCCTGCGCCCGCGACGCCGGCAGCCGCGCCAAGATCGGCGTCATCAGCCGCGACAGCTCGATCGACCCGGTCGGCGCCTGCGTCGGCATGAAGGGCAGCCGCGTGCAGGCCGTCGTGCAGGAGCTGCAGGGCGAGAAGATCGACATCATCCCCTGGTCGCCCGACACCGCCACCTTCGTGGTGAACGCGCTGCAGCCCGCCGAGGTGTCGAAGGTCGTCATCGACGAGGACGAGAACCGGCTGGAGGTCGTCGTTCCCGACGATCAGCTGAGCCTCGCCATCGGCCGCCGCGGCCAGAATGTCCGTCTCGCGAGCCAGCTGACCGGTCACCAGATCGATATCATGACCGAGGCCGACGAGAGCGAGAAGCGCCAGCGCGAGTTCATCGAGCGGTCGGAGATGTTCCAGCGCGAGCTCGACGTCGACGAGACGCTGGCGCAGCTGCTGGTTGCCGAGGGCTTTACCGAGCTCGAGGAGGTCGGCTACGTCGAGCTGCCCGAGCTGGCCTCGATCGAGGGCTTTGACGACGATCTGGCGAGCGAGCTTCAGAACCGCGCGCTGGAAGCACTGGAGCGCCGCGAGGCGGCCAACCGCGAAGAGCGGCGCGGCCTCGGCGTCGAGGATGCCGTCGGCGAGATCGAGGGCATCACCGAGGCGATGCTCGTCACGCTCGGCAAGGCCGGCATCAAGACGCTCGACGACCTCGGCGACCTCGCCACCGACGAGCTGGTCGGCAAGCGGGACGGCATCCTGAAGGACGCTGGCCTCAGCGAGGAAGACGGCAACCGCATCATCATGGCCGCCCGCGCCCACTGGTTCGAGGGGGACGCTGACGCGGATGCCGGAGCATGAAACCCCAGAACGTAAGTGCATATTAAGCGCTGAGCACGGCGCGCGCGACGACCTCATCCGTCTCGCGCTCGGCCCTGACGGCGATGTGCTTCCCGACCTCGGCGCGAAGGCGCCGGGGCGCGGCGCCTGGGTCACGCCGGATCGCCGGCTGATCGAGGCGGCGGTGGCCAAGGGCAAGCTACGCGGCGCGCTGCTGCGTGCCTTCAAGGGCGCGACGATCAAGGTGCCCGACGACCTCGTCCAGCGCATCGAGGCAGGGCTTCAGCGCCGCGCGCTCGACCGGCTGGGGTTGGAATTGCGCACCGGCAACCTCATGTTGGGATCGGATCGCATCCTCGACAAGATTCGCGCCGGACGGGTGCATTTACTGCTTCACGCGGCCGATGCGTCGGCGGACGGGCGCGGCAAGCTCGACCAGAAGCTCCGCGTTTCCGAGATGGGCGAGTCGGTGGTGCTCCCGGTGGGCCGTTCCGAATTGTCGGTGGCCTTGGGGCGCGAAAATGTTGTACACGCCGCGCTCTGCGACCGCGCGGCAGCGACACGGGTAGCAGCCGCCGTCTCACGGTGGCGCGCTTTCTGCGGAACGAATGACGATGGCGCGGACGGGGAGCACGGCTCCGCGGCCGAACGGTAAGGGTATCAGGCTAAGCATGACCGAAGACAATAAACCGAAACTTGGCCTCCGGCCCGCGCTCGGCGTGAAGCGCACCGTCGAGATCGGCAAGGTGAAGCAGAGCTTCAGCCATGGCCGCACCCACTCGGTGGTGGTCGAGACCAAGAAGACCCGCGTGCTGCGCCGTCCGGGCGAAGCCGCGCCGGTCGAGGCGCCCGAGGCCGAGGCGCCCGTCGCCGCGCCGGCGCCCGCCCCGGCTCCGGTCGCTGCTCCCGCCCCTGCGCCCGCGCCCGCGCCCGAGGCGGCTGCCCCGGCGCCCGAACCCGTCGCCGAGGCGGCCGCGGCGCCGGAACCGGCTGCCCCGGCAGCGGCTGCTCCGACGCCGACACCTGCGCCTGCGCCTGTACCGGCTGCTCCCGCGCCGACGGCGCGCCGTCCGGAAGCGCCCCGCGCGGCGCCGAACGATTTGATGTCGCGCCAGGAGCGCCAGGCCCTCCTCCTCCGCCAGGCGGAAGAAGATCGCCTGCGCCTGTCCGAGGAGCGTCGCCGCGAGGACGACCGCGCCCGTACCGAGGCGCAGGACGCCGAGCGTCGCCGCGTCGAGGACCGCCGCCGCGAGGAAGAGGAAGCCGCGACCCGCGCCGCCGAGGACGCGAAGCGCGCTGCCGAGGCGCCCGCGACCGCCGAGCCGCGTACCGCCACGGCCGCGCCGTCGACGACCGCGCGCCGCACCGACGATGACGACCGCGACATGCGCCGCCCCGGTGGCGCACCTGCCGGCCGCCGGCCCGACGCCCCCGCGGCACCGAAGCCATCGCGTGGCCGCGAGGACAATCGCCGCCAGTCGGGCAAGCTCACCGTCACCCGCGCGCTCGACGACGAGGACGGCACGCGCTCGCGTTCGCTGGCCGCGCTGCGCCGCGCGCGCGAGAAGGATCGCCGCTCGCACATGGGCGGCGGCGCCTCGACCGCCAAGCAAGTTCGCGACGTGGTGGTGCCCGACACCATCACCGTGGCCGAGCTCGCCAACCGCATGGCGGAGCGCGGCGCCGACCTGGTGAAGGCCCTGTTCAAGATGGGCATGCCCGTCACGGTCAATCAGTCGATCGACCAGGACACCGCCGAGCTGCTGGTCACCGAGTTCGGCCACAACATCAAGCGCGTGTCCGAGAGCGACATCGACATCGACGCCACCACCGACGTCGATGCCGACACGACGCTGACCGCGCGTCCGCCGGTCGTGACCATCATGGGCCACGTCGACCACGGCAAGACCTCGCTGCTCGACGCGCTGCGCGGCACCGATGTCGTCGCCGGCGAGGCGGGCGGCATCACCCAGCACATCGGCGCCTATCAGGTGAAGGTGAAGTCGGGCGAGCGTGTCACCTTCCTCGACACGCCGGGCCACGCGGCCTTCACCGAGATGCGCGCGCGCGGCGCCAACGTCACCGATATCGTGGTGATCGTGGTGGCGGGCGACGACGGCCTGATGCCGCAGACCATCGAGGCGATCGCCCACACCAAGGCGGCCGGCGTTCCGATGATCGTCGCCATCAACAAGATGGACAAGCCGGGCAGCAATGCCCAGCGCATCCGCGAGGCGCTGCTCCAGCACGACATCCAGGTCGAGGCGATGGGCGGCGAAATCCAGGACGTCGAGGTTTCGGCGCTGAAGAAGACCGGCCTTGATGAGCTGATCGAGAAGATCCTGCTGCAGGCGGAAATCCTCGAGCTGAAGGCGAATGCCGACCGCGCCGCCGAGGCGACGGTGATCGAGGCGAAGCTCGACAAGGGCCGCGGGCCCGTAGCGACCGTCCTCGTCAGCCGCGGCACGCTGCGCACCGGCGATATCTTCGTTGTCGGCGGGGAGTCGGGCAAGGTCCGCGCGCTGGTCAACGACCGCGGCCAGCAGATCAAGGAAGCCGGGCCGTCGATGCCGGTCGAGGTGCTCGGCCTGTCGGGCGCGCCGATGGCGGGCGACCCGCTGACCGTCGTCGAGAACGAGGCGCGCGCCCGCGAGGTCGCCGCCTATCGCCAGAGCGTGGCGCAGCGCAAGCGCACCACGCAGGCGCCGTCGAGCATGGAGAACATGTTCTCGGCGCTGAAGGCCAACAAGATCATCGAGTTCCCGATCGTCATCAAGGCGGACGTGCAGGGTTCGGTCGAAGCGATCGTCGGCAGCCTCAACAAGCTGTCGAACGACGAGATCAAGGTGCGCGTGCTGCACTCGGGTGTCGGCGCGATCACCGAGTCGGACGTCACGCTGGCCAAGGCCAGCAAGGCGCCGATCGTCGGCTTCGGCGTCCGCGCCAACGCCAAGGCGCGCGAGATCGCGCAGCGCGACGGTGTCGAGTTCAAATTCTATGACATCATCTACGAGCTGCTCGACGAGATGAAGGACGCGATGGCGGGCAAGCTGTCGCCGGAGCGCATCGAGAACGTCATGGGCCGTGCAAACGTGCTCGAGGTGTTCGCGGCGGGCAAGGGCAAGGCCGCCGGTCTGCGCGTCGTCGAGGGCGTCATCCGCCGCAATCTCAAGGTCCGCGTCATGCGCGACGACGTCATCATCTGGAACGGCAACATCGCCTCGCTGCGCCGCTTCAAGGACGACGTCAACGAAGTGCGCTCGGGTCTCGAATGCGGTGTCGTGCTTGAAGGCAACATGGATGTCCGCATCGGCGATATCCTTGAGACCTACGAGGTTGAGGAGCGGGCGCGCACCCTCTAACGGGTGCCGCCCCTTCCCCCGCCCATGCGGCAGCAACGCGACGAGCAGGGTAAGTCGGTTCGGACGCTCCGGGTCGGCGAGCAGATGCGCCATGCGCTCGCCGAGGTGCTGTCGCGCGGGCAGCTTCGCGACGAGGTGCTCGAACGCGCCATCATCTCGGTGACCGAGGTGCGCATGTCGCCCGACCTGCGCCACGCCACCGTGTTCATCCAGCCGCTCGGCGCCTCCGAACAGGAGGCGATCGAGGTGATCAAGGCGATGAAGCGCAACGTGCGCTTCCTGAAGACCGAGGCCGCGCGGCGCGTGAACACCAAATATGCCGCCGAGCTGCATTTCCACCTCGACGAGACCTTCGACGAGGCCAGCCGCATCGACGCCATCCTGCGCTCGCCGCAGGTCGCCCGCGACCTCGGCGGCAAGATGGGCAATCCGGACGACAGCGACGACAACTAGGCTGCTGTCTCTGAAGGGCTCGTCATCCTGACGAAAGTCGGGATCGCGTCCCGAAGGCCCTGCCCATGCATTTGGCTGCAAGCCGTCAACGCCCCTGCCCCCATGAGGTCCTGACTTTTGTCAGGATGACGTATGGCTCGCTCATTCAGCGGCAGTTCACTGCCTGTTCCCTATCTCTCTCCCGTAACCAACAAGAACGGGAGAATCCGACGTGAACACCCTCGCCAAGGCTCTGCTGGCGGCGCTGGCCGTCACGACCGCGATGCCGGCCGCCGCCACCGTCGAGCGGCCGAAGGAAGCGCGCATCAACTTCGTCAACCACGGCGGCATCCGCGACTGGCGCGTCGTCGACCGCGACACGCTGCTGATCCGCGGCACCGGCAAGCGCTGGTACAAGGCCGAGCTGTTCGCCCCCGCCTGGGGCCTGAACTATGCGCACGCCATCGGCTTCGACACCGGCTTCGGCGGCACCTTCGATCGCTTCTCCTCGGTGATCGTCGAAGGACGCCGCTATCCGCTGCGTTCGCTGACCGAGGTCGAAGCGCCGGCGCGCGGCTAATCGTTGCCGCCGCCCCCTCGCGCGGTTAACAGCCGCGCGATGCATGGCTGGATCATTCTCGACAAGCCGCTCGGCCTGTCCTCGGCGCAGGCCGTCGCGGCAGTGAAGCGCAACGCCCGCGAAAGCGGCTGGGGCAAGGTGAAGATCGGCCACGGCGGCACGCTCGATCCGCTCGCCACCGGCGTCCTCCCGATCGCGCTCGGCGAGGCGACCAAGCTCACCGGCCGGCTGCTCGACGCGACCAAGCGCTACCGCTTCACCATCGCCTTCGGCACTGCGACTGCCACCGACGATGCGGAGGGCGAGGTGGTCGCCACCTCCGACGTGCGTCCCGACCGTGCCGCGGTCGAGGCGGCGCTGCCGCGCTTCACCGGCCCGATCACCCAGACGCCGCCCGCCTATTCGGCGCTGAAGGTCGACGGGCAGCGCGCCTATGCGCTGGCCCGTGCCGGCGAAACCGTCGAACTCGCGTCGCGCGACGTCACCGTCTACGCGCTCGCGCTGGAAGCCTGCGACGGGGCGAGCGCGACCCTCGACGCCACCGTGTCGAAGGGCACCTATATCCGCAGCCTCGCGCGCGATCTCGCGCTGGCGCTGGGCAGCGTCGGCCATGTGTCGATGCTGCGGCGGACCAAGGCGGGCCCGTTCGGGGAAGATTCCGCGATTTCACTGGACAAACTGAACGCGCTCGGACATAGCCGCGCGCTTGAACAGGCCCTTTTGCCGCTGACGGCTGGACTGGACGACATCCCGGTCCTCACCGTCGACCCCGCGCAGGCAGCCATGCTTCGGCAAGGACGGCTGCTCGACGGACGCCCTGACAATCACGGGCTCCATCTCGCGACCGCCGGGTCTGTTCCGGTCGCGCTGGTCGATGTTTCGGCCGATGGGGTTCGCGTGGTGCGGGGATTCAACATCTAGCCAGGAGATCACGATGTCGATCACTACCGAGCGCAAGGCTGCGCTTATCCAGGAACACGCCCGCGAAGCCAACGACACCGGCAGCCCTGAAGTTCAGGTGGCCATTCTGTCGGAGCGCATCGCCAACCTGACCGAGCACTTCAAGACCCACGCGAAGGACAATCACTCGCGCCGCGGCCTGCTGATGCTGGTCAACAAGCGCCGTTCGCTGCTCGACTATCTGAAGAGCAAGGACGAAGGCCGCTACACCGACCTGATCGGTAAGCTCGGTCTCCGTAAGTAAATATCTTCGGACAGGCCCCACGACGGGGCCTGTTCCACTTCCGGCGGCTGCGATGGGCGCACCCGCCGGCGTAAGCGTCTTCGGAATGTCCGAGGACATGCAGGAAAAGACGTATGTTCGAGATTCATAAGCAGGAAGTGATGTGGGGCGGCCGCAAGCTGACCCTCGAGACCGGGCGTATCGCCCGCCAGGCCGACGGCGCGGTGCTCGCGACGTATGGCGAGACCGTGGTGCTGTGCGCCGTCACCGCCGCCAAGTCGGTGAAGGAAGGCCAGGACTTCTTCCCGCTGACCGTCCACTATCAGGAGAAATACTCCTCGGCCGGCCGCATCCCCGGCGGCTTCTTCAAGCGCGAGCGCGGCGCCACCGAGAAGGAGACGCTGGTCTCCCGCCTCATCGACCGTCCGGTTCGCCCGCTGTTCCCGGAAGGCTTCTACAACGAGATCAACGTCATCGCCCAGGTGCTGAGCTATGACGGCGAGAACGAGCCCGACATCCTCGCGATGGTCGCCGCCTCGGCCGCGCTCACCATCTCGGGCGTGCCCTTCATGGGCCCGATCGTCGCGGCGCGCGTCAGCTACAACGACGGCGAATATATCCTGAACCCGACCGACGAGCAGGTCGCCGCCGGCGATCTCGACCTCGTCATGGCCGGCACCCAGGACGCCGTCATGATGGTCGAGTCGGAGGCGAAGGAGCTGTCCGAAGACGTCATGCTCGGCGCCGTGATGTTCGGCCACAAGCAGTCGCAGGTCGTGATCGACGCGATCATCAACCTCGCCGAGGATGCCGCCAAGGATCCGTGGGAGCTGAAGGCCGGCGACGACAATTCGGCGGTCAAGGCCGAGCTGAAGAAGCTCATCGGCAGCGACATCGCCGCCGCGTACAAGACCACGCTGAAGTCCGACCGTTCGAACATGCTGAACGAGGCGCGCGCCAAGGCGAAGGCCGCCATGGCCGACAAGACGCCGCAGGAGCAGATGGTCGCCCTGAAGCTCGTCAAGAAGCTCGAGGCGGAGATCGTGCGCGGCGCCATCCTCAAGGACGGCAAGCGTATCGACGGCCGCGACACCAAGACCGTCCGCCAGATCGTCGCCGAGGCGCACGTCCTGCCGCGCACGCACGGCTCGGCGCTGTTCACGCGCGGCGAGACCCAGACCATCGCGACCTGCACGCTCGGGACCAAGGAGTCGGAGCAGATGGTCGATGGCCTGAACGGCCTCAGCTACCAGAACTTCATGCTGCACTATAACTTCCCGCCCTATTCGGTGGGCGAGGTCGGCCGCTTCGGCGCGCCGAGCCGCCGCGACGTGGGTCACGGCAAGCTGGCCTGGCGCGCTTTGCGCGCCGTCCTCCCGACGAAGGAAGAGTTCCCCTATACGATCCGCCTCACCTCGGACATCACCGAGTCGAACGGCTCGTCGTCGATGGCGACCGTCTGCGGCGGCAGCCTCGCGATGATGGACGCCGGCGTGCCGATCAAGCGTCCGGTCTCGGGCATCGCCATGGGGCTCATCCTCGAAGGCAAGGACTATGCGGTCCTCTCCGACATCCTCGGCGACGAGGATCACCTCGGCGATATGGACTTCAAGGTGGCCGGCACCAGCGAGGGCATCACCTCGCTGCAGATGGACATCAAGATCGCCGGCATCACCGAGGAGATCATGAAGGCCGCGCTCGCACAGGCGAGGGACGGCCGCGCGCACATCCTCGGCGAGATGGCGAAGGCGCTCGATCAGAGCCGCACCGAGCTGTCGGCGCACGCCCCGCGCATCGAGACCATGTCGATTTCGAAGGACAAGATCCGCGAAGTCATCGGCACCGGCGGCAAGGTGATCCGCGAGATCGTCGCCACCACCGGCGCCAAGGTCGACATCGACGAGGACGGCACCATCAAGATCAGCTCGTCGGACCCGGCGCAGATCGAAGCCGCCCGCAACTGGATCAAGGGCATCGTCGAGGAACCGGAAGTCGGCAAGATCTACGCCGGCAAGGTCGTCTCGATGGTCGACTTCGGTGCGTTCGTGAACTTCATGGGTGCCAAGGACGGTTTGGTGCACATCTCGGAGATCAAGAACGAGCGCGTGGCGAAGGTCCAGGAGGTTCTCGAGGAGGGCCAGCAGGTCAAGGTCAAGGTGCTCGGCATCGACGACCGCGGCAAGGTGCGCCTGTCGATGCGCCTCGTCGACCAGGAAACCGGCGAAGAGCTGGCCGACACGCGCCCGCCGCGTGAAGGTGGCGAGCGCAGCGACCGTGGCGATCGCGGCCCGCGCCGTGACGGCGGCGACCGTGGCCCGCGTCGCGATGGCGACCGGGGTCCGCGCCGCGACGGCGGTGACCGCGGCCCGCGTGGTGATCGCGGCGGCGATCGTGGCCCGCGCCGCGACCGCGAGGATCGCCCGCGTCGTGAAGGTGGCGAAGAGGGCGGCAGCGAGCCGACCTTCGCGCCGGCCTTCCTGACCGGCAACAACGACGACTAGGCAGCCACCAGGCTGACGAATGCGGGCGGTGCTTCCTCGGGAAGCGCCGCCCGTTGTCGTTTCAGGCAGCCCGATACTCGGCGAGCAGCCGCTCGCACTGCTCCGCCTCGGTGGCGAGCCGCTGGCCGCGCCGCATCTGCCAGAGCCAGCAGCCGAGCGCGGTCAGGCTCCAGCAGAGGCCGAGCCGCCACGTCTCGGCGGCACTCGCACGGCCGATCGCGAACAGCAGCAGCAGCCCGGCGACGGTGCCGGCGAGAATGATCGCCGCGACACGGAAGCCCCACAGCGCGTGGCGCGCGGCGGCGATGCGCCGGCGCGCGAGGTCGAGCAGGCCTTCGGGGCTCTGCTCCGGCTCGGTGCGGGCATCGCGCCACGCGTAGACGAACTCGCTGATCAGCGGCGGCACGCCCACGGTGAAGGCGATGGCGGCGAGCCCGAACACCGGCGGTCCTCCGGTGAGCGCTTCGCGCGAGAACAGGATGGCGATGACGAGATAGCCGAGGATGCCGACGGCGCCCGCCACCAGCCCCAGCTGCCCGCGCAGCCGTCGCCGCGCCGCCTGCCGCTGCAGCCGCGCCGGATCGACCGGGTGCCGCCGCCATTCGGCGCGCAGCTCGTCGAGAAAGGGATCATCGCTCATCGAGCAGCGCCTTCAGTTGCGTCTTCGCCCGGTTGATGCGGACGCCGACATTGGTGCGGGTGAGGCCGAGCGCCTCGGCGATCTCGGCATGGCTCAGATCTTCGAGCAGCAGGGTCATCACCTGCCGGTAGGGCAGCGGCAGCCGCCGCACCGCCGCGGTCAGCCGCCGCGACCGCTCGTCGGCGAGCAGCACATCCTCTGGTGTCGCTGGGTCGGCGTCATCGGCGACGCCCGCCGCCGGCGGGCGGCGGCTCACCTGCCGCATCACATGGGTGACGCCGCGGTTGTGCGCGATGCGGAACACGAAGGGCGCGAGGCTGGCCTCGTCGCGCAGGGTCGGCAGCGCGCGGTGGACGGCGAGCAGGATGTCCTGCGTCAGATCCTCCTGCAGCGCGCGGTCGGCCTCATAGGAGGCGGCGACGCGCGCCAGCCCCGGGCCATAGTCGGCGATGATCCGTTCGAGCGCGCGCATCGCCCGGTTAGTCTGGGGTGGACACGCGCTGCTTACAATATTTAGCGCGGCGCCAGATTTTCCCCCAGGAGGCGCAGCAGATTGCCGCCCATCACCTTGGCGATCTCGTCGCGAGTGAATCCTCGGTCGAGCAGCGCCTGAGTCACCAGCGCCAGCTTCGCTGTATCGAAGCCCACCGTCGTCGCCCCGTCATAGTCCGAGCCGAGCCCGACGTGATCGATGCCGACAAGGTCGCGGACATGCGCGATGGCGGCGGCGACGTTCGCCGGCTCGGTGCCGCAGACGGCGGCGTCCCAGTAGCCGATGCCGATGACGCCACCGGTCTTCGCGACGCCGCGAATCTCGTCGTCGCTGAGGTTGCGGTTGACCTTGCAGGTCGCCTGCACCCCGCCATGCGAGGAGACGACCGGCCGTGTTGCCATCGCCAGCACCTCGGCAACGGTCTGGTGGCTGGCATGCGCGATATCGATGACGATGCGCCGCCGTTCGAGCTCGGCGACCACCTGCCGCCCGAACGGCGTCAGCCCGCCCTTCTTCAGCCCGTGCATCGAGCCGGCGACCTCATTGTCGAAGAAATGCGTGAGCCCGGCCATCCGCAGCCCGGCGGCATCGAGCCGGTCGAGATTGGCCATCCTGCCTTCGAGGTTCTGCAACCCTTCGACCGAGAACAGCGCCCCGGTCACCGGCCGCCCCGCCGCGCGGTCGGCGAGCAGCCGCGACAGGTCGGCGGAGCTTTTGACGAAGCGCAGCCGCCCGTCCGACGCCTCGGCGGCGCGCGCGAGCTTCTCGGCATGCCACAGCGACCGTTCGACCAGCGAGGTCCAAGTGCGCACCGGCTGCAACTGCGCGACGGTCAGCAGGGTGATGTTGTCGCTGTCGGCGCCGTTGGCGTCGTAGTTCTGGCCCTTCGGCGTCTTCGACACCGAGGAGAAGACCTGCAGCGCGACATGCCCTTCCTCGAGCCGCGGCAGATCGACGTGCCCGCGGTCGGCACGGTCGAGCAGATCGCGCTGCCACATCAGCGTATCCGAATGGAGGTCGGCGACCTGCAAGGTCCGGTGCAGCGCGATCGCCTCGGGACTGGCCGTCGCCTTGGTCGGCGCGATCCTGTTCATCCCGCCTTCGACGATCCCCGGCGCGAAAAGGAAAAAGCCGGCCAGCGCCAGCACCATGACGACGCCTATGATCCTGGCGATCCGCATCCGCCTCTCCCCGATGTTCTGAGTCCAGCCTCGGCGGAAGCGGCGTCGCACGCAAACTGAGATTTCTTACAGAATCTTTTTCTGCCGACGCCTGTAAGCGCCACTCCCGCCGCCTCGACTGAAGGGCCGTTCGATACGCGCTTCAACGAGGTTTCGATGCGTTTGCTTTTGCCCGTCCTGCTGCTCTCCGCCGTCGCGGCCACCCCCACCATCGCCGCCGAGCGCGACCTCTACTTCGGCGTCACGCTCGTCGATCCCGAGCGCGAAACGGTTACGCCAAAAAGCTACATCCTCGTGGAGGATGGCCGCATCGTCGCGACCGGGCGCGGCAAGCCCGCCGCGAAGGGCGCGCGCCGCCACGACTTCACCGGCCTCTATGCGCTGCCCGGCCTGATCGACACGCATGCGCATGTCACGCTCGGCCCGGTCGACATCTCGGTCGACAAGGGGGTGCCGAAGCTGCGCACGCTGCCGAGCGACGACATCACCGCGCACAACGCCCGGATGCTGCTGTCCTTCGGCGTGACCACCATCCGCAACCCCGGCGGCGGCACGCGCGAGAATGTCGCCTATGCGCGCGACGTGAAGGCCGGCCGCCTCGCCGGGCCGGAAATGATCTACGCCGCGGAGATCATCGACCGCGGCCCCTTCGGCTTCGAAAACCTCGTGACCCTGGTGTCGCCCGATCGCGGCCCGGCGGCGATCGTCGCCGAGCAGGCCAAGGCGGGCGCCTCCTATGTGAAGCTCTATTCGGGGCTGACCGAGGCCGACATCGCCGACGCGGTGAAGGCCGCCGACGCGCACGGGCTGCGCACCGTCGCGCACCTGTCTTCCGTCAGTTGGCAGCGCGCCGCCGAGCTGGGCGTCAACAGCTTCGTCCACATGATGCCGGTCAGCGCCGACCTGCTGCCCGCCGCCACGCGCGAGGCGTGGCGCAAGGATCACCGGCCCGGCACCTATGAATTCTTCGAATGGTATGAGGCCGCCGATCTCGACGGTCCCGAGGTTCGCCGGCTGATCGCCACGCTCGCCGCGCGCAAGGTGCATGTCGACGCGACGCTGGTCGCCTTTCAGCCGGCCTTCTGGGGCGACGACCCCACGCTTTTCGAGCGCGACATCAGGTACGACCATCCCGCGATGGTCGCGAGCTGGCGCCGCTTCCGCTTCGACATGGGCTGGAAGCCGGCGGACTATGCCCGCGCCAAGGCGGTGTGGCCGCGCGTCCTCGATCTTACCCGCCGCATGTACGAGGCCGGCGTGCCGATGAGCATCGGCACCGACCAGGCCAATCCGTGGATCGCGCCAGGGCTCAGCGTCTCGCGCGAGATGGCGCTGCACCAGCAGGCGGGCATTCCGGCCTGGGCGGTGCTGCGCATGGCGACGTCGGACGCCGCCCGGCTGATCGGCGTCGGCGACCGCACCGGCGCGCTGCGCCCCGGGCTCGAGGCCGACATCCTGTTCATCGCCGCCGATCCCCGCCCCGATCTCGACCGCGTCGCCGACGTGCGCGCGGTGGTCAACAACGGCACGCGGCTCGCGCCCGAGCGGCTGCGCGCCGGCAAGTGAAAGGACCTGCCGTCATGATGCTCACCCTGAAGCGCAAACGCCTCGTCGGCGTCGCCACGCTCGCCGCCGTCCTCGCCGTCTGGATCGGCACCCTGCTCTTCTACCTGCTGTTCGATCCGAACCTGACGCAGTGGACGATCGCGATGGCGGTCGTCGCCGTCGCTACCGAGATCGGTTTGTGGGTCGGCGCCGCCATCGTCGGCGTCACCGCCATCCAGCGGCTGCGCAGCCGCTTCAGCCTGTTCGGAGCGCGCAAGAAAGCGAGCTAGCGCGGCAGGACCGTCCATCCGCGCCGGATCAGCCGGCCGCCATAGATCGCCGCGAGCACGAGGGGCACGAGGGTGATCGTCACCAGCGCGCCCTGCCCGAAGTCGGACCAGAAGCCGCCGCCCGTGAAGGGCCGTGGAAGCAGCAGCCTCAGCGCAACGGACAGCAGCGCCGCCGCGAGAACCAGCCCGGCGCGCAGCAGGAAATAGGGAAAGGATCTGTGCCGTAGCGTCCCGAAAGGCTTGGTGTCCATCGCGCGCATCTCCGTCGCGGCGAAGCTACCGGAGATGTGCGCCGCCGCCAAACCTCAGTCGCCGTCGAGTTCGGCGCGTTCGAGGCGAAGCTTGCGCAGTTCGGCACTGATGAAATCGACGATACCGGTGGAGCCGCGCGACGCATATTCGGCGCGCAGGCTCTCCCACTCCACGATCAGCTTGTCGATGTCGCCCGCGCTACGTTTCATTACGGGCGCGGCTTGCGGGGTGGGGCGTCCAGCGTCAACCCTTATGTCAGGTACCGAACATAAGGTTATCGATCAGTTGCCCCACGGCGGCGGCGGATCGTTGACGACCTTCGTCAGATCGAAGCGCACGCGGAACAGGCGGTTCGGCCGCGACAGTTCGTAGACGAAGGTCTTGCCGGGTTCGACCTCGACCGCCCAGACGTTGGTGGTCGACACCTGCCGGCCTTCGCTCACGAACATCTTCTTGGAGAAATCGTCGACCGGGTAGGCCTGGCGGCCAGCGCTGCCGGCGGCAGCGGTGTCGCCGCCATATTGGGTCAGCTTGTCTTCGCTGCCATCCTTGTGACGGTGATCATGCTTCAGCCGCAGGCCGTCCTTGGTACGGCTGATCACCCAGGTGCGCGAACGGTCGTCGCCGACGTGGAAGGGGATGCGGATCGTGTCGGCGGTGCAGGACCGCACCTGCATGACCAGCGGCTTGCCGGCAAAGTCGGCGTCGGCGGGGTCGTTGGTCTCGACCGTGCCGGCGAAGCTCTTGCCGCAGAGCGCGGTCAGCCGGGCGAAGAAATCATCCTGCGGGGTGGCGGTGGCCGGCGCGGCGAGACCGAGCAGGAGCGAAGCGAGGAGGGTTTTGCGCATGGCCAGCAGCCTAGCCGCCGGGATGCATCCGCTTCAACCGGTTTACCGCCTCGTCGAGCGCGGACAGGAAACGCGAGCGGTCGGTCTTCGAGAAGGGCGCCGGCCCGCCGCTGACTTCGCCCATCGCGCGCAAATCGGCCATCAGCGCGCGCTGCGCGACGGCGTTGCCGATCGATCCGGCGTCGAACGGCTTGCCCGTCGGGCCGATCACCTTGGCGCCCTTCTTCAGCGCGCGGTCGGCGAGCAGGATATCGGCGGTGACGACGATGCTCAGCGGATCGGACCTTTCCGCGATCCAGTCATCGGCGGCGTCGAAGCCCCCATCGACCACCACCCGCTCGATCAACGGCTCGCGCGGCACGTTGATGTAGGCGTTGGCGACGACCTTCACCGGCACGCCGTAGCGGCGGGCGACACGGTACGCCTCCTCCTTCACCGGGCAGGCGTCGCCGTCGATCAGAATTGCAATCGCTCCGTTCAACCCCGATAGCCTCCGCCCGTGAACACCTATGACGTCATCATCCTCGGCGCCGGCGCCGCCGGCCTGATGTGCGCGCTGACCGCCGGCCAGCGCGGGCGGCGCGTGCTGCTGATCGATCACCTCGACCAGCCCGGCGCCAAGATTCTGATCTCGGGCGGCGGCCGCTGCAATTTCACCAACCTAAACACCACCGCCGACCGCTTCCTGTCGGCGAACCCGCATTTCGCACGCTCGGCGCTCGGGCGCTACACGCAGCATGACTTCATCGCGCTCGTCGAGAAGCATGGCATCGCCTATCACGAGAAGACGCTCGGCCAGTTGTTCTGCGACGAATCCGCGAAAAATGTCGTGCAGATGCTGCTTGACGAATGCGCGGCGGGCGGCGTCGATATCCGGCTGTCGACGCATGTGCGCGGCGTCCGCCACGGCGGCGATTTCCAGGTCGAGACCGCCGCCGCGACCTTCACCGCGCCGCGGCTGGTGCTGGCCACCGGCGGCCCGTCGATCCCGAAGATGGGCGCCACCGGGTTCGCCTATGATGTCGCGCGCCAGTTCGGGCTGAAGATCGTCGAGCCGCGTCCGGCACTGGTGCCGCTGACGCTCGGTTCCGAGACGCTCGAAACCGCGCGGGCGCTCGCCGGCGTCGCGGTCGAGGGTCTGGTGAGCGCCGGCGCGGGGCGTTTCCGCGAAGCGGTGCTGTTCACCCATCGCGGCCTCTCCGGCCCGGCGATTCTGCAAGTCTCCTCCTATTGGCGGCACCGCGAGCCGGTCATCATTGACCTCGCCCCCGACGCCGACGCCTTCGTCTTCCTCAAGGATCGCAAGCGCGAGCGGCCGAAGGCGGAGGTGAAGACCTTGCTCGCCGAACTGCTGCCCACCCGCCTGGCGCAGGCCATCGCCGAAGAACTGGGGCTCACCGGCGGCATCGCCAACCTGCCCGATCGCACGCTCGAAGCCGTCGGCAAGCGCATCAACGCCTGGTCGTTCGTGCCGACCGGCACCGAAGGCTTCGCCAAGGCCGAAGTGACGGCGGGCGGCGTCGATACCGCCGGCCTCTCCCAGAAGACGCTCGAAGCCACCAAAGTCCCCGGCCTGCATATCATCGGCGAGGCGGTCGACGTCACCGGCTGGCTCGGCGGCTATAATTTCCAATGGGCGTGGTCGAGCGGCTGGGCGGCGGGTCAAGCCGTGTAGGGAGCCGTTCGCCCGACTTGAGCGTTTTTCCAGCGCATTTTCCCCTCCGAACGCCTATATGACGGCGCACGAAGGCCGCCAGCAACGGCCGCAAGAGAACGGAACCTATGTTCAAGGGTATCAATCCGATCCTCATGGGCGGGCGCGAAGTATTGCCGCTCGTCGAGGGCGGCAAGGGTGTTGCGGCGACCAACCATCATTCGTCGGGCGCCTGGGCCGCCGCGGGTGGCATCGGCACCGTCTCGGCGGTGAACGCCGACAGCTTCGATGCCGAAGGCAAGATCATCCCGCAGGTGTACCGCGCGCTGACCCGCCGCGAACGCCACGAGGAGCTGGTCGACTATGCCATCGCCGGTGCCGTCGACCAGGTGAAGCGCGCCTACGATATCGCGTCGGGCCGCGGCGCCATCAACATCAACGTTCTCTGGGAAATGGGCGGTGCGCAGCGCGTGCTGCAGGGCGTGCTCGAACGCGCCAAGGGCCTGATCAACGGCGTCACCTGCGGCGCCGGCATGCCCTACAAGCTGTCCGAGATCGCCGCACACCACGGCGTGCACTATTACCCGATCATCTCGTCCGCCCGCGCTTTCCGCGCGCTGTGGAAGCGCGCCTATTCGAAGGCGGCGGAGTGGCTCGGCGCGGTGGTCTATGAGGATCCCTGGCTCGCCGGCGGCCACAACGGCCTGTCGAACGCCGAGGACCCGCGTGCCCCGCAGGATCCCTATCCGCGCGTCCGCGACCTGCGTGCGACGATGCGCGAGGTCGGCATTTCGGACGATGTGCCGATCATCATGGCGGGCGGCGTCTGGTTCCTGCGCGAGTGGGAGGACTGGATCGGCAACCCCGAACTCGGCGCCATCGCCTTTCAGTTCGGCACCCGGCCGCTGCTGACGCAGGAAAGCCCGATCCCCGACGTTTGGAAGCAAAAGCTGATGACGCTGAAGAAGGGCGACATCCTGCTGCATCAATTCTCGCCGACCGGCTTCTATTCGTCGGCGGTGCGCAACACCTATCTGCGTGGGCTCGAAGCGCGGTCGGAGCGGCAGATCGCCTTTTCGACCGAGGCGGCGGGCGACCACCAGTTCCTGCTCGATGTCGGCGTTGGCCGCGGCAAGAAATATTACGTCACCCGCGACGACCTGCTGCGCGCCCGCGAATGGGACGGCTATGGCTATACCCAGGCGCTGAAGACCCCCGACAACACCTTGGTGTTCGAGGCACCCGACGAGGTGAAGGTGGTTCGTAAGGACCAGGCCGACTGCATGGGCTGCCTCAGCCAGTGCCAGTTCTCCGCCTGGGCCGACAACGAGACCAACTCGACCGGCCGCCTCGCCGACCCGCGAAGCTTCTGCATCCAGAAGACGCTGCAGGACATCGCCCACGGCGGCGACCCCGAGCATAATCTGATGTTCGCGGGGCACGCGGCCTACCGCTTCGGCGAGGACCCCTTTTATTCGAACGGGTTCGTGCCGACGGTGAAGCAACTCGTCGAACGCATCCAGACCGGGGACTAAAAGGGGCTAGGCCGACAGGCTATGCCATTCGTGATGGCACGGAGGGGTCGAATGGGTAGGAGCTGGCGCGCAGGCGGGCCTGAAGGCCCCCGGCAAGCGTCGGCGACGCACCCATTCGACCCCTCCGTGCCACCCGCAGGGCGGCGTCAGGAAGTCCGGCTCAGCGCTCGCTTCGCTTGCCAGCTACTGAGTTGTAGCTGGCTTCGCTCCCTCACTCGCCCCGGACTTCCTGACGCCGTCACGAACGGCATAGCCTGTCGGCCTAGCCCCTGATGCAGCCGGTCTATCTGACGATCGGCATCGTCTCCGTCGCGCTGGGGGTCATCGGCATCGTGGTGCCGCTGCTCCCGACCGTCCCGTTCATGATCCTCGCCGCCTTCTGCTTCGCCAAGGCCAATCCGGTCTGGGAGAAGCGGCTGCTCGACCATCCGCGCTTTGGCCCGCACATCGTCGCGTGGCGCGAACGCGGGGCGATCAGCAAGCGCGGCAAGATCATGGCGCTAGTCGCGCTGGCGGCGAGCGCCGTCATCGGACTCGTCGCGCTCGACAGCTGGCATGCCTACATGCCGCTCGCGGTCGCGCTGATCAGCGGCACCTGGATTGCCACCCGCCCGTCTTGACCCCGTAACAAATGTGAGTCGATACTCACGCTTCTAGGGACTCGCGAGACGGGGGTTAGCGAGATGGGGGTAGTGGCTCTTGCCGCGCGCAAGATGCCTGTGCAGCCACGCGCACAGGCGACGGTTGAAGCGATTCTGGCGGCGGCCGCCGGCATTCTCGAACGCGAAGGGCCGACCCGGCTGACCACCAATGCGGTGGCGGCGCAGGCCGGCGTCAGCATCGGGTCGCTCTATCAATATTTTCCGAACAAGCAGGCGCTCACCGCCGCGCTGATCGAGCGCTCGTCGGGCAGCCTCGAAACCTCGGTCGTGCAGGCCGGGCGCGATGCCAAGACGATGCTGTTCGAAGCCGGGCTGCGGCTGCTGGTGCGCACCATCGTGCGCCACCAGCTCGACCGGCCGGGGCTCGAACGCACGCTCGCCTACGAGGGCCGGCGCCTGCCGGTCGACGACGGCGCCGCGCGCCGCGTCAACGTGGTGATCCGCAGCTTCCTCGAGCAGCATCGCGGCCGCCTGTGGGGCAGCGACATCAATGCCGCCGCCGATGACGTCCAGTCGATGACGCGCTCGCTGACCGACGCCTCGGTGCGCCGCGGCGACCGCAACGCCGATCTGATTGAGCTGCGCGTGGTGCGAGCCTTGCGCGGATATCTCTGCCGCTAGAAGCCGACGCGGTACCGCAAGGCAGCACCTAGATCGTCGCGGCGTGCCGCGACGTGGCCGGGCTCGTTGCGCCAGTAGACGTGCGTACCGACTTCGCCGCCGAGCAGCGTCACGCTGTACGCCGCCTCGACGTCGAGCTCGCGCCCTGACGGCGTCAGGTTCGCCGAGCGGTTCTCGAAGCGCGTGGCGAGCGTCGCATAGTCATAGTCGACCGGCACCGCGAGCTGCAGGCTGCCGCCGCTGACCCGCAGCGGCTGCGCGATGCGCAAGTCGAAGCGGTCGCCGCCGAACAGCCGCTCCTTGGCGACGTCGAACTGGAAGCCGAAGCTGCGGATGCCGTCCGCGCGCGTGACGAGGCCGCCGCCGGTCTCGGCATTGGTCCAGCCCTGCCGCGCGCCCGCGCCGAGGATGAAGCCCGAGCCGAGCGGCAGCTTCGCGTGGATATTGGCGAAGCGGGTCCGTGCGCCCTGCAGGCCGAGCGCCGGACCCGACCAGCTGCCGAGCACCGAGTCGCTCTCGTTCATCTGGCTCACACCGAGCCGCAGCTCGACCGGGCCGACACGCCGTGCCGCCTCGATCGCCACGGTGTCGACGCTGCCCTCGCGCTGCCTGTCGAAGCCGAAGCGGCGCGGATCGTTGGCGCGCGCATGGCTGGCGGCAAAGCCAAGCGACCAGCGGCCGGCCTGCCGGGTGAACGCGGTGGAGGTGCGGTCGTGCGCCGCGAAGCCCGCCGCGGTCAGCGGGTCGGCGCCGGTGATGAAGGCGCCGTCCGGGTTACCGCCGGTCATCGAGCCGAGCAGCGTCTCCGCGCCATAGCCGACGGCGACGCCCATCCGCGTCGTCGCGTCGAGCCGGCTGGCGATGAGCCCGCTCGTCGCCTGCATCCGGTCGCCCGCCTGCGAATCGACGCCGATCTGCGCGAGGCCCACCCACGGCCGTGTCGAGGTGGCGGGCGCGATGTTGAGGAACAGATAGCCGTTGTCGCCGCCGACCCCGACACCGCGGGTGCGATCGGCAAGGCGTCCCGCAAGCGGGCGCTGAACGGGTGCCGCCGCAATGGTGCCGGCGAGATCGATGGCGAAGGCGCGATCGAAGCCATCGAGGATCACCGCGCCCTGCAGCGCGCTCCCCAGTTGCACGCCGTCGCCGAAGGCACCGCCGAGGATGCCATTGTCGTCGGTAACCGGTATCGCGCTGCCGGCGAGCGAGGTGCCGCCGATCGGCTGGAAGGCGCGCGTCAGGCTGAGGATGCCGCGGCCGAAGTCGGGGTCGGTGCCCGCGACGCCGCCGTCGGTTGCCGAGGTGAACAGCAGCTCGACCACTTGCGCAGCGGTCAGGTTCGGGAAGGCGCTGATCAGCAGCGCCGCCGCCGCCGACACCTGCGGCGCGGCATAGGAGGTGCCGCTGTACAGGAAGGACTGGCCAGTATTGTCGAAGCTACGGACCCGGTAACCGAGCGCCGCCAGATAGCGAGCGGCGCCGGTGCCGGCCTTGTTGCTGAAGCTCGACATCGCAGCGGGGTCGAGCGCGGTGCCGACCGAGCCGGCGATGATCACCTGGTTGCGCGCCACCATGTCGGTGGCGATCAGCGCCAGCGGATCGGGCTGCGCCGCGCCGTCATTGCCGGCGGAGATGACGACGATCGCGCCGGCGGTGGTCGCCCGTGCGATGGCGTTGCGCAGATTGGCATTCGCCGACGATCCGCCGAGCGACATGTTGATGACGCGCGCGCCGCTCGTCACCGCGACATCGATGGCGCGCGCCAGTGAATTGTCGCTGTGCTGGCAGCCATCGGTACTGCCGCAACTGCCGACCGTATCGGTGCGCAGCGCCAGCAAGGTCGCGCCGAAGGCGGCGCCCTGGATGGCGTTGTCGTTCCGGGCAGCAAGCAAGGTCGCGGCGACCGAGGTGCCGTGGCCATCCGAATCGTCGATGCCGCGACCGCTGCCGGCGATGTCCTGGCTGGCAGTGTGGATGCGCCCCGAGAATTCGGCGCTGTCGGTATCGACGCCCGAGTCGAGCACCGCCACGGTTACCCCGGCGCCGGTGGCGCCGCGGTTGTAGGCGGTGATCGCGTTCATGTGCACCGCACCGCTCGAGCGGGTGTACTCGGTGGTGTTGTAGTTGATCGACGCCGGCGTTGGAGTCGGGGTGGGCGTCGGTGCCGGCGTGGGGGCGAGCACCACCGGTGTCGGCGTCGGAGTCGCGCTGCCGGCCGGCGGCGTCGGAATGGTGGCGGTTCCCCCACCGCCGCCGCCCCCGCAGGCGGTGAGAAAGACAGCGCCCGCAAGCGCAGTGGCGGCGCGCATCCGCACCTTCGACGAACTCAACACGATAAGACCCCCCGGTCCCCACGCGCCCCCCAACGGGCGGCGGCTGTTTACCACGATAAGGGTCACCCGAATATTAACGTTTCGCCTGCGACTCCTGGGCGGCTATACGCGCGGACGACATGGACCTGTCGCGCATCTCCACCTGGATTTTCGACCTCGACAACACGCTCTATCCGCCGAGCGCCAACCTGTTCGGGCAGATCGACGTTCGGATGGGCGACTATATCTCGCGCCTGCTCGCCTGCGACCGGGCGGAAGCCTACCGGGTACAGAAGGCGTTCTTCCACGAGCATGGGACGACGCTGCGCGGCCTGATGGACCATCACGACGTCAGCCCCAACGAGTTCCTGAGCTACGTCCACGACGTCGACATGGATGTGCTGGAGCAGGATGTCCGCGTCATCGAGGGGATCGCGGCGCTGCCAGGGCGCAAGCTGGTCTTCACCAACGGCGACGCGCCCTATGCGGGGAAGGTGCTCGACCGGCTCGGCCTTGCGCACGCGTTCGAGTCGATCTTCGACATCCACGCCACCGATTACATCCCCAAGCCCGATCCGCGTGCCTATCAGGGGCTGTGCGACGCCTATGGAATCGACCCAACGACCGCGCTGTTCGTCGAGGACATGGCGCGCAACTTGCGCCCGGCGAAAGCCATCGGCATGACCACCGTCTGGGTCAACAACGGCTCCGAGCGCGGCGATCACGAGGCGTGCGCGAGCTATATCGATATCGAGATCAACGACGTCGGCGCCTGGCTCGCCGGCCTGAACCGGGAGCTGTCATGAGCATCGAAGCGATCATCGAAGCAGGCTGGGATTCGCGCGACGGCGTCAACGCCGGCACGACCGGCGAGCTGCGCGACGCGGTCGACGCCGCGCTCGCCGGCCTCGACGACGGCAGCTACCGCGTCGCCGAAAAGGCCGGCGACGGCTGGCAGGTCAACCAGTGGCTGAAGAAGGCGGTGCTGCTGTCCTTCCGCTTCAACGACAACAGTCTGATCGCCGGCGCGCCCGGCGACGCCAGCTGGTGGGACAAGGTGCCGTCGAAGTTCGACGGCTGGGGCGAGAACCGCTTCCGCGCCACGGGTTTCCGCGCTGTCCCCGGCTCGGTCGTGCGCCGCGGCGCCTTCATCGCGCCGGGCGCGGTGCTGATGCCGAGCTTCGTCAACATCGGCGCCTATGTCGGCGAGGGCACGATGGTCGACACCTGGGCGACGGTCGGCTCCTGCGCGCAGATCGGCAAGAACGTCCATTTGTCGGGCGGCGCCGGCATCGGCGGCGTGCTCGAGCCGCTGCAGGCCAATCCGGTGATCATCGAGGACGGCGCCTTCATCGGCGCGCGCGCCGAGGTGGCGGAAGGCGTGATCGTCGAAACCGGCGCGGTGCTGTCGATGGGCGTCTATCTCGGCGCCTCGACCAAGATCGTCGACCGCGCCACCGGCGAAGTGTTCGTCGGCCGCGTCCCTGCCTACTCGGTGGTGGTGCCGGGCAATCTCCCCGGCAAGCCGCTGCCCGACGGCACCCCGGGGCCGAGCCTCTATTGCGCGGTCATCGTCAAGCGCGTCGACGCGCAGACCCGCGCCAAGACCGGCATCAACGAGCTGCTCCGCGACTAATCGTAATCCTCTCCCTTGAGGGGAGAGGGCGACTCGCGCCAGCGAGCGGGGTGAGGGTGGTCGCCGGTTAGCGTCCGCTCTCCGGCCACCCTCTCCCCAACCCCTCTCCCCTCCAGGGAGAGGGGCTCAGTAGGGGCGACCGTCCGTGTGCGTGTAGCCGCCGTCGTTGCGCGGCAGGTGCATGTCGATGTCAGGGTAGGTGCAGCTATCCGACGGCTTGTCGGGGCCGACCGCGAGGAACAGCGCGTCGGCATCCGACCGGTTGACCAGATGATGCGCGTCGGTGACGCCCGCCTTGAACGCGGCGCAATCGCCGGGCCGCATCAGAGTCTCGCCCACATCGGTGATCAGCATCGCCTCACCAGCGACCATCATCACGAACTCGTCCTCCTCGCTGTGCCAGTGGCGCTGGCTCGACCAGGCGCCGGGCGCGAGGCGGCAGAGGTTGGCGGCAAAGTCCTTCAGGCCCGCGACATCGGCGAGCCGCTGGTAGCTGCGGCCGGCCACGGCCTCGGCATAGGGCGCGGGATAGCCGCTGTGGCTGATCACCGGCACGGCGGCGACATCGATCTTCGGCATGTTGCTCCTCGTTCGGCCAACCGGCTACACGAGGGGCGATGACAAGCAATCCCGTCGCGCTCGCGCAAGAGCTGATCCGCTGCCCGAGCGTCACCCCGGCCGACGCCGGCGCGCTCGACGTACTCGCCGGCGAGCTGCGGTCGCGCGGCTTCACCGTCGAGCTATTGACCTTCGGCGAGGCGCCCGACGGCCCGATCCGCAACCTGTTCGCGCGGCGGGGCGACAGCGGCCCGCATTTCGCCTTCGCCGGCCATACCGATGTGGTGCCGGTCGGCGACGTCGCCGCCTGGTCGCTCGATCCCTTCGCCGCCGAGATCCGCAACGGCCAGCTCGTCGGGCGCGGCGCCGCGGACATGAAGGGCGCGATCGCCGCCTTCGTCGCCGCCATCGACCGCGCCGGGCCGCTCCCCGGATCGTTGTCGCTGGTCATCACCGGCGACGAGGAAGGGCCGGCGACCTTCGGCACCACCAAGCTGCTCGACTGGATGGAAGCGAACGGCCACGTCCCCGACGCCTGCCTCGTCGGCGAGCCGACCAGCGCGCAGCGCCTCGGCGACATGGTGAAGGTCGGCCGGCGCGGATCGGTCAACGCCTGGATCACCGTCAACGGCGCGCAGGGCCATGTCGCCTACCCCGCCCGCGCCGACAACCCGATCACCCGGCTGGTGCGCATCCTCGCCGATTTGAAGGGCCGGCTGCTCGACGAGGGCTCCGACTGGTTCGACGCCTCCAACCTCGAGATCACCGATGTGACGGTCGGCAACCCGGCGACCAACGTCATCCCGGCGCAGGCCCGCGCGCGCATCAACATCCGCTTCAACGACCTCCATCGCGGCAGCGAACTGGAGGCGTGGATTCGCGAGACGGTCGCCGCGCACGCCCCCGCCAACGAGGTCGAGGTGAAGATTTCCGGCGAGTCCTTCCTGACCGAGCCCGGCGACTTCAGCGCCGTCATCGTCGAGGCCATCGAGGCGGTGACGGGCGTGACGCCCGAGCTGTCGACCAGCGGCGGCACCTCCGACGCGCGCTTTATCCGCCGCCTGTGCCCGGTCGTCGAATTCGGCCTGCCCGGCCAGTCGATGCACAAGGTCGACGAGGTCGTTGCGGTCGACGACCTTGAGCGACTGACCGACATCTACGCCGAGTTGCTGCGCCGCTGGTTCGCCAGCCGCTAGAGCGGGATGATTTTCCTCTGAATCGAATTTGGATTCCCTCAGTGGGCTTGTTG
>NZ_JBHRXV010000006.1:0-130524 GCF_042648405.1 Sphingoaurantiacus capsulatus | reverse complement strand
TCAGCAATCGCCTTCGCCGCCGCCTTCATCTTCTGGCTCAATCAATGAGTCCTGATCCTAGTTAGCAGGACTGAATGGCGGAGAGGGTGGGATTCGAACCCACGGTACCCGTGAGGGCACAACGGTTTTCGAGACCGTCCCAATCGACCACTCTGGCACCTCTCCGCAGGTGGCGTACCGATGTCGGCGCGCGGTCGAAGGCGGGCATATAGGCGAAGCTTTCGGGATTGCAAAGCCGGGTTTTGCACCCGTGCGCCCTACACGCGCGGCCCGGCGTTCCTATATGGGCCTTGTGAGGTCCACGAGGTCATGTTCGAGTTTCGCCCGATGATCGAAAAATGGTTCAACAGGTTTCGCGAGCCCGAGGAGGCCGAGGTGACGGTGCGCCCGTTGACGGAGGGGGCGCCGGCGGCGCCCGGCATGCCGCTGGCGAATTTCGGGCTGGGCGACGTGGTGCGCCACCGGCTGTTTCCGTTCCGCGGCGTGATCTTCGACGTCGATCCCGTGTTCGCGAATACCGAGGAATGGTGGGAGGCGATCCCGGAGCATGTCCGGCCGCACAAGGACCAGCCCTTCTACCACCTGCTCGCCGAGAATGAGGAAAGCGCCTACCTCGCCTATGTCAGCCAGCAGAATCTGCTGCCCGACGACAGCGGGCTGCCGGTCGGCCATCCGGCGGTGGCGGAGCTGTTCGACCAGGGCGCTGACGGCCGCTATGTGCTGAAGAACGGCCACGCCAACTAAACACGGCTGAAAAGAAAAGGGGCCGGGCGACGCGCTGTCGCCCGGCCCCTTTCTTTCGTGTCGCGCGTGCTAGAAGCGGAAGCTCGCGCGGGCGTAGACGAAGCGGCCGTTGAAACCGTACGGCGAGAAGGCCGAGTAGGTGGCCACATAGTTGGTCGCCGGATAGGCGCGGGCCGCCCCGTTCGCGGGGTCGGTGCCGAGCCCGGTCGGGATCTTCGTCGGGTAGATGTCGAAGACGTTGTTTGACCCGATCGCCAGCTGAAGCGCCTCCGACACGTCGGCGCGCAGCTCGAGGTCGGTGATCCACTTCGGCTCGATCTCGACGTCGAGGAACGGGTCTGCACCCGCCGCCAGCACCTTGCCGTAGCGGTTGGTGCGCGCCGTCACGCCCAGCCAGTCCCAATCCCAGTCGAGACCGAGATTGATCTTGGTGCGCGGCTGGCCGTCGGTCAGGCGGATACGCTCCTGCCGGCCGAACAGCACGACGCCCGGCACGGTGGCCAGCGGCCCCGGCGCCGCGAGCACGCGCTCCAGCTTCGTCTTGTTGTAGTTGAAGCCGGCGGTGGCGCCGAGCTGGCCCATGTCGCCCATGTCGAACTTGTAGGTGGCGACCGCGTCGAGGCCGCGGGTGCGGGTGTCGACGCCGTTGACGAAGAAGCGCGCCGCGTTCGTCGCCGTGAAGCCCGCCGCATCGAGGATCTGGCCGATGCGAAGGCCCGGGTTGGCGGCGCCCGCCGCACGGTTCGCCGTCAGGTTCTCGGTGACGACGATGCGGTCGTCGATCGACACCTGATAGACGTCGACGGTCAGGTTGAAGCGCGGCACCGCGGTGACGACGAAGCCCGCCGAATAGGCGATCGAGGTTTCGGCATCGAGCGGCGTCGCGCCGAGCGCGATGGCGATCGGGTTGTCGACCGGCAGCGTCACCGTTTCCAGCAGGATGCCGCCGACGTTGTTGGTCGCCGACGCCGCGAAGAATTGCTGCTGCAGCGACGGGGCGCGGAAGCCGGTCGAGACGGCGCCGCGCAGCGCGAAGCCCTCGGCCGGCTCGAAGCGCGCCGCGATCTTGCCGTTGAGGTCCGACCCGAAGTCCGAATAATCCTCATAGCGGCCCGCCACCTGCACGGTGAAGGCATCGGTGATCTCGGCATCGAGCTCGGCATAGGCCGAGATGTTGTCGCGATCGCGCTTCTGGTCGACGCGCTGGCCGCCGATGACCGGCGCGAAGCCCGGGAAGCCCTGCGCGCCCGACGCGCCGCCCGCGGTGCCGCCGGCATAGCTGGCGACTTCGCCCGGACGGATGCGGAAGGTCTCGCGGCGATATTCGAGGCCGCCGGCGACGGTGAGCGTCTGCGCGAAGCCGACCGCCACTTCCTTCGACAGGTCGAGGTTGGCGAGCGTCTGGCTGTAGCGCAGGCCGCCGGAATCGAAGCCGGTCTTCGACGCGGCGCCGAACGAGCGGTTGAGCGTGTTCGAGATGAAGAAGTCGAACGCGTTGTGCGCATAGCCGCCCGACAGGTCGTACTTGATGCCGCCGCCGAGCTCGCCGCGGATACCGCCGGTGACGGCCTTGTCCTCGAGCTCGGTATTGATCAGCGGCAGGAAGCCGTTCGGGTGGATCGCCTGCACGTTGCGGGCGTCGTTGGCGAGGCGGACGAAGGCGCCGCTGGTGCCGTCGCGCCAGCCGTAGCTGCCGAACGCATACAGCTCGGCCGATTCGCCGACCGGCAGCGCGCTGTTGACGAACAGCTTCATGTCGTCGGTCTTGGCGTCGCCATAGCGGTGGCTGAGGCGGTCGAAGCTGAACTCGCGCGCATCGACGTTGCCGCCGATGCGGTCATACTGGCGGCGCGGGTCGTAGCCGGTGCGGTTGGTCGGGTCGCGGTCCTGGAACTCGGCCGAAACGGTGACATGGCCCTCGGCGCCGAGCGGCAGGCCGACGATGCCGGCGACGGTCAAGGTCTGGCCGTCGGAGACCTTGCGATCCTTGCCGGTGGTGTTGGTGACGAAGATGTCGCCGTTGCCGTTGCGGTTCGCGTCGGGCGCCAGCACGGGCTGGCCGGCGGCGTTGACCGCCAGACCGGTGAACGCCTCGATGCCGTCGACGCGGCTCTCATACTGGCCGTAGGTCGCGGTGAAGCGGCCGCCCTCGCGGATTTCCGACAGCTGGAAGTTGAGCACGCCGGCGATGGCGTCCGAGCCATACTGGGCGGCGGCGCCGTCGCGCAGCACCTCGACGCGGCCGAGCGCGATCGACGGGATCAGGTTGATGTCGACGGCGGCCGAGCCGCGCCCAACCGAGCCGTTGATGTTGAGGAGGGCGGTGGTGTGGCGGCGCTTGCCGTTGATCAGCACCAGCGTCTGGTCGGGGTTGAGGCCGCGCAGGGTCGCCGGGCGGACGACGTCGGTGCCGTCGGTGATCGACGGCTGCGGGAAGTTGAAGCTCGGCACCAGCTGGTTGAGCACGCGATTCGTCTCGGTGAAGCCGGTGTTCTGAAGCGCCTCGGGCGTCAGCACGTCGATCGGAACCGGGCTGTCGGCGATGGTGCGGCCGACGGCGCGGGTGCCGGTGACGACGATGGTCTCCGCCTCGTCTGCGACGGCGGCGGTGTCCTGCGCCTGTGCGGCGGTCGCGACGAACGCGAAGCCGGCGAGGAGCGAAGCCTTTGTAATCTTTCGCATGTGTGTCCCCACTTAACGTTATGCTTGTTCGGGGAATAAGATGCCTGCGCACGCCGCCGTGCAATGCGGCCATTGCGTCGGCGCAACAGCTTTCCGCGCAATGTTGCTAAATGGTTACAGTGGGCGGCGGGCTACCGACTCGGTTGACATCGCAGGGCGCCTCCCATAGGTACGCCGCTCCCGCACGGTCGGCGCGTCGTAGGCGCCTGTTCGTCCGTGTCCGTTGATATTTATGACTAGGGTTTCAGCCATGTTCGCAGTGGTGCGCACGGGCGGCAAGCAGTACCGCATCGCCGCCGACCAGAAGATCATCGTCGACCGCCTTCCGGGCGAAGCCGGCGACACCGTCACGCTCGGCGACGTGCTGCTGATGGGCGAGGGCAGCGACCTCAAGGCCGCCGCCGGCCAAGTCGTCACCGCCGAGATCGTCGCGCAGACGAAGGGTGACAAGGTCATCATCTTCAAGAAGAAGCGCCGCCACAACTACCGCCGCAAGAACGGCCATCGTCAGGACCACACCGTCCTGAAGATCGTCGCCATCGGCGGCGAGGCGCCGAAGAAGGCTCCCGCGAAGAAGGCCGAGCCGAAGGCGGAAGCCGCGCCGGCCGTCGAGGCCGCTCCGGCTGCCGAAGCGCCGAAGAAGGCTGCTGCGCCGAAGAAGGCCGCCGCGCCGAAGGCCGAGGCTGCTGCCCCGGCTGCCGAGAAGAAGACCGCAAAGCCGAAGGCCGCCGCCAACAAGGCTGCCAAGCCGGCCGCCGAGTAAAGAGGAGCACGCACCATGGCACATAAGAAAGCAGGCGGCTCGTCGCGCAACGGTCGTGATTCGGCCGGTCGTCGTCTCGGCGTGAAGAAGTTCGGCGGCCAGGAAGTGGTCGGCGGCAACATCATTATCCGCCAGCGCGGTACCCGCGTTTACCCGGGCCGCAACGTCGGCATCGGCAAGGATCACACGCTGTTCGCGCTGACCGACGGCCGCGTCGTTTTCCACGACGGCAAGCTCGGCCGGAAATATGTCAGCGTCGATATGCTTGCGGTAGCGGCCGAATAGGCTTGGCGACGCCTCGAGGTCGCCGGAGAAGGCGACCTCGCTGAAGTGTAAAAGTACACGGAGAGGGGGATGGGTCGCCATCTCCCTCTCTTTTTGTCTCCTCTCCGGCTGTCGCGTCATGTGCGTGCAACGGCCGCCGTCCATGGACGGCGCGCGACTGGGAGACGTCACGATGTTCATCCGTACCCGCCGCCTGTTCCTGCGCCCGGCCTGGATCGAGGACGCGCGCGCCCTGTGTGGGGCGATCGCCGCGTGGGACATCGTCAAGAATCTCGCCAGCGCGCCCTGGCCCTACGGCATGGCGGAGGCGGAGAGCTTCCTTGCCATGCGCATGGCAAGGCCCGCCGGCCCGCAGTTCGTCATCTTCGAACGCACCGAAGCCGAGGCGCGGCTGGTCGGCACCATCGGCCTCGACCGGCGCGACGACGCCGACGAGCATGAGCTCGGCTACTGGATCGCGCGCGAGGCCTGGGGTCGCGGCTATGCGACCGAGGCGGGGCAGGCGATCCTGCGGCTCGCTTTCGACGGCCTGCGGCTGCCCGCGGTCGAGGCCGGGCATTTCATCGACAATCCGGCATCGGGCGCGGTGCTCAGGAAGCTCGGTTTCCGGGCGACCGGCGAGGTGCGCGGCACCTATTCGAAGGCCCGCGACGCCATCGCCCCGTCGGCGCGCTATGTGCTCGACCGCGAAAACTGGTGCGACCGACCGGCGCTCTGCCTCGCCGCCTGACCTTCGGAACCACCACCGTCTGGCCGCGTCATGGGGAGGGGTGATATCGCCCCTCCCTCTGGCGCCGCTCCCGGCTTTCGCGCAGAAGCACCGTCATGCAGTTCCTCGACCAAGCAAAGATCCACCTGAAGTCCGGCTGGGGCGGCGATGGCGCCGTCTCCTTCCGGCGTGAGAAGTATATCGAATATGGCGGCCCCGACGGCGGTACCGGCGGCAAGGGCGGCGACATCATTTTCGAGGCGATCGAGGGGCTGAACACGCTCATCGACTTTCGCTACCAGCAGCATTTCCGCGCCGATCGCGGTACCCACGGCATGGGCCGCGACCGCACCGGCGCCGGTGGCGACGATCTCGTCATCAAGGTGCCGGTCGGCACGCAGATCCTTGCCGATGATGATGATCGCACCCTGCTCGCCGACCTGACGCAGGCCGGCGAGCGCATCATCTTCCTTCGCGGTGGCGACGGCGGCATGGGCAATGCGTCGTACAAGAGCTCCACCAACCGGGCGCCGCGCCAGTATCAGAACGGCTTTCCCGGCGAGGAGATGTCGGTGTGGCTGCGGCTGAAGCTGCTTGCCGACGCCGGCCTCGTCGGCCTGCCCAACGCCGGCAAATCGACCTTCCTCAACGCCGTCACCAACGCCCGCGCCAAGGTCGGCGACTATCCGTTCACGACGCTGAAGCCGCAATTGGGCGTCGTCAGCCACAAGGGCCGCGAGTTCGTGCTCGCCGATATCCCCGGCCTCATCGAGGGCGCGGCGGAAGGCGCCGGTATCGGCGACCGCTTCCTCGGCCATATCGAGCGCTGCCGCATCCTCCTTCACCTCGTCGATGCGACCGAGGAGGATCCCGTCGAGGCCTATGAAATCGTCCGTGGCGAGCTCGATGCCTATGGCGCCGGGCTGGAGGACAAGGATGAGATCATCGCGCTCAACAAGATCGACGCGATGGACGCCAAGACGCTGACCAAGCTGGTGAAGAAGCTGGAGAAGGTCAGCGGCGCCAGCGTCTACCGCCTGTCGGGGGCGACGGGTGACGGCGTCGATGAGGTTCTCGATCGCCTGATCGAGGCGGTCGGGCGGCTGAAGCCCGACGAGGGGGAACCGGCGTGGAGCCCCGTGTAGCGCGCTTCGCCCCCGCTGCCTGCTCCCGCCTCGTCGTCAAGATCGGCTCCGCGCTGCTCGTCGACGGCGACGGCAAGGTGCGGCGCGACTGGCTGGCGGGCGTGCTCGACGACCTCGTCGAGCGCCACCGCGCCGGGCAGGGCATCGTCATCGTCTCCTCGGGCGCGATCGCACTCGGCGCGCGGCGGCTGGGGCTGCCGAAGGGCGGCCGCGCCAGCCTCGAGGATGCGCAGGCGGCCGCCGCCACCGGCCAGATTGCCTTGAGCCAGGTCTATGCCGAGCTGCTGCACGAACGCGGGCTGACCGCCGCGCAGATGCTGGTGACCTTGGATGACCTTGAGGACCGCCGCCGCTTCCTCAACGCCAGCGCAACGCTCGAACGGCTGCTGTCCTTGGGCGTCGTGCCCGTCCTCAACGAGAATGACAGCGTCGCCACCGCCGAAATCCGCTTCGGCGACAACGACCGGCTGGCGGCGCGCGTCGCGCAGGCGGCGGGCGCGGGCGGCGTGCTGCTGCTCTCCGACGTCGACGGCCTCTACACCGCCAACCCGGCGAGCGACCCGAACGCGACCTTCATCGAGACCGTCGAGAAGCTCGACGCCCGCATCGAGGCGATGGCCGATGCACGCAGCGCCTCGGGCCTCGGCTCGGGCGGTATGGTGGCGAAGCTGCAGGCGGCGAAGATCGCCAATGCCGCCGGCGCGCATCTTGCCATCCTGTCGGGCAAGGTCGATCACCCGCTGGCGCGCTTCGCCGAGACCGGCCGCGGCACCGTGTTCGTCGCCAGCGGCGGCGCGCGCGCCAAGAAGGCATGGCTCGCCGGGCGGCTGACCGCCAAGGGGCGGCTGTCCATCGATGCCGGCGCGGCGAAAGCCTTGCGCGACGGCCGGAGCCTCCTCGCCGCCGGCGTCACCGCCGTCGCAGGCCGCTTCGAGCGCGGCGACGTCATCGAGGTCTGGACCGACGATGGCGCGGTGGCCCGCGGTCTTGCCGCCTACAGTAATGACGAAGCCGCCCGCCTCGCCGGCACCCGCAACGACGCGCAGGAGGTGATCCTCGGCTACGCGCCCCGCTCGGCGATGATCCACCGCGACCATCTGGTGCTGCTGTGACCGACGCCGTCGCCCTGATCGCCGAGATGGGCCGGGCGGCGCGCGAAGCCGCTGCCATCCTCGCCGCAACACCCACCGAGACGAAGGCCGCAGCCCTGCGCGCCGCCGCCAGCGCGATGCGTGCCAGCGCCGACACCATCCTCGCCGCCAACGCCACCGACATGGCGCGCGGGGCGGAGAATGGCCTGTCGCCGGCGATGCTCGACCGGCTGAAGCTCGATGCCGGCCGCCTCGACGGCATCGCCTCTGCGCTCGAAGCGGTGGCAGGGCTCCCCGACCCGGTCGGTGAGAGCCTCAAGAACTGGACCCAGCCCAACGGCCTGCGCTTCGAGCGCGTCCGCGTGCCCTTGGGCGTCGTCGGCATCATCTACGAGAGCCGGCCCAACGTGACGGCCGATGCCGGCGCCCTCTGCCTGATGGCCGGCAACGCCTGCATCCTGCGCGGCGGCTCCGAAGCGATCGAGAGCAGCCGCGCCATCCACGCCGCGCTCGTCGAGGGCCTGCGCGCCGCCGGCCTGCCCGAAGCCGCCATCCAGCTCGTTCCGACCCCCGACCGCGCCGCTGTCGGCGCGATGCTGACCGCCAGCGGCCTTATCGACATCATCATCCCGCGCGGCGGCAAGAGCCTCGTCGCGCGCGTGCAGGATGAGGCGCGCGTGCCGGTGCTCGCCCACCTCGACGGTATCAATCATGTCTATATCGACAAGGCCGCCGACCCGGCGAAGGCGCAGGCCATCGCGGTCAACGCCAAGCTGCGCCGCACCGGCGTCTGCGGGGCGATGGAGACCCTGCTGATCGATCGCGCCGCGCCCGAGACGCTGGCGAAGGACATCGTCGCCGCCCTGCTCGACGCCGGTTGCGAGGTGCGCACCACGCCCGACCTCCTCCCGCTCGACCCGCGCCTGCTGATGGCCGACACCGAGGATTGGGACACCGAATATCTCGACGCCATCCTGTCGGTCGCCCGCGTCGACGGCGTGGAGGGCGCGATGGCGCACATCGCCGCGCACGGTTCGCACCACACCGATGCCATCGTCACCGAGGACGAGGCCGCCGCCGAGCGCTTCCTGCGCGGCGTCGACAGCGCGATCGTACTGCACAACGCCTCGACGCAATTCGCCGACGGCGGCGAGTTCGGCTTCGGCGCGGAGATCGGCATCTCGACCGGCCGCCTCCACGCCCGCGGCCCCGTCGCCCTCGAAGGGCTCACCACCTACAAGACCTTGGTGCGCGGCAGCGGACAGGTCCGGCCCGGCTGACGCGCATGACGACCGATAGCTTCCGAACGCACAGCCTCGTGCTCGGCATGATCGTGGCGAGCACCGCGCTCGGCCTGATCGGCACCGATCTCGTGTTGCCGGCCGTCCCGTCGCTGCCCGAGGCGCTGGGCGGTGACGCGGCGGCAGCGCAACTGGTGCTCGCCGCCTATGTCGGCGGCACCGCCATCGGCCTGCTCATCTACGGTGCCCTCGGCGACCGCTTCGGCACCCGCGCGCTGCTCGTCGGCTCGCTGCTGCTGACCGGCGTCGTCTCGCTCGCCTGCGCCGCCGCGTCGGACATCTGGACGCTGATCTCGCTGCGGGCCTTGCAAGGGGCGGTTGCCTCCGGCCCGGCGGTGTTCGCGCCCGGTATCGTCAAGGCGATGTTCGGCGAGGCGCGCGCCGTCCGGGCGCTCGGCCTGCTCGGCAGCATCGAATCGCTTGCCCCCGCGCTCGCGCCCATCCTCGGCGCCTGGCTGCTGACGCTCGGCGGCTGGCGGCTGTCGTTCGAACTGATCGGCGCCATCGCGCTGCTTCTCGCCGCGGCCTTCGCGCTGCACCGCCGCCTGCCGCAGGCCACGCGCCGTCCGCAGGGCAGCTACCGCGCGCTGCTCGGCGATCCCGTCTACCTGCGCTACTGCCTCAGCCACGCGCTGACGCTCGGCGGCCTGCTGATCTTCGTGTTTGGCGCACCCGCCGTGTTCGTGCGCGCGCTCGGCGCCGACCTATCTGCGTTCATCGCCATGCAGGTGACCGGCATCGCCACCTTCATCATCGCTGCCAATGTCGCCAGCAGCCTCGCGACGCGCTTCGGGCCGGAGCGGATGATCACCATCGGCACTTTCACCTGCTTCGTCAGCGGCACCGCGATTCTCGCCTATGCGCTCTCCGGTGGCACCAACACCTGGGTGATCACCGCGCTGTTCGTGCCGATGAACACCGGCCTTGGCTTGCGCGGCCCGCCGGGCTTCTTCCGTGCGGTCGTCGCGGCACATGGCGACGACGCGCGCGGCGCGGCGCTGGTTATCCTCGGCATCGTCGGCGTCACCGCGCTCGGCACCGCCACCGTCGCGCCGTTCATCGAGCAGGGCCTCGTGCCGCTGGCGCTCGCCTGCGCGGTCGCCGAACTCGGCGCCTTCGCCTGCCTCGCGCTGCCGCGATTGGTCGAACGACCTCGCTGACTCGACGAACGACGCTGCCCCGCCGCGCCCCGCGCGCTACTTTCCCGACATCAAGGGGAGGGGACTATGCGAAACATCATCATCGGCGCCGCGCTGCTCGCGACGGCTGCGTTGGCCGGCGCACAGGACGCGCCACGGCCGACACCGCAGCAATTGTTCGCCCAGGCCCGCGAGGCGCGGCTCGCCGGCGACTATCCCGGCTATCTGCGCGCCGTCGAGGCGCTGAAGGCAATGATGCCCTGGTCGCCCGGCGTCACCTTCAATCTGACGCGCGCGCAGGCGCTGACCGGCCAGCACGCTGCCGCCGTTGCCAATCTGAACGCGCTCGCCGACGCCGGCTGGGGCTTCGACGCCGCCGGTGACGAGGTGCTCGCCCCGCCGATGCAGGGCAAGCCCGGTTTCGCCGAGGCTGCCGCCCGCCTCGCCGCCAACCGCACGCCGCACGGCACCGTCACCCCTAGCGCCAAGGTCGCGCTCGCCGGCAAGCAGCCCGAAGGCGTCGCCGCCACCGCCGACGGGACGCTGTATGTCGGCGCGTTGCAGGACGGCATTCACCGCCTCGACGCGGGCGGCCTCAAGCGCCTCTACACCCCCGCCGCCGGCTTCGGTGTCGTCGGCCTGCGCGTCGACGCGCCCCGCAACGAGCTGATCGCCTGCCTCAGCGACCAGAAGGCGGGCAAGGGCCGCCTCGTCCGCCTCGCGCTGCCCGATCTCGCACCGCGCACGTCGGTCGATTTCCCCGCCGAGAACGTCTTTTGCAATGACAGCGCCGTGCTGCCCGACGGCCGCGTCGCCGTCACCGATTCGACCGGCGGCCGGCTGTGGATCGCCACCCGCGACCGCCTCGCCGAAGTTAAGACCTCGACCGGCCTCATCTACCCCAACGGCATCGCGTACGGCGGCAATCGCCTCTACGTCGCCCACGCCCCCGGCCTGCTCGTCGTCGATCCCGCCACCGGCGCGGCGACCGAGCTGAAGGACGATAAGGGCAATTCCATCATCGGCATCGACGGCCTGATCTGGCACGATGGCGCGCTGCTCGCGGTGCAGAATGGCACCCAGCCGATCCGCATCCTCCGCCTGACCCCTGCCGCCACGTCGCTCCGTGCCGAGGTGCTCGCCAGCGGTCATTCCGTCTTCGCCGGCGCCACCACCGCCGCGGTCGCGGGCGGCAAGCTGCAAATCATCACCCAGACCGGCATCCCCGACGGCAGCAAGCCCGACGATCCGATGCTGGTCGAAGTGCCGCTCGCCCGCTAGGGCTATCCCGCGGCGCCGCACGGGGCGCGGTTGGGAGAGCCTTGTCGCGTGACTCGTATCGGCCTGCTCGGCGGGTCCTTCAATCCGGCGCATGACGGCCACCGCCACATCAGCCTGGAGGCGATGCGGCGGCTGGGCCTCGACGAGATCTGGTGGCTGGTCAGCCCGCAGAACCCGCTGAAGGCCGCCGACGGCATGGCCTCGCTCGAGGCGCGCCTCGCCTCGGCGCGCACCGTGGCGCGGCACCCGCGCATCCGGCCGATGTCGATCGAGGCGAAGCTCGGCACCGTCTACACCGTCGATACCGTTGCGGCGCTCGCCCGGCGCTACCCCGACAAGCGCTTCATCTGGGTGATGGGCGCCGACAATCTCGTCCAGTTCCACCGCTGGCGCGCCTGGCGGAGGCTGGCGCGCGCCGTGCCGATTGCGGTGATGGCCCGCCCGCATTACATTGGCGACGCGCTTTTCGCTCCGGCGATGGCGTGGCTTCGGCGGTTCCGCCACCGGAGCGCGGACGCGAAGCACTGGACGAGGTGGGAGCTGCCGGCGATCGTTTTCCTGAACATCAGATTGTCGCCACAGTCAGCCACCGCGATCCGGAAACGCGATCCGCGCTGGGCGGAACGGCTGAAGACGGCCCGATGAAAGGATAAGACGCTTGCCAGCCCCCAAGGCCGCCCCCACGGGCGCCGCTCCGACTGCCGACGATGCCGAGGTCACCCAGCTCCATGAGCTGATACTCCGCTCGCTCGAGGACGATCAGGCGGTCGAGGTCACCACCATTCCGCTGAAGGGCAAGTCGGCGATCGCCGATCACATGGTGATCGCTTCCGGCCGCTCGACCCGCCAGGTCGCGTCGATGGCCGAGAAGATCGCCCGCCGCGTCAAGGAAGAGCTGCACCGCAGCGTCAAGATCGAGGGACTGCCGACCGCCGACTGGGTGCTGATCGACGCGCAGGACGTGATCGTCCACCTGTTCCGGCCGGAAGTGCGCAGCTTCTACAATCTCGAAAAGATGTGGGCGTTCGACGGCGACGGCGCGCCGACGCGCCCCGGCGCCGCCGACTAGCCGCTCGCGGCGGGGCGTGCGCCTCCACATCGTCGCGCGCGGCCGCATCGGGCGCAGCCCCGAGGCGGAACTCGTCGACCGCTATCTGAAACGCATCGCCTGGCCGACCTTGGTTACCGAGCTGCCCGACAGCGGCCCGGCGAAGCTTCCTGACCCACTGACCCCCGGCGTCACCATCGTTCTCGACGAACGTGGCAAGGCGCTGCCCTCGCGCGATCTGGCGGCGAAGCTGGAGCGGTGGCGCGACGACGGCATGCGCGAGGCGCGCTTCCTGATCGGCGCGGCGGACGGCCATGACGAGGCGACGCGCGGCCGGGCCGACCTGCTGCTGAGCTTCGGCGCCGCCACCTGGCCGCACATGCTGGCGCGCGCGATGCTGGCGGAGCAGCTCTACCGGGCGACGGCGATCCTCGCTAATCATCCCTATCACCGGGAGGGGTGATGAACGTGCGGCGATTGGGCATCGCGGCTTTGTTGCTTGCGGCGCTGGCCGGCGCCGCGCCCGCCGACCTGCGCGACAGCCAGGCCCGCCTCGACGCCACCGAGGCCGAGGCGCGCGCCACCCGCACCGCCATCGATCTGATCACCGCGCGCATCGAGCGCAACGAAGGCGCCGCCGCCGAGCTTCAGCAGCGCATCCTCTACCTCGACGAGGTGCGGCGCGGTCAGCTAACGACGCTCGCCGGTCGGCAGGATGAGGTGATGCGCCTCCTCGCCGCGCTGCAGACGCTGTCGCGCCGCCCGCCAGCCCTACTGCTCGCCCAGCCGCAGGGTGCGGTCGACGCCGCGCGCGTCAGCCTGCTGCTCGAAACCATGACGCCGCAGCTCCGCCTGCGCACCCGCGCGCTGCGCCAACAAATCGAGCGTGCCGCCGAAACGCGCCGCCGCCTCGCCACCGAGCGCGCGAAGCTCGGCACGGTGCAGGCGGCGCTCGCCGCCGATATCCGCCGGCTGCAGGGCGAGGGCACGGCGCTCGCGGCGCGCGCGCAGACCCTGCGCGAGCTGGTCGACGGCCTCACCCGCCATACCGAGCGCGTGCTGCCGCAGCTCGATCTGTTGCGCCCGGTCGAAGGTAGCCTCGTCAGCCGTTTCGGCGCGCCCAATGCGGTCGGCGTGCCGTCGCAGGGCCTGTCGTGGCGCACCGCGCCCAATGCGCTGGTGATGGCCCCTGCCGACGGTCGGGTCGCCTTCACCGGGCCGTTCGGCACCTACGGCCGCATCGTCATCCTCGAACATGACGGCGGCGTGCTGTCCTTGCTGTCGGGCATGGGCGGCGCGCGCGTGACTGCGGGGCAGCGGGTGCGCGGCGGCGGCATCGTCGGGCTGATGGGGACGCGCGAACCGACGCTCTATCTCGAGGTCCGCGCCGCCGGAACGCCGGTCGACCCGCAGCGTTGGCTCCGAAGAACTTCAGGCGGTTAAGCCGTCATCAATCGATGCCTGGCTACGCTTGGTCGAGATTGTCGCAGTCACCCTCGCAGAACATGCGAAGCGTGCTATGTTGGGTGGATACGAGGAAAGGGATTTTGCTTTCATGTCGTCGCGTCGTCCCACCAAGATCGCCGTCGGTGCCGCCATCATCGGTATGGCCGCCGGTTACGCCACCTCGACCCTGACCGCGTCCTCGCCCGCGATCGCCCAGTCGGCGAACAGTGCGGAGACCTACCGCCAGCTCGACCAGCTGATGGACGTGTTCGAGCGGGTGCGCGCGGAATATGTCGACAAGGTCGACGACAAGACGCTGCTGGAAGGCGCCGTCAACGGCATGCTCGCCAGCCTCGACCCGCATTCGAGCTTCCTCAATGCCCGCGATTTCGAGCAGATGCGCTCGACGACCGACGGCGAATATGGCGGCCTCGGCCTCACCGTGACAATGGACGACGGCGCCGTGAAGGTGGTCGCCCCCACCGACGACACGCCCGCCGCCCGCGCCGGCATGAAGGCCAACGACTATATCACCCACATCGATGGCGAGCTGATCTTCGGCGTCACGTTGAACGAGGCGGTCGACAAGATGCGCGGCCTGCCCGGCACCCCGGTGAAGATCACCGTGGTGCGCGAAGGCACGCCGAAGCCGTTCGACCTGACGCTTAAGCGCGAGATCGTGCAGCTGAAGCCGGTCAAGTACGAGGCGAAGGGCAATATCGGCCTCATCCGCATCTCGACCTTCAACAAGCAGACCGGCGAAGCCACCCGCGGCGCCATCGCCGCCTTGCAGAAGCAGATCGGCCCCAATCTCACCGGCTATGTCGTCGATCTGCGCTCGAACCCGGGTGGTCTCCTCGACCAGTCGATCGAGGTGGCCGACGCTTTCCTCGAACAGGGCGAGATCGTCTCGCAGCGCGGCCGTCGCAAGGGGGATATCCAGCGCTACTATGCCCGCGCCGGCGACCTCACCAATGGCAAGCCGATCATCGTGCTCGTCGACGAAGGCTCGGCCTCGGCCGCCGAGATCGTCGCCGGGGCGCTGCAGGATCACCGCCGCGCGGTCGTCCTCGGTCAGCAGAGCTTCGGCAAGGGCTCGGTGCAGACGCTCATCCCGTTGTCGGCGGATAGCGCGCTGCGCCTGACGACGGCGCGCTACTTCACGCCGTCGGGCCGCTCGGTGCAGGAATCGGGCATCGAGCCCGATCTCGCCGTGCCGCAGCTCACCGATGAGGATTACGCCAGCCGTCCGCGCGTCCGCGAGGCCGATCTGCGCCGCCACCTCATTAACGAGGCGAAGACCGCGACGGACAAGGATATCGAGCGCGATACCAAGCCCGATCCCCGCTTCACCTTGACGGCAGCCGAGCTGAAGAAGCAGGGCGTCGAGGATTATCAGCTCGATTACGCGCTGAAGACGCTCAACCGCATGGGCGGGCGTCTCACCACCGCGAGCCTGACCAACAAGAAGTAAGCCGGACGGCGAGGGGGCGAATGGACGAGACGAGCGGCCCGCTGCTGCGCCTGACCGGGCGCCAATGGACCGGCCTCGTCCTGCTGTTCGCCCTCCTCGCCATCGGCTTCACCTGGCTGCTGCGGCCGCTCGTGGCGCCGGCGGCGCTTGCCGAGCCGGAACCGATGGTCGCTGTCGCCGAGCCGATGGAGGCGCCGGCCGCCGTCGCCGCTGACCCCGAGCCCGCCGTTGCCGTCGCGGAAGCGCCGCTGCCGCCCGCGACGCCGGTGCCCTTCGCACCCGACTTCACCGGCCCGCGCATCGCCATCCTGCTCACCGACGTCGGCGACGACCCCGCGCAGGCGCGCGCCGCCATCGCCGCATTGCCCGCCGCCGTCGGCCTCGCCTTCACGCCCTATCCCGATGTCCGCACCCTGGCCCGCGCCGCCAAGGCCGACGGGCATGAGGTGATCGCCGGCCTGCCGATGCAGCCCAAATCCTGGCCGCGCGTCAGCCCCGGCGCCAACACGCTCACCGTCGATGCCGACGGGCCGGAGAATGTCCGCCGCCTCGACTGGGCGCTGGCGCGCGTCGAGGGCGCCAGCGGCGTCACCGGCATCATGGGATCGGCCTTCACCGAGAGCGAGACGGCACTGCGCCCGGTGCTCGCCGAGGTCGGCAAGCGCAATCTCGCTTATATCGACGCGCGCGCCTCGGGCCGCAGCGCCGGCGTCGCCACCGCGCGCGACGCGGGGGTGCGCGCCGCCGCCAACAACCGCTTCCTAGACGAGAGCGGCTCGATCGCCGCCAACCTGGCGCAGCTCGAGGCGCAGGCCAAACGCGAGGGCAGCGCCATCGGTTACGCCCGCCCGCTGCCCGCGACCATCGCCGCGCTGGAGAAATGGGCGCCGACCTTGGAGGCCAAGGGCATGCTGCTGGTGCCCCCGGGCTCGCTCGCCAAATAGCCGGTTTTGCGTTCCGCGCAGACCGCCGGTAAGCGGCTATCCATGCCGCGCATCATCACCAGCCATTCCAACGAGACGATCAAGCGCATCCGCTCGCTGCGCGAGAAGAAATTCCGCCAGCGCGAGGGACTGTTCCTCGCCGAAGGCATGCGCATCGTCGCCGAAGCCGTTGAGGCCGGCGCGGTGCCGCAGATGCTGGTCTATGCCGAGGACGCGCGCGGCCATCCGCTGCTGGCGAAGCTGGTCGCCCAGTGCGAGGCGGCGGGCGGCGACGTCATCGAAACCAGCCGCGATATCCTCCACAAGATCACCGAGAAGGACAACCCGCAGGCGCTGGTCGGCGTCTTCCCGGTCGAGGCGCTGGCGCTCGACTCGATCGACCGCGCGGCGAGCTTCGTGTGGATCGTCTGCCAGTCGCTGAAGGACCCCGGCAACCTCGGCACCATCCTGCGCACCGCCGACGCAGTCGGTGCCGGCGGCGTCATCCTGCTCGACCAGTCCTGCGACCCCTTCTCGGTCGAGGCGGTGCGCGCGTCGATGGGCGCGCTGTTCACCCAGCGCGTGGTGCAAAGCGACGGCGCCGCCTTCTTCGAGTGGCTGCGGCAGGGCCCCGGCATGCTGGTCGGCGCCAGCCTCAACACCGATCACGATTATCAGGCGGTCAGCTACGACGCGCCGACCTTCCTGTTCATGGGCAACGAGCAATCGGGCCTGCCGCCCGACTATGAAGCCGCTTGCGACGTGCTGGTGAAGATCCCGATGGCGGGCAAGGCCGACAGCCTCAACGTCGCCGTCTCCTGCGCGGTCCTGCTCTACGAAGTCTTCAACCAGCGCCGTCGCGCATAGAGCTACTCGGCGGCTTCACTCGTCGATGTAATGAGCGCCGCCGATACGGGGGCGGTTGGCAACTGCTCGACCGCTTTCAGATCGGGAAGCGTGTCCAGCCCGGTGGTCGCACCGAGTTGCTCGAAGCGTCCGGCCCGGAGCATCACGCGCGAATCGAACTGCGTCACGAACTTGTTGAAGTGGGTCACCGCGCCTTCGAGCGCGCGCTGAACGTTCAGGATGTTGCCCCCCATGATCCGCAGCGAATCGTAAAGGTCGCGGCCGAGCTTGGCGATTTCGGCCGCCTGTTTCGCCAGCCGCGCCTGATCGCGCATGGCAGCAACGGTGCGCGCGACGGCGATCAGGTTGATCGGCCCCGCTAGAACGAGGCGCTTCGCCATGAAATCGTTCATCAGCGTGCGATCCTGCTCGATCGCTGCGGCGAGGAAATTCTCGCCGGGAACGAAAAGGACGACAAAGTCGACAGCCCCATCGACGGACTTTTCGTAAGCCTTGCTGGCGAGGCCGTTGGCATGGCTCCGCACGGCCGCCGCATGCGCTTTCAGGTGGCGCGCGCGTTCCTCCTCATTGTCCGATTCCGCCGCCGACACGAATGCGTCCACCGAGCATTTAACGTCGATGACCAGCTTGCGATCACCTGGTAGCGAGAGCGTGAAATCCGGCCGCTGACGGCCGCTCTCACCATCGACCGATGTCTGGGCGGTGAAGTCGACACCGTCCACGAGCCCGGCCAACTCCAGCACGTTACGGCACTGCTCTTCACCCCAACGACCTGCAGCCTTGCCGGAGGAGCGCAGGGCCGTCGCGAGGCGCATGGTTTCGCCGCTGACGCGCTCCTGCCCTTTGGACACCTGATCCAGAAGCTGCACGAGCTTGCCGTAGCTTTCGGTGCGCGCGAGTTCGACCTCCTGAAGGCGGGTCTCATATTTGCCGAGCGTATCGCGCATCGGCCCGATCAGCTCCGCGATGTCCTTGGTGCTTTTCTCGAGCCCCGCATCCGCCTTGGCGCGATGCGTCTCGAAATTCTGGTTGGCGAGATCGATGAACTGCTGCTGGCTCTTGCGCAGCGTCTCGCCGGCAAGCTGCTCGAACTGCTGCCGAAGATCGTCGCCGGTTTTGACGAGTTGCGACCGCTGCTCTTCAAATGCGCGGTCACGCTCCTCCGAGCGCGCCTTCAGGTCGGTAAGTTCATCGGCCTTGCTGCGCAGCTTTTCGTTTTCTTCTTCAAGTGGGGCGAGCCGCTCCGCGCGCGCCTCTGCCGCGCCCAATCGGCCCGCGGCACGCCCCCACACCGCCCAGCCGACGGCCAGCGCGATGATGAACCCGGCGACGAACAACAGCCCCTCAAGCACGCCTTATCCTTTGCGAACGGATCGTGAACCCGCAGGCTAATGCAAAGGGGAGGGTGATGGCCAGTCCCCTTGCGATCAGCCGGGTGTCGCCGCACCTTGCGACCCAGCAGATTCCTGGGGAGGATGGCATGGATTTCGAGATCGTCGCGGAAGGGCTCGCGTTTCCGGAAGGCCCGGTGTGGATGCTCGACGGGTCGGTGATCGTCGTCGAGATCGCCGCGGGCCGCATCACCCGTGCCCATCCCGACGGGCGCAAGGAGACCGTCGCCGAGCCCGGCGGCGGCCCCAACGGCCTCGCCATCGGCCCCGACGGCGCGCTCTACGTCTGCAACAACGGCGGCTTTTCCTGGTCGGGGCAGGAGCAGGGCATGCTCATCCCCGGCGGCGCCGGCGATGACTACACGACGGGGCGCATCGAGCGCATCGACCTTGCCACCGGCAAGGTTGAGCGGCTGTACGACAAGTGCGACGGCGTCCGCCTGTCCGGCCCCAACGACATCGTGTTCGATGACAAGGGCGGCTTCTGGTTCACCGACCTCGGCAAGCATCGCAACCATGCGCATGAGGCGGGCGGGCTGTTCTACGCCAAGCCCGATGGCTCCAGCATCCGCTGCGCCGTCTCCGGCCCCAACATGAACGGCGTCGGCCTCTCGCCCGATGGTCGCACCGTCTACACCGCGCTCACCAACGAGCGGCTGCTGCTCGCCTTCGACATCATTAGTGAGGGCGAGGTGGCCCCGTCGCCGCTGCCGGCGCTGCCCGGCCGCGTCGTCACCAGCTTCCCCGGCCGCGTCCTGCTCGACAGCCTCGCCGTCGCCGCCGACGGCACCGTCTGCGTCGCGACGCTCGTCGAGGCGCCGGGCATCGCGCAGGTGAACCCCACGACGGGCGCCTACGACATCGTCGGCTTCCCCGACCTTCTCACCACCAACATCGCATTCGGCGGCGCCGATCTGCAGGACGCCTGGGTCTGCCTGTCGACGACCGGCAAGCTGGCGAAGTGCCGGTGGGACCGCCCGGGGCTGAAACTCGCTCACTACGCCTGATCTTTCGACCAACCACATGGGACCGCCCGGCTGCCCGCCGTAGAAGCGCGCAAACGGAGGTCCGATGCGTACTATCTCTTTCGCTGTCCTATCCTTGGGAGTCGCCGCGGTTGTTGCGGCGCAGGCGCCCATACCCGCTGCTGAACGCCGCGCCGTCGTCGAGACGCTCGCCGAGCGGCTGCACGAGGATTTCGTCTTCCCCGACATCGGCGACCGCTACGCCGCGCTGCTCCGCAAGAAGCTCGCCGCCGGCGCCTATGACGACATCGCCGATCCCAAGGCCTTTGCCGAACGGCTGACCGCCGACCTCCAGGCCGAGTATAAGGAGGGCCACCTTCGCGTCGCGCCGCCGGGCCAGTCGCTGCTCGCGCCGCGCTCGCCGACCGCCGCCGGCGCCGCGCCCCGCGGCGTCGAGGACGCCCGCTGGATCGCCGACGGCGTCGCCTACATCCGCTTCAACATGTTCCCCGGCGACCCGGCCAACGTCGACCGCGTCCGCCATTTCATGGAGACCCACGCCACCGCGCGCACGCTGATCATCGACGCGCGCCCGCACCGCGGCGGGGGCCTGCAGGAAATGAACGTGATGCTGCCCTATCTCTACGCGCGCCCGACGCCGCTCGTTCAGATGGACACGCGCGCCGCCGTCGCTGCCGCCGGCCGCGCGCCGACCGCCACCGGCCCGATGCTACGCGCGGTCGCCGCGCCGCCGACCATCGTTCGCCGCGAGCATCATGTGGTGCCGGGCAAGGCGACGCCGCTGCGCACCGCGCGCGTGTTCTACCTGACCTCGAAGCGCACCGCCTCGGCCGCCGAGCATCTCGCGCTGGCGCTAAAGCGCACCCGCCGCGCCACCTTGATCGGCGAGACGACGCGCGGCGCCGGCCACTACGGCAGCTTCGCGGACTTGGGCGGCGGCTATTCGGCCTTCGTGCCGGTCGGCCGGACCTTCGACCCGGCGACCGGCAAGGGCTGGGAGGCGACCGGGGTCACCCCCGACGTCGCCGTTCCCGCCGACAAGGCGCTGGAGGAAGCGCTGAAGCGCGCGGCGGGTTAGACCGCCGCCAGCGCCTGCTCGAAGTCGGCGATCAGGTCGTCGGGATGCTCGACGCCGATCGAGACGCGGACGAGATTGTCGCCGATCCCGAGTTCGTCCTTGCGCTTCTGCGGCACCGACAGGTGCGTCATGCCCGCCGGGTGCGACGCGAGGCTCTCGGTGCCGCCGAGGCTGACCGCCAGCTTGATGAGCTTCAGATTGTCGAGCAGCCGGAACGCCTCCGCCTCGCCGCCCTTCACATACAGCGAGAAGGTCGAGCCGGCGCCCGAGCAGTGGCGGTTGTAGATGTCCGCCTGCCGCGAGCCGGGCTCGAGGAAGCCGAGATAGCCGACCGTCTCCACCTTCGGATGATTGCGCAGATAGTCGCAGACCGCCTTGGCGTTCTCGCCCGCGCGGCTCATGCGCAATTCCAGCGTCTCCAGTGATCGCAGCAGCATCCAGGCGGTGTGCGGGTCGGTGATGGTGCCGATGGTGTTGCGCATCATGCGGATCGGCAGGATCGACGCCTTGCTGCCCGTCACGCCGCCCGCCACGAGGTCGCTGTGCCCGCCGACGTACTTGGTCAGCGAATAGAGCACGAGGTCGGCGCCCTGCTTGCCCGGCTGCGCCCACAGCGGGCCGAGGAAGGTGTTGTCGATGATGATCTGCGGCAGGTGATCGCCGTCGCCGAGCACCGCGGCGCGCGCGGCATGCACCGCTTCGACGTCGACCAGCGCGTTGGTCGGGTTGGCCGGGCTTTCGAGGTAGATGGCGCCGACGCGACCCTTGGCCTTCGCCGCCTTCATCACCTCCTCGATTTCCGCCTGCGTCGCGCCGGCGGGGAAGTCGAGCCAGGTGATGCCGAACTTGCCGAGGATGCGGCCGATCAACGTCTCGGTCGCGGCATAGAGCGGCGCCGAATGGACGACGACGTCACCCGGCTGCAGCAGCGCGAGGAACACGGTGGCGATCGCCGACATGCCGCTCGAAAACACCAGCGCGTCCTCGACGTCTTCCCACAGCGCCAGCCGATCCTCGAGGATTTCCTGGTCGGGGCCGTTGAAGCGCGAATAGACGAGGCCCTCGGCACCGCCCGGGCGCACGCCGGTGATGCCCTCGAAGAAGCGCTTGCCGTGCGCCGCGCTCTCGAACACGAAAGTCGAGGTCAGGAAGATCGGCGGCTTCAGCGCGCCTTCCGACAGCGCCGGGTCATAGCCATAGCCCATCATCATCGTCGATGGGTGCAGCCTGCGCCCGCCGATCTCGGTGGACTGATGCTTCATGCGACGCGCCGGCGCGCCGGCCAGCTCGTTCTCGGTCTTGTCGGCGGACATGGAATACTTTCAGGTCAGGGGCCGGGCGTCTGACGCGCCCGCAATGGCCGATCCTTTAACCTAGTCGGCAGGCGCTGCCAAAGGCGGCTCCGACGGATGCAGGCGGTCGGCAATCGGGACCGCCACAGCGAGCGCGAGTACGAGAATGGCGAGCAGCTCGACCATCCTGCGTATGCCGGTGCGATGACGTTCCATGCGACATAGTGAAACGCCATCCGCGCAGCCCCGCCTAGGGGAGGCGCGACGAACACCCTCTGAACATCGACGAACCGAGCCCTATGCTCTGAGAGTCGCGCCGACTTTGCCCGCCGCCGCGACGATCTTCGCTGACAGCGCTTCCAGCTCCTCGTCGGTGAAGCTGCGCTCCACCGGCTGCAGGACCGCCGACACCGCGAGCGATTTGCGGCCGTCGCCCATCTCGAAGATGTCGAACAACGCTGCGTCGATGACCGCCGCCTTGTCCGCGCCGCGCACCGCGCGCAGCAGCGCGTCGGCCGAGGCACCGGCCTCGACGACGAAGGCGAAGTCGCGAGTCACCGGCTGCAGCGGGTTGGGCTGGTGTGCCGCGCGCGTGCGCTTACCGGCACCCCGCGCCGGCGGCAGTGCGTCGAGGAAGATTTCCGCGACGATGGCGCCGCCGCGCAGGTCGAAATGCTTCGCCACGCGCGGGTGCAGCTCGCCGAATTCCGCCAGCGCCTGCTTCGGGCCGAGGCAGAGCCGCGCCGAGCGGCCCGGATGATACCAAGGGCTGACATCGCCCATCACCTGCAGCCGCTCGACCGGCGCGCCGGCGGCGGCCAGCGCCGCCAGCACTTCGGCCTTGGCGTCGAACGCGTCGAACGGCGCGGCCTTGCCGGTGCGCCAGTCGCGACCCGTGCGCTCGCCGGCGAGCACGAGGCCCACCGTCGGCCGCTCGCCGTCGGCGAGATAGCGCCGCCCCACCTCGAACAGCCGCAGGCTCGACTGGCCGCGATCGAGGTTGCGTTTGGCGGCGCCGAGCAGTCCCGGCAGCAGCGACGGGCGCATGACGGCGAGGTCGGCGGAGATCGGGTTGTCGAGCGTCCAGGCGCCGCCACCGAAGGGTGCGGCCTCGTCTGGCGCGACGAAGCTCCACGTCACGGCCTCGTTGGCGCCGCGCGCCGCGATGGTGCGACGGACGCGCCGCTCGATCATCTGCGCCGCGGTCGCGGTCGGCTTGGCGACGCCCTCGGCGCGCGGCAGCGCGGTCGACGGCACATGGTCGAAGCCGTGGATGCGCGCGACCTCCTCGACGATGTCGGCCTCGCCATCGACATCGCGGCGCCAGCTCGGGACGCCGATCTGCCAGACCGCGCCCTTCTCGACACGGAAACCGAGGCTGGCGAGAATGTCGGCCTGCCGTGCCTCGTCGATCTCGACGCCGGCCAGACCCAGGGTGCGCGCCGGGCGGTAGCTGACGCTCTTGTCGGGCACCGGCGCCTTGCCGGCCTCGACCACCTCGGAGGCTTCGCCACCGCACAGATCAAGGATCATCTGCGTCGCCAGCGCGGTGCCGGCCTCGAGGAAGGCCGGGTCGACGCCGCGCTCGAAGCGGGCGCGCGCGTCCGAGTTGAGCCCGAGCGCGCGCCCGGTGGCGCCGATGCGCGCCGGGTCGAAATAGGCGCATTCGAGCAGCACGTCGGTCGTCGTCTCGGTCACCGAGCTATGCTCGCCGCCCATGATGCCGCCGATGTCGTGGACGGCCGCATCGTCGGCGATCACCGTCATGCTGGCATCGAGCGTGTAGGTCTTGCCGTTGAGCGTATCGACCGTCTCGCCGTCGCGCGCGCGGCGGGCGACCAGCGCACCGTTCAGCTTGGCCAGATCATAGACGTGCAACGGCCGGCCCCGGTCGAAGCTGATATAGTTGGTGATGTCGACCAGCGCCGAAATCGGGCGCAGCCCGATGGCGCGCAGGCGGCGCTGCATCCACGCCGGCGACGCGCCGTTCGACACGCCGCGGATGACGCGGCCGAAGAAGGCGGGGCAGCCTTCGGGATCGTCGGTGCGGATCTCGGTCGGGCAGGGGAACGTCCCCGCCACCAGTTCGACCGGCCGCGTCTTCAGCTTGCCGAGGCCCAGCGCGGCGAGATCGCGCGCGATGCCCGCGACGCCCATGCAATCCTGCCGGTTGGGCGTCACCGACACCTCGATCACCGGATCGTCGAGCCCGGCGAGCGTCGCATAGGGCGTGCCCACCGGCGCGTCGGCGGGCAGGTCGATGATGCCGTTATGCTCGTCGGACAGTTCCAGCTCGCGCTCGGAGCACATCATGCCGCGGCTCTCGACGCCGCGGATAGCGGCGACCTTCAAGGTCACGTCGATGCCCGGCACATAGGCGCCCGGCGCGCCGAACACGCCGATCAGGCCCGCACGCGCGTTGGGCGCGCCGCACACCACCTGCACGGGCTCGCCGCTGCCGGTGTCGACGGTCAGCACCTGCAGCTTGTCGGCCTGCGGATGCGGCGCCGCGGTCAGCACGCGCGCAATCGTGAAGGCCGCCAGCTTCGCCGCCGGATTGTCGACGCCCTCGACCTCAAGGCCGACGCGCGTCAGCCCCTCGACGATCACGTCCAGCGAGGCGTCGGTATCGAGATGATCCTTCAGCCAGGACAGGGTGAACTTCATGCGCCGACTCCCCCGCTCAGCGTGGGCACGTCGAGCGCCCGGAACCCGTAGTGGCGCAGCCAGCGCAGGTCGCCGTCGAAGAAGGCGCGCAGATCGTCCATGCCGTATTTCAGCATCGCGAGGCGGTCGACGCCGGTGCCGAAGGCGAAACCCTGCCACTCGTCGGGGTCGAGGCCGCAGGCGGCGATGACCTTCGGGTGGACCATGCCGGAGCCCAGCACCTCCATCCAGCCGTCCGACCCGCCGATGGCGCGCTGGCCGTTCTCGATGCGGTAGCCGACATCGACCTCCGCCGACGGCTCGGTGAAGGGGAAGTAGCTCGGACGCAGGCGCAACTGCACGTCGTCGCGCTCGAAGAAGGCCTTGAGGAAGGTCTCGAGCGTCCATTTGAGGTGGCCGAGCGTGATGCCGCGGTCGATCACCAGCCCCTCGATCTGGTGGAACATCGGCGTGTGGGTGGCGTCCGAATCGGAACGATAGACGCGGCCTGGCGCGATGATGCGGATCGGCGGCTTTTCGCTCAGCATCGTGCGGATCTGCACCGGCGAGGTGTGGGTGCGCAGCAGCATCCGGCCACCTTTTCCTCCCCCGATGGGGGAGGGGGACCGCGAAGCGGTGGAGGGGGCACCNAGGGGGACCGCGAAGCGGTGGAGGGGGCACCCAGCGCGGCACTGTCCCCTCCACCGCTCTGCGAGCGGTCCCCCTCCCCCATCGGGGGAGGAGAGGGGAAGTAGAAGGTGTCGTGCATCGCGCGCGCCGGGTGCGTCTCCGGGATGTTGAGCGCGTCGAAATTATGCCACTCGTCCTCGATCTCGGGACCGGTCGCCACCGCGAAGCCCATGTCGGCGAAGATCTCGGCGAGTTCGTCCATCACCTGGCTGATCGGGTGGACGCTGCCTTGCGCGCCGGTGCCGACGGGCAGCGACATATCCAGCCGCTCGGCGGCGAGGCGCGTGTCGAGCGCGGCATCCTCCAGCGCGGTCTTGCGGGTGGCGATGGCGGCGGCGAGGTCTTCGCGCAGCCCGTTGAGCGCCGGACCCTGCACCTGCCGCTCCTCGGGGGTCATCTTCCCCAGCGTCTTCAGCAGCTCGGTGACCGCGCCCGACTTGCCGAGCGCGGCGACCCGAAGGGAATCGAGAGTATTGAGATCGCGGGTGCCGTTGATCTCGTTCAGAAAGCGGTTTCGAATTTGCTCGATATCGCCGGACACTCGACGTTCCCCTTTTAGGTCCAGTGCCTCTTGGGGCATCTGGCAACCAACGCTGTGCGTGTTGCGTACACTATGCGCCGAAACGACGAGGGCGCGAGCCGCCGAAGCAGCCCGCGCCCTCGTTCCAATCGCCTGTAGGTGTTTAGGCGGCCTGGCCGAGCGCGGTCTGCGCCTGCGCGGCAATGGCCTTAAACGCCTCCGGCTCGTGCACGGCGAGGTCGGCGAGGACCTTGCGGTCCAGCTCGACGCCGGCAAGCTTCAGCCCGTGCATGAACACGCCATAGGTCAGGCCCTGCTCACGCGCGGCGGCGTTGATGCGCTGAATCCACAGCGCGCGGAAGTTCCGCTTCTTCACCTTGCGGTCGCGGTAGGCGTACTGGCCCGCCTTCTCGACAGCCTGGCGAGCGATGCGAATCGTGTTCTTGCGACGGCCGAAATAGCCCTTCGCCTGCTCAAGGACCCGCTTGTGACGGGCGCGTGCGGTTACACCGCGCTTGACGCGTGCCATGTCGGGGTCTCCTTACTTCAGGCCGTAGGGCGCCCAGGCCTTGACACGCGCGGTGTCGGCCTCGGCGAGCACGGTCGTGCCGCGGTTGGTGCGGATGTACTTGCTATTGTGGCTGATAAGGCGGTGGCGCTTGCCCGCCACACCGTGCTTGATCTTGCCGGTGGCGGTGAGCTTGAAGCGCTTCTTCACGCCGCTCTTCGTCTTGAGCTTGGGCATTTTCGGTCTCCTTGAGAGCGATTGCAGATCGCCACGGCAGCCCACACTGGCCGGGCGATCCCTCGATCGGAGCGGGGCGTATAGCTACGACCGCTTCAAAAGGCAACTGAGTCGCCCGCTTAGTGGTGTCTCATTTTGAAGTTGGCGCCTCGATAAGATTGGTCGGGCTGCCCAGCCGGTCCCACGCCTCTTCGTAGAGCGGCAGTGCGTAGGACTTGGGCGGCAGCCAATAGGATGCCGTTCCCGTACTTGGACTAACACCCCGATGCGCGGCAGCCTTTACCTCGCTTAGTGTGAGCACAAAGCACGTCGGCGAAGCGGTGTTTGCATTGATCGTGATGACCCACCACGGCGAGCGGAGATTATCTAGCGATCCGCCAAGCGGCACCGGCACCTTCTTCGATAGCGCCTTTGATTGGATCGGCAGGAGCCGTGTTTCGTCATCGCTGGCGGCGTACAGATCGGCGCCTCTCGCATTGCGGACGGTTGGCATGACATGCCAGCCTCGACGAGATAGCTCCCTCGCTACATGGTAGAGACCCGCGTTGCCGGTGAGCTGATGCCGCAAGTTATTTGCTCCTATGACGGGCACTTCTTGTATGGGCTGCGCGGTTTCCGCGCTCTGCGAATTACCGAGCAAGGAGCGGAGTTCGCCGCGTCCCGCCCAGGCCTAGCTTGAACCCATCGCTGAACAACAGCATGTGGACAAGGAGACCCGCCATGGCGACCCAGCCGATCTTTGCCGATGAAGCCGCCCGCTGGGCGGCGGTGCAGCGCCGCGACGCGGCCGCCGACGGCCAGTTCTTCTATTCGGTGAAAACCACGGGCGTCTATTGCCGTCCGTCCTGCGCCGCCCGCCCGGCGCGGCGCGAGAATGTCGCCTTCCATGCCGATCCGGCAGCGGCAGAGGCGGCGGGCTTCCGTGCCTGCAAGCGCTGCCGTCCTGACGGCGTCGCCCCCGCGCAGGCGCGCGCTGATGCCATCGCCAAGGCCTGCCGGCTGATCGAGGCAGCGGAGGAGCTGCCCGATCTCGATACGCTGGCGGCGGCGGCGGGCATGAGCCGCTTCCACTTCCACCGCAGCTTCAAGACGGTCACCGGCGTGACGCCCAAGGGCTATGCCGCGGCGCTCCGCACCGAGCGGGTGCAGGAGGCGCTGGCCGCCGGTTCGTCGGTCACCGCCGCCATCTACGACGCGGGCTACAACGCCAACAGCCGCTTCTACGCCGATTCGGCATCGCGGCTCGGCATGCGGCCGAGCGCCTATCGCGACGGCGGGCGCGGCATGGCGATCCGCTTCGCGGTCGGCGACTGCTCATTGGGCACCGTCTTGGTCGCCGCCACCGACAAGGGCGTCTGCTCGATCCTGCTCGGCGACGACCCCGATACGCTGGTCCGCGACCTGCAGGACCGCTTCGGCGCGGCCGAGCTGGTTGGCGGCGACGCCGACTTCGAAAAGACCGTCGCGCAAGTGGTCGGCCTGATCGACGCGCCGGGCGCCGGCCTGTCGCTGCCGCTCGACGTTCGCGGCACCGCCTTCCAGCAGCAGGTGTGGGAAGCGCTCCGCCGCATCCCCGCCGGTCGTACCGCCAGCTATGCCGAGATCGCACTGGCGATCGGCCGCCCGGCGGCGGTGCGCGCGGTGGCGCAGGCCTGCGGCGCCAACTCGCTCGCCATCGCCATCCCCTGCCACCGCGTGGTGCGCTCGGACGGCGACCTCTCCGGCTATCGTTGGGGCGTCGAGCGCAAGCGCGAATTGCTGAGCCGCGAGCGGGCGGCGGCGTGACGGCCCTCGATTGGGCGCGCATCGAGGGCGACCTCGATGCGCAGGGCCATGCGCTGACCGGGCCGCTGCTGACGCCTGAGACCTGCGAGGCGGTCGTCGCAATGTACGACGGCGACGACCGCTTCCGCTCGCGGGTGGTGATGGCGCGGCACGGCTTCGGGCGCGGCGAGTATAAATATTTCGCCTATCCGCTGCCCGACCTGATCCAGCGGCTGCGCACCGCGCTCTATCCGCGCCTCGCGCTGATCGCCAACCGCTGGAACGCCGCGATGGGGATCGGCGTGCGCTTCCCCGATACGCACGCCGAGTTCCTCGATCGCTGCCACGCCGCCGGGCAGCTTCGCCCGACGCCGCTTCTCCTACGCTACGGCCCCGGCGACTATAATTGCCTGCATCAGGACCTCTACGGCGAGCATGTCTTCCCGCTGCAGGCGGCCATCCTGCTGTCGCGGCCCGGCGAAGACTTCGAAGGCGGCGAGTTCGTGCTGACCGAGCAGCGCCCGCGCATGCAGTCGCGCGCCGACGTGGTGCCGCTCACCCAAGGCCAGGCAGTGATCTTCGCGGTCAACCAGCGGCCGGTACAGGGTACGCGCGGCACTTACCGAGTGGCGCTCCGCCACGGGGTCAGCAAGCTGCGCTCAGGCACTCGCCACACGCTCGGGATCATCTTCCACGACGCGACCTGAGTCAGACGGGGGGGAACAGCAACCATGTCGTTGCCGTTCCTACCCGAATGGCAAGCGACCCGACGACCGTTCCGGCTGAGACGCCGCCCCCGCCGCCCCGCGAAAAGCGCGACTGGCGGGAAAGCCTTACTTGGCCGGTAAAGCTGCTGCTCGGCATCCTGCTGGCGATCTTCATTGCCTGGCTGGTGCTCTACATTACCAAGGGCCGCTTCCTGAAGGACACGTTCGTCAGCATCGCCTCGGACTATACCGAGCGGCAGGTGCGCGTCGGCGGCGACTTCAACCTCTACCTGAACCCCTTCCACATCCAGTTCCTCGCCGAGGACATCACGGTGTCGAACCCGGCGTGGGCGAAGGACAAGCAGCTGTTCGACGCCGACCGCGTCGCGCTGCAGCTCAACATCTGGCGGCTGATCTTCGGCCAGCGGCGCTTCAACTATCTCGACCTGCAGGGCGCCGAGATCGGGCTGGAGCGGCAGGAGACGCGCAACACCTGGACCTTCCGGTCGGACAGCAACGAGCCGTTCGAGCTGCCCGACATCGTCCGCGCCGCGATCACCGGCACGCGCATCCACTATATCGACCGGCCGCTGGCGCTCGACGCCAACATCGCGGTCGGCGACGTGGCGGCGGCAAAGAGCGTGTTGCAGCCGCGTATCCCGTTCAAAGGCGGTGGCACCTCGCACGGCGCCCGCTTCACGACGAGCGGCGCGCTGACCTCGCCCAACGAGACGCTCGCCGGCGGCGCCAACAAGCTCAACCTCACCGTCAACGTCGGCGACAGCCGCATCGACGTCGTCGGCACCCTGCCGGGCGCGACGGTGCTGGAGAACGCCAAGCTCGACCTGACCGCGCAGGGCGGCAACCTCAACACGCCCTTCTCGCTGCTCGGCGTCGTCATCCCCGATACCCGCAAGTTTCGCGTCACCTCAAAAGTCACGCCGGTCGGCGACGAATGGCGCTTCACGCAGATCAACGGCCGCTTCGGCGATTCCGATCTGCATGGCCGCATGACCATCAAGATGAACGCCGACGAGCGGCTGTTCATCGACGCCGACCTCAACAGCAACAGCCTCGACATTCTCGATGCCGGGCCGTGGATCGGCTATTCGCCGGATCGCCTCGATGCGATGGGCGGCAAGGGCGCGATCACGCAGGAAGGCGGCCGCCCGCGCGTGCTGCCCGATGCGCCGCTCGCGTCCGAAAGCCTCGGCCGGTTCGATGCCAAGGTCCGCTTCAAGGCGAAGGCCGTCCGCACCGGCACCATCCCGATCAGCAATCTCGAGATCGACCTCGGCCTCGACAAGAAGCTGCTGACCCTGAAGCCGGTGGCTTTCGACATTGCCGGCGGCCGCCTCACCGGCGATATCGATCTCAACGCGCGCAAGTCGCCGGTTATCACCGACTATGACATCCGCCTGACGCCGGTGCGCCTCGGCCGCCTGCTGCAGGGCTTCGACATCGAGGATTCGGGCACCACCGGCACCGTGAAGGGCCGCGTCCAGCTGCGCGGCTATGGCGATACCGTGCGTGAGTCGCTCGGCAGCTCGACGGGCCGTATCGCGATGATCCTGCCGGAAGGCACGTTCTGGATCCGCAATACCGAGCTCGTCGAGCTCGACATCTTCCAGTACGTCACCAAGGCGCTGGCCAAGCAGTTGAAGGACCCGACCGAGATCCGCTGCGGCCTGCTGGCCTTTACCGTCACCAAGGGCAACGCGGCGGCCGATCCGATCTTCATCGACACGCAGCGGTCGGTGATTCGCGGCAATGGCAGCTTCAACTTCGCCCAGGAATCGCTCGACCTGTCGATCGAGGCGGATTCGAAGAAGTTCAGCCTGTTCTCCGGCCAGTCGCCGATCGGCGTCGGCGGCTATTTCGCCGCGCCGAAGATCAACATCATCTCGCCCGAGCTCATCAAGCGCGGCGTCGCCGGCGTGGCGCTCGGTGCGGTGGCGGCGCCGATCGCGGCCATCGTCGCCTTCGTCGATGTCGGCGAGGAAAAGGACACCAACTGCGGGCCGATCCTCGCCGGTGCCCGCACCCCGGCGGTGCGCGCCGCCGACAAGGCCGCCGAGGGCAAGAAGACCGACGCGCAGAAGGAAGCCGAGAAGATGGCCGAGGAGCGCGCCGAGGCCCAGGAGAAGGCCGCGAAGAAGGCGAAGAAGGACGCCGAGGAGCGCGCCGAGAAGGCCCGCGAGGCGGCGAAGAAATAGGCTAGCCGTTCAGCAGCTTCAGCGCCGCCGGGATCAGCTCGGCGTCGCCCGCCGCGACGACGCTGCCGTCGCTGCGGCGGTCGAGCGGACGGCCCTGCCAGTCGACCATCCTGCCGCCCGCGCCCTCGATCACCGGCACCAGCGCCGCGAAATCGTAGAGTTGCAGCCCGGACTCGACGACGAGGTCGAGATGCCCCGCGGCCAGCACGCCGTAGTTGTAGCAGTCGCCGCCGTAGATCACGTCGCACACGTGCGGCCGTAGCCGCTCGAACGCCGCGAACGGCGCCTCGCCGAACGCCTGCGGCGAGGTGGTGCCCACCCGCGCCTCGGCAAGGCTCGCACAGGCGCGCGTCCGCACCGGCAGGCCGTTGAGCAACGTCGGCCGCCCCTCGGCGCCGACCCAGCGGTCGCCGATGATCGGTTGGTCGATGACGCCGAGCACCGGCTTGCCGTCGTCGAGCAGCGCGATCAGCGTGCCGAACAATGGCCGGCCGGTGATGAACGCGCGCGTCCCGTCGATCGGGTCGAACACCCAGACGTAGCGAGCATCCTCGCGCACCCGCCCGAACTCCTCGCCGATGATGCCGTCCTGTGGGCGCTCCGCCTCGATGATCGCGCGCATCGCCGTCTCGGCGGCGCGGTCGGCGGCGGTGACGGGGGACAGGTCGCCCTTGGTCTCGATGTCGAAGGGCTGGCGGAAATAGGGGCGGACGGCGGCGCCCGCCGCATCGGCCAGCCGCTCGGCGAGGATGAGGATGTCCGCGTCGATCACAGGCCCAGTTCCTTCAATATGGCGTCGCGATGCTCGTCGAGCCGCGGCGCCTTCGGCCGGGTCGTCGGGTCGGGATAGGCGGACAGCTTCACCGGGTTGCCCGCGGCGGTCAGCGGCGCGCCGTCGGGAAAGCCGGTCTGGATGACCATGTTGCGCGCCCGCACCTGCCGGTGGTTGAGCGCCTGCTCGGTATCCTGCAGCGGCCCGCTCGGGATGCCCGCCGCCTCGCACAGCGCCAGCGCCTCGCCCGCCGTCAGCCCCGCCAGCCGCGCCTCGATCACCGCCGCCACCTCCTCGGCATGGTCGGTGCGCGTGGCATTGGTCGCAAAGCGTGGATCGTCCTTCAATTCGGGCGCGCAGATCGCGTCGCAGAGTTTGCCCCACAGCGCGTCGTTGCCGGCCGCGATCACCACATGCCCGTCGGCGCAGGCATAGGCGGCGAAGGGCGTGATCGACGGATGCCGCGCGCCGAGCGGCCCCGGCGCCACCCCGGTCACCGCATAGCGCGCGATGGCGTTCTCGAGGATGGCGATCTGCCCGTCGAGCATCGCCACGTCGACGAACATCCCCTCGCCGGTCGCCGCGCGGTGGTGGACCGCCGACAGGATGCCGATCACGGTGAACAGCCCGGCGGTGATGTCGCCGACCGAGGTGCCGACCCGCGTCGGCGGCCCGCCGGGATGGCCGGTGATCGACATGATCCCGCCCATCGCCTGCACCACCATGTCATAGGCGGCCTTGTCGCGGTCGGGCCCGGTATGCCCGAAGCCCGAGGCGGCGGCGTAGATCAGCCGCGGAAAGCGCGCATGAAGCGCCGCCCAGCCATAGCCGAGCTTCTCCATCACCCCCGGCCGGTAATTCTCGACGACCACGTCGGCCTTCGCGAGCAGCGCCTCGAACGTCTCCCGGTGCGCGGCATCCTTCAGGTCGAGCGCGATCGATTGCTTGCCGCGGTTGATCGAGCTGAAATAGGCCGACTGGCCGGCGGCATTGAACGGGCCGATGTGGCGGCTGTCGTCGCCCTTGCCCGGCTGCTCGACCTTGATGACCCGCGCGCCGAGGTCGGCGAGCACCATCGTCGCGTACGGCCCGGCGAGCACGCGCGACAGGTCGACGATCAGCAGATCGGAAAGTGGACCCGCAGGCTTTGCCTCGCTACCACGGGCATCTGAATTTTCGGGGGAATCGCTCATGCAGCTCTACATGTCGCACACGTCGCCCTATGCGCGGAAGGTGCGGGTTTTCGGCCTGGAGCTGGGGCTGGAGGCGCAGCTCGACGAAGTACCCGTTGATCCGACCGAGGATCCCGAGGCGCTGGTGGCGGTCAATCCGGTGTCGAAGATTCCGGCGCTCGTCACTGACGACGGCATGAATATCCACGACAGCCGGGTGATCTTCGCCTATCTGGCGAGCCTCGTCCCGCCGACCGACCTCTACCCGCAGCCCGCCGACCCGCAGCGCTGGCCGGCGATGACGCTCGCCGCGCATTGCGACGCCATCCTCGACGCCGCGGTGGCGTGGCGGCTGGAACAGCTCCGCCAGCCCGGCGAACGCTCGATCTTTTGGCAAGGCCGCTGGAAGGCGCAGATCGAACGCGCGCTCGACGCGCTGCCCGACCGCATCGCCGCGCTGCCCGCCTACCGCCCCTATGCCGAACTGCTGACGGCGGTCGCCATCGGCTACCTCGAATTCCGCCACAAGAACCTGGGTTGGCGGGGCGGCCGCCCGGCGCTGGCTGAAATCTACGACCGCTGGTCGAAGCGCCCGTCCTTCATCGCGACCCGGCATCCGAGCGCCTAAGCTCCATCCGCACATCTTTCCGTCATACCGGCGAAAGCCGGTATCCAGTCCAACGGTCGGTCTGGATACCGGCTTCCGCCGGTATGACGGTGATGCTGGAGTGATCGAAACGCGTAGGCGGACGAACCGCCTCTACGAAACCGGCTCCGGCGGCTTCGGCTCCTCGGGCAGCGGGATGAACTCGCTCTCGCCCGGCACTTTCCCAAACCGCTGCGCCGCCCAATCCGCCTTCGCCTGCTCGATCCGCTCGGGCCGCGACGACACGAAATTCCACCAGAGGTGCCGCTCGCCGACCGGCGCGCCGCCGAGCATCATCACCCGCGCCGCCGTCACCGCCGTCCACGCCGCCTGTACGCCCGGCTCGACGATCAGCATCCGCCCGGCCTCGTACCGCTCGCCGCCAACCTCGATCTCGCCGACCGCGATATAAAGCGCGCGCTCCTTATGCTCGTCGGGCAGGTAGACCGTCGCCCCCGCCTCGGCATCGACGTCGATGTAGAACATCGGCGAATAGGTCTTCACCGGCGACACCGCATGGAAGGCGCTGCCGGCGATCAGCGTCCGCCGCGCCCCGTCGATGGTGATGCTCGGCAGCGTCTCGGCGGGATGATGGTGGAAGCTCGGCGCCACCTCCTCCGCCTCGTCGGGCAGCGCCACCCACGCCTGCACGCCGTGCATGCGCTGGCCGTTGGCCCGCGTCTCGTCCGATGACCGCTCCGAATGGACGATGCCTCGCCCCGCGGTCATCCAGTTCACCGCACCCGGGCGGATCGGCTGATGATAGCCGAGCGAGTCATGGTGCATGATCTCGCCCTCGAACAGATAGGTCACCGTCGCGAGGTTGATGTGCGGATGCGGCCGCACGTCGAAGCCGTGGCCGGCGGCATAGTCGACCGGCCCGAAATGGTCGAAGAAGATGAACGGCCCGACGGTGCGGCGGAACGGCGCCGGCAGCACGCGGGCGACGACGAAGCCGCCGCCCAGATCACGCCGCCGTCCCTCGATGATGCGTTCGATCATTTCAGCCTTTGCTTCAGCGTTTTCAGCGTGGTTGCGTTGTAGGGCGGCTTGAAGCCGGCCAGCTTGGCGATGTCCATCTTCGGCTGCTTGTAAACCGCCTTTATATGGCTGAACGCCTTGAAGCCGTCATGGCCATGGTAATTGCCCATGCCCGATGGCCCGACGCCGCCGAACGGCAGGTCTTCCGACGAGATGTGCATGATGACGTCGTTGACGGTGACGCCGCCCGAGATGGTGCGGTCGAGCACCTGCCGCTGCTCAGCCGCGTCCTCGCCGAAATAATAGAGGCCCAGGGGGCGGTCGCGGCCGTTCACATAATCGACCGCGTCGGTGAGATTCTTGTAGGTCTTCACCGGCAGCACGGGGCCGAAAATCTCGTCCTGCATCACCTTCATGTCGTCGGTGACCTTGCGGACGATGTGCAGCGGCATCTTGTGGGTGTTCTGCGCGCTGAAATCCTCGTTGCCCGGATTGACCACGATCACCTCGGCGCCCTTTTCGCGCGCGTCGGCGATGTAGCTTTCCAGCCGCTCGCGGTGCCGGCCGTTCACCACCGAGGTGTAGTCGGGGTTGGCCAGCAAGGTCGGGTAGAGCCTCGCCGCGCTCGCCTTCAGCCCCTCGACGATCTCGCCCTCCTTCTCCTCGGGGACGAGCATATAGTCGGGCGCGAGGCAGATCTGCCCGGCGTTCATCATCTTGCCGGTGGCGATGCGGTCGGCGGCCTGCGCGATGTCGGCGGAGCGGCTGACGATCGTCGGCGACTTGCCGCCGAGCTCGAGCGTCAGCGGCACCAGATTTTCGGCCGCCGCGCGCATCACATGCTTGGCGATCGAGGTCGCGCCGGTGAAGATCATGTGATCGAACGGCAGCTCGGTGAACGCCTGGCCGACCTCCGGCCCGCCGACGACGAACGCCAGTTCGGTCTCATCGAAATATTTCGCGGCAAGGCTCGCCATCAGCTCGCTGGTCGCCGGCGTGAACTCGGACGGCTTCACCATCGCGCGATTGCCGGCGGCGAACACCCCGGCGAGCGGCCCGAAGGTCAGATTCACCGGGAAATTCCACGGCGCGATCACGCCGATCACACCCTTCGGCTGATATTCGACCCAGGCCTTGGCGCCGAGCAGCCCCAGCGGGAAGTCGAGCTTGCGCTTCTCCGACCGCATCCAGCCTTCCAGATGCTTGATGCCGTGGTTGAGCGGCCCGACCGAGGCCATGATGTCGGTGAGCAGCGTCTGCTCGGTCGAGCGGTGGCCGAAATCGTCGGAGACGGCACGGGCGAGCGCATCGCGGTTGTCGAGCAGCAGGGTCTTCGCGCGCTGCAGCCGGTCCTTGCGGGCCGCGGCCGACACCGGCAGCTCCGCCTGGAACGCCGCGCGCTGCTTTTCCAGAAGCGCCTTCATGTCCTGCGCCGACGCCGGCGCCTCCTTCTTCTTCGTCGCCATCGCCGATCCTCCCCTGATCTTTGAGGGCCACTCTAATCCCGCTGAGTGACACCGCAAAGCTAGCGGGTTTCACGAGGGGACGGCTCTGCTAGGGTCGCGCCGGGACACGGGGAGCGGGACATGAAGATCAAGGCCTTGGCACTGCTGGCAGCGATGACGGCGACGACGGCGATGGCGCAGACGGCGCCGCACGAGCGGCAGGCGCGTGACATCTACGAAAAGGTCATCGCTTTCCGCACCGCCGCCGGCCACGGCCAGATGCCGAAGATGACCGACTATCTGGTCGGTGTGCTGAAGGCGGGCGGGGTTCCGCAAGCCGACATCGCCATCCTGCCGCTCGGCGAGACCAATGCGATGGTCGTGCGCTTTCCCGCTGCCGGCAAGCCGTCGAAGAAGCCGATCCTGTTCTCCGCGCACATGGATGTCGTCGACGCCCGGCCGGAGGACTGGACCCGCGATCCGTTCCGGCTGATCGAGGAGAACGGCTATTTCTTCGGCCGCGGCACCAGCGACAACAAAGCCGGCGTCACCGCGCTGGTGTCGACGATCGTCCGCCTGAAGGCCGAGGGCTTCAAGCCGAAGCGCGACCTCGTCTTCGCCTTCATCGGCGACGAGGAAACCTTGATGGCGACGACCAAGCTGGTCGCGGCGCACCCCTGGGTGAAGGACGCCGAGTTCGCCATCAACACCGACGCCGGCGGCGGTGCGCTCGACGAAAGCGGCAAGCCGGTCATCTATCTCGTGCAGGGCGCCGAGAAGACCTATGCGACCTTCGAGCTGACCGTCCCCAACCCCGGCGGCCACAGCTCGCGACCGCGCAGCGACAATGCGATCTACGATCTGGCCGCGGCGCTGGCCCGGCTGCAGGCCTATCGCTTCCCGGTGATGGCAAACGCGCTGACCCGCGACTATCTCGGCGCCGTCGGCAAATCGATGCCGGGCGAGGTGGGCGAAGGGCTGCGCGCCTTTGCGGCGAACCCGCAGGACCAGAAGGCCTCGGACTATCTCGCCACCCAGCCCGAGTTCGTCGGCACCACCCGCACCACCTGCGTCGCGACGATGCTCAATGCCGGCCATGCCGAAAACGCGCTGCCGCAAAAGGCGACGGCGACGGTCAACTGCCGCATCTTCCCCGACGTGAAGGTCGCCGACGTGCAGGCAGAACTGGCGCGCGTGGTCGCCAACCCCGCCATCCAGTTCAAGGTGCTCAACGACCCGCAGCCGAGCCCGGTGTCGGAAATGCGCCCCGACGTGATGGCGGCGATCACGCGGGCGATTCACGTCGATTATCCGGGCGTGCCGATCGTGCCCTATCTCGAATCGGGTGGCACCGACGGCAAGATCTACCGCATCGCCGGCATCCCGACCTTTGCCAGCTCGGGCCTGTTCACCAAGACGTCGGACATGTTCGCGCACGGGCTCAACGAGCGGCTGGCGGTGCCGGCGTTCTACAAGGGGCTCGGCCATATCTATCGGGTGACCAAGGATTTGGGCGGCCGCTGACGGCACTTAAGCGGGCGGCGGCGGTTATGGTTGGGCCATGCCGCTGCCGCAACAAGTGCCGAGGACCGATCCGGATGCGGCGCTTCTCGCGCTGCTCGGGGCCTTGCAAGGCCGTGGCTATCATTTCGTCACGCCGACGCCCGCAACCCACGCGCGGGTCATCGCCCGCCCGGGCCGGCGCGTGGCGCGTGGTCTGACGGACATTTTCGGCTGGAGCGTGCCGTTCGACGCGGGGCTGCTCGACGCCGACCTGCTCGACCTGCTGATCGCCGCCGACATGATCGAGGCGGCGGGGCCGCGCCAGCGCTCGCGCTGCCGGGTGTCGACCCTGCACGGCCGCTATTTCCTGCACGCTGCCTATCCGACCGATTACCGAGACGCGGTGTTCTTCGGGCCGGACAGCTACCGCTTCGCCGATTTCGTGCGTGACAATCTCGGCCCGTGCGGCGGGGCGCGCATCGTCGATATCGGCACCGGCGCGGGGGTCGGCGCGATCGTCGCCGCCGGAATGTGCCCGCAGGCGCGGGTCACGATGACCGACATCAACCCCCAGGCGCTGCGCTTCGCGCGGATCAACGCCGCGTTCGCCGGGGTCGATGCTGAGTTCGCCGAGGGCAACGGGCTGTCCGCCGTCGAGGGCGATATCGACGTCGCCATCGCCAATCCGCCCTACATCGTTGACCCGGAAGGCCGGGCCTATCGCGACGGCGGCGACATGCACGGCGGGCGGCTGTCGCTCGATCTCGCCTGCGAGGCCGCGCACCGCCTGAGCCCCGGCGGCCGCCTGCTTCTGTATACCGGCAGTGCCATCGTCGAGGGCCGGGACGCCCTGCGCGAGGCGCTGGCCGAGGCGATGCCGCGAGCGGGTTGCACGCTGACCTATCGCGAACTCGATCCCGATGTGTTCGGCGAGGAGATGGAGCAGCCCGGCTACGACGATGTCGATCGAATCGCGGTGGTCGGCGCGGTCGCGACCAGGGTGAACTGAACAAGCATGAGCATTGGCGCGTTGCTTACCTGAAACAATTAGGTGCACGCCATGCTTCGTCTCATCCTCGCCCTCGTCGTCCTTGCCGGGCTCGCTTTCCTCGCGCAGGCCACCGGCCTCGTCGCGTTCGGCACCAGCGGCGCCTTGCGGGCGCCCTCGGTCGACCTACGCGTCGATGGCGGCGAGGTGCCGAAGGTTCAGGTCGAAGCCGCCAAGGTGAAGGTCGGCGTCACCGAAAAGACCGTCGAGCTGCTCAATGTCGATGTCGGCATGCGCGAAAAGGCCGTCGCCATCCCCAAGGTCGAGCTGAACAAGGCGACCACCGACGACGGCAGCGCTACCCGCTAGCCGGCACCCGCTAACGCGTGCGCCGCTCGCCTCGTCGAAACCTCGGGAACGGTCTCCCCGCGGGCCCGGTTGGTCGGTCATTCGACCACAATGGGAGAGTGAGCGATGGCGAATGACGACGACCGCATCTCGGCGCGTGGTTTTGGATCGATGGACCCGGATCGGCATCGCGAGGTGTCGCGGCGCGGCGGCCAGATAAGCCGGGGCGGCGGGTTCGCCGCCAATCCCGAATTGGCGCGCGAAGCGGGGCGCAAGGGCGGCCTCGCCGGCAGTCATCGCCTGGATCGTGACGAAGAATAGCCGCTAGCTGAAGCGGCGGCGGACGGTACCCAGCAGCTTCACCACTTCATGACGAAGCTCGTGGCCAACGATGAACAGCATCGCCAGCCACAGCAGGATGCCGGCGCCGATCGCGCTCAGCATCTCGCCCACCGGCAGCGTTGCCGGCCAGCCCCGCCATTGCATCAGCAGCGCGGCAGGCAGGGCGGCCGCTGCCGCGACGGCGGCGCTCCCCGCATAGCAGCGATAGATGTCGGCGAAGCGCGACCCGATCGCGCCTCGGATTTCGCGCACGAACAGCAGATGCTGCGCCAGCGCCTCGGCGATGCGTGAGGCGGCAGCGGGGGCAAGGCCCTGGCTGGCGCCGGCGATGAACAGGCCGAGGCCGATGACGCCGCGCGTGCCTTCGAGACGGGGCAGCACCCGCTCATGCTTGGTGACGATCAGCACTTCCTGCCGCGCGACCAGTCCGGTCTGCACGATCGCGGCGAGGCAGAGCAGCGCCAGAACCGGCGCGGCGGCGGCCCAGCGCTCGCCATAGACCATGACGATCACCGGCGTCGCCAGCACGCCGAGCCCGGCATACATCGGCCAGAACAGCCCGGTCGCGGCGCGCACGGCGCGCAGATAGACATGGTCGATACGGCCGATCTGGTCACGGCTGTCGACCATCGCCTTCATGATGACGCGCTGCACGCCGTACATCACGCCGGTGTTGAAGCTTTCGATGATCCCCGAGGCGCGGCCATAGAGGCCGACCATCGCGACGCCCGCCAGCTTGCCAAGCGCGATATCGGGCAGGCGCGAGAAGATGTTGGCGAGCGCCATCGTCGCAAGGATGTTGGAGCCATAGGCCCAGACGGCGCGCCAGCGCGACAGCGTCGGGCGGACGGCGAGATCGCGCCCGGCGAGCAGGAAGGCCGCGGCAGTGGCGACCACCTGCCCGATCACCGAGCCCCAGGGCATGCTGGCATAGGAGAAGCCCGCATAGGCGAGCGCAACGGAGGCAATGGCGCTGACCAGCACGCGCGACAATGCCATCGCGGTCAGCAGGTCGAAGCGCCCGCGCTTCTGCAAATGCCCGCTCGCCAGCGTCTCGACCGGCACGAAGATCGCGTAGAGGCTGAGGATGCGTAGCGCATGGGTGATGCGCGGTTCGTCGAGGAAATCGGCGAGCAGCGGCGCGCCGGCATAGAGCAGCACCGCCAGGCCGAGCGCCTGCAGTACGGCCATGCTGTGCACGGTGCCGAGCGTCGCCCGGTCCATGTCCGTCTCGCGGATGATGAAGCTCTGGAAGCCGAGGTTCTGGAAGGCGGTGAGCAGGGTCAGCGCGGCCAGCGCGACGCCATAGACGCCCATCTCCACGGGCGTCAGCAGCCGCGCGACGATGACCGACGCGACGAACTGGACGACGAAGAAGCCGAAGCTGCCGGTCAGCGACCAGGCCATCGACTTGCGCACCGACATGCGCGGCAACTCCCCCTGTACAAGGCGGGCTTAGACGCCCGCCCTGGTAGGAGCAAGCATCAGCCGCCGACGATGGTGCCGCCGTTGGGGTGCAGGATCTGGCCGGTGAAGTAGCTGCCGTCGTCGCAGGCGAGGAACAGGAAGCTCGGCGCCACCTCCCAGGGTTCGCCGGGGCGGCCCATCGGGGTGTTCTCGCCAAAGGTCTTCAGCTTCTCCTTGCTGGCGCCGCCGCAGGGGTTGAGCGGCGTCCAGATCGGCCCCGGCGCCACGCCATTCACGCGTATGCCCTTCTCGGCGAGGTTGCCCGACAGCGCGCGGGTAAACGACGTGATCGCGCCCTTGGTCGACGAATAGTCGAGCAGCTCCTCCGAGCCTTCGAAGCTGGTGACCGAGGTGCAGTTGATGATCGAGCTGCCCTTCTTCAGATGCCCGACCGCCGCCTGCACCATGAAGAAATAGCCGTAGAAATTGGTCTGGAAGGTGCGCTTCAGCTGTTCCTCGGTAACGTCGCGGATGTCCTTGTCAGGATGCTGCTCGCCGGCGTTGTTGACCAGCACGTCGAGCCCGCCGAACGCCTCGACATGGCGGCGGACGATCTCCTCGCAGAATAGCTTGTCGCCGACATCGCCGCGCAGGATCAGGCAGCGCCGGCCCTCGTCCTCGACATGGTGCGCGGTGATCGCGGCGTCGTCATCCTCCTCGAGGTGGACGATGGTGACGTTGGCGCCCTCGCGGGCGAACAGGATGGCGACCGCGCGGCCGATGCCGCTGTCGCCGCCGGTGACGATCGCCGATTTGCCGGCCAAGCGGTCGGAGCCTTCGTAGCGCGGCATGAAATCGGGCTTCTCGTCCATCCGGCGCTCATGGCCGGGCAGCCCGTCCTCGTTGATCTTGGCATGTTCGACGCTCATGGCACGCTCCTGACTAAGGTACGTGCCGCCAACGATCCGAAGAACTTATAAGTTGCCGGGAAATCAGCCGATCGGGCGGGCGTCGGCCAGCTGGTTCACCGGCGAGCGCTGGCAATCGGCGACAATGACCGGATAATCGAGCATGGTGAGCTTCTCGAGCACCGCCGGCTGCGCGGCGCGGCAATCGGCGACCGTCTCGAACGGCACGGTGACGCGCTGCACGGTCTGGCACTGGCTGTTGTCGTCGGCGCAGCCGAGGATCGCCATGATGATCAGTGCTTCTTTCATCGGTACCCGCCTCGTGCCGGAGATACGGAGTCAACAGACGGATCGATGCAGGGTTCCTTAAACGGAACCGCGTTGCGACGAGCCGATTCAGGCCTATCTAGGGAGCACATGCAGCCCTCCCCGTCGTTCACCACTTTGCGTCGCTTCCTGCCCTATCTCTGGCCGGCGGAATCGCCGGGCCTGCGGGTGCGGGTGGCGGTCGCTTTGGTACTGGTGCTGCTCGCGAAGGCGATCACCTTGGTCATGCCCTTCGCCTACAAGGGCGCGATCGACGAGCTGGCGAAGGGCGTCGACGCCGGCATCGCGCTCGCGGTCGGGCTGGTGGTCGCCTACGCCGGCGCGCGCTTCGGCGGGGTGCTGTTCGACAATCTGCGCAACGCCGTGTTCGAGCGCGTCGGCCAGACCGCGGCGCGCAACCTCGCGCTCGACGTGTTCGCGCAGATCCACCGCCTTTCGCTGCGTTTCCACCTCGAGCGCCGCACCGGCTCGCTCACCCGCATCGTCGAGCGCGGGACCAAGAGCGTCGATACGATGCTCTACTTCCTCCTCTTCAACATCGCCCCGACGATCATCGAGCTGACCGCCGTCTGCATCATCTTCGGGGTGAAGCTCGGCTGGCCGCTGGTGGTCGCCACCCTGGTGATGGTCGCCGTCTATATCCTCTACACCCGCATCGTCACCGACTGGCGCAACCGGGTGCGGCGGCAGATGGTCGACCATGACAACAAGGCGACCGCGCGCGCCGTCGACAGCCTCCTCAACTATGAAACCGTCAAATATTTCAGCGCCGAGCAGGTCGAGCACGACCATTACCGCGGCGCGATCACCCGCTACCGCGACGCGGCGGTGAAGAACGAGACCAGCCTCGCTGCGCTCAACGTGGGCCAGTCGCTGATCACCAATTTGATGATGGGCGCCGCGATGGCGTGGACGGTGTGGGGCTTCGCGCAAGGGCGGCTGACCGTCGGCGATGTGGTGCTGGTCAACACCCTGCTCGCGCAGCTCTTCCGCCCGCTCGACATGCTCGGCTGGGTCTATCGCGAGATCAAGCAGGGCCTGATCGACATGGAGCAGATGTTCACCCTGCTCGATACCGAGGCCGAGATCGAGGATGCCCCCGGCGCGCCGCCGCTCGCCGTCAGCGGCGGCCATGTCCGCTTCGAGCATGTCGATTTCGCCTATGAGGCGCGGCGGCCGATCCTCCATGACCTCGACCTCGACGTGGCACCCGGCGCCACCCTCGCCATCGTCGGCCATTCGGGTGCGGGCAAATCGACGATCAGCCGCATCCTCTACCGCTTCTACGACATCGCCGGCGGCCGGGTGACGATCGACGGGCAGGATATTTCGCAGGTCACGCAAGCCAGCCTGCGCGCTGCCATCGGCATCGTCCCGCAGGACACCGTGCTGTTCAACGACAGCATCGCCTACAATATCGGCTACGGCCGCGCCGGCGCGTCGCAGGCCGAGATCGAGGTCGCCGCCCGGCAAGCGCAGATCCACGATTTCGTCATGTCGCTGCCCGACGGCTATGAAACGACGGTCGGCGAGCGCGGATTGAAGCTCTCGGGCGGCGAGAAGCAGCGCGTCGCCATCGCGCGCACCATCCTCAAGGACCCCGCCATCCTCATCCTCGACGAGGCGACCAGCGCGCTCGATTCCGCGACCGAGGCGGACATCCAGTCGGCGCTGAAGCGCGTCGCCGAGCATCGCACCACGCTCGTTATCGCCCACCGCCTCTCGACGGTGGTCGACGCCGACGAGATCATCGTCATGGATCAGGGCCGCATCGTCGAACGCGGCACCCACGCCCTGCTGCTGGCGCGCGACGGCCTCTACGCCGCGATGTGGCTGCGCCAGCAGGCGGAGGCAGAGGCCGAAGCGATGGAAGCGGCTGAATAGGGGCGGCCGCGAGATCGCAGCATTTGAGAAGCAAGCCGGCCCCGCCTATCATGCGCTGGGGGGCTCATCATGCGGTTGATGGCGATAGCATTGTTGACGGGGTTGCTGATCGCGGCGCCGGAGCCTGCGCACGCGCAGCGCCTGGATCCGTCGGCCATCGTAACGCCTGCCGAGCGAGAGCATCTGCCCGAGCTGTTGTCGATCATGGCGGAGTATAGCGGTGGCGACAGCGCCGCGCGGCTCCTTCCCCGCCTCGAAGCTGTGCTGGCCAAGCTCATCGCCCCGACGCCGCTGCGCGGCTACGTGCAGTTCACGCGCGCCGACATGCTGATGCAGGGCGACAGCGACAGCCTGCAAGTCATGACCACCGCCCGTCAGTCGATCGACGAGGCCATCCGGCTGCTGCCGGCGGAGGCGGTTCCGAAGTACCTTGGCGCGATAATCCATACCTATGGGGGCAATCCTGCGCGTGCCGCTGATCTCTGGCTGACGGTCAGCCGGGACGATCCTGCCCTGGCCGCAAGCTCCGACCGCGATCTCATCGAGGCCCTGGTGGGCCGGCTTCGCGACGGCGGCGATACGCGGCGGGCTGATCTTCTCGCCGCCCGCCTGTCCGAAATCGGCTTTGTGATGGGCGACGCTGGCGATCAGGCCGCGTTGGCGATGTCGAGCCTTCGCGCCAAGATGCGCGCCGGCGACGTCGCGGGGGCACAGGCGCTGGTGCCGTCGCTCTATCATCCCGATCAATTCGCCATGCTGCTCGTCGACAAGGAGTTCACGCGCCTCTGGCCTGCCATCGAGAACTGGGCGGGCGCGCGCCTTGAGCGGCAGTGGGCAATGTACGCCGCCGAACGGAAGCGCGATTGGGAAGCAAGCCGCGCACTCGGCGCGGCGCGAGGCTATGCGGGGTATCTTCGCGCGGCGGGCGATGACGCGGCGGTGATCGACCTTTTCCTGCCGATCCTCAGCGACCCCGCGCTCGATGATCCCGAGGATGATGCGCCGTCGCTCGCGCCCCTCGTCGCAACATCGCTGGCGGTCAACGGCCGCTTGGACGACGGGCTGGCCTTGCTCCGCAAGCTCGCCGAGCAACGGGTCGAAGGACGATGCCAGCCGGCTGAACTACACCGCGAACGGCGCCCGCCTCCTGTTGGATTTCGGACGCACGGAAGCCGCGCTGGCCGCCATCGAGCCGGTGATCGCGGAGGCCGAGGCTCTCGGCCCGGCGGTGAATGAGGGGGCCAGGGTGGCGATGCATGGTGTCAGGGCCTGCGCGCTTCACGAACTCGGTCGATCGCAAGATGCGTCTTCGGCTAATATCGTCACCGCCGCGCAACAGCGGCTGCCGGCATCTTACATGGCGCTTCTGGCTTGCACGGGCCGTCTCGCCGATGCGCGAAGCTTTCTCATGTCGCTGCTGGCTAATCGTGATCGCCGCAGCTTCCCGTTGATCTATCTACAACCGGTCAACCAGGTGCGCCGCGCCACGCCGAGCGTGCTCCGCACCCAGGCTTTCCGCGAGCGGCTGCGCAGCGACGACCAGTTGATGAAGGCCGTCGCGCGCCATGGTCGCGTGCTTGATTTCGTAGTCGAGGCTCCCGCGCCGGAGCGCCGCTAGAGCGCCGCCAGCAATTCCCGCACGATCATCACGCCGAGCGCCACCCACGATAGCGTGAACAGCAGGAAGCGCAGTGCCACCTTGTTGAACGTCGCCTGCACCAGCGAATGCAGCACGCGCAGGCCCAGATAGGCCCAGGCGCACCACACGTGCAGCTGGTCGGCATGACCGATCACCACGATATAGAAGGCCATCGCATAGAACAGCGTCGGCGCTTCCCAGAGGTGATTGTAATTGTCCGCCACCCGGCGCGCGTCGCTCGGCAGGCTGTTCAAGGAGCCCGGGTGCATCGCCGCCTGCGGATCGACCTTCGCCGCGTTCATCGCCGGGATGCGCTTGGCGTACATCCAGATGAACATGACGAGGCTGAGCACCGCCATGCCGAGCACGGCGTGCAGAACGGAGATATCATTGGGACTTAGGTTCACGGCATCCTCCCCCGATTAGCCAGAGGGCCGGATGCTGGACCCCTCCCGCCGCTTGTGCAAGCGGGAGGGGCCTATGCACTTCGCTAGATATTGCGCAGCGCGTACTCGCGGTTGCGGTTATATTCGTCGTTGCTGATGTTGCCGTTGTTGTCGGTGTCCATCAGCCGCTTCAGGTCGCGATCGGCCAGCTGGCCTTCGGCGCGATCCAGCGAGTTGTCGCGATTGGTGTCATAGCGGGCGATGACGCGCTGCTGCAGCGCGACATCGTTGCGGACGTCGCTGTCGATCTCCGCCCAGCCGGCGCCGCCATAGCCGCCCGCGGTGCGGCCGTTGCGGTCGCGCAGCACGCCGGTCGCGTCGGCGATCACGCCGACCGCGGCGCCGATCGCCGCGCCTTCGGCGGTCGACAGGCCCGGCACGACCGCGCCGATCGCGGCGCCGCCCGCCGCGCCGATGGCGCCGGCCCGGACGGTGCTGTTGTCGGCGATATTGCCAAGGCCGTTGTTGGTGTCGGCGCAGGCGGCGAGCGAAGCGCCGGCCATCGCTACCAGTATAAACTGCTTCATCGTTGTTCCTTCCCTCAATCGTCTCTGCGGGGTTGAACGAGTCCCATATGCGATGGTTCAATGTGAACGAGGGCTGAGGAGCGAGCGGGTTGCGGGAAAAAGAGCTTCGGCTGGCCTTGGTCTGCTACGGCGGCGTCAGCCTCGCGGTGTACATGCACGGCATCGTCAAGGAGGCGTGGAAGCTGCTGCGCGCCAGCCGATCGGTGCACGAACGCGGCGAGCCCGCCGATTCGCTCGACGACAGCGCCGTCGTCTACCGTGACCTGCTGCAGGCGATGGCGCCGCATGTGAATTTGCGCCTCGTCGTCGATATCGTCGCGGGCGCCAGCGCCGGCGGCATCAACGGCATCCAGCTCGCCCATGCCGTCGCCGGCGGCCACGACATGGAACCCTTACGCCACCTCTGGCTCGAAAACGCCGATATCGAAAAGCTGCTCGACCCCGACGCGGCCCCGGCCTCGGCGTGGAGCAAGCTCTACGCCCGCCCGCTGGTCTGGTTCGCCTCGCGCGACCGCGGCGACGACGTCGACCGCATCGCCGACCCCGTGGCGCGCGAGGAAGTGCGGCTGAAGCTGTCGCGCTTCATCCGCTCGCGCTGGTTCGAGCCACCCTTCTCGGGCGCCGGCTTCACCCGGCTGCTCTACGAGGCGCTGGAGGCGATGGAGCAGGGCAAGCGCACCCCGGCGCTGCTACCCCCCGGCCAGCCGCTCGACCTGTTCGTCACCACCACCGATTTCTACGGCTATCCCGAGCATCTGCCCTTGAATTCGCCGCCCTCGGTGATGGAAACCGAGCATCGCCTGCTGATCAGCTTCCGCGACGAGGGGCGCACCGCGCCGCGCGCCATCGGCACCCGCGCCGCGCTGACCTTCGCCGCGCGCGCCACCGCCTCCTTCCCGGGCGCCTTCCCGCCGTTCCGCGCCGGCGAACTCGACGAGGTGCTCGGCGAGATCGGCGATGTCTGGCCTGACCGCGACGCCTTCCTGCAGCGCGCCTTCGCCAAGCGGGTGGCGGCGGGGCTCGACCCGATGGACGCCTCGCTGATCGACGGCAGCGTGCTCGCCAACGCCCCGTTCCGCCCCGCCATCGACGCATTGCGGGCGCGCCCGGCCCACCGCGAGGTCGACCGGCGCTTTGTCTACATCGACCCCAAGCCCGGCGGGCATCTGTTCCGCATGAAGGGCGGGCGCAGCGACGAGCCGCCGGGCTTCTTCACCGCCATCCTGCATTCGCTGTCGAACATCCCGCGCGAACAGCCGATCCGCGACAATCTGGAATCGCTCGGCACGCTCTCAAGGCGCGTCCGCCGTCTCCGCCATATCGTCGCCGGCATGCGCGACGAGGTCGACGCCGCGATCGAGCGCGAGCTCGGCCGCACCTTGATGTTCTTCGGCCTCACCACCGCGCGGCTCACCGAATGGCGCTCGCGGGTGCAGACGGCCGCCGCGCGCGAGGCCGGCTATGCCTATGCCGCCTACGCGCACCTGAAGCTCAGCCATGTCGTCGAGCATATCGCCGAGATGCTGTCGCCCCTCGGCGACCATGTCGCGCGCGACGCCCGCGAGCGCGTCCGTTCCTCGCTGTGGCGCTGGGTCAACCGCAACGCCGTCAACGACGTCACGGCCAAACCGGGGCTGCTCGGCGGCACCACCGCCTGCATCGCCTTCCTGAAGCGCTTCGACATCCAGTACCGCATCCGCCGGCTGCGCTTCGTCATCCGCACCCTGAACCTGACGATGGCGGACCTGCCCGAAGGCCAGTCGCCCGCCGCGCTCGATCATATGAAGACCGGCCTCTACGAACTGCTGGCGCCCTATCTCGATCGCCGCACCCCCGGCTTCTTCGGCAGCGACGTGCGCGAGCCCGCGCGGGACCTGGCAGAAGACCCGCAGCCGGCGCTCGACGCGCTCGGCGACGCGCTCGGCCTGTCGGCGCTCGACGCGGCCGCCGACGCGCGGATGATCGAATTGCTGATGGCCGATGATATCAGCAAGCCGGTACGCCGCTCGCTGGTGCTCGCCTATCTCGGCTACCCCTTCTTCGACATCGCCACCTTGCCGCTCCTACAGACCGACGGCCTCGACGAGTTCGACGAGATCAAGGTCGACCGCATCTCCCCCGACGACGCCACCGCGATCCGCGAGGGCGGAGCGGCGGCGACCCTGAAAGGCATCCAGTTCAACGCCTTCGGCGCCTTCTTCTCGCGGGCGTGGCGGGAGAACGATTATCTGTGGGGGCGCCTCCACGCCGCCGAACGCCTCATCGACATCGTCGCCAGCTCCTTGCCGCGCGGCACCGCGCTGCCCGCCGGCCTTACCGACAAGCTCAAGCGCCGCGCCTTCCACGCCATTCTCGACGCCGAGCGCGAATATCTGACGCACTCTGGCGACCTGATCGATCGTTTGAAGAAGGAGGTCGATGACGCCGCCTGAACACAAGGCGTCAGCTGAACGTCGAGGCCGCATCGTCCGAGGCATCTGGGCCGCCTGCCTGCTGCTGGCCGGGCTGAACCACGCGCGCACTTTGCTGCAGCACGGAGTGCTGTGGGATTATCATGGGGTCGGTGGCGTTAGTGCCGCCTATTGGTCGAGCCTGACGGTCATCGACCCGCTTATCGCCGTCCTGCTGCTGGTTCGGCCGCGCATCGGCGTTCCGGCAGCGTTGTTGGTTATCTCGACGAATGTGGCTCACAACCTCGCCGTGACGACCCGCCGCCTGCCGGAAGGCGCGCTGTTCGGCTATGTGGCGTCGAGCCCTCAGCTTTTAAGCCAGATCGCCTTCCTGATCTTCGTTGTGGTAACATGGCGTTGGGCACGGATCGCGACCATCTCATGCAGTCGGGCGACCTGATCGACCGTCTGACGCAGCAGGTCGGGTGACGGGTGCGACGATATCGCATCGAGTCAGCGAACTTATCCACAGGCTATCCCCCGCGAAGTTCGGGTTCTACCGGAACGATCCCCAATGGGTTTTGGACCCGGCGCGGTTCAATGAGAGTAAGCTGGCATGGCGATCACACCCCTGCGTTCCGTAGCAAATGATTCGACGACTCCGCCGTCGCTTCCGCAGAACCTCGATACCGAGGCTGCGCTCCTTGGTGCGTTGCTGATCGACAACCGGCTCATCGAGGATGTGCAGTCGAAGCTGCGGCCGGAGCATTTCTTCAGCCCGCTCAACGGGCGCATCTATGAACTCATCCTGCGCGTCGCCGATCGCAATCAGATCGCCACGGCGGTCACGTTGCGGCCGATGCTGTTCGGCGACCCTGAGTTTGCCGATACGCCTTCGGACTATCTCATCCAGCTCATCAACGTGGACGGCGGCGCCAGCGCGCTGATTGCGGCGACCGACTTCGCCAATCAGATCTACGATCTCGCCCTGTTGCGCGAACTCGTCCGCGTGGGGCGAGAGATGGTGACGTCGGCAACCGATCTGAGCGAGGATATCGACCCGCAGGCGAAGGTGCAGGAAGCCGAGATGGCGCTGTACAAGGTCGCCGAGCAGGGCGAGGTCACCGGCAGCGTCAAGGATTTCAAGACCTCGGCGATGCTTGCGGTCGACATGGCGCAGCGGGCCATCAAGTCGGGCGGCTCGCTGTCAGGCATCACCACCGGACTTGAAGGTCTCAACGCCAAGATCGGCGGCCTGCACCGCTCCGACCTCGTTATTCTCGCTGGCCGTCCGGCGATGGGAAAGACCGCGCTTGCGACCAATATTGCCTTCTCGGCCGCGCAGCGGCTGATGAAAGACAAGGATTTCGGCACCTCGGCCACCGAATCCGCCGGCGCCGGCGTCGCCTTCTTCTCGCTCGAAATGTCGTCGGACCAGTTGGCGACGCGTATCCTCGCCGAGCAGTCGGGGCTGTCCTCGGAAGCGCTGCGCATGGGCAAGATCAGCCAGAATGATTTTCGCCACCTGGCCCGCGCCGCCGCCGATCTTGAAAATCTGCCGCTCTACATCGACGATACGCCCGGCCTCACCATCGCCGCGCTGCGCACCCGCGCCCGCCGTCTGAAGCGCCAGCGCGGCATCGGGCTGATCGTCGTCGATTACCTTCAGCTCTTGCAGGGCACCTCCAAATCCTCGGGCGACAACCGCGTGCAGGAAATCTCGGAGATCACCCGCGGCCTGAAGACGCTGGCCAAAGAACTGAACGTGCCGGTGCTGGCGCTCTCGCAGCTCAGCCGCGCCGTCGAGCAGCGCGAGGACAAGCGGCCCCTGCTCTCCGACCTTCGCGAATCGGGCACCATCGAGCAGGACGCCGATATCGTGATGTTCGTGTACCGCGAGGAATATTATCACGCCACGAAGAAGCCCGAGGACGGAACGGAGAAGTTCCAGGCCTGGCTGGACAAGGCCCACAAGGTCGAAGGCCGCGCCGAATGCATCGTCGCCAAGCAGCGCCACGGCTCCACCGGCATCGTCCCGATGATGTTCCACAAGATGACGACGAAGTTCAGCGACATCGTCGACGAGGGCTATCTGCCGGACCAGTACGAGTAGCGGGGCAGGGGCAGGGGCAGGGGCGGGGAAGCACCTGCATCCATCCGCTCCTGAGGCGCACTGCCCTTCCAGTAGCGCTCACCCCATTCTTAACACCGTCATCCCCGCGAAGGCGGGGATCCATTACCGCCGACGCTTCGGAGAATGGATCCCCGCCTTCGCGGGGATGACGATAGAGAGAGGGAAGGGAGCGCGCACTCGCCCTTCTACAAGCTCAGCACGGCACAACAAAAATACGCCATCTCGCTAAGACGAGGGTGAGCGCTACTATGACGGCAATGTCCGTCGCCGAGCCCGCCGCCGATTTGCCCTCGGCTTCTCACCCCGCTACTGCCGCGCCGATGCAGCCGCCGGCGCCTCTTCGCCTGACGATCGATCTCGACGCGCTCGCGCATAACTGGCGCTGGTTCGCGCGTGCCTCGGCGCCCGCCGCCTGCGGGGCGGCTGTGAAGGCCGATGCGTACGGGGTCGGGGCCAAGGCCGTCGTCGAGCGGCTGGCGGCGGAAGGCTGCCGCGATTTCTTCGTTGCCACCTGGTCGGAGGCCGCCGGGTTGCTGCCGCTGCCCGCCGGCGCGACGTTGCGTATCCTCCACGGCGTCCTGCCCGACGATCTCGCCTTCGCGGTGGCCAGCGACGCCATCCCCATGCTGGTCAGCGCCGAGCAGGTCGCCCGCTGGCGCGACGCCGCACCCGGCCGCCGCTGCGACGTGATGGTTGATACCGGCATGAATCGTCTTGGCCTCGGCCTCGACGAGCTAGCCGCGCTCGACGGGCTCGCCATCGACACCTTGCACAGCCACCTCGCCTGCGCCGACGAACCCGGCCATCCGATGAACGTGCGCCAGCTTGCCGCCTTTCGCGCGCTCGACGTGCCCGCCCGCCAGCGCAGCTTCGCCAATTCAGCGGGCGTCTGTGAGGGCGCCGCCTATCATTTCGATCTCACCCGCCCCGGCCTTGGCCTCTACGGCGGCGTGCCGCATCCCGCCGCCGCCGGCCAGCTCAGGCAGGTGGTGCGCGCCGAGGCGCAGGTGGTGCAGACGCGCACGCTGAAGGCCGGCGAGGCGATCGGCTACAACCGCACCTTCGCGGCCAAGGCCGACACCCAAGTCGCCATCCTCAACCTCGGCTATGCCGACGGCTATCTCCGCGCCTTCTCAGGCGTCGGGCAGGCGCTGGCCGGCGGCGCGGCACTCCCCGTCCTCGGGCGCGTCTCGATGGACCTCACCGCCATCGACGCGAGCGGTGCGGCGCTCACGGAAGGCGACTGGGTCGAGGTCGATTTCGACCTGCCGCGCGCCTCCGCCGCATCGGGGTTGTCGCAATATGAGTTGCTGACTTGTCTCGGCGCCCGCTATCAGCGCCGTTACCTATGATGCATCGCCTGCTCAAAGACCTGATCGGCTTCCTCGTCGGCATCGGCAGCTTCGTGCTCGGTGGCCTCGGCGCCGTCGGCCGGCTGGCGCAGTTCACCTGGCGCGCGATCAGCCGCGCGGTGCTGCCGCCCTATTATCCGTCGCGCATCATCGAACAGATGCTGACCATCGGCTATTTCTCGCTGCCGGTCGTCGGCCTGACCGCGCTGTTCACCGGCGCGGCGATGGCGCAGCAGATTTTCGTCGGCGGCGGCCGCTTCAATGCGGAGAGCACCGTCCCCGCCGTCACCGTCATCGCGGTGGTGCGTGAGCTCGGCCCGGTGCTGGGCGGCCTGATGGTGGCGGGCCGCGTCTCCTCGGCGATGGCGGCCGAACTCGGCACGATGCGCGTTACCGAGCAGATCGACGCGCTGACCACGCTGCGCACCGACCCCTACCAGTATCTGATCGCGCCGCGCCTGATCGCGGCGGTGCTGGTGCTGCCGGTGCTGGTGCTCGTCGCCAACATCATCGGCGTCTACGGCGGCTTCCTGATCGGCACCGAGCGGCTCGGCTTCAACAGCGCCAACTATCTGTCGATCACCAGCCAGTATCTCGAAACCGGCGACGTCGTGTCATCGATGGTCAAGGCGGGGGTGTTCGGCTTCATCATCGCATTGATGGGCTGCTACAACGGCTTCCACTCGTCGGGCGGCGCCGCGGGCGTCGGGCGCGCCACCACCAACGCGGTGGTGTCGGCGTTCATCCTTATCCTGCTGGCGAACCTCATCATCACCGTCGTGGTGTTCGGCTCATGACCCCGAAGATCGAACTTCGCGGCGTCTCGAAGCGCTTCGGCCGGAAGGTCGTGCTCGACAAGCTGAACCTGTCGATCGCGCCGGGCGAATCGCTCGTCGTCATCGGCGGCTCGGGCACCGGCAAGTCGGTGATGCTGAAGTGCATCCTCGGCCTGCTGCAGCCCGACGAGGGGCAGATTTTCGTCGATGGCGAGGACGTCACCCGCCTGCGCGGTCGTGCCCGCGCCGCGCACCGCGCGCGCTTCGGCATGCTGTTCCAGGGCGGCGCGCTGTTCGATTCGATGCCGGTGTGGCGCAACATCACCTTCGCGCTGACGCAGGGCCGCCGCGGCAACGCCAAGCTCCACGCCCTCGCGGTCGAGCTGCTGCAGAAGGTCGGGCTCGATCCCGCCGTTGCCGACCTCCGCCCCTCCGAACTGTCGGGCGGCATGCAGAAGCGCGTGGCGCTCGCCCGTGCCATTGCCGCGAAGCCGGAGATCATCTTCTTCGACGAGCCGACCACCGGCCTCGACCCGATCCGCGCCGACGTGATCAACGACCTGATCGTCAGCCTGGTGCGCGATCTGGGGGTCACCGCGCTGACCATCACGCACGATATGGCGTCGGCGCGAAAAATCGCGCATCGTGTGGCCATGCTGTACAACGGCAAGATCATCTGGGACGGCCCGCGGGATATTATCCACTCGAGCGGCAACCCTTATGTCGACCAGTTCGTGAACGGCCGCGCCGAAGGGCCGATCAAGACGGGCGTGCTCAATCGGTGACCCCCCGCGATGCCCTCGTCGATGCGCTGCAGCGCACCGCGAACGGCGACCGCGCGGCGCTAAAATACGTCTATGATTCGACTTCCGCGAAACTCTTTGGCGTCTGCCTCCGTATCTTGAACGACCGCGGCGAGGCCGAGGACGTGTTGCAGGACGTGTACCTGACGATCTGGCGCAAGGCGGCGGAGTTCGATCCGACCCGCGCAAGCCCGATCACCTGGGTGGCCACGATCGCGCGCAACAGGTCGATCGATCGGCTGCGGTCACGCGGGTCGCGCGACATGCGCCCCTTGGACGATGCGTTCGAGGTGGCGGATTCAAGCGACGGCGCAGACGTGATGGCGGAGCGTTCGGAGGATGCGCGGCGGATTGAAGCCGCGCTGGCCTCGATCGACCCCAAGGCGGCTGCGGCGATCCGCAGCGCCTTCTTCGAAGGTGCGACCTACCAGACCCTCGCAGCACGCGCCGGCGTGCCGGAGGGGACGATGAAGAGCTGGATCCGGCGAGGCATGTTGAGTTTGAGGAGCAAGCTGGAAGCGGCATGAGCGGCGACGGCGATCAGGACTGGACCGAGCAGGAGGCGCTGGCCGCCGAGTACGCCCTTGGCGTGCTCGACGCCGCCGAGCGTCGCACTGCCGAGGACCTGCTGGCGCGCGACCCCGCCTTCGCCGCGCTGGTCGCTCGCTGGCAGGCCGATATAGAGCCGATGGTCGAGACCGTCGCCGCCGTAGCACCCCCCGCCGACCTCTGGAGCCGCATCGATACCGCGATCGCCCCCGCCCCCCGCGCCGCCGAGCAGGTGAGCTACGCGCCCGTCGCGGCTGAAAAGACCGGCATCTGGTCGAGCCTCGCCTTCTGGCGCGGCCTCTCCTTCGCCACCGCCGGCGCCGCCGCGGTGTTCGCCGCCCTTCTGGTCTCGCCGCAGACCGCGCCAGTGCCGACGGCTGCGACGCCCGCGACCGGGTTCCAGCAGGCGGTGACCGAGCCGATGTCGGCCGCGCCGGTGACGATGGAAGGCGGCGCCGCGCTGCTCGCCGCGTCCTACGATCCGTCGAACCGCCGCTTCATCGTCACCCCGACCGGCGACTATGAGTTGAAGCCGACGCAGGTCCTCGAACTGTGGATCATCGTCGGTGACAAGGCGCCGCGGTCGCTCGGCGTCATCGATGCCGGCAATCCGAAGGCCTATGCGATGCCGGGCGATGTCCGCGCCGATCTTGCGGCCGGTGCGACGCTTGCGGTGTCGATCGAACCGACCGGCGGCTCGCCGACCGGCGGCCCCACCGGCGCCGTTATCGCCTCGGGCAAGCTCACCCAAATTTAGAAAAATTACCCGGGTAAAAATAATCTACGCGGATTTGCATCCGGGTAGAAATCCTCACCGTATCTGCTGCTGAGTATCGTGAGACGCCGGGGCGGAGCCGAACATGCCGGCCCGGCGGTTTACCCTCTCTCCCCCCTGCGGCGGGTTTTCGGAACGCCTGGTGCCCCCGGTTCCGAGCCCGCCGCACTTTCATTCAGAAGCGATAGGCGAGCGACACCTGGGCGACCGGATAGAATTTATAGTCGCTGATATCGTTCTGGATCAGCATCCGCTCGGTCTCCAGATCCGCCGCGAATCCCGCATCCCCCGACAGCGAGCCGCCTGACGAGGTCAGCGAGGTGATCTTCGGCGCGCCGTGATAGACGGCGCCCGCCTCCACCCCCAGCGACAGCTTCGGCGCGATCTCGCCCGAGTATCCGACCGTCAGGGTCGGCGCCCAGTCGCGGACGCGGTAGCTGGCGCGCAAGGTGCCAACCTGCATCGGCGTCACGCTGCGCGGGCCGATGGTCGTGTTGGTGGTCGGCGTGGCGCGCAAGGTCGCCTTGTTGCCGTTGATCCGGAAGCCGGCCGACACGCGGAAGCCATTGTTCGCCGGATAGAAATCGAGCATCGCACCGACCGAGCGGCTGCGCACCGCGCCGTCGAAGGGGATATCGTCCGACTGCGCGTCGATATCGACGATGCCGGTGCCGCCGACCATCGCGTTGGCGCGAACGCCGACCTTCGGCCCCAGCCGCACGCCGACCTCGGGGCCGACGCCCAGCGTGCCGGCGGTGATGCCGGTGGTGATCTCGGGGGTTTCCGCCGCGGCTGGCGCCGCAATCAGCGCCAGCCCGGCAGCACAGAACAGCTTACGCAACATCGACCTTACCCTGTCGAACGCAACTCACTTACGGCACCGATAGCGAACATGAACGGGAATCGTTCCGGCTACGGCGTTGCTCTCTCCGCAACACGGCGATATGTTCGCCTTCTGTTCGATTTTCCGGAGTGAAGATGGCCAAGGCCGCGACCCGCTATGTCTGCCAGTCCTGCGGGGCCGCCCATGCCAAATGGGCGGGCCAGTGCGTCGACTGCCAGGAATGGAACAGCATCCAGGCCGAGGCGACCGCGACGGTCACCGCCTTCTCCGCCAAGCACAGCCTCGCCAGCGGTGGCCGGCTGCTCGACATGACGCGGCTCGACGAGACGGTGGCGCTGCCGCCGCGGCTGCCGAGCGGCATCGCCGAATTGGACCGCGCGCTCGGCGGCGGCATCGTGCCGGCCTCAGCGATCCTGATCGGCGGCGACCCCGGCATCGGCAAGTCGACCTTGCTGCTGCAGGCTGCCGGCCGCATGGCGCAGGCGGGCAGGGGCGTCGCCTATATCACCGGCGAGGAATCGGCGGATCAGGTACGGCTGCGCGCGCAGCGGCTCGGGCTCGACAAGGCGCCGGTGGCGCTCGCCAGCGCTACGTCGGTGCGCGACATCCTGACGACGCTGGCGAAGGGCCCGCCGCCGGCGCTGCTGGTCATCGACTCCATCCAGACGATGCATTCGGACACGCTCGAAGGCGCGCCGGGGACGGTCAGCCAGGTGCGCGCCGCCGCGCAGGAACTGATCCGCTACGCCAAGACCTCGGGCTGCGCGCTGGTGCTGGTCGGCCATGTCACCAAGGACGGCCAGATCGCCGGCCCGCGCGTGCTCGAACATATGGTCGACACCGTCCTCTACTTCGAGGGCGAGCGCAGCCATCAGTATCGCATCCTGCGCGCGGTGAAGAACCGCTTCGGCGGCACCGACGAGATCGGTGTGTTCGCGATGGGCGCCGCCGGTCTCGACGAGGTCGCCAATCCCTCCTCGCTGTTCCTCACCGAGCGCGACCGGCCGGTGTCGGGATCGGTGGTGTTTCCCGCGCTTGAGGGCACGCGGCCGGTGATGGTCGAAATCCAGGCGCTGGTGGTGCGGATCGCCAGCGGTGCCACCCCGCGCCGCGCGGTGGTCGGCTGGGATTCGGCGCGCCTCGCGATGATCCTCGCGGTGCTGGAGGCGCGCTGCGGGCTCTCGCTGTCCACCTGCGAAGTCTATTTGAACGTCGCCGGCGGGCTGAAGGTCAGCGACCCGGCCGCCGATCTCGCGGTGGCCGCGGCGCTCATTTCGGCGCTCACCGAGCAGCCCTTCCCGACCGACACGGTGGCGATGGGCGAGATCGCGCTGTCGGGCGAAGTGCGCACCGCCAGCCACGCGGCGCTGCGGCTGAAAGAGGCGGCGAAGCTCGGCTTCCACGAGGCGCTGATGCCCGCCAACGGCAACGGCGTGCCCAAGGGGATGAAGGCGGCGCAGTTCGGTCGCCTCGGCCAACTCGTTGACCATCTGACCGGCCGCTCATAAGCCTGACATCATGACCGCGTTCGACATTCTCGTCATCCTGATGATCGGCTCCGCCGCCGTGCTCGGCGTGCTGCGCGGGTTCGTCACCGAAATCCTGTCGCTGATCGCCTGGGTGGCGGGCGTCGCGGCGCTGCGGCTGTTCTACGAGCCCGGCTCGGCGTTCGCGGCTGGCATCACCGGCACCGAGACCGGCGGCGCGATCCTCGCCTTCGTGTTCATCTTCCTCGTCACCTTCATCGGCTTCCGCCTGATCGCCCGCTTGCTCGGCGAGCGGACGCGGAAATCGATCGTCGGGCCGGTGGATCGGGTGCTCGGCCTGGGCTTCGGCGCGATCAAGGGCCTGATCGGCGCGGCCTTGCTGTTCCTGCTCATCAACCTGTTCTTCGACGTGACCTGGGGAAAGGACGAGCCCAAGCCCGACTGGCTGCGCTCGGCGAAGACCTATCCGCTGCTGAAGCTGTCGAGCGAGGCGATCGTCGACTGGGTCGAGGAGCAGCGCGCCGCGCCGGGCGTCGCCACCGCGACCGACGGCGGCGGCTATGAGGAAGCGGCCCGCGAAAGCCTCGACGCGCTGCTGAAGAGCGGCGGGCGCGAAGAGCCGGAGCAGCAATAGCTCCCACCCATTCCGTCATACCGGCGAAAGCCGGTATCCAGTTCGACGGGCCGGTCTGGATACCGGCTTTCGCCGGTATGACGGTTGTGGGGTGACAAGGGCGTCGCGCACCACGGGCAGGGATGACGCTGCTGGCCGAAACCGCTAAGCCCGCGCGCATGGACCTCCACCTCTACAATACGCTGACGCGTGAGAAGAAGCCTTTCAAGCCCGCCAATGAAAAGCGGGTGACGATGTATGTGTGCGGCCCCACCGTTTACAACCGCGCCCATATCGGCAACGCGCGCCCCGCTGTCGTCTTCGACGTGCTCGCGCGGCTGCTGCGCCATCGCTATGGCGCCGACAGCGTCGTCTACGCGCGCAACATCACCGACATCGAGGACAAGATCATCGCGTCCGCCGCCGCCGAAGGCGTGCCGATCGAGACGATCACCTCACGGTTTGCGCAGCATTATCTCGACGACATGGGCGCGCTCGGCGTCGCCCGGCCCGATATCGAGCCCTATGCCACCGCGCATGTCCCGCAGATGGTGGCGATGATCGAGCGGCTGATCGACGCCGGCCACGCCTATGCCGCCGAAGGCCATGTGCTGTTCGACGTGCCGAGCTGGCCCGATTATGGCCGGCTGTCGAAGCGGCCGATGGACGAGATGATCGCCGGCGCGCGCGTCGAGGTCGCCCCCTATAAGCGCTCGCCCGCCGATTTCGTGCTGTGGAAGCCGAGCGACGACAGCCAGCCCGGCTGGGACTCGCCCTGGGGCCGCGGCCGCCCCGGCTGGCATATCGAATGCTCGGCGATGATCGAGGCGCATCTCGGCGAGACCATCGACATCCACGCCGGCGGCATCGACCTGCAGTTCCCGCACCATGAGAATGAGGTGGCGCAGTCCGCCTGCTCGCACGGCGGCGCGCCGCTGGCGCGCGTGTGGCTGCACAACGGTTTCCTGTCGATGAACGCCGAGAAGATGTCGAAGTCGCTCGGCAATGTCATCACCGTCGACCGGCTGCTGGCGGCGGGCCACAAGGGCGAAGTGCTGCGGCTGGCGTTGCTGTCGGCACACTACCGCCAGCCGCTCGACTGGACCGACGCGCTGATCGAGCAGTACAAGAAGACGCTCGATCGCTGGTACGCGCGGTTGAACTGGCATCGCCTACGAGGGAAGAACCTCCCGCTTGCGCAGCCACCGGAAACGGTGATGGTGGCGCTTCGCGATGATTTAAACACGCCTAAGGCGATTTCCGAGGTGTCAGCCATCTTTAAGCGGGCCGGTAAGCTCATCGACGCGCAGAATGCTGAAGATGGCCGTGATCTTTCATCCGAAGCGGATTTCGTTGCAGACTACATGGACGAGATCGCCGTGCTCCTAGGTGGTGCGGTGGCCGCCGGTCGCCTGCTCGGTATTCTGCAAAGCGAACCGGAGGAGTGGCTTAAGGGGGCGACGATCGTCTCGGTCGATCCTGCAGATGCCGCTCAGCATCCACAGCTGATAACCATCGTTTCTGCACCGATCCTCCCGCACGATATCGAAGAGCATATTCAGGCCCGAAATGCAGCTCGGGCGGCCAAGGATTTCGCCGCCGCCGACCGCATCCGGCAGGAGCTGACCGACGCCGGGATCGTTCTGGAAGATGGCCCCGGAGGAACGACATGGAAACGCGCCTGAAGCTTGGCCTTGCCGCGATGCTGCTGCTGGCGGTCGCCGCCTGTGACAGCAGCACGCCCGAGGCGCCGAAGGCCGAGCAGCCTGCTGCCGAGGCGCCCGCCGCATCGGCGGTGATCCCGGCTAGCGATCTGCTGATCCGCGAGCAGAGCGAGGTGCTCGATTTCGGCTGGCGCATGGTGCCCGACGTTGCCGCCTTCCCGCCGCTGCTGGCCGCGCTCCGCAAGGAGGCGCAGGAGGCGCTTGAAGACGCGCGCGCGGGCGCCGAGGAGGAGCGCATGGCGCGCGGCCCCGATGCACCGTTCTTCGGCCATTATTGGCAACAGGACTGGAAGGTGGAGGCGGACACGCCGCGGCTGCTCAGCCTCGTCGCGAGCACCGACACCTTCACCGGCGGCGCGCACGGCATGCACTACGCGCGCGGCATCATCTGGGACAAGCAGATCGGCAAGCGCCTCGCGCTGCCCGACCTGTTCGCCGACTGGGCGAAGGCGAAGCCGGTGATCGAGAAGGCCTATTGCGAGGCGCTCGACCGCGAACGCAGCGAGCGGCGCGACGGCGTGAAGATCGGCGGCGAGTTCGACGCCTGCCCGCCGCTGCTCGAACAGACGGTGACGCTTGCCGGCTGGAACGAGAATGCGTCCGGCGGTTTGAAGGTCTATCTCGATCCCTACACCGCGGGCCCTTATGCCGAGGGCAGCTATGAGCTGTGGGTGTTCCCGCAGCCCGAAGTGTCGACGCTGGTGAAGCCCGAGTATCGCCCGGCGGAGTAGCCGCGCCTCTCGCGAGCGAGTAGAGGGCGGCAATGGCCGAGGCGCTCTACAATAATCATATCCTGCGCCTTGCCGCGGCGATCCCGCATCAGGCGCGGCTCGAGGGGCCGCAGGCGAGTGTGCAGCGGGTGAGCCCGATTTGCGGGAGCCGGATTATCGTCGATCTCGATCTCGATGAGGCGGGCCGCGTGGCGCGGTTCGGGCAGGAGGTGCGCGCCTGTGCGCTGGGGCAGGCATCCGCGGCCATCATGGGGGCGGAGGTGCTGGGCAAGACGCCGCTGGAGCTGGCCGCCGCGCGCGATGCGCTGGCCGCCTATCTGAAGGGCGAGGCGGAGACACCGGGGGACTGGCCGGGAATCGAGGCGCTGATGCCGGCCCGCCCGCACAAGGGCCGCCACGGGTCGATCCTGCTCGCCTTCCAGACCGCCGCCGATGCGGCGGCCGACGCGGCGGGGCGCTGATATGGCGGTCGCGCACGAACCGACCCTGCTGCGCGACGCCGTGGTCTATTTGGCCGCCGCGACGGTGGCGGTGCCGCTGTTTCACCGGCTGAAGCTTGGAGCGGTGCTCGGCTATCTTGCCGCCGGGCTGCTGATCGGGCCGCATCTGTTCGGCCTTGTCGCCAACCCGCAGTCGACGCTCGCCTTCTCCGAGTTCGGCATCGTGCTGCTGCTGTTCGTTATCGGGCTGGAGCTGCGCCCGGCGCGGCTGTGGCAGTTGCGCGTTGACATCTTCGGGCTGGGGCTGCTGCAGGTGGCATTGTGCGGCTTGGCCATCACCGGGCTGCTGCTGGCGGTGACCGGGCTCACCTGGCAGGCGGCGCTGGTCGTTGGCCTGCCGCTGGCGCTGTCCTCCACCGCGCTGGTCATCCAGCTCTTGTCGGAGCGGCAGCAGCTCAATACGCCGATGGGCGAGCGCAGCTTCTCGATGCTGCTGTTCCAGGACCTGTCGATTGTGCCGATGCTGACCATCGTCGCGGCGCTGAGCCGGACGCCCGATGCCGGCGCGACCTCGGGGTGGATGCAGGCGGTTTACACCGTTGCGGCGATCGGTGGGCTGGCGCTCGCCGGCCGCTATCTGATGAACCCGCTGTTCAGGGTGATCGCCGAGTTGGGCGCGCGCGAGGCGTTCGTGATCGCGGCGCTGCTGGCGGTGCTGGGCAGCGCCTTCCTGATGGCGAGCCTTGGCTTGTCGATGGCGCTCGGCGCCTTCGTCGCGGGCGTGATGCTCGCCGATTCCAACTACCGGCACGAGCTGGAAGCGGACATCGAGCCATTCAGGGGCCTGCTGCTCGGCCTGTTCTTCATCTCGGTCGGCATGACGCTCGACCTCACCATCCTTGCCGACCGCTGGGCGCTGATCGTCGCGCTGGCGGTGGGGGTGATGGCGGTGAAGACGGCCATCATCGTCGGGCTGGCGCGGCTGTTCGGATCGCCGTGGCGCGCGGCGCTGCCGATGGGGCTGCTGCTGTCGCAGGGCGGCGAGTTCGGCTTCGTGCTGTTCGGGGCGGCCGAGCGGGGCTTGCTGCTGTCGCCGGCGGCGGCCAGCCTGTTCGGCGCAGTGGTCACCGTATCGATGGCGCTGACGCCGCTGGTCATCCGACTGGGCGGGCTGGTGACGGCGCGCGAGGCGCCGGTGACGCTCGCCGGGCCAAGCGCCGCTGCCGGCTGCCGCGTCATCATCGTCGGCTATGGCCGCTTCGGGCAGGGCGTCGAGCGCATGCTGCGCGGGCGCGGCGTCGAGGTGACCTTGATCGACCTGAAACCCTCGCAGATCGAGCTGACCGGCCAGTTCGGCATCAAGGTCTATTATGGCGACGGCCGGCGCGTCGACGTGCTGCGCGCCGCCGGGGCCGACCATGTCGACATGATCGTGTTCGCCGCCGACGGCGGCTGGCTGGGGGCCGATGCGCTGCATAGCGTGCGCGAGGCGTTCCCGCAGGCGCAGCTGCTCGCCCGCGCGTTCGACCGCCGTCATCTGATCGCGCTGCGGCAGGCAGATGTCGAGCTGGTGGTGCGCGAGGTGTTCGAGTCGGCGGTGGCGATGGGGCGGCAGGCGCTAAAGGCGCTCGGCACCGACGATCCGACCATCGACGCCATCGAGACCGAGTATCGCCGCCTGGATGCGGAACGGCTCGCCGTGCAGATGTCGAGCGGCGACTTGCTCGCAGGGCGCCATCTCGTCTACCCGGCGCGCAAGACCATCAACGACGCCGTCGGCGAAATTCCCTTCGCCGGCGACGAGCAGGATGAGGCCCCGAGCAATGCGTAGCATCCATCATTTCATTTCCGGCTCTGCCGTCGCGTCCGCCTCGGGCCGCTTCGGCGACGTGTTCGACCCCAACACGGGCCAGGTGCAGGCGCGGGTGGGCCTCGGCACCGTCGAGGAGCTGGACCGCGCGGTCGCCGTCGCCGTGGAAGCGCAGCGCGGCTGGGCGGCGACCAACCCGCAGCGTCGCGCGCGGGTGATGTTCGAGTTCAAGCGGCTCTTGGAAGCCAATATGGACGAACTGGCGCATCTGCTGTCGTCGGAGCACGGCAAGGTGATCGCGGACTCCAAGGGCGACATCCAGCGCGGGCTCGAGGTCATCGAGTTCGCCTGCGGCATCCCGCATCTGTTGAAGGGCGAGTACACGCAGGGCGCGGGTCCGGGGATCGACGTCTATTCGATGCGCCAGCCGCTCGGTGTGGTCGCCGGCATCACCCCGTTCAACTTCCCGGCGATGATCCCGATGTGGATGTTCGGGGTGGCGATTGCGTGCGGCAACGCCTTCATCCTGAAGCCGAGCGAGCGTGATCCGAGCGTGCCGGTGCGCCTCGCCGAGCTGATGATGGAAGCGGGGCTGCCCGAGGGTGTCCTCAACGTCGTGCAGGGCGACAAGACGGTGGTCGACGCCATCCTCGATCATCAGGACATCAAGGCGGTGAGCTTTGTCGGGTCGAGCGATATCGCCCACTATGTCTACCAGCGCGGCGTTGCCGCGGGGAAGCGGGTGCAGGCGATGGGCGGCGCCAAGAACCACGGCATCGTGCTCCCCGACGCCGACCTCGACCAGACGGTGGCCGACCTCGTCGGCGCCGCCTTCGGCTCGGCGGGCGAGCGCTGCATGGCGCTGCCCGTGGTGGTCCCCGTGGGCGACCAGACCGCACAGGCCTTGAAGGATCGGCTGCTGCCCGAGATCGAGAAGCTGCGCCTCGGTGTCAGCACCGATGCGGATGCGCACTACGGCCCGGTGATCAACGCCGCCCATAAAGCGAAGGTCGAGAGCTATATCGAGATGGGGGTGCGAGAAGGCGCCGAGCTGGTGGTCGACGGCCGGGGCTTCAAGCTGCAGGGGCATGAGGACGGCTTCTTCGTCGGCCCGACCTTCTTCGACCGCGTTACCCCCGACATGCAGAGCTACAAGGAAGAGATCTTCGGCCCTGTCCTGCAGATGGTGCGCGCGCAGAGCTTCGAGGAGGCGCTCGCGCTGCCGACCAACCACCAGTACGGCAACGGCGTCGCCATCTTCACCCGCAACGGCGCCGCGGCGCGGGAGTTCGCCGCGAACGTCGAGGTCGGCATGGTCGGCATCAACGTGCCGATCCCGGTGCCGGTGGCCTACCACACTTTTGGCGGCTGGAAGCGCTCCGCCTTCGGCGACACCAACCAGCATGGCCCGGAAGGCATCCGCTTCTTCACCAAGGTCAAGACCATCACCCAGCGCTGGCCCGCAGGCGGACCCGTCACCGACAGCAGCTTCATCATCCCGACGATGCGCTAAACTGAAAGCCAAGAGACCATGAGCGAAACGCCCCCCGACCGTCTGTCGACCAACCCCAAGGACCCGCATTGCGACCCTGCGCTTCTCGAGCGCGGCGTCGGGATTCGCTTCAATGGCGTCGAAAAGACCAATGTGGAGGAATATTGCGTCAGCGAAGGCTGGATCCGCGTGGCCGCCGGCGCCAGCCGTGACCGTCATGGCAACCCCATGACATTGAAGCTGAAAGGCACGGTGGAACCCTATTTCAAGGACACCCCCAAAGCCGAAGAGTCGGCCGACTAACCTAGGCTATTTGGACACGAGAACGGCTTCATGTAGATGAACAGGACCGCCGGGGCGCTTATCGGCCCCGGCCGGCCTAGTTGTTGTCGCGCTGCCAGACGGAACACCCATGACTCCATTCGGACCCCGCTCGGTCTATGTGGTCGACGATGATGTCGCCGTGCGCGAGGCGACACATACGCTGTTGGCCACGGCCGGCTATGAACCCCAGGCCTTCGTGTCGGGCCGTGAGTTTCTCGACGAGGCCGACCTTCATGGCGGGGGCTGCGTCCTTCTCGACATCTGCATGCCGGGGCCGAACGGGCTCGACGTGCAAGCGATGATGGTGAAGCGCGGCTCCAACCTGTCGGTGATCATGGTGACCGGCCACGGCGACGTGGCGACGGCGGTGCTGGCGATGAAAACGGGCGCCACCGATTTCCTCGAAAAGCCCTATCGCCCGGTGGCGCTGCTCGACGCGGTGAAGCGCGGCCTGCGGGTGTCGGCGGCGCAGGTCACCGACATTCAGGATTCGAAGAAACGTATCGCGCGGCTGACCCCGCGCGAGAATGAGGTGCTGCACGGGCTGATGGCCGGCGGCTCGAACAAGAGTATCGCCCGCCAGTTGAACGTCAGCCCGCGCACCGTCGAGATGCACCGCGCCAATCTGATGGAGCGGCTGGGCGCCCGATCGCTGCCCGAGGCGCTGCGCGTGGCCCATGAGGCGGGATTCAGCGGGGCATAGGGCCTGCCTTCCGAGTTCGCGATGGCCGGGATCGCCGTCTGAGCCGCTTTGGGTAGGAGCGGGAGCGGCGGCGGGCCAAGTGGCCCGACGAGCGACGGCGACACCCCCAAAGCGGCTCAGACGGCGACCGCTCCGCGGCACGGCGTCATTCGCCGCCCGGACGTCGTCGTGTCGTCGGTCACGATGCTCAAGCATCGCTCTCCTCCTAACTCCTCGCCGGACAACGAAGCCCGCCGTGTCACGGCCGTCGCGAACTCGGAAGGCAGGCCCTTGGTTCGCTCGCTTACGGCTTCACCTTGGGCGCTGGCTTCGGCTATAGCCCCGACATGACCGATCAATTCGCCCTCACCGAGGACCAGCGCGCGATCCAGGAAATGGCGCAGCGCTTCACCGCCGACGCGATCACGCCCTTCGCGGCGGAGTGGGACGAGAAGGCTTTCTTCCCGCGCGACACCATCAAGGCCGCCGCCGAACTCGGCTTCGGCGCGATCTATGTGTCGGAAGGATCGGGCGGCATCGGGCTCGGGCGGCTCGAATCGGCGCTGATCATGGAGGCGATGGCCTATGGCTGCCCCTCCACCTCGGCGTTCATCTCGATCCACAACATGGCGAGCTGGATGATCGACTGCTTCGGCAGCGAGGCGGTGAAGGCGAAATATCTGCCGAGCCTCGTGACCATGGACAAGATCGCCAGCTATTGCCTGACCGAGCCGGGCTCGGGCTCCGACGCGGCGGCGCTGAAGACGCGCGCGGTGCGCGAGGGTGATCATTATGTGGTCAGCGGATCGAAGGCGTTCATCTCGGGCGGCGGCGCCAACGACGTCTATGTGACGATGGTGCGCACCGGTGAGGCGGGGCCGAAGGGCATCTCCTGTCTGGTCATCGACAAGGACACGCCGGGCGTCAGCTTCGGCGCCAACGAGCGCAAGATGGGCTGGAAGAACCAGCCGACCAGCCAGGTGAATTTCGACGGCGCGAAGGTCCCGGTCGAGAATCTGGTCGGCGCGGAAGGGCAGGGCTTCGCCATCGCGATGGCCGGCCTCGACGGCGGACGGCTCAACATCGGCGCCTGCTCGCTCGGCGGCGCGCAGCGCGCCATCGATGAGACGCTCGCCTACACGCGGCAGCGCAGCCAGTTCGGCAAGGCGATCGCCGACTTCCAGAACACCCAGTTCCGCCTCGCCGACATGGCGACCGAGCTGGAGGCGGCGCGCATCCTGCTCTACGCCGCCGCCGCCAAAGTGAGCGCCGGCGCGCCCGACAAGACCAAGTTCGCGGCGATGGCGAAGCGCCTCGCCACCGACACCGGCATGGCGGTGGTCGACCGGGCGCTGCAGCTGCACGGCGGCTACGGCTATCTGCAGGATTATCCGATCGAGAAGCTGTTCCGCGACCTGCGCGTCCACCAAATCCTCGAGGGCACCAACGAGATCATGCGGATGATCGTCGCCCGCGAGATGATGCGAACGGCAAACTGAAGCCGCTACTCGCCCTCGCCGCGCTGAACGGCCTGCTCGGCGTCCTCGTCGGCGCGTTCGGCGCGCATGGCATCACCGACCCGCAGGCGAAGGCGTGGATCGCCACCGGCGCCACCTATGGCCTCACCCATGCCGCCGCAGCGTTCGCGGTGGCGGGTCGGTCGCAAGGCAGCGCCTGGGCGATGACGGTGGGTGCGCTGATCTTCTCCGCGTCGCTCTACGTCATCGCACTGGCGGGCGTTCGCGCGCTCGGCATGCTGGCGCCGGTCGGCGGCACCTTGATGATGATCGGCTGGGCGTGGCTGATCTGGAGCGTGCTGCGCGCCAAATAGACGAAGGGCGGGGATCGCTCCCCGCCCTCAAGCTCTCCCAAGCTTTTTCGGTATCAGTTCTGCGGCTGCGGCTCGCCCGAGAAGCCGCCGCGGCGGCCGGTCTTGGGGATGGCTGAGACGCCCGACAGCGACGGCGGAATCGGCGTCGCCGAGCCGCCGCGGTCGATATGCTCGCCCGCGATCACGCGCTTGATCTCGTCGCCCGACAGCGTCTCATATTCGAGCAGCGCGCCGGCCAGCGTGTGGAGCTGGTCGACATTGTCGGTCAGCACCTGCTTGGCCTTATCATAGCCGCCGGTGACGATGCGCTTGATCTCCTCGTCGATCGTCTGCGCGGTGCGCTCCGAAACGTTCTGCTGGCGCGATACCGAGTGGCCGAGGAACACCTCTTCCTGGTTCTCGCTGTACTTCAGCGGGCCGAGCACGTCGGACATGCCCCATTGGGTGACCATGTTGCGCGCGAGGTCGGTCGCCATCTGGATGTCTCCGCTCGCGCCCGACGAGACCTTGTCGTAGCCGAACACCAATTCCTCGGCGACGCGGCCGCCCATCGCCACCGAGAGATTGGCGTGCATCTTGTCGCGATGGAGCGAATAGGCGTCACGCTCCGGCAGGCGCATCACCATGCCGAGCGCGCGGCCGCGTGGGATGATCGTCGCCTTGTGGATCGGGTCCGACGCCGGCTCGTGCAGCGCGACGATGGCGTGGCCAGCCTCGTGATAGGCGGTCATGCGCTTCTCGTCCTCGGTCATGACCATCGACTTGCGCTCGACGCCCATCATGACCTTGTCCTTCGCCTCCTCGAAGTCGATCATCGAGACGAGGCGCTTGCCCTTGCGGGCGGCCAGCAGCGCGGCTTCGTTGACGAGGTTGGCGAGGTCGGCACCCGAGAAGCCCGGCGTGCCGCGCGCGATGACGCGGGCGATGACGTCGGGGGCCAGCGGCACCTTGCGCATGTGCACCTGCAGGATGCGCTCGCGGCCTTCGATATCGGGACGGCCGACGACGACCTGACGGTCGAAACGGCCCGGACGCAGCAGCGCGGGGTCGAGCACGTCGGGGCGGTTGGTCGCCGCGACGATGATGATACCCTCGTTGGCGTCGAAGCCGTCCATCTCGACGAGAAGCTGGTTGAGCGTCTGCTCGCGCTCGTCGTTGCCGCCCCCAAGGCCCGCGCCGCGATGGCGGCCGACGGCGTCGATCTCGTCGATGAAGATGATGCAGGGCGCCGACTTCTTCGCCTGCTCGAACATGTCGCGCACGCGGCTGGCGCCGACGCCGACGAACATCTCGACGAAGTCCGAACCCGAAATGGTGAAGAAGGGGACGTTCGCCTCACCCGCGATGGCGCGGGCGAGCAGCGTCTTGCCGGTGCCGGGCGGGCCGACGAGCAGCGCGCCCTTCGGAATCTTGCCGCCCAGGCGGTGGAACTTGCCCGGGTCCTTCAGGAAGTCGACGATCTCCTGAAGCTCCTCGCGCGCCTCGTCGATGCCGGCGACATCGTCGAAGGTGACGCGGCCGTGCTTCTCGGTCAGCAGCTTGGCGCGGCTCTTGCCGAAGCCCATGGCGCCGCGGCCCGCGCCGTTCTGCATCTGGCGCATCACGAAGATCCAGATGCCGAGGACGAGCACGAAGGGCAGCATGTTGATGAGGATCGCCGAGAACAGCGAACGCTGCTCCTCCGGCTGCGCGCTGAAGCGCACGCCGCGCTCGCGCATCGTCGAGATCAGTTCGGGGTCGCCCATCGGCGGCACGGTGGTCTTGAATACCTGGTCGTTCGACAGCCGGCCCATGATCTGCTGGCCGCGCATCTCGACCTGCTTCACCGAGCCTTCCTCGACCTTGGCGAGGAAGTCCGAATAGACGAGGTCGGTCGCCTGGCTCGACGAGCTGGAGGACGGGTTGAACACCGACACCACCACCACGAGCACGAGCAGGATGGCCACCCACATGCCGAGGCTCTTCATCCACGGATTGGGCGGGCGTTTCGGTTGGTCGGCCATCGTCGGTTTCAAACCCTTCTGTCGCGAACGTCCAACATAGGAGCGCCGAGGTTAACAGCAATGCTTGGCGAGCGTTCTAGCGGCTTTCCGCGCCCGATCGTCGCGGGGGTGCCGCCGCAAAACGCCAGATTCGGCCCCCTTCGGCCCGGATTCCGCCGAGCGTGGCGGTTTCGCCGGCCTGTAGCGCTGCCAGCAACCGGTCGATCTCGGCGCCGCGCGACTCGGGGGCGGCGAGCGTTTTGAGCGCGCGGATCAGCAAGCGGCGCTGCAGTTCGCGGGGCAAATCGGCGGCATCTAGATGCAGTTCACCGGCCGTTTCGGAGGCCCGCCCTGCCCAGGCGAGATCGGCGGTCCACGCCAGCGCGGCCTCGGCCTCGGCAAGATGCGCGGCGCTGGCGGCGAGGCCGGCAGCGTCGAGATCGGGGAGGGCGGCGAGCCAGCGGCGGGCGTGGGTGCGGTCGAAACGGGCGTTGTGGTTGGAGGGGTCGTCGGCCGCGGTCAGCCCCGCGGCGAGGACCACCGCCGCGAGGTCGGCGCGGCGGGCGTCGAGCAGCGGGCGGAGGAGGGTGACGCCGGTGGGGAGGCGGCGGGTGACGCGGACGCCGGCGAGCCCGGCGAGGCCGGAACCGCGCGCGAGGCGCAGCAGCAGGGTTTCCGCCTGATCATCGGCATGATGGGCGGTCACCAGCCAGACGATGCCGTTCGCCACGCACCAGTCGCTCATCAATGCATAGCGCGCGTCACGGGCGGCGGCTTGCAGGTTGCCGGTGGGCTTGGGCCCTTCCCAAGGCAGCGTCGTATGCGGCACGCCGAGGTGGGCGCAGATGGCCGCGACGCCGGCCGCCTCATCCGCTCCTTCGGGACGCAGGCCATGATCGACGGTCAGTGCGCGTACCCGCGCGCCAAAAGCGGCGTGGGCGAGCAGCAGCAGCGCGAGGCTGTCGGGGCCGCCCGAGACGGCGACGGCGAGCGGCTCCTCGTCGCCGAGCGGCCGCCCGATCAGTCGTTCGACGTCGCCGGCTAGGCCGCGCACTTGGCGGCAGTGCGCGCATTGGCGAACTGCGGCTTCAGGGCGGGCTTCATGTCGGCGCCGTAGACCTGGTTGGCGAGGTCATAGACCTTGCAGGCCTGCGGGGCGCGATCCATGCGGACCAGCACGTCGCCGAGCCAGTAGAGGCTTTCCTGCGCGCGGTCGCCGGTGGGCAGTTTCTGCTGATTGTCGAAGAATACCCGCGCGGCGCGTTCGAAGTCGCCCTGCGCGATCAGGCTGCGGCCGACCCAATAGTTGGCCATGCTGACGCGCGTCGACTTGGGGTATTTGGCGACGAACGCGGTGAGGTCGGTGACCGCCTTGGCATTGTCCTTGGCGACGACGCTGGCATAGGCGGCCTGATAGGCGGCCTCGGCATCGCCCGCCGGGGTGGTGGTGGCGGGCGTCGCCTGCTTCGGCGTCGCGGTGGCCGGGGCGCGCGGGGCGGGCAGGATCGGGGCGCTGTCAGCGATGATCGCCGGGCTGCCGGGCGCGGTGCCGGCGGTGGTCGCGGCGCCGCCGCCTTCGAGCTGGGTCAGCCGATATTCGGTATCGGTGCGGAATTTGGTCAGCGCTTCCTCGAGCTGGCGCGTCTTGAAGGTCGCCTGCTCGACCTGGCCGGTCATCGATTGGAGCTGGCGCTCCAGCGCGTCGACGCGGGCGGTGAGGTCGGTGATCGGCGAGCTTGCGGGCACGCCGGTCGGCGCCGCCGCGGCCGGGTCGGTCGGCTGGAATTCGGGCTCGAAATAGCGCTTGTCGCCGCCCGGAAAGACCTTCCGCTGCACGGCGCGCATCTCGGATTCGAGCTTGTCGATCCGGCGTTCGGTCGGGCGCAAATCCTGCGCCGCCGCCGGCATCGCCACGGCGATCAGCCCGACGCACATCAATGACTTCAGCATGGTGCGGACCATGGCCGTCTCCCGCTCGATCTACTTATCGGTTGGGCTTCTGCCCTCCCGCCGACTCGCTGACAAGCTGAACGCGCCCGGCTGTACCTGCGATGAAGCGCCTCAACGCCCCCGCGACAGCGCCCTACCGACCACGCGAGAGCAGCGACGCCGGCGCCAAGCTGACGTCCTGCACCATCTCTTCCGGCCCGCCGAGCGACGGGATCGCGCGGCCGTTGACGGTGATGCGTAGCGCGCCGGCGCGGCCGGTCCACAGCTGCAAATCCTCTCGGCCGGGCGGCAGCGCATAACTCTCGCCCGCCTTCAGCGTGCCCATCTTCACCGTCTGCTGCGCGGCGTCGTAGACCTTGATCCACACTTCGCTGTTCGCGGTGATGACGACGGGGCCGGCCGCGGTGGCGGCGAGCGCGGGGTCGATCGGCTGCGGGCCTGCCGCCGCGGTCGGATCGACGGGCGGCACGCCGATGTCGCCGGTCGGCTCGGCGAGCGCCGGGTCGGTGGCGTTCGCCGCATATTCCTCTTCGGGGGCGGGCTCGACCGGTGCGGCCATCTCGGCGGGCGCGGGCGGCATCGGCTCGCGGTTGAACATGCCGTTGCCCCAGGCCCAGACGCCGGCGACGACGATGACGACCGCCAGCAGCGCGCCGGCGATGACGCCGCGCGGCGGCACGCGCGATTCGTCGAGCGGCTCCAGCGGCATGGTCTGCGGGACGTGCGCGACCTTGTTGGTCTCCGCCTTGAACTGCGCGGCCATTTCCTCGGGCGGCAGGCCGACATAGCGCGCGAAGGTCTTCACGAAGCCGATGCTGTAGGTCAGCGCCGGCAGGCTCTCATGCGCGTCGCCCTCGATGGCGGCGAGGTGGCGCACCGGCACGCGTGTGTCGCGGGCGATGTCGGTAAGCTCGAGGCCCTTTTCGGTGCGCGCGCGCCGCAGCCGTTCACCGACCCGCGGCGAACCTACGTCGAACACGTCGCCCAGCGGCGCCTGATACTCTTCCACCACGATAATCCCCGCCTTTGACCCGGAAACCTAAGCCTCGCGCCCGGTCCCGTCCCTGTCAACGCCGAACGCCGCGCCCATCGCGCCGTCCGTCTCTAGTTTCGTATGATTCCCTGTGCATCCGCCGCTTCGGTCAGCCTGGCGCGAATGTCGCTGCACCCGCTGTCGAGCCAGCCCGCCATCGCCTCGCGCAGCGGCAGAATTTCCGCCGAGCGCACCATCGCCTTGATCGGGCCGACGGCGGCCGGGGTGATCGACAGCCGCTCGATGCCGATCGCCATCAGCGCGAGGCTCTCCAAGGGCCGGCCGCCCATCTCGCCGCACACCGACAGCGGCTTGCCCGCTGCCTTCGCCGCGGTGGCCACCCGGCGCAGGAAGCGCAGCACAGCGGGCGACAGCCAGTCGTAGCGGTCGGCGAGGCGCGGGTCGGCGCGGTCGGCGGCGAACAGGAACTGCGTCAGGTCGTTGGTGCCGACCGACATGAAGTCGATGCGCGGGAACAGCGTGTCGAGCATCTCGGCCAGCGCCGGCACCTCGAGCATGACGCCGTAGCGGATTTCCTTCGGGGTCGGGCGGTTGGTGCGCGCGAGATAGGCGCGCTGCTCCTCGACCAGCGCCTTCGCCGCATCGAACTCCCAGGGCTCGCTGACCATCGGGAACATGATGTGCAGCACCCGGCCGGCGCCGGCATCGAGCAGAGCGCGCGCCTGCACCTTCATCAGGCCGCCGCGATCGAGCGCGAGCCGTAGCGCGCGCCAGCCCATGGCGGGGTTCTCTTCCTCATGCAGCTCGTCGCGCATGTAGGGGACGGCCTTGTCGCCGCCGATGTCGACGGTGCGGAACACCACCGGCTTGTCGCCGGCAGCCTCCAGCACGTCGCGATAGAGGCGCGTCTGGCGCTCGCGGCGCGGCAGGGTGGCGGAGACGAGGAACTGGAATTCGGTACGGAAGAGCCCGATGCCGTCGGCATTCACTTCCTCGAAGCCGGGCAAGTCGGCGCGCAGGCCGGCGTTCATCATCAGCTTGACGTCGATGCCGTCCTTCGAGGTCGCCGGCAGGTCGCGGATCTTGGCATATTCCGCCTGCCGCCGGGCACGCAGCGAGCTGACCGCCTGGAACTGCTTCACCACGTTCGCCGTAGGGCGGATGAACAGGGCGCTGGTGGTGGCGTCGACCAACAGCGGATCGCCCTCGACCACGACACGCGTCAGGTCCTTCAGGCGCCCGAGCATCGGCACGCCCATGGCGCGCGCGACGATGGTGACGTGCGAGGTGAGCGAGCCTTCCTCCAGCACCACGCCCTTGAGGAAACGCCGATCATATTCGAGCAGCTCGGCGGGGCCGAGGTTGCGTGCGACGAGGATGGCGTCCTGCTTCAGGCCCAGTTGCGCGGCGGTGCCGAGCTTGCCGGCGACGATGCGGATCAGCCGGTTCGACAGATCCTCGAGGTCATGCATGCGCTCGCGCAGATAGGGATCGTCGATCTTCTGCATGCGCTCGCGGGTGCGCTGCTGCACACGCTCGATCGCCGCCTCGGCGGTGAGGCCGCTGTCGATCGCCTCGTTGATGCGCCGCGACCAGCCCTCGTCGTAGGCGAACATCTTGTAGGTCTCGAGGATGTCCTCATGGTCGCCGGGGCCGGCGAATTCGGCCTGACCGACCATGCGATCGATCTGCTCGCGCATGCGAACGAAGGCGTCATAGACGCGCTTGCGCTCATATTCGATGTCCTCGGCGACGGTATGCTCGACGATGACGCGCGGCTGGTGGAACACCGCGATGCCGCGGGCGAGACCGTCGACCAGCTTAAGGCCATTGAGGCGCACCTGGCCGCTGCTCTGCGCGCGCACCTTGGCGATCGACAGGTCGTCGATCAGCCCGGCGCTGGCGATCAGCTCCGACAGCACCATCGCGGTGGTCTGCAGTGCCTCGATCTCGACATCGGCATAGTCGCGCGGGTCGACATGCTGGACGGAGAGCACGCCGACCGCCGCCTCGCGCCGGATGATCGGGACGCCGGCGAAGCTGTGGAACAGCTCCTCGCCGGTTTCCGGCAGATAGACGAACGCCGGGTGATTGCCCGCCTCGGCGAGGTTCAGCGGATTGCGCGTCTCGGCGATGGTGCCGACGAGACCCTGGCCCATGCCGAGCTTGGTGACGTGCACCGCAGTCTGCGCGAGGCCCTTGGTCGCGTAGAGTTCGAGAACGCCGTCGCGCAACAGGTAGATCGAGCAGACTTCCGAGTTCAGCGCCTCGGCGATGATCTCGGTAACGCGGTTGAGCTTGGCTTGCGCGCCGGTGCGCGACGCCATGACATCGTGGAGCCGGCGCAGAATCTCGCGCGCGGCGACGGCGGCGGTGATCGCCGCCGGGTTCAACCCGCCCGCTCGGCGAGCGCGGTCGCCGCCTCCGCCACCAGGCTGCCGATGATATCGGCGGCCGGTTCTTCCTTCGTCACCATGCCGACCGACTGGCCCGCCATCAGCGAGCCGCCCTCGACGTCGCCATCGACGACGGCGCGCCGCAGCGCGCCGGCCCAGTAGTGCTCGATCTGCAGCTGCGCCTCGGCAAGCTCGACGGCGCCGGCATCGAGCTGGCCGACCATCTCGCGCTGCTTCGCCGTGAACGCCTCGGTCCCGGCGTTCTTCAGCGCGCGCACCGGGATCACCGGCAGGCGCGGGTCGAACTGGACGCTGGCCAGCGCGTCGCGGGCAGACGCCCGGATGAACGCGCGCTTGAAATTGGCATGGGCGACGCTTTCGGTCGCGCAAACAAAGCGCGTGCCGAGTTGCACGCCCGACGCACCCATTTCGAGATAGGCGGCAATCGCGCTGCCGCGGCCGATGCCGCCGGCGATGAATACGGGCAGTTGCGGCGACATTTCGGGCAGGATTTCCTGCGCCAGCACCGAGGTTGACACCGGGCCGATGTGGCCGCCGGCTTCCGAGCCTTCGATGATCAGCGCATCGGCGCCCGAGCGCGCCAGCTTCTTCGCCAGCGCCAGCGCCGGGGCGAAGCACATCAGCTTGGCGCCCGCCGCCTTGATTGCCTCGATCGCCGCGCCCGAGGGGAGCCCGCCGGCCAGCACGATGTGGCCGACCTTGTGCTTGGCGCACACCGCGATCAGCTCAAGCATCTGCGGGTGCATGGTGATGAGATTGACGCCGAAGGGCTTCGAGGTGAGCGCCTTGGTGGCGGCGATCTCCTCGTCGAGCCGCGCCGGGTCCATCGCGCCGCAGGCGATGACGCCGAAGCCGCCGGCGTTCGAAATGGCGGCGACGAGGTTGCGCTCCGACACCCAGGTCATCGCGCCGGCCATGATCGCATAGCGCGTGCCAAGGAATTCGGCGCCGCGGGCCATCAGCCGGTCGAGGTGGGACACGCTCACGCGAAATCCTCCCCGGAACGGGGAGGGGGACCGCCGCAGGCGGTGGAGGGGCGGCGCGAAGCGCCGGCTGTGCCGGCGTCCCCTCCACCAGCTTCGCTGGTCCCCCTCCCCGTTCCGGGGAGGATGTGGAAGGTCACCCTCATGCCGCGTCCAGGCCGTAGGCGGTGTGGAGCACGCGGACGGCGAGCTCGGTATATTCCTCGGCGATCAGCACCGAGACCTTGATCTCCGACGTGGTGATCGCCTGGATGTTGATGCCGCGCGAGCCCAGCGCCTGGAACATCGTCTGCGCGACGCCGGCGTGGCTGCGCATGCCGACGCCGACCACCGAGATCTTGGCGACATTGTCGTCGGTGATCAGGCGGGAATAGCCGATGTCGGCCTTCGCCTTGTCGAGCACGTCGAGCGACTTCGGCAGGTCGGTGCGCGGCACCGTGAAGGTCACGTCGGTGTTGCCGGTGTCGTGCGCGATGTTCTGCACGATCATGTCGACGTTGACGTTGGCCTCGGCGAGCGGCCCGAACAGCGCGCCGACCGAGCCGGGGCGGTCGGGCACCTCGACGACGGTGATCTTCGCCTCGTTGCGATTATAGGCCACGCCAGTGATGAGCTGCTGTTCCACGACTTCGTCCTCGTCCACGACGAACGTGCCGGGCGTGTCGTTGAACGACGACAGCACCTGCACGCGTACCTTTTCCTTCATCGCCAGCTCGACCGAGCGGGTCTGCAGCACCTTGGCGCCGACGCTCGCCAGCTCCAGCATCTCCTCATAGGTGACGCGTTCGAGCTTGCGTGCCCTGGGCACGATGCGCGGGTCGGTGGTGTAGACGCCGTCGACGTCCGTGTAGATGTCGCAGCGCTCCGCCTTCAGCGCCGCCGCGACCGCCACCGCGCTGGTGTCCGAGCCGCCACGCCCCAGGGTGGTCACGCGGTTGCCGTCGGCCAGACCCTGGAAGCCGGGGATCACCGCCACTTCGCCGCGTGTCATTGCTTCGCCGACCGGCCCGGTTTCCATGCCGAGGATGCGCGCCGAGCTGTGCGCGTCCGAGGTGTGGATCGGCAATTGCCAGCCGAGCCAGGAGCGGGCGGGCACGCCCATCGCCTGCAGGGTGATGGCGAGGAGGCCGCTCGTCACCTGCTCGCCGGCGGCGACGACGACGTCATATTCGCGCGGGTCGTGCAGCGGCGAGGCCTCGCGGCAGAAGCCGACCAGCCGGTCGGTCTCGCCCGCCATCGCCGACACCACCACCGCCACCTCGTTACCCGCCTCGACCTCGCGTTTGACCCGCGATGCGACGTTCCTGATGCGCTCGATGCCGGCCATCGACGTGCCGCCGAATTTCATCACGATGCGGGCCATGAAGCGCTGCGCGGTCCTGCGTTGGAAAGGAGCCTATCGGCGGGGTCGCGGCCTTGATAGGTACATGGGGATATGAAGGCAAGCGAAGCCCCCGAACTGGCTGCGAAAGCGGCCTCGATCGACCCCCGCGAGGTAGCGCTGTTCGGCGGCATCGCCGGCGAATGGTGGGATCCGAAGGGCAGCTCGAAGCTGCTTCATGCGATCAACCCGGTACGGCTCGGCTACATCCGGGCGCGCGCGCTCGACCATTTCGGGCGCGACCCGACGGCGCGGAGCCCGTTTGCCGAGCTGCGCGCGCTCGACGTCGGCTGCGGCGGCGGGCTGCTGTGCGAACCGCTGGCGCGGATGGGGTTCGCGACCACCGGCCTCGACGCCGCGCCGGAGAATGTCGCGGTGGCGACGGCGCATGCGGCGGCGATGGGGGTGGATGTCAGCTATCGCAGCGGGTCGGCGGAGGCGCTGGCGGCGGAATTGCCGGGCAGCTTCGACCTCGTCACCTGCTTGGAAGTCGTCGAGCATGTCGCCGACTTGGGTGCCTTCCTGTCGGCATTGTCGGCGCTGCTGGCGCCGGGCGGGCTGCTGGTGTTCTCGACACCCAACCGCACGCCGCAATCCTATGCGGTGCTGATCGTCGGCGCCGAGCGGGTGCTGAAGAGCATCCCCGAGGGCGCCCACGACTGGAACAAGTTCCTGACGCCCGAAGAGCTGACCGCCGCGCTGGCGAAGGCCGGACTGAAAGTGCGCGAGACCACCGGCCTCGGCTACGCGCTCGGCCGCGGCTTCGCCATCGGCGGCGACATGAGCATCAACTATATCGGGACGGCGACCGCCGCTTAGAGGAAGCGGGCGACCACGTCGCGGTAGCTGCGGCTGACCTTTACCTGCGCGCCGCTGCCCAGCACCAGGAAGCATTCGCCGTTGGTGTGCGGCTTCACCTGACGGACCTGCTCAAGGTTGACGATGGTCGAGCGGTGGACGCGCTGGAACTTGCGCGGGTCGAGGCGCTTTTCGAGGTCCTTCATCGTCTCGCGCAGGATCAGCGTGTTGTCGCCGGTGTAGATGCACATGTAGTCGCCGGCGGCGTCGATGCGCTCGATGCTCTCCACGTCGACGCGGAAGATCTGGCCGCGATCCTTGATGTTGATGAGCTTTTCGAAGCGGTTGGACGCGGGCGCCTCGGCGGCGCTCGGCATTTCCTGCACCGCCTCGGGCGCGACCTCGGCGAGCAGGGTCTTCAGCCGCTCGCTCTCCTCGCCGGCGCGCTTCTCGCCCAACCGCTGGCGGATGCGCTCCATGGTGGCGGCGAGGCGCTCCTCCTCGACCGGCTTCATCAGATAGTCGACCGCCTGCGCCTCGAAGGCCTTCAGCGCGAATTCGTTGTAGGCGGTGACGAAGACGAACAGCGGCGGCTCGACCTCGGCGAGGCCCGAGACCACCGAGAAACCGTCGAAGCCCGGCATCTGGATGTCCAAAAAGACCAGATCGGGCTTGTGCGTCTTGATCGAGCGGATCGCCTCCCGCCCGTTGGCGCAGCGATCGATGATCTCGACCTCGGGGAAGGCCTGCAGGCGCAGTTCGAGTCCCTGGATGGCGAGCGTCTCGTCGTCGACAAGGATCGTGCGGATCTTCACGGGGTAATCTCCTTCTGCGCCGCGGCGCTGGCTGCGGGCCGGCCGTCGCCCAACGGGGCGCCAGCGCCGAGACCCGGCAGGTAGGGAATGTCGATCGTCACGATGAGGCCCGTCGGCTGGTTGGGGCCGAGTTCGAAGCGGTGATCTGAGCCATAGGCCTGAGCGAGACGATCCCTGATGTTCGCCAGTCCAACCCCTGAAGACGAGTTGAGTTTCGGCGCCGTGTCATTCAGTCCCGGCCCGGTGTCGGTGAGGGTGATGACGAGGCGGTCGCTGACCACGCGGGCATCGAGCGCGATGTCGGCGCCTTCCTCCATCGGCGTGACGGCATATTTGATCGCGTTTTCAACGAGCGGCTGCAGCAGCAGCGACGGAACCTGACCCTGCGTGGCGCGGGGATCGACGGTGACGGTGAAGCGCAGCCGCTGCTCGAACCGCATGCGCTCGATATCGAGATATTGGCGCAGCGCCTCCACCTCCTGCGCCACGCTGACCATCTGCGTCGGGTCGCCGACGAGGCTGTAGCGGAGGAAAGAGGAGAGCCGCGACAGCATGGCGTTCGCCCGCTCGGTCTGCTTCAGCAGCACCAGCGTGGAGATTGAATTGAGCGTGTTGAACAGGAAATGCGGATTGAGCTGATAGCGCAGCATCGCCAGCTGCGCCGCGTTGGCCTGCGCCGCCACCTTCAGCATGCGTTCGGACTGCGCCGACAGCAGCAGATAATAATTGATACCGTAGTAGAGCGCGGTCCAGGCACCGAGCACCGACAGGTCGAGCAGGATGGCGCCGAAGAATTCGATGCCGACCGGATTCCAGCCGGGCTCGTACAGCCAGGCGTGGAACCGCACCTCGATCACCGAGAAGAGCAGCGCCGCGGTGCCGAGGATGAGGAGGGTGAGCGGCCACATCCAGATCGGCTTCATGCGGATGATGCGCCGGAAGGCGGCGGCCATCAGCAGGGTCAGCGAGAAGCCGGTAAGGGTGACGACGAAGGTGGGCAGGATGAAGGTCAGGCCCATCTTGTTGGCGAGGCCGCCGAGGCCGCGCAGCACGAAATAGGCACCCCAGCCGCCGCCCTGGAGAATCCAGAACGCACGGTTCTTGTCGGAGAAGAAGCTTTCGGTGCGGAGGCCGGTCAACGCCATTGAGAGCTATTAGCCCCGATGTGGCGCGATGGCGACAGTCGGTGTGCGACGAACCGTTTTGTCGGCGAGGCTAAGACCTTAGTCCTCCGGCGCGATGATGACCTTGAGGCCGTCGAGCGCGTCGGTCATCTCGACCTGGCAGGACAGGCGCGAGGCGGCGTTGCGGTGGTCCGAGCTGTCGAGCAGATCGTCCTCGTCGCCGTTGGGGCCGCCGACGACGTCGGTCCAGTCGGCGTCGATCTGGATGTGGCAGGTCGCGCAGGAGCAGCAACCGCCGCAGAGCGCGAGCAGCTCGTCGAAGCCGGCGTCACGGATATTTTCCATCACCGACAGACCGGTCTGCGCCTCGATCGTGGACTCTTCCCCTGCGCGGTTCACGATGGTCAGCTTCGGCATGTTGGCTCCCGGTCGACGGATGGACCCGTAGCGCCTATTAGCCACGGCTCTTGAAATCAAGCGGGCGTGGCGATGGGGCTGAGTAGCGAAAAGTTGCGCGAGGGGCTCGACGCCATCGCGGCGATCGAGCCGCGCATGCGCGAGGCGGTCGCGCGGGCCGGCTATCCGGAGCCGCGGCTGCGCGACCGGGGCTACGCTACGCTGCTGCGCACGATCGTCGGCCAGCAGGTGTCGGTCAAAGCCGCCGACGCGATCTGGAAAAAGGTCGACGCCGCGGTCGGCGGCATCAGCGATCCGCTGCGGCTGCTGGCGCTCGACGACGACGCGCTGCGCGCCGCCGGCCTGTCCCGCCAGAAGGCGAGCTATGGCCGCAGCCTCGCCGGGCTGGTGGTGGGCGGCGACCTCGATTTCGCGGCGCTGCCGCAGGACGACGAAGAGGCGATCACGCTGCTGACCCGCGTCAACGGCATCGGCCGCTGGTCGGCGGAGGTTTATCTGCTGTTTGCCGAAGGCCGCGCCGACATCTGGCCGGCGGGCGACCTTGCCGTGCAGATCGAAACCGGGCGGGTCATGGGGCTCGATGGCAAGCCGAGCGAAAAGCAGACCCGCGAGATCGCGGAAAAGTGGCGCCCGCACCGCGGCGCTGCCGCGGTTTTCATGTGGCATCATTATGTTACCGAGGTCATTTAGCCGGCGGAACAAAACGGTTCGCCGCGCTTTTTACACGGTTCGCGTATCTGAACCGGACCTTAACACAGGCTAGTTCGCTGTTGCTTCGCCTCGCGCCCAAAGGCGGGAGGTGGCCGCCCCGTTTTGTCGCGTCTCTCACCTCCGCAGGAGGGGCATGAACCACATCCTCGCCGCTCTCGATCCCGCAGACCATGACGCCCTGACCACCGATCTGCGCGTCGAGCATTTCGACAGCGGCCACGTCCTTCACGAGGCCGACGAACCGCTCGACCACGCCTATTTTCCTTATGATGCGGTCGTCGCCCATAGCGCTGAGCAGGATGCCGGCCCGGCGGTCGAGACCGCCACGATCGGGCGGGAAGGGGTGGTGTCGGCGACCGCGCTGATCGGCGATGACCGGCCGTTCGAGCGGGCGGTGGTGCAGCTCTCCGGCCAGATCGCGGTGCTGCCGGCGAAGGCGGTGAGCGCGCTGCACGACCGCAGCCATGCCTTCCGCCGGCTGCTTGGCGCCTACGTCCAGGCCTATGCGGCGCAGATGGCGCAATCGGCGCTGTGCAGTGCTTCGCACAGCAGCGAGGCGCGGCTGTCCCGCTGGCTGCTGATGTGCGTCGACCGCACCGGCATGACCGGGCCGCTGCCCGCCGACAGCGGCATGCTTGGTCGCCTGCTCGGCGTGGGGCGGCCGACGGTGACCGTCGTCACCGGCACTTTGCAGACCGCCGGGCTGATCAGATCGGCACGCGAAGGCATCACCATCGTCGACCGCGAAGGCCTCGAGGAGGCCTGCTGCGACTGCTACGGACGCGTACGTCGTGTCTACGACCGGCTGCTCCCCCACGCCCGCCGCTAACGGTTCGTCGCAACTGCCCGCGTTCCCGCAAAAAAAGCTTGTGGCTTCTGTCTGCTAGGCGACAGAAAATCCAGATCGGGGGCGATACAAAATCTGTGTTTTTGTTGCGGTATGGTGCGGGGGAAGACCATTCAGCACGATCGAACTTTCAACGGCAAAGGTCGTTACGCTTGCGCGTGGGGCGCTCATAACGGGAGCGGTGCGACCTGCGCCGCCGGAAGGATATGAACCGCTTGCTCGCGGCGCTGACGCCGCATGACCGTGACCGGCTGACGCCACATCTGAAGGAGGTGCACCTCGATCGGGGCCGTGTGCTCTTCGAGGTCGGCGCGCTGATCGACCATGTCTATTTCCCGACCGGCGGCATCGTCTCGCTGGTCTCGCTGCAGGAAGACGGCGGCAGTGTCGAAACCGGCGCCGTCGGCTGCGAAGGCATCGTCGCGATCAACTGCCTGCTCGGCGACCGGATCAGCTACAACCGCGCCGTGGTGCAGTTGCCCGGCGGCGCCAAGTTCATGCCGGTGGCACCGTTCATGGAAATCTGGGAGGAAAGCCCCAGCTTCCGCCGCGTCGTCATGGCGTTCAACCATGCCTTCGCGACGCTGATCTTCCAGTCGGTCGCCTGCAACACCAGCCATCCGGCCGAAGTGCGCCTCGCGCGCTGGATCCTGATGTGTCTCGACCGCTGCGGCGACGGCGAGACGGTGGCGCTGACCCATGAATATCTCGCCGACATGCTCGGCGTCGGCCGCCCGACGATCACCGTCGTGGCGCGCACGCTGCAGGCGGCGGGCCTGATCCGCTACAGCCGCGGCGTCATCACCGTGCTCGACCGCGCCGGCCTCGAGGCGGCGAGCTGCGAATGTTACTGGAAGGTGCGCGATACCTTCCAGCGGCTGCTGCCCGGCAGCTTTGGTTAGGGTTCCCTGCGACCGTCACTTCCGCCCGTAAGGGTGGGGGTGACGAAAGCCGGCTCAGCCCCAACCCGTCATCCCCGCGAAGGCGGGGATCCAGCACGAAAATAGGCGCCAGCGAAGCTGGCAGATTCCTTGATGGACTGGATCCCCGCCTGCGCGGGGACGACGAAAAACTAAGCCGCCAGCGGAAATTTCAGGAGGCGATCGGCGGTCGGTACCAGCGCCTGCGCCGGGCGGCCGACCGCGCGGATGATCGCGGGGTCGGCGGCGTCGAGGCCTCCGGTGAGCGCGCCGAAGGCGGGCAGGACGATCTTGCGGTCGGTATGCACGAAGCAGCGGCGCGAGATGCGGCGGCCGCGCACGGTGATGCGGAGCTTGGGGTGGAAGTGCCCGGAGATTTCGGGGCGGGTCTCGTTCGCCTCCGCTTCGTGGCGCAGCATGACGCCATCGACCTCGATCTCGTCGACGACGCGGCCGCCCAGACTCGCGTCGAGGCCGGGGTCGTGGTTGCCGACCACCCAGGTCCAGTCGAGCGCCGCCGTCAGCCGATCTAGCGTGTCGCGGGCCCGCGCCGGCATGCGCTCAACGCCCTTGGTGTCGTGGAAGCTGTCGCCGAGGCACCAGAGTTCGGTCGCACCGGTCGCGGTGACGAGCGCGTCGAGCCGCGCCAGCGTTTCGACGCTGTCATAGGGCGGCAGCAGCTGCCCGAACGAGGCGAACCAGCTTGCTTTCTCGAAGTGCAGGTCGGCGACGAGCAGCGCCCGGCGCGCCGGCCAGAACAAGGCCGCGTCGGTTAACGGCACGAAGCCGTGGTCGCCGAACATAACGGAAACACCCACCATGGGCCGTCTATAGGCGGCGGGATGCGCGCGGGGAAGCGGCGCGGCGTCGCATCATTCCATCGCCTCGGCGATGATCGCATCGGCCTCGATCAGCAGCGCGTCGTCGGTCGCCTCGCCCTGCACGCGCTGCCGCCCGAGATCGAGCAGGATCGGCACCGCCAGCGGCGACACCCGGTCGAGCGTGCGGTGGACCAGCGAATGCTGTGAGCGTTCGAGCAGGCTGGTCAGGCGCGCAATGTCCGACAGGCGGGTCTGCGCGTCGGCCCACGCCGCCTGGATCAGCAGATGGTCGGGCTCATACTTTTTCAGCACGTCGTAGATCAGGTCCGACGAGAAGCTGACCTGCGCACCCGTCTTGCGCTTGCCCGGATGCTGGCGCTCGATCAGCCCGGCGATGATCGCCACCTCGCGGAAGGACTTCTTGAGGAAGGGGGAGGCGGCCATCCATTCGGCCAGCTCGTCCTCCAGCACCTCGGGGGAGAGCAGGGGCTTGGGGTCAGTCACCGGCTCCAAGGACCAGCAGGACAGCACATAGTCCGACCCGACGAAGCCCAGCGGCTTCAGCCCGGCGCGCTCCATGCGCTGCGTCATCAGCATGCCTAGCGTCTGGTGGGCGTTGCGCCCCTCGAAGCCGTAGATGACGATGTAATGGCGATTGTCGCGCTCGAAGGTCTCGACGAGCAGCATGCCGGGGGCGGGGAGCTGCGACTTCTCCTGTTGAAGCTGCAGCCATTCATGCACGTCGGGCGGCATGCGATCCCATTCGGTCGGGGTCGACATCAGCCGCTGCACCCGGTCGGCGAGGTTGGTGGTGAGCGGCTGGCGTGCGCCGGCGTACATGGGGACGCGCGGATCGCCCCGGCTGAGCGTCACGTTGATGTCGGCGGCGTCGAAGCCGGTCACCTCGAGCGTCTGTCCGGCGAACATGAAGCTGTCGCCGACGCGGAGCTGCGACCCGAACCACTCCTCGACCTGCCCCAACCGCCGCCCGCGGCGGCGGCCGAGCACCACGTTCATCATCGCCGCCTCGACGATGACGCCGGCGTTGAGGCGGTGCTGGTGGGCGAGGCGCGGGTGGCTGACGCGGTAGAGGCCGTCGCTCTGAAGCGTCAGCCGTTTGAAGCGGTCATAGGCGCGCAGCGCGTAGCCGCCGTTCTCGACGAAACTCAGCGTCTTGTCGAACATCGCGCGCGGCAGGCCGGCATAGGGCGCGCTCGACCTTATCTCGTGATACATCGCGTCCGCCTCGAACGGCGCGGCGCAGGCGACGCCCATCAGATGCTGGGCGAGCACGTCGTAGCTGCCGGGGCGGAAATATTCCTGGTCGAGCTCATGCTCCTCGACCGCGTCGACCGCGGCGACGGCCTCCAGATATTCGAAGCGATTGCCCGGTACGATCACCGCCTTCGACGCCTCGTCCATCCGGTGATTGGCGCGGCCGATGCGCTGGAGCAGCCGCGACGAGCCCTTGGGCGCGCCCATCTGCACGACGAGGTCGACGTCGCCCCAGTCGAGGCCGAGGTCGAGGCTGGCGGTGGCGACGATGGCGCGGAGCTTGCCCGCCGCCATCGCCGCCTCGGTCTTGCGCCGCGCCTCGGGCGCGAGGCTGCCGTGGTGGATGCCGATGGGCAGCGCATCGTCGTTGACGTTCCACAGGTCGCGGAAGGTCAGCTCGGCGACCGAGCGGGTGTTGACGAAGACGATGGTGAGCTTGTGCTGCGCGATGAGCTTGTAGACCTCGCGCGCGGCGTGGAGGCCGGTGTGGCCGGCCCAAGGGATGCGGCCTTCGGGCACCAGCACGCCGATATGCGGTTCCTCGCCGGGGTCGCCCTGCACCAGCCGCACGCTTTCGGCATCGGCGTCGGGGGCGAGCCAGCCCTGATAAGCCTCCGGATCGGCGATGGTCGCCGACAGGCCGACGCGGCGCAGGCGCGGATTGATCGCCTGCATGCGCGCCATCGCGAGATTGAGCAGGTCGCCGCGCTTGCCGTTGGCGAAGGCGTGGATTTCGTCGATGATGATGGTACTGACATTCTTCAGCAGCTCGAAACTGTCGGGGTAGCTGACCAGCAGCGACAGCGATTCAGGCGTGGTGAGCAGGATCTGCGGCGGCCGCTCGCGCTGGCGGGCCTTGCGGTCGGACGGGGTGTCGCCGGTGCGGGTCTCGACGCGGATGGGGAGGCCCATCTCGGTGATCGGGGTGAGCAGGTTTCGCTGCACATCGACGGCGAGCGCCTTCAGCGGCGAGACGTAAATGGTGTGGAGGCGGTCCTCGGACGGGTTGGCGATCAGTTCTGCCAAGGTCGGCAGGAAGCCGGCGAGCGTCTTGCCCGCGCCGGTCGGCGCCACCAGCAGCGCGTGGCTGCCGTCCGCGCCCGCCGCCAGCATCTCCGCCTGATGCCGCCGCAGCGACCAGCCGCGTGACGCGAGCCATTCGGCGACGATTGCGGGCGGTGTCACGGATTCGACCATCGAATGACGCTAACGCTCGACTCTCGCGCCCGGCAACATAATAGTACGAACCGGGAACAAAGCTTGGGGAGATTCGCGATGGCTGACCTGATTTTCTACACCAACCCGATGTCGCGCGGCCGGATCGTGCGCTGGATGCTCGAGGAGGTGGGCCAGCCCTACCGAACCGAGGTGCTCGACTATGGCACGACGATGAAGGCGCCCGACTATCTGGCGGTCAATCCGATGGGCAAGGTGCCGGCGATCAAGCATGGCGACGCCGTCGTCACCGAGGGCGCGGCGATCTGCGCCTATCTCGCCGATGCCTTCCCCGAAGCCGGCCTCGCGCCCGAGCCGGGCACGCCGGAGGCCGCCGCTTATTATCGCTGGATGTTCTTCGCCGCCGGCCCGGTCGAATCGGCGGTGACCAACAAGTCGATGGGCTGGGACGTGCCCGACGACAAGAAGGCGATGGCCGGCTACGGCAATTTCGACGACGTGATGGCGGCGCTCGAACATGCGCTGTCGAAGAGCGATTATGTGGCGGGCGACCGCTTCACCGCCGCCGACGTCTATTTCGGATCGCAGATCGGCTGGGGCCTGATGTTCGGCTCGATCGACAAGCGCCCGGCGTTCGAGGCCTATTGGGCGCGACTGCAGACCCGCCCGGCGATGGCGCGAGCGAACGAACTGGACGACGCGCTGATGCCGGCACAACCAGCCGGGTGACGCCATCTTTTCTCCCCTCGCAGGAGAAGGCCAAGGCGGAGTTGCGCGTTGGGCCCGATGCTCCGCCGCGAACGCGTTCCAAAGATCCCGTCATACCGGCGAAAGCCGGTATCCAGTTCCACGTTCGGTCTGGATACCGGCTTTCGCCGGTATGACGATTGTGGATGATGAGGGGCACAGAACCCGGTCGGGCCGTCGACCTCACCCTGTGCCTCCCCTGGGAGGGGAGGGGACGCTCTCGATCGTCTTGGCCGTGCATGGAACGATTCAGTCCGCCATCCCATATAGTCTGTGATGAGCGCGCTCGGCTCCTGGCTCCAGCCCTGCCCTGAGGGCATCTACGTCAAACCGGGCGATTTCTGGATCGACCCGGCGCGACCCAAGCCGCGCGCGCTCATCACCCACGGCCACGCCGATCATGCCCGCGGCGGGCACGCGAGCGTGATGGCGACGCCCGAGACGCTCGCGATCATGAACGTGCGCTACGGCGAGCAGACCGGCGCGCAGGCGGCGCAATATGGCGAGGTCATCAAGGTCGGCGACGTCGAGGTGAGCTTCGTGCCCGCCGGGCATGTGCTCGGCTCGGCGCAGATCGTCATGGAGTACAAGGCGAAGAAGGGCGTGGAGCGTGTCGTCGTGTCGGGCGACTACAAGCGCCGGCCCGATCCGACCTGCCCGCCGTTCCAGCCGGTGCCCTGCGATGTGTTCGTCACCGAGGCCACGTTCGGCCTGCCGGTATTCCGCCACCCCGACGCCTCCGACGAGATCGCCAAGATCCTTGACGCGCTGCGCGACAACCCGGAACGCTGCGTATTGGTCGGCGCCTATGCGCTCGGCAAGGCGCAGCGGGTGATCGCGAGCCTTCGCGCGCTCGACTATCACGCGCCGATCTACATTCACGGCGCGATGCAGCGGCTGTGCGACCTCTACATCGAGCATGGCGTGAACCTCGGCGAGCTGCGCCCGGCCACCGGCCTCAAGCCCGCCGACTTGAAGGGCCAGATCATCGTCGCGCCGCCGTCGGCCTTGAACGACCGCTGGTCGCGCCGCCTGCCCGACCCGATCACCGCGATGGCGTCAGGGTGGATGCGGGTGCGGCAGCGGGCGCGGCAGAAGAATGTCGAGCTGCCGCTGATCATCTCCGACCATGCCGACTGGGACGAGCTGACCGACACCTGCCTCGAGCTGGGGCCGCAGGAAGTGTGGGTAACGCACGGCCGCGAGGACGCGCTGATCCACTGGTGCGCCACCCGCCAGATCAAGGCGCGGGAGCTGCACCTGATCGGGCGCGAGGATGAAGAAGATGACTGAGGCTGCGACCTAGAAGATCAGGTCGAGCAGGCCGAAGACGATCGCCAGCGCGACGACGATGACGAGGACGACGAAACAACCGATGGCACGCAACATGAGGCGGTTCTCCTTTCCCTGAGCAACCGCCGCACGTCGCCATCGTTCCGCCGGCGTCACGCCTGCGGCTATTTGTACATCTGCTCACGCATATTGATGCCATGCTCGATCCAGACCTTGAGCGCGGCGAGCATCTGCGACCAGCCCATGCAGTTGCCGTAGGAGGCGGCGAGGCCCTTTTCGGTCTCGTGCCAGCCGCTCTCGGTGATCGTCACCAAGGTGCGGCTGTCGTTGTCGAGCGGCTCGAAGGCCATCTCGACCGTGGTGAAATAGCCGGCGTCGACGACCGGCGCGTCCCGCTCGGGCACGCCTTCATTGGCCTCCCAGCGCAGCACGATCTTCTGGTTGTCGACGACCTCGATCACCTCCACGGGGAAGGCGCCGGGGAAATCGGCGAAATCCCAGGTCACCGTGGCGCCGGTCGCCAGCCGGCCCTGCGCGCCGCCTGTGGTGAAGTAACGCGACAGCGTCGCCGGATCGACGATCGCCTCGAACACCTCGGCGACGGGCTTCGAGATATGGGCGGATACCTTGAACTTCAGTTCCATCGGGAAATTCCTTTGCCTGTGGCTCAATCATGTTATATTCTTATAACATGTCAAGCGAAGTAGCCGATGACAGGATTTTCAAGGCGTTAGCCTCGCCGACCCGGCGCGCCATTCTCGACCGGCTGAAGAATCACCCCGCGACGACGGGGGCGTTGTGCGAGCATTTCGACACGCTCGACCGCTGCACGGTGATGCAGCATCTGAAGGTGCTGGAAGCCGCCGATCTGGTGATCGCGCGGCGCGAGGGGCGGGAGCGGTGGAACCACCTCAACGCGCTGCCGATCAAGCGCATCCACGACCGCTGGATCGGCGCCTATGCGACGCAGGCGGTGGAGATGCTCGACCGGTTGAAGAGCGACCTGGAGGGCTGACCCCCCCACCATCCATCATACCGGCGAAAGCCGGTATCCAGCCGTCCCGTCAACGTGCTCAGCGTGAACGCTTTGCAGCGGCATGGCTTGTAACTGGATACCGGCTTTCGCCGGTATGACGGGGAAGGTGGGCGAAGCGCGCGCTCTAGAAGTCGAGGTGCTTCATCAATACCGCGACAAAGCGCTCGCAGCCGGCCTGGTCGACCAAGTCGAACCGCGCCGGAGTCGGGCTGTCGAGATCGAGCACGCCCATCACCTCGCCGCCGACGATCAGCGGCACCACCAGTTCCGATGCCGAAGCGCTGTCGCAGGCGATGTGGCCGGGGAAGGCGTGAACATCCTCGACGAGCTGTGTCCGGGCCTCCGACACCGCAGTACCGCAGACACCCTTGCCGACCGCGATGCGCACGCAGGCGGTGCGGCCCTGGAACGGCCCCAGCACCAGCTCGCCGTCGCGCATCAGATAGAAGCCGGCCCAGTTGAGATCGGGCAGCGACTGGAAGATCAGCGCCGAGGCGTTGGCGAGATTGGCGACGAGGTCGCGCTCGCCGTGCAGCAGCCCGTCGAGTTGGCGCGCCAACTCCTCGTAGAGCTCGGACTTCGGCAGATGGCGGATGTCGGCGGCGTCGAACATGGGCGGCTTCTAGCCGATGATGTTGTGTCCGGACAGTGGTGCCGAGCTTGTCGCGAACGAAGTGCTTTGTCAGGTTATGGCATGGGCAGACGCAACAACGAGCCGGCACCATGGTCGCAGATCGCGCTAAGCGTGGCCGCTGTCGCCGTGCTGATCGCGCTCGTCGCCTACGGAAAGGATCTTTTCGTTCCTGCCTTCGACGCAAAGCTCCCGCTGACACTTGCTCTCTGGGTATTCCTCGCAATTGGGTTCGACTGGGCTTTTCTAAGCAAATTTAAGGAGGTGATGACAGCATACAGCGAAGAGGAGCCGCGATACCTCGACTATAAGGCGCGGCTTTGGGTTACTGTGCTCGGCGTTCTTGTCATCATGGCCGGTGAGATTGTTGAGCCGCGAAACGTCCCGCTTGTGATGCTAGGCGGCACACTATGCTTCGCAACCATGCTCTACGGCGCCGTCCAAATTTTCCGCGACCTCAAGAACCCGCCCGACCGCAAGCTTTGACCTCGCGGAACCTCTCCCCATCCCCTGATCGTTGCGCCTGACGATGCACGCCTTCTCCACGCTTCTCGACCGGCTGGTCTACACGCGCTCGCGCAACGCGAAGCTGCAGCTGATCGCCGATTATCTGAAGCGCACGCCCGATCCTGATCGCGGCTATGCGATGGCGGCGCTGACCGGCGATCTCGACCTGCCGGCGGTGAAGCCGGCGCTCATCAAGACGCTGGTCGAGGAACGCGTCGATCCAGTGCTGTTCGCGATGAGCCGCGATTATGTCGGCGACCTTGCCGAGACAGTGTCGCTGCTTTGGGAAAAGCCCCTCGGGCGCGACGACGAGGATTTCGAGGACATCCGGCTGAAGGACGTCATCGAGCGGCTGGCGACGCTCGGGCGGGCCGAGGCGCCGGCGGCGCTGGCCGACCTACTCGACCGGCTCGATAGCGCCGGCCGCTACGCGCTGCTGAAGCTCGCCACCGGCGCGCTGCGCATCGGCGTATCGGCGCGGCTGGCGAAGACGGGGCTGGCGCAGGCGTTCACGCTCGATGTCGATGCGGTGGAGGAGGTGTGGCACGGCATCAAGCCGCCCTACACCGGGCTGTTCGACTGGGCGGAAGGGCGCGGCGAGCAGCCGACGCAGGCCAATGTGCCCGTCTTCCGCCCCTTCATGCTGGCGCATCCGCTGGAGGAGGAGAGCATCGATCTCGCGGCCTATGCCGCCGAGTGGAAGTGGGACGGCATCCGCGTCCAGCTCGTGCATGTCGCGGGCGAGACGCGGCTCTACAGCCGGGCCGGCGACGACATCACGCGGAGCTTCCCCGACGTCGCCGCCGACTTCCGCGTCCACGGCACGCTCGACGGCGAACTGCTGGTGCGTGGTAGCGCGCAGGGGGGTGACGATCAGGGCGGCGGCGCGGCGTCGTTCAACGCGCTGCAGCAGCGGCTGGGGCGGAAAGTGGTGTCGGCGAAGGCGCTGGAGGAATATCCGGCGTTCGTCCGGCTCTACGACATCTTGTTCGACGGCGAGGCGGATCTGCGCGCGCTGACCTGGGAGGAGCGCCGCGCGCGGCTGGAGGCGTTCGTGCCGACGCTGCCCGCCGACCGGTTTGACATTTCCACCTTGATCGAGGGCAAGAGCTTCGACGATCTGATGGAGCTGCGCATGCAGGCGCGCGATGCCTCCATCGAGGGGCTGATGCTTAAGCGCCGCGACAGCCCGTACGTCGCCGGCCGCCGCGCCGGATATTGGTACAAGTGGAAGCGCGACCCGCTGATCGCCGACTGCGTGATGATGTACGCGCAGCGCGGCCACGGGAAACGGTCGTCCTATTATTCCGACTATACGTTCGGCTGCTGGACGCCGGAGGGCGAGCTGCTGCCGGTGGGCAAGGCGTACAGCGGCTTCACCGATGCCGAGCTGATGATGCTCGACCGCTTCGTGCGCAACCACACGCTCAACCGCTTCGGACCCGTCCGCGAGGTGGAGAAGACCTTGGTGCTCGAGGTGGCGTTCGACTCCATCCATGAATCGAAGCGCCACAAGTCCGGCCTCGCGATGCGCTTCCCGCGCATCAGCCGCATCCGCACCGACAAGCCGGCGGCGGAGGCCGATACGATTGCCAACCTGCGGAAGATGGTGACGTAGGTGTGGCGAGCTATTGACGCGAAAGGCACGTTCTGATTCTTGCTATCAAGATTCTGACCTCCCGTGTTCTATTTTTGTTCTGGCAGTGATATTGGGGGCGCATGGACGATGTGACGAAGCCAAACGCCCCTGCGAAGAAGCGCGGATCAGCCGCCGAGGGCGACGCCGTCTCGACGCCAAAGCGTAAGAATCTTCAAAGCCATGGGCGGAATTCAAAGGTCTACGTTCCGGTCATCCTGAAGCTGTTTCAGGATCGGTGGCGCGCGGGCGCTTCAACGGTGGTCTTCTCGCTCGACGACGTGCGTACGGCGGTAGAGGCGATCCGCGCCGTGGCGAATAATCCAGATGCCATTTCCTCGCGCAATCCTGCCGATGTGATCTACCGTATGCGGTCGCGCACGAAGCTGCCGGAAGAAATATTGGCGAAGGGTTTCCACGTTCTTCGCGCTGTGGGCCGTGGGCGCTACCAGTTCGAAAAAGCGTCCAGCGGCATCATAGAAACACCTGTTGGCGACCTTATCCCAGCAATCGACCAAACGCCGATGCCGGTGCGTCGCTTGTTGCCGGAAACGATGGCTGACATGGATGAGCAGGCGCTGTTGTCCATCGTCGGCTATTGCCAACTGCTCGATCACTTCACCGGGATGAAAATATACCGTTTGCGCTCGCATGTTCGAAAGAGTGTGCCTGGGATCGGGCAGGCCGAACTCGATGCCATCGATGTCGGCATCGCATCCGGCGATGATGATGTGCCGGTGATCTTTCCCATCGAGGCCAAAGCGGCGGTCGACGAACTCAACCGCGTGCAGATTTTCAATATGATCCAGTATGCCGCGCATTACTTCCCGGGGCTGAGAGTTCGCCCACTGGCGTTGAAGGTCGATTATCAGTCAGCGGTACATCTGATGGAGTTCAACGTTGCGGGCCGTCCGGGCGAGCTTCGGATCGTGCGCAGCGCAAGTTACGTCATCAATACATCGGAGGCTCAGCTGGCCATGATCCGCGCGACGAATGTGCCCAAGCAATGACGACGAAGACGCCAGTGGGGCTTGAGCTGTTCGCCGGTTGCGGGGGGCTTTCGACAGGCTTTCTGGACGCAGGAATGCGCATTGCGGCGGGCTTCGAGCTCGATGCGCGCGCTGTTGATGCCTATAATTACAACCATGAGTATCGGGGTGGCAGGGGCTATATCGCTGACCTTGGTCTCGTGTCCGGCGAGAAGCTTCTCGAACTTGCGAGCATCGAGCGCGCCGATTTTATCGTAGGTGGCCCACCCTGCCAGCCTTTCTCAATCGCCGGCAAACGCCAGGGCAAGCGCGACATCCGGGCCGACCTGATAGGGCATTTCATTCGTATCGTGGATGAGCTGGCACCATCGGCGTTCATGCTTGAGAACGTGCCGAATCTGGCGGCCATTTCCGGTGGTGAGTTTCTTGAGGAAACGAAGGTGGCGTTACGCGCGCTTGGCTATACCGTTGATCATGTCGTCGCCTCGGCCGCAGACTTCGGCGTTCCTCAAAATCGCAAACGCCTCATCATGCTCGGCGTAAAAGGTCCGCGATCGGTGCAGTTCCCGCAGCCGACCCACGGTACGGTTGGGCGGCCCTACACGTCGGCGGCAAGTGCCATCGCCGATCTGCCCGATGCCGGAGAATTCGGCGAAACCGGCGTCTACAATCATGAGCCGACGATGCATTCGGCCGATATGGTTGCGCGCCTGAGCTTGCTGCAGCCCGGCAAGCGCGAGCGCGGTTCTTTCCATGATCGGCTGCATCCCGAGCGCCCGTCGTATACATTGCGCGCCGGCTCGGGGAATTTCAGCCCGCTGCGCCCTGTCCACTATCAGCACGATCGTGTGATCACGGTCAGGGAGAGCGCGCGCCTGCAGGGCTTCTCCGATGACTTTCGGTGGCCAGATCGGATTCCCCGACTGCAGCAGTATCGGCAAGTCGGGAACGCTGTGCCGCCGCCTATGGCGCGTGCGTTCGCCGAATGCCTCGCGGATCAGATGGGGTGGCGATCCGATCCAGCGGCGTTCGCAGGCGACCCATCAGCGCGACCGCCGGCTAACACGCTCACTGACGAAGAGCGGAAGGCATTGCGAACTTCCAAGGTCCGCGGTGCATCACTTGGTAAGGCGGCTCTGGCAAGTTTATGAGCTAGACCTTCCGCCAGCCGCCGGGCTCGATACCGTCGAGGCTCCATTCGCCGATCCGCCAGCGCACCAGCCGCAGGGTGCCGTGGCCGACCGCCGCCGTCATGCGGCGCACCTGCCGGTTGCGGCCTTCGCTGATGGTCAGGCTGAGCCAGCTGTCGGGGACGCTCTTGCGGAAGCGGATCGGCGGGTCGCGCGGCCAGAGCTGCGGGTCGTCGATGCGCTCGGCGTCGGCGGGTCGGGTCAGGCCGTCCTTGAGCTGGACGCCGCGGCGCAGCTTCGCCAGCGCCTCGTCGCCGATCTCGCCTTCGACCTGCGCCAGATAGGTCTTCTCCGTCTTGTACGTCGGGTCGGCGATGCGCGCCTGCAGCCGGCCGTCGTCGGTGAGCAGCAGCAGGCCTTCGCTGTCGAGGTCGAGCCGCCCCGCCGGATAGACGCCGGGCAGGTCGATATACTGCGAGAGCGTCGGCCGCGATCCGTCGGTGCCGGCGTCGGTGAACTGGCACAACACGCCATAAGGCTTGTTGAACAGGATCAGCGTCATCGATCGTGGGTTTGCTGAAGCGCGATCCCGGCGAGGTTCTGGAAGCGCTTGATGTAGCGGACGCGCGGCACCGTCTCGCCCGCGAGCGCGCGGAAGCGTTCGAGATAGGGCGCGTCGGCGTCGCGGCACTTCATCTTGCCGTTGGCCTTGGCGACGACGTTGGACGCGTCGCCGAGCAGCACGAAATCCTCGAGGCCCAGTCCCTGCGCGACAATCAGCCCCTCGATCAGCGCCAGCCATTCGGCGTCGCCGTTGCCGCCAGTGCCGAGGTCGCGGCGGATGGTGGCCTGCCCCTTGGCGAACACCGCGACCTCGATCTTGCCGGGGTTGGGACGGGCGCCGCCGTCGAAATAGACCTTGGTGCGGGTCGCCATGCTCATTGCTCCATGCTTCGCGCCACCGCTTCGGCGACCTTGATGCCATCGACCGACGCCGAAAGGATGCCCCCGGCGTAGCCCGCGCCCTCGCCCGCCGGAAACAGCCCAGCGGTGTTGAGGCTCTGAAAGTCGCTACCACGGGTGAAGCGCAGCGGCGAGGAGGTGCGCGTCTCCACCCCCGTCATCACCACGTCGGGATGGTCGTAGCCGGGGATCTGCCGCCCGAACACCGGGATCGCCTCGCGCATCGCCGCGACGACATAGTCGGGCAGGCAGTCGGCGAGGTCGGTCGGGGTGACGCCGGGGCGGTAGGAAGGGGTGACGGTGCCGAGCGTCGTGGACGGCTTTCCGGCGAGGAAATCGCCGAGCCGCTGCGCCGGCGCCTTGTAGTTGGAGCCGCCGGCGACGAACGCCCGCTCCTCCCAATGCCGCTGCAGCGCGAGGCCGGCGAGCGGGTCGCCGGGGTAGTCGCGCGCGGGATCTATGGCGACGACGAAGCCGGAGTTGGCGTTGCGCTCGTTGCGCGAATATTGGCTCATGCCGTTGGTCGCGACGCGCCCTTCTTCCGAGGTGGCGGCGACGACGGTACCGCCGGGGCACATGCAGAAGCTGTAGACGGTGCGGCCGTTCGAGCAGTGATGCGAGATATGATATTCGGCGGCGCCGAGGATCGGGTGGCCGGCATTGGCGCCGAAGCGCGCGGTGTCGATCCACGACTGCGGATGCTCGATGCGCACGCCGATCGAGAAGGGCTTGGGCTCGACGTACACGCCCGCCGCGTGAAGTATCGCGAAGGTGTCGCGGGCGCTGTGGCCGATCGCCATGACGACATGGTCGGCCTCCAGATAGCTGCCGTCGTGGAGGTGCAGGCCCTGCAGACGGCGGTTGCCGTCGGCGTCGGTTTCGATGTCGAGGCCGTCGACGCGGGTCGAGAAGCGGTACTCGCCGCCCAGCCCCTCGATGGTTTCGCGCAAGGATTCGACCATCGTCACCAGCCGGAAGGTGCCGATGTGCGGGTGCGCCTCGGTGAGGATTTCGGGCGGGGCGCCGGCCTTGACGAACTCGGTCAGCACCTTGCGGTCGAGGTGGCGCGGATCCTTGATGCGGCTGTAGAGCTTGCCGTCGGAAAAGGTGCCGGCGCCGCCCTCGCCGAACTGCACGTTCGATTCAGGGTTGAGCACACTTTTCCGCCAGAGCCCCCAGGTGTCCTTGGTCCGCTCGCGCACCACTTTGCCGCGGTCGAGGATGATCGGGCGGTAGCCCATCTGCGCGAGAATCAGCGCCGCGAACAGCCCGCACGGCCCGGCGCCGATCACCACCGGGCGCTTGAAGCCCCCGCCGGCGGGCGCCTGCGCGACGAACTTGTACCGGGTGTCGGGGGTGACCTGGACGTTGCGGTCTTTGCGGAAGCGGGCGAGCACCGCGCCTTCGTTCTTCACCTGCACGTCGACGACATAGACGAGCTGGATGTCGCTCTTGTCGCGCGCATCGTTGCCGCGGCGCACGATGGCGAAGCGGGTGAGTTCGCGCGCGCCGATGCGCAGCCGCTTGCAGATCGCGGCGGGCAGCGCCTCGTCGGCATGGTGCAGCGGCAGGGCGAGGTTGGAGACACGCAACATGGTGCGCCCTGTAGCGTGATGTCCTGGGGCTGCGCCACCCCGGCAGCCGGGCTATGAAGGCGGCATGACCGCGCTCAACCGCCTCGCCCTGCTCATCGCCCTGCTGCTCACTGCAGGCGAAATCGCCCGCTACTGGGGCAGCCCGCATTTCGTGCCCGCCGCGTTCGACGAGCTGGCGGTGGCGCTGGCGCTGCTGTGGGCGGCGGTGCGCGACCGGCCGGTGTGGCATGTCGCGGGGTGGAGCGCGCTGTGCGGGCTTGTCCTCGTGCTGCTCGCCGAGACCGCCGATCACCAGATCCACGGCCCGGTGAAGGCGGCGGGGCCGGTGTATCTGGCGGCGCTGTCGGCGCTGCTGATCCTCGGCCTATGGGCGGTCGCCCGCGCCGCCCGCCTGGTCCGGCGATAGCTTCACCACCTCGCCGAAGCGGCCGGCGGTCGCGCCCGACGAGTAGCGTGCGTCGGTGATCCGCACGATGGTCTCGTCGGCGTGCCGCTCGATCGTCGCGAAGGGCAGGCGGGACCAATAGAGGAAGTCGGCCATGTGCTTCTCGCGCCGCGCCGCTTCGATCGCCGGGTCGTCCATGTTGGTGGGGACGACCTGATCCGACAGCTTCAGCACCGGCGCCGGCGTCCAGCGCAGTTCACCGAAGACATAGCTGTCGGCGGTCGCCACCACGATGTCGCGGCGGAAGGGATCGACCGGGGCGGGGCTGGAGACGGCGGTGCGCACCGGGCCGAGGCCGCGCGCCTCGACCGCTTGCGTGGCGATGCGCTCGGCCGCGACGCTGCTGGCGCCCATCAGCGCCGCATAGCCGGCGACCAGCGCGAGGCTGGCCTGCGCCGGTATCCGGGGGGCGGTGGCTTGCCTGCGCCGGCGATGCCGCGACAGCCAGACGCCGATCGCCAGTGCCGACCACAGCCACGGGTCGATGATGAACAGGGTGTCGCCGTAGAACCAGCGGTCGGAGAAGGGCATCAGCAGGCGGATGCCGTAGGTGTTGAAGAAGTCGAGCAGCGGGTGGGTGAACCAGCCGATATAAGCGAGCGCGAACAGCCAGCCGACGTGGAGCGGCAGGCGAGCGGGTGGCCGCTTGCCGCGCTTCGCCTGCCAGCGGTCGAACGCCACCATTGCGGCGACGAGCAGCGGCGGCAGGATCAGCATCGCCACCGGCCCATGCGTCCAGCCGCGCCGCCACGCGAGATTCTCGTTGAAGAACAGCCCCAGCACATCGATGTCGGGCAGGTTGGCGGCGAGGATGAGGGTGGCCATGCCGAGGCCGGTCTTTTCCTTCAGCCCCGCCTCGCCGAGCGCCGCGCCCACGAGGCCATGTGCCAGATTGTCCATCGTCGCTCCCTGATTGCATACCCTCGCTATCGCAAGCGGATGACCTGACCAAGTCCGGCGGCTAGCATGCGTCGATGCTGACCACCGCCCGCCTGCTGCTGCGCCCGCCCACGCTCGACGATGTCGAGACCCTGCAGGCGCTCAACGAGGCGCATTGGCCGCTGATCGGCAACCGCCGGCGCACCCTCGAAGAGATGCGCGCACAGACCGAAGAGCTGATGGTGAAGACCGCCGCCGATTCCGGCTGGTCGGAGCTGGTCGTCGAGCACGACGGCCGGGTGATCGGCCGCATCGCCATCAACCGCGACGGCCCGGGCGAGCGGCAGGCGGAACTGGGCTACGGCTTCTTTGCCGACAGCTTCGGGCAGGGGTTAGGGCCGGAGGCGGTGGGGCGGGTGCTGACGCATCTCTTCGGCGACATGGGCCTTCACCGAGTGATCGCGATCACCGGGATGGAGAACAACCGCTCGCGGCGGCTGCTCGAAAAGCTCGGCTTTCGGCTGGAGGGCGAGATGATCGAAGCCTGGTTCCACCAGGCCGAGCAGCGCTTCGTCGACGAAGTGAGCTACGCGATCCTCGCGCGCGAGTGGCGGGATCGTTGACCGGCACCGACCTCGCCTACGCCCTCATCCTGCTGTCGGGCGCCATTCATGCGGTGGTCAACGCCATCCTGAAGTCGGGCAAGGACAAGATGGCCGGCCGCGCGCTGATCGACGGGTCGAGCGCGGTGTTCGCGATTCCGCTCGCGATCATGTCGCCGCTGCCGCACGGGGCCTGGGGGTGGCTGATCGGGTCGGCGGCGATCCATCTGCTCTATCTCTATGCGCTGGTGCGATCGTTCCAGATCGCCGATTTCTCCGCCGCCTATCCGATCGCGCGCGGCACGGCGCCGGCGCTGACCGCGCTGCTGGCGATCGGGCTGATGGACGAGGTGCCGACGCCGACCGAGGTGGCCGGCATCGTTGCGATCTCGACGGGCGTGCTGGCGATGAGCCTCGGCCGCCACATCAGCCGCGCGGCGCTGGGCTGGTCGCTGCTAACCGGCGTGTGCATCGCCGCCTATACGGTGGTCGACGCCAATGGCGTGCGCGCGGCGCCTTCGGCGCTCAGCTATATCGGCTGGTCGTTCATGCTGCTCGGCTTTGCCATCGCGGCCTTCTTCGCGTGGATCAGCGGGCCGGGGTTCGTCGCGACAGTGAAGGACCAATGGAAGCCGGGGGTGATCGCCGGGATGCTGTCGATCATCACCTACGGCTGCGCGCTCTATGCCTATCGGCTGGCCGAGGCGACCGCGCCGCTCGCCGCGCTGCGCGAGACGAGCATCCTGTTCGCGACGCTGATCGCGGTGTTCTGGTTGAAGGAAAAGGTGACGCCGCTCCGCGCGGCCGCGGCTCTCGCCATCGCCGCAGGAGCGATCCTGATCCTCAGCTAGTGCTTGGTCTGCGTCATCCGGTCGACCCAGGCGATGCCGATCGCCGAGGCGATGAATGCCATGTGGATGATCGTCTGCCACAGCACCGCGTCGGCGGTGATCCGCCCGGTCGGCTGGCCGAGCGCGCCCGCCTCGATGAAGGTGCGCAGCAGGTGGATGGACGAGATGCCGATGATTGCCATCGCCAGCTTCACCTTCAAGACGCCGGCGTTGACGTGGCTCAGCCATTCCGGCTGGTCGGGGTGGCCCTTGAGGCCGAGGCGCGACACGAAGGTCTCGTAACCGCCGACGATCACCATGACGAGCAGGTTGGAAATCATCACCACGTCGATGAGGCCGAGGACGACGAGCATGATCTGCTCCTCGTCATACTCCCAGGCATGCATCACCAGATGCACCAGTTCCTTCAGGAACAGGAACACATAGACGCACTGCGCGGCGATCAGCCCGACGTAGAGCGGCAGCTGCAGCCAGCGCGAGCTGAAGATCAGGAGCGGCAACGGCCGCAGCTTCGGCGCCGCGGCGGGCGCAAGGTCATCGGTCGACATGGCGACCGTCTAGGCGACGGTCGTTACAGGTACAATTCGATGACCGCGACGTGCGTCGGCCTGCCGCACGCCTACCTTGCCGAGCGCACCTCGACCGGCAGGCCGAGCGTCTTGAGCGGCGCCTCGACCTTCGAGCGGTCGCCGACCACCACCCAGACCAGCTGGTCGGGGTTGATGTAGCGGCTGATCGCGCCGTTGAGATCGGCGGCGGTCAGCGCGCGGTAGCGGTCGGCGAGCTTCTCCTGATAGTCGTCGGGGCGGCCGTAGACCTTGTTGCGCTCGATCGAGCCGAGCACGCTGGCGGCAGTCTCGAAGCTGCCGGGGAGACTCCGGGTGTTGCCCTCGATGATGCGATTGAGCTCCTCGGGCGTGGTCAGCTTCGCGCCGCGATAGGCGCGCAGCTCGGCGATGATCTCCTTGATCGATTCCGCCGTCTTGTCGGTCTGCACCGGCGCCTGGATGATGAACGGCATCTGCTCCACCGCGCCGCGCACGTTGGTGTAGGCGCCGTAGGACCAGCCCTTGGTCTCGCGCAGATTGTTGTTGATGCGCGCCAGGAAGGAGCCGCCGAGCACCTCGTTGGCGGCATAGAGCGTCAGCGGATCGTCGACACCGCGCACCGGGAGCGGAGCACCGCCGAGGATGAAGGACTGCGGCGACCCCGGGCGGTCGATCAGCACGATGCGGCTGCTGGCCGGCGCGGTGGCGGTGGTGAAGCTCTTCGTGCCCTTCGCGTCCTGCGGGTTACGCCAGTCACCGAACGCCTTTTCGAGCAGCGGCGTCACCGCGGCGAGGCTGGTGTCGCCGACGACGAAGATGGTGGCGTTGTCCGGTCGCAGCCATGTGTCGTGGAAGGCGGCGAGGTCGTCGCGCGTGGCGGCGCGGACGCCGTCGGCCGTGCCGGTACCGGTCAGCGCCACGCCGTAGGGATGGCTGGTGCCGTAGAGGATCGGCGGCAGCACGCGTAGCGCCAGGGCGGCGGGCTGGTCGAACTCATTGTCGATGCGCGCCAAGGTGATGCCGCGCAGCCGCTCGATCTCGGTCGGGGCGAAGGTCGGGTTGCGGATGATGTCGGCCCAAAGGTCGATCGACGGGGCGAGATTGGCCTTCAGCGCCGAGACGGCGACACGGGTGCTGTCGACGTCGCTGCCCATGCCGATCGCCGCGCCCAGCCGCTCGGCTTCCTCGGCGATCTGGATGGCGGTGCGCTTTTCCGTCCCCTCGTCGAGCAGCGACAGCGTGAGGTTGCCGACGCCCGGCTTGGCGCGGGAATCGGCGGCGATGCCGGCATCGAAGTTCATCGACAGATGGACGACCGGCACGGTGGCGCGGCGGGCGAACACGATTTGGATGCCGTTCGACAGCTTGGCGCGCTCGACGGCGGGGAAGTCCAGTTCGGTGCCGGCGGTGACGGCGGGCAGCTTGCTGCGGTCTACGCCCTTGCCGCTCGCCTGCGGGGTGCCATAGGGCAGCACGGTCAGTGCGAAGGCGCCGTCGTTGATCCAGCGGCGGGTGGCGGCGAGGACGCTGGCCGGCGTCGCATCGGCGTAACGCTGTAGCTCGGTCTTGTAGAAGCCGGGGTCGCCCGCATAGAGCGCCGCTTCGGCGAGCGTCGCGGCCTTGCCGCCGAAGCCGCCGACCTGTTCGAGGCCGCGGATGGTGCCGGCGACCGCGCGGGTGGCGACGCGCGCCACCTCGTCGGCGGTCGGGCCTTCGGCGAGGAACTGGTTCACTAGCTCGTCGACGCGGGCGTCCACCAGCCTGGGGTCGACGCCGGGCGCCACATCGGCCTCGAGCTGGAAGAAGCTCGCCGATTCATGCGCCTGCACATAGCCACGCACGCCGGTCGCCAGCTTCTTGTCGCGGACGAGGTCGTTGTAGAACCGCGAGCTGTTGCCGCCGGCGAGGATCGCGGCGCCGACGTCCAATGAGGGCGTCACCGTGTCGGTGCGGCCCGGCGCGACCCACACGCGATAGACGCGCGCCTGCGCGACGCGGTCCTGCATCACCGATCGGCGGACGTTCACATGCTCGGGCACGCTGTCCTTCATCCGCTTGACCGGCGGGCCGGCGGGGATGTCGCCGAAATATTTCTCGACCATCGGCTTCGCGGTGGCGACGTCGATGTCGCCGGCGAGCACGAGGACGGCGTTGTTCGGCGTGTTCCAGGTGCGGAACCACTCCTTCACGTCGTCGAGGCTGGCGGCGGAGAGATCCTCCATCGAGCCGATCGTCGAGTGGCGATAGCCGTGGCCTTCGGGGAACAGCGCGGCCAGCATCTCATATTCGACCATGCCGTAGGGCTGGTTGTCGCCCTGGCGCTTCTCGTTCTGGACGACGCCGCGCTGCTGATCGAGCGACTCCTTGTTCAGCCGCCCGAGCAGATGGCCCATGCGATCCGATTCCATGAACAGCACGAGGTCGAGCGCGCCGGTCGGCACCGTCTGCACATAATTGGTGCGGTCGAACCAGGTGGAGCCGTTCATGCCGGTGCCGCCGGCATCCTCAAGCGGCTTGTCGAAGTCCTTCACATGCTCCGACCCCTCGAACATGAAATGTTCGAACAGATGGGCGAAGCCGGTCTTGCCCTCGGGCTCGTCCTTGGAACCGACATGATACCAGATCGAGGTGGCGACGATCGGCACCTTGCGGTCGGTGTGCACGACGACGCGCAAGCCGTTCGACAGCGTGAACTGTTCGTAGGGAATGTTAACCGAGGCGATCAGCTCGGGGCTGGGACCGGTGGCGGCAGCGGCGGCTTTGTCGGCCTTCTTGTCGCGCTTGGCGGCAACGGCATCGCCGCCACCCACCAGCATCATTCCCGCGGCGAAAAGCGCCAGCCATTTGCCTGCCATGCAATCACTCCCACCACCTGTGTCGCGGACCTTCATGCCAGACCGGGCACGCGGCGGCTACGGGCGATACTCGCGGGCGATGTGCGGCTTAAGGTCGTCCGCTTCGAACCATATAGGCTTATATTGCTCGCGCACGAACAAAGGCGACTGATCGCCATAATGTTTCGACGACGGGCGGGTGGTGGCGGCGCCGAACTGGTGGATGCTGCGCGAGGCGACGCGGCCGTCCTTCGGCCATTCGACCATCATGACATAGCTGTCGCCATGGTCGGCGACGAGATGCCCGGTCGCCTCGTCACGGTCCCAGTAGATCGCCCGCAGCGCATCGGGGCCGCCATAGACGGGCAGGCTCAGCTTGCCGCGTTCCACCCGCAGCAGGGCGGACAGCGGCGGGTCGAGCCGGCCGTGGTGGCGGGTGATGAAGTCGACGGCATCGGTGAGTTTCTCCGCGGGGTCAGGCAGCGCCTGGAGCCGGTAGGCGTTGCGGGCGCCGGCGGCGACCATTAGCGCCGCCAGCGCGTCGACGCGGCCCTTGCCGTCGAGCGTCCAGTCCCACTGCCGCAGCAGCGCCTGTGCGTCGGCAAGCTTGGGGTCGCGCACCGCGAGGAGGGAGAGCATCCACGGCCCGACCCAGCTCTGGCGGCTGTAGCCCTTGTCCATCTTCAGCACGTCGAGCTCGTCGCGAGTCAGCGAGGCGTCGCCCTCGAACAGCTCGATCATCCGCACCGCGCGGTTGGTCATGCCGTTCTCGATGCCGAGCAGCGGCGAGTAGGCGTCGCGCTTCAGATCGTCGGCGGGCGTGCTGGCGATGAACGGCGTGTTGTTGGCGTTGGCGACATAGCCCGAGGGTGGGTTGATCAGGTGCGGCCCGCCGTCGAACGGCAGATAGCCGGTCCACAGCGCCTTCGAGGTGTCGCCGGGCAGCACGCCCTTCCAGTCGCACCCGGCGGCCCGCTTGGGGAAGCGGGCGTTGTAGAACATGCCGATGTTTCCGGCGGCGTCGGCATAGACGAAGTTGGTCGAGGCGACGCCCTGGCGGGCCATGATCGACCGCCACTCGGCGAAGTCCTTCGCCTTGTTGAGCCGGTAATATTGCTCGACGTTCGAGGCGTCATCGATGCCGGCGTAGCGGACGGCGAAGGCGCCGAGGCCGTTGACGATCACCGGGCCGTGGACCGAGCGATGGAGGGTCTGCGGCACGGGGAGGGTGAATGGCCCCATCTTCACGCGCAGCCACACGCGTTTCGATTGCAGCGGCAGCCATTCGCCGTCGAAGCGGTAGCGCTGGCCGTCTTCGGACAGCGCGAGCTTGTACACGTCGATCAGGTCGGGGCGGTTGACGGTGTTCGCCCAGCCGAGAGTCTTGTTGTGGCCCATCAGCGGGTAGGGCGCCCCGGGGAAGTTGGCGCCGGCGAAGTCCCAGCCCTGTTCGCTGTGGACGACCAGCTCATACCAGGCGACGCCGCCCTCCCACGGCTGGTGCGAATTGTTGACCAGCCGGGTGACGCCATCGGCCGAGCGCGACGGGGCGACGGCAAAGCCGTTGGAGCCGCGCTCGCCGACATCGGGGGCGTCGCGGTCGGGCAGCTTGCCTTCGGCGAGCGAGCCGATCACCCGGTCGAGCCCGAAGAAGAAGGGCGCGCGGAAGGCGAAGCCGGCGACGACATCCTCCGCGGTCATCGGAAACAGCCCGCCGAGCTTCACTTCCTCGGGATGCTGCGCAGCATATTTGTTGAAGCCGGCGGCGTAGGCGACGAGCAGCGCGCGCGTGTCAGGCGCCAGCTTTGCCATCTGCCGCCGTGCGGTGGCGCGGGCGTCGAGCAGGTGGACGGCATAGTCGGCCTTGGCGCCGTCTTCGCCGAGCAATGCCCCGGCGCGACCGCGGGTGGCGGCGAACACTTCCTGCAGGGTGGCGAAGTCGTCCTCGGCATGCGCGTAGCCGATGCCATGGGCGACGTCGGCGTCGGTCTTGCCGAAGATGTGAGGGACGCCCCAAGTATCGCGGACGATGCGGACATCGTAGATGCGCGTGGGGTCAGCGGCGGGGGTGTTGGCGGTGGCGCGTTCCCAGGTGGCGAGGGCGATCAGGACGACGACGATCAATGCGGCGACGGCAAGCGCCGCCTTCTTCCAAAGTTTCATCGCGTCCTCCCCGAGGTCATTCTCTTTATCGTCATCCCCGCGAAGGCGGGGATCCAGCCCTCAACCTAACCCTGCCCGCTGCCGCGGGCACCTTATCTAAGTGGACTGGGTCCCCGCCTTCGCGGGGATGACGAGGAGGAGAGGGCGGCGCCTACTTCCGCGTCACCCGCAGCACGCGGCCCTCATCCTCGTCGACCGTTAGCCAGATCGCGCCATCGGGCGCCACCCGGACATCGCGGATACGGGCGGTGAGGTCGGGGAACAGGCGTTGCTGGCCGACGACCTTGGTGCCGTTCAAATCGACGCGCCGCACATGCTCATGCGCCAGCGCGCCGACGATCAGGTCGCCCTGCCATTCGGGGAACATCGCGCCGCGATAGACGGCGAGGCCGGAGGGGGCGATCGACGGGGTCCAGGTCAGCACGCCGTCGACCATGTTCTTGTAGGTCTTGAACGGGCTGATGCCGGCGCCCGAATAGTCGCGGCCATAGGTGGCGACCGGCCAGCCATAGTTGGCGCTGCGGCGGATGAGATTGACCTCGTCGCCGCCCTGCGGGCCATGTTCATGCTGCCAGAGCGTCCCCGTCGCCGGGTCGACGGCGAGGCCCTGTGGGTTGCGGTGGCCGAGGCTCCAGATTTCGGGGCGCGCGCCCTTCACGCCGACGAAGGGGTTGTCCGACGGGATCTTGCCGTCGGGGCGGATGCGGATGGTCTTGCCGATGAGGCCGTCCTTGCGCTGCGCCGCCTCGCGATAGTCGAAGCCGTCGCCGGTGGTCATCACCAGCGAGCCGTCGCGCAGCCACGCCATGCGGCCGCCATAGTGGGCGGGGGTGTTCTTCAGCGGCGCGACCTCGAAGATAACCTTCACGTCGGTGAGGCTGTCGCCGTCGAGCCGGGCGCGGGCGATGCGGGTGGCGTTGGCCTTCGGCGTGCCCGCCGCGTAGGACAGGAACAGCAGGCGGTTGGTGGCGAAGTCGGGGTGCGGCAGCACGTCGAACAGGCCGCCCTGGCCGTTCTCATAGACGGCGGGCACCCCGGCGATCGGCTTCGCCTGCAGCTTGCCGCCGCTGATCACGCGCAGCCGGCCGGCGCGCTCGGTGACCAGCACGCGGCCGTCGGGCAGGAAGGCGACGCTCCACGGATGGTCGAGGCCGGTCGCCATCGTGGTGATGCGGTGCGGCACCGTCGGTGGGCCACCCGCCGCCAGCAGCAGCGGCGCCAGCAGGGCCGTCATCGCGCGTTTGATCACTCTCGCCTCCCCCGAAATTTGGCGGCACTATCGCGCCGCGCCCCTGACGCTGTAAAGGCGGGCGGCGCGAACCGCAGGGGAGGGCAGATGAACTACAAGCGTCTGATCGGCGGCTTCGTCGCCGCGGTGCTGGCCACCATCATCATCGCGAGCGTCATTCACAGCCATTTCACCATCCAGGGCCTGCGCGCCGTCGGCGCCGAGATCGGGCCGGGCGATGCGTGGAAACTGGCGTGGGGCGACCTCATCGGCCTCGCCCCGACCTTGGGCGCGGTGATCGCCATCGCGCTGCTCGTCGGCTTCCTCGTCGCCGCGATCGTGCTGCGCTTCGTCAAGCTGCCGCGCTGGGTCGGCTATGCCGTCGCCGGCAAGGCGGCGATGATCACCGCGTTGTGGCTGATGTATCTGAACTTCGATATCACCCCGATCGGCTCCGCCCGCACCACCGAGGGGCTGATCGCCTTGGGCCTCGCCGGCGCGATCGGCGGGTTGCTGTTCACCTGGTTCACTCGCCCGCAAAAGGTCTGAGATGGCGCTGCGTCCCGCGTTCTATAAAATTCATATCTGGCTGAGCTGGATCGTCGGCCTGCAGATCATCCTCTGGGTGGCGAGCGGCCTGTTCATGGCGTTCACGCCGATCGAGCGGGTGCGCGGCGAGCATCTGGTCAAGAAGGTGGAAGCGATCGACCTGCGCCAGCAGGCGGTGCTGTCGCCGACCGAGGCGATCGTCAAGCAGACGCGGCCCGTCGAGCGCGTGACCCTGAAGACCTGGCTCGGCCGCCCCGCCTATGAGCTGCGCTACGCTGACGGCCGCGCCGGCATGGTCGATGCCATCTCGGGCAAGTCGCTGACGCCGTTGACCGCCTTCGCCGCGGCCAATGCGGCGCGCGCGGTCTATGCCGGCCGCGAGCCGAGCGAGGAAGTGACGAAGATCGACCCCAAAGCGATCCCGCTCGAATTCCGCCGCGACGAGCCGGCCTGGGCGGTGCGCTTCCACGGGCCGGTATATTCGAGCGGCAGCGACGTCTTCTATGTCAGCGCGGAGACCGGCGAGGTGATCGCCAAACGCACCACGCTCTGGCGCGTCTACGACTTCATGTGGGGCCTCCACATCATGGACTGGGGCGGGCGCGAGAATTTCAACAGCCCGTGGCTGATCGCCTTCAGCCTCGTCTCGCTGATCTCGGTGATCGCGGGTGCCGTGCTGCTGTTCGCGCGCCGCCGCTGGTGGCCGCGATGACCGCGACGACGGTGTGGAAGGGCAAGTATATCGAGGCGGTCGTCGACGGCCGCTGGGAATATGTGAAGCGGGCGCGCGGCATCGGCGCCGCCGTCATCCTCGCGCTGACCGACGAGGAGGAGGTGGTGCTGGTCGAGCAGGCGCGCGTGCCGCTCGGGCGCAACTGCATCGAGCTGCCGGCGGGCCTTGTCGGTGACGAGACCGCGGGCGAGGAAGCCGCGGCTTCCGCCGAACGCGAGCTTGAGGAAGAGACGGGTTTTGCTGCGCAGCATTGGGAAGAGCTGGGCGAGTTCGCCTCCTCCCCCGGCATGGTCGGCGAGACCTTCCGGCTTTTCCGCGCCACCGGCCTGACGCGGGTTGGGACGGGCGGCGGCGTCAGCAACGAGGAAATCGTGCCGCATGTGGTGAAGCTGACCGAGGTCCCTGCCTTCCTCGCCGCCAAGCGGGGGGAGGGCTGCGCGATCGACGTAAAGCTGCTGGCGGTGCTCCCCTATGCTAAAGGACGGCCATGACGAACGCTCGTACCCTCGGTGCCGCCAATGCGCTGGCGCTGCTCGGCTCCTCGGCACTGCTCGGCGGCGCGCTCGCCTTCCAGCATCTCGGCGGCCTCGCGCCGTGCGAGATGTGCTTCTGGCAGCGCTGGCCGCATCTGGCCGCGATCGGCTTCGGGCTGCTGGCGCTGGTGCTGCGCGCGCATCCGCTGCGGCGCACCTTCGTGATCCTCGCCGGCCTGTCGGTGCTGGTCGCCGCGGCGCTCGGGCTGTTCCATGCCGGCGTCGAGCGGAAATGGTGGGCAGGCCCCACCACCTGCAGCGCCGCGCCGGCCGCCGACGGCGACATCTTCGCCAACATGCTGTCGGCGCCGATCGTGCGCTGCGACGCGATTCCGTGGGAACTGTTCGGCCTGTCGCTCGCTGGCTGGAATGCGCTGCTGTCGGCGCTCATTGCAGGAGGCGTGCTGTGGCTGGCGACCCGTCGGTAACGCGACCCGCGCACATGCCCGGCGACCGGGCGGCGGACACCCAGTCGATGATCCGCGTCGACCAGGCGGGCGAATATGGCGCGGCGCGCATCTATGCCGGCCAGCTCGCGGTGCTCGGCAACCGCCACCCCTATGCCCGCGAGATCGCGCGGATGGCGGAGCAGGAGCAGCGGCACCTTGCGGCGTTCGACAGGCTGGTCGCCGAACGGGGCGTGCGCCCCACCGCGCTGCAGCCGATCTGGCATGTCGCGGGCTTCGCGCTCGGCGCCGCCACCGCGCTGATGGGGCCGCGTGCGGCGATGGCCTGCACCGTGGCCGTCGAGACCGAGATCGACCGGCACTACAGCGAGCAGCGCGCCGAGCTGGCGGACGGCAGCGACCCCGAACTGGCCGGCCATATCGCCGAGTTCCAGGCCGAGGAGCTGGAGCATCGCGAGACGGCGCTGGCCCACGAGGCGGAGAAGGCGCCGCTCTACCCGCTGCTCTCGCTCGGAATCCGCGCGGCGTGCCGCTTAGCCATCGCTGCCTCGAAGCGCCTCTAGAGCCAGCCCGCGGCGCGCAACGCCGGCACACTGTTGCGTGCGACCGGGGCCTTGATTCCGCCCTTCAGCCTGAGCGTTATGCTGCGGCCATGCTGCGCAGCATTTTCGACCGCCGAACGCGCCACCCACCAGCTGCGATGGACCTGCATCCCGTCAATGCCGTCCAGTTCGGCCACGGCATCGCGCATCCGCATCAGGATCAGCGTGCTGCCTGCGGCGGTATGCGCGCGGACGTAGTGACCCTCCATTTCGAGCGCGAGCAGATCGCGGCCGAGGTGCGGCGGCGGCCGAGAAGCGAGCCTATGCTGCGCAGGAGCGAGGTCAGCGCTTCTTCGTCAGGCTGGCGTGGATGGCGCGGACGAAGACGTCGGCCTTGATGAAGCCCTGCCCCCATTTGGCGTCATAGGCGGCGGCCGGCTTCGATGCGACGATCTGGTCGGCGCTTTGCTTCGCGGCGATGCCGGCGCGGACGTTGCCGACGACATCGGCGACCATCGCGTGATAGGCGGTGAGCTCGTCGCGGCTCGCCACCGCGCCGTGGCCGGGAATGTAGCGGGTCTGCGCGTTGCCGAGCGCGATGCCCTTGGCGAGGCCGGCGATCAGCCCGGCGGCGCTGCCGCCCGACGACAGGTCGATGAACGGGAAGCTGGTGTTGTTGAACACATCGCCCATGTGGACGACGTTGGCCTTGGTGAACTGCACGAGGCTGTCGCCGTCAGTATGCGCGTGCGGCACGTGGACGGCGCGGATCGCGTCGCCATTGATGTGGAAGGTCGTGCTGGAATCGAAGGTGACGACCGGCAGCGCCACCGCCGGCGAGGCGGGGATGCGCTGCTGAAGCGCCTCCATGAACTGGTCGGTCGACATGCGGGTGCGGACGTTGTCGTGTGCGACGATCAAGGTGCCGGCCTTGCCGAGGTTCTCGTTGCCGCCGGTATGATCGAAGTGCCAGTGGGTGTTGAGGACGAAGCGCACCGGCTTGTCGTCGATCTTCTTCAGCGCTTCGACGATCTTCGGGGTCAGCGGCGCGAACTGATCGTCGATGATGAAGGTGCCGTCGGGACCGGTGGAGACGCCGATGTTGCCGCCCGCGCCGATCAGATTATGGACGCCCGGCGCCACCTGCTCGGTGCGCACCTCGACCTTCGACATGTCCTGCTGCGCGGCCGCTGGCGTGGCGGCGGCGAGCAGCAGCAGCGCCAGCATCTTCTTCGTCATTCTCGCCTCCCCGGTTCCAGTGCATCGTTTATCAGGCGGCCGTCGCGCGTCAGGCGGGCGCGCATCACCATCGGGCCGGCCTGCAGCTGCTTTTCGAGCCGCGGGGCGCTCGCCTCCGACACGAAGATGCGGCTCATCGCGGCGAGCGGCTGGCCGTCGGTGCCGAACTCGGGGGCGTAGGTCAGCGCAATGCGGCTGGTGACCGGGTCGACGCGCGCCGGGCAGCTGTCGCCCTTCGCCACCGCGCGGACATGGGTGCCGCCTTCTTCGAGACAGAGGTCGCAGCCGGCGTTGCGGCAGAGGTGCGCCGGGCCGGAGACGGTCCAGACGTAGCGGAAGGTGATGTAGCGACCGCGCAGCGGATCGCGCGGGTCATAGCCGGCGACGGGGATGCGCCACTCGCTGGCCCCCTTCGCGCCGGTCTCCTGCAAGGCGACACCGGCGGCGAGGCCGACGAGCGGCAGCGCCAGCGCCGCGGCGAGCCAGGCGCCCTTCACGCCGGGGTCCGCTTCATCAGCTTGGCCCAGGCGAGCGTCAGGCCGATCAGCAGCGCGCCGCCGACGATGAGGCCGATGCCGGTCAGCGCGAGGCCGCCGAACAGCTCGACGTAGACGATGAACAGCCGCACCGCGATCATGCCGATGGCGATACCGAACAGCACCCGCCAGCCGCCGTCATGCGCCGCCTTGGCGACGGCACCCCAGAGACCGAAGAAGGCGAAAGCGCCGAACAGGCGGGGGGCGAGCGCGTCGGCATGTGGGATGGCGGCGGCGAGCAGCACGGCGATGACGCCGGCGATCAGCGCCGTGCGCAGCACCAGCGCCGCGCCGCGCCCGAGCTTGCCGGCGAGGAAGGCGGCGGCGCCCGCGACGATGACCGCGAGCGGCAGGCGCAAGGCCATCGCGGCGGCATCATCGGGCGTCACCGCCGTCGCCCAGGCAAAATGCGCGAGGCTGACCGCGCCGAGCAGCAGCGCGAGGCCGGCCTCGCGGATGCCGACCGAGAAGCTGTTGTTGCCGAGGATCAGCGAGAGCAAGACCAGCGCCGGCGGCAGCGCGGCGGGCAGGTTGTCGGCGGCGACTGCGCGCATCGCCCCGGACAGGCCGTTGTCGGCGGCAAAGGCGATGGCGAGCACCGCCGTCATGCCGGCCCAGCCATAAGCGGTGAGGCGGGTGCGGCCGGCAAGCAGCGCGGCAGGGGTGACGAACAGCGCCCACCAGGCGAGCGCTTCCCACACCGGCGAGGTCACCTGATAGACCTGCCCCTGCAGCGCGACGCCGGCGAGCACCAGTGCCATCAGCAGGAAGAGCGCGGCTTCGCCGAGCCACAGCCGATCGCGGCGGCGCGCCTGCCAGACGACGGTGGCGGCGGCGGCGGTCATCGCCCAGTGGACACCGAGCTTCACATAGGCGGGGATCATGTCCCAGCCGGCGGCGACGACGAGCACGAGGCCGAGCGCCAGCGCGAACAGGCCGATGCCGATCGTCGCCCATAACGCGATCGGGCGCGAGGTTTCGGATTCGTGGGCGCGGATCGCGTCGGCCGTGCTGGCATCGATCAGGCCGGCGGCCTGCCATTCGTCGAGCTTGCGGTCGAGCGCCATGGGGGCGTTATCGGCGGTTGGGCGCGGAGGGGCAAGGGTAAGTCCCTCTCCCGCTTGCGGGAGAGGCTAGGTGAGGGTGTGCGAGCGTAAGCGAGCTTTCCGCTGAAGGGTGCCAAGCGGAGAGGGCGGAACACCCTCACCCTCCCATCCTCCTCCGCTAAAGCTACGGAGGACGGGCCCCTCCCTCTCCCGCAAGCGGGCGAGGGGCATGGTGGAGCGCCACCAACCCCCATCGTCATTCCCGCGAAGGCGGGAATCCATTAGCGCCGACGCTTGAATCAATGGAACCCCGCCTTCGCGGGGATGACGATGAAAAAGGGAAAGCGGGTCGAAGACCCTCAGTCCGTCAGTTCGTCCCAGGCGTTCTTCAGTTTGGCGAAGAAGCCGCTCGATTTGGGGCAGTTGTTCTCGGTGCCCTCAATCTGCTGGAATTCCTCGAGCAGTTCGCGCTGGCGGGCGGACAGGCGCACCGGCGTCTCGACGTCGACCTGGATGACGAGATCGCCGAAGCCGCCGTGGTTCAGCGGCGGCATGCCCTTGCCGCGCACGCGGAACTGCTTGCCGGTCTGGGTGCCGGCGGGAATCTTGATGGTGCAGCCCTGCCGGTCGAGGCAGGGCACTTCGATCTCGCCGCCAAGTGCCGCCGTCGTGATCGAGATCGGCGCCTGCGCGAACAGGGTGGTGCCGTCGCGCTTGAACAGCGAGTGCGCGCGCAGGTGGACGAAGATGTAGAGGTCGCCCGGCGGGCCGTTGCGGAAACCCGCTTCGCCTTCGCCGGCAACGCGGATGCGCGTGCCCTCGTCGACGCCCGCGGGCACCTTCACCTGCAGCGTCTTGCGGCGCTCGACACGGCCGGTGCCCTGGCAGGGGTCGCACGGGTCGCCGATCACCTGGCCGACGCCGCGGCAGCCGGGGCAGGTACGTTCGACGACGAAGAAGCCCTGCTGCATGCGGACCTGGCCGGCGCCGTGGCAGGTGCCGCAGGTCTGCACTTGCGCGCCCGGCTTGGCGCCGGTGCTGGCGCAATGGTCGCAGCCGGCCGACACATCGATCTCAAGGTCGGCGGTCTTGCCGGTATAGGCTTCCTCGAAGCTCAGCTCGAGGTCGTAGCGGAGGTCGGCGCCGCGGGTCGCGGCCGAGCGCTGCTGCTGCCCGCCGCGGCCACGGCCGGTGAACTCGCCGAAAATATTGTCGAAGATGTCGGCGAAGGCGCCGAAGTCGCCCGGCCCGGGGCCGCCGCCGCCATGCGGCTGGCTCTTGCCGTAGCGGTCATAGGCGGCGCGTTTCTGCGGATCCTTCAGGCAGTCATAGGCTTCGTTGATCGCCTTGAACTTCGCCTCGGAGTCGGTGCAGCCCGGATTGCGATCCGGGTGGAATTTCATCGCAAGCCCGCGATAGGCGGTCTTGATGACCTTGTCGTCGGCGGTTCGCTCGACACCCAACAGTTCGTAGTAATCCGCCTCGATCATCCGCCGGCCCCCGGTACGCCCGTCACAGAATAAGGGCGCGGCCCCGGATGATCCGAAGCCGCGCCCATCGTCTTACTTCTTCTCGTTGTCGTCGACTTCCGAGAATTCGGCATCGACCACGTCGTCCTGCGCCGCGGAGGCCTGCTCGCCGCCGGGCGCTGCGCCGGCGTCACCGCCGCCCGCGGCCTGCTCGGCCTTGTAGATCTCCTCACCGAGCTTCATCGCGACGGTGGCGAGCGCCTGCGTCTTCGCCTGCAGCTGCTCGGGATCGCCGCTGTCGAGCACGCCCTTCAGCTCGGTGACCGCCGCCTCGATCTCGCCCTTCAGCTCGGCCGAGATCTTGTCGCCATGCTCGGTGAGCTGACGCTCGGTCGAATGGACGAGGCTGTCCGCCTGGTTGCGGGCCTCGGCGACTTCGCGGCGCTTCTTGTCCTCGCCGGCGAACGCCTCGGCGTCCTTCACCATCTTTTCGATGTCGGCGTCCGACAGGCCGCCCGACGCCTGGATGCGGATCTGCTGCTCCTTGCCGGTGCCCTTGTCCTTCGCCGAGACGTTGACGAGGCCGTTGGCGTCGATGTCGAAGGTCACCTCGATCTGCGGCACGCCGCGCGGCGCCGGCGGGATGCCGACGAGATCGAACTGACCGAGCATCTTGTTGTCCGCCGCCATCTCGCGCTCACCCTGGAAGACCCGGATGGTGACCGCGTTCTGGTTGTCGTCGGCGGTCGAATAGACCTGGCTCTTCTTGGTCGGGATCGTCGTGTTGCGGTCGATCATCCGGGTGAACACGCCACCCAGCGTCTCGATGCCGAGCGACAGCGGCGTCACGTCGAGCAGCAGCACGTCCTTGACGTCGCCCTGGAGGACGCCGCCCTGGATCGCCGCGCCCATCGCCACCACCTCATCGGGGTTGACGCTGGTGTTCGGCTCCTTGCCGCCGAAGATTTCCTTCACGAACTGGCGGACGCGCGGCATGCGGCTCATGCCGCCGACGAGGATAACCTCGTCGATGTCGGCGGCCTTGGTGCCCGCCTCGTTCATTGCGTCGATGCACGGCTTGCGGGTGCGCTCGATCAGGTCGATCACCAGCTTTTCGAGGTCGGCGCGGTTGATCGTCTTGACGAGGTGCTTCGGCCCCGTCGCGTCCGCCGTGATGAACGGCAGGTTCACTTCGGTGGCGGCCGACGACGACAGCTCGATCTTCGCCTTTTCGGCCGCTTCCTTCAGGCGCTGCAGCGCGAGGCGGTCCTTGCGCAGGTCGATGCCCTCGGCCTTGCGAAAATCCTCGGCCAGGAACTCGACGACCTTGGCGTCGAAATCCTCACCGCCCAGGAAGGTGTCGCCCGAGGTCGACTTCACCTCGAACACGCCGTCGCCGAGCTCGAGGATCGACACGTCGAAGGTGCCGCCGCCAAGATCGTAGACCGCGATCGTGCGGCCTTCCTTCTTGTCGAGGCCATAGGCGAGCGCCGCGGCGGTCGGCTCATTGATGATGCGCAGCACCTCGAGACCGGCGATCTTGCCGGCGTCCTTGGTGGCCTGACGCTGGGCGTCGTTGAAATAGGCCGGGACGGTGATGACGGCCTGCGTCACGGTCTCGCCGAGATAGGCCTCGGCGGTTTCCTTCATCTTCTGCAGGATGAAGGCCGAGATCTGCGACGGCGAATAGCTCTCGCCACCGGCTTCGACCCAGGCGTCGCCGTTGGCGCCTTTGGCGATCTTGTAGGGGACGAGGCCCATGTCCTTCTGGGTGAGCGGGTCGTCGAAACGACGGCCGATCAGGCGCTTCACCGCGAACACCGTGTTTTCGGGGTTGGTAACCGCCTGGCGCTTGGCCGGCTGACCGACGAGGCGCTCGCCGTCCTTGGTGAACGCGACCATCGACGGCGTCGTGCGCGCGCCTTCCGCGTTCTCGATGACCTTGGGGGTGCTGCCTTCCATGACGGCCACACACGAGTTGGTGGTGCCGAGGTCGATGCCGATGACCTTTGCCATACTATCCTCTTCGTAACCTTATAAGAATCGTTTCAACGACTTCTGCAGGCGGAGCGTCTTCCCAAAGCCCGTTCCACATGCGGCTGGCGGGGATGTAGGAAAGCAGTTCCACGCCCGCAAGGGCAGCATGTCGCACCATCGGCGGTAGGTTCGCCCGTTGCACAAGCGCCACAGGCGTCAGCACGCCGCATCGGCAGGCGGTACCCCCACTAGCTACAGCAGTTGCGAAGCCCGCCGATGCCAGCGAAGGAAAGCGCGTGACCAGCACCAAGAATCTCGGCGCCATCGCCGTCGCGGTCGCCGTGCTGCTGCTCGGCGCGGCCCTCGTGACCGGCCGTCTCGCCCATTCGGCGCCGGCGAAGATCGCCATCATCGGCGCGCTGGTTCGCCTGCCGGTCGTGCCGGGGCGGCCCGCCGCCGGCCATTTCATTCTCAACGGCGGCGCCAAGCCCGACCGGCTGCTGAGCGTTGCCGCGCCGATCGCGCGCATCGAGATGCACAAGACGGTGATGGCGAACGGCGCGATGCGCATGACGCCGATGGAAATGGTCGATGTGCCGGCGGGCAAGGCGATCCGGTTCAAGCCGGGCGGCAAGCATCTGATGCTGTTCGGCCTGCCCGCCAGCGTGAAGCCCGGCGACGAGCTGACCCTGACCTTCACCTTCGAGAAGGCCGGCGCGATCCCGGTCACCGCGGTCGCGCAGTCGGCGACCGATGATTCGCACGCGCACCATTAACGAGCGTGCCCTCACGAAGGGCGAGGAGGCGCTGGTCGCCTCGGTGTTCGGCGACACGCTCGATCCGCGCGGCGTCACCTTCCGGCAGGGTAAATGGTGGTGGTTCCAGCCGCCGCGCATCGTCATGGCGCCTGACGGACATATCTGGTTTCACCCGAAGAATCCGGCGTGGCGCGACGATTTCGCCGACGCGCCGCTCGGCCTTCGCGCCTTCGTCATCCATGAGCTGGTGCATGTCTGGCAGCGGCAGCGCGGCATCAACCTGCTGCTGCGCCGCTATCCCTTTTCGCGCTACCGCTATCTGCCGCTGATTCCGGGGAAGCCGTTCGAGGCTTACGGGGTCGAGCAGCAGGCGGAGATCGTGCGCCACGCCTATCTGCTGCGCGAGGGCGGGCGGGTGCCGGGGGCGCCACGGCTGGCGACCTACGCGGCTTTGATTCCCTTCGGCCGCTGGGAGGCGCCGGCGCTGATTGCGTGAAGGGCCCGGGCGGCTACAAAGGCCGCATGACAATCCAGCTCTTCGGCCATGCCTTTTCCTCCTATCATTGGAAGGCGCTGATCGCGCTCTACGAGAACGGCACGCCTTTCGTTTTTCGCGAGGTCGGGTCCGACCCGGCGACGATGGATGAGTTCGGCAGGCTGTCGCCGATGGGGAAGTTTCCGCTGCTGGTCGAAGGGCACCGGGTGGTGTTCGAGGCGACGGCGATCATCGAATACCTGGCGCTGTATCACCCCGGCCCGATCGCGCTGATTCCTGCCGATCCGAAGGCGGCGCTCGAAGTGCGGATGCTCGACCGCTTCTTCGACAATTATGTGATGACGCCGATGCAGAAGGTCGTCGGCGACGCGCTGCGGCCCGAGGGTGGCAAGGATCCGCACGGCGTCGGCGAGGCGCGGGCGCAGCTCGACAAGGCTTACGCATGGCTGGAGGGGCATCTGGCGGGGCGCGACTGGGCGACCGGCGCGGGGTTCAGCCTCGCCGATGTCGCCGCCGCGCCGTCGCTGTTCTACGCCGACTGGGCGCACCCGGTGGACGGGCGTTTCCCCACTGTCGCGGCCTACCGCCAGCGGCTGCTGGCGCGCCCCTCGGTTGCCCGCGGCGTCGATGAGGCGCGGCCGTTCCGGCCCTATTTCCCGCTGGGCGCGCCCGACCGCGATTAGGGCCTGTCTTCCTAGTTTTCGACAGCCGGGATCGCCGCTTTGCGGCGCCCGCTTCGCGGCACGACGTCATTCGCCGCCCGGACGTCGTCGCGTCGTCGGTCACGATGCTCAAGCATCGCTCTCCTCCTAGCTCCTAGCCGGACAACGAAGCCCGCCGTGTCACGGCCATCGAAAACTAGGAAGACAGGCCCTTAGGGCAGCTTGATCGTCATCCCGGTGTTCGCCGCGGTGAACGCCCAGGTGTCGGCCAGCTCGTCGATGATCTTGTCGGTCGGCTTGCCTGAGCCGTGGCCGGCGCGCGTCTCGATGCGGATCAGGTGCGGTTTCGGCCCCAGATCGACCGATTGCAGCCGTGCCGCATATTTGAAGCTGTGGCCCGGCACGACGCGGTCGTCGGTGTCGGCGGTGGTGACGAGGATCGCCGGATAGGCCGTACCCGCCTTGACGTTATGGTAGGGCGAATAGGCGAGCAGGTTGCGGAAATGCTTCTCGTCGGCCGGGTCGCCATAATCGTCGACCCAATAGCGGCCGGCGGTGAACTGGTTGTAGCGCAGCATGTCCATCACGCCGACGGCGGGCAGGCCGACCGCGAACAGATCGGGGCGCTGGTTGACGACCGCGCCGACCAGCAAGCCGCCGTTCGAGCCGCCCATCACCGCCAGCTGCTGCGGGGTGGTGACGCCCGATTTCACCAGCTGCTCGGCGGCGGCGATGAAATCGTCGAACACATTCTGCTTGTTGAACAGCCGCCCGGCGTCGTGCCACGCCTTGCCATATTCGCTGCCGCCGCGAATGTTGGCGACGGCATAGACGCCGCCCAGCTCCATCCACGCGAGCCGCGAGGTGGAGAAAGCGGGAAGCACCGGCACGTTGAAGCCGCCATAGCCGTAGAGAATGGTCGGCGCGCCCTTCGACAGGTCGAGGCCCTTCTTGTGGGTGACGAACATCGGCACGCGGGTGCCGTCCTTCGAGGTGAAGAAGACCTGTTTCACCTCGTAATCGGCGGCGTTGAACGGGGTTTTCGGCGCCTTGAATATCGTCGAGCGGCCGGTGGCGGCGTCGTAGCGGTAGATGGTCGGCGGGGCGTTGAAGCTCGAATATTGGTAGAAGGTCTCCGCGTCGCCCGCCTCGCCGTCGAAGCCGACCGCGGTGCCGACGCCGGGCAGCGCCAGCGTGCTGGCCAGCTTGCCGTCGAGCGCGTGGGTGCGCACCACCGTCTTCGCATCTTCGAGGTAGGACGCGACGATCCGCTCGCCGATCACGGTGGCGCGCTGCAGCGCGGTCGGCGTTTCGGCGACGAGTTGCGTGAGCTTGTTCTCGTCGCCGGTGCGGGCGTTCACCGAGACGATGCGGCCGCGCGGCGCTTCCTTGTTGGTGACGAAGTAGAGCGTGTCGCCGTGTGTGCCGGCGAATTGCCAATTATGCTTGAGGTCGGTCGCGATCGCGCGGGGCTTGGCACCGGTGGTGGCGAGGTCGACGACATGCACCTCATAGCGATCGTCGGTGCCCTCATAGCTGGTGACCACCAGCCAGCGGCCGTCGTCGGTCACTTCGGCGGTGTGGCCGAGCGTGGCGCGCATCGGCGTGGCATAGACCAGCCGGTCGGCCGACTGCGGATCGCCGAGCTTGTGGAAATAGACGCTCTGGTTGGTGTTCGCCGCCTGGAACTCGGCGCCCTTCGCCGGTTCGGGGAAGCGCGAATAGTAAAAGCCGCTGCCGTCCTTCGCCCATGACAGGTCGGAGAATTTGACCCATTTCAGCTCGTCGGCGAGCGTCTGGCCGTCGGCGACGTTCAGCACCTTGACGGTGCGCCAGTCGGAGCCGCCATCCTGGATCGAATAGACGAGGCGGGTACCGTCGGGGCTGGGCTTCCAGTCGGACAGCGCGGTGGCGCCGTCCTTCGACCAGCCATTGGGATCGATGAGCTGGCGCGGCGCCGCGTCGAGGCTGTCCTGCACATAAAGGACGAACTGGTTCTGCACGCCCGAGTTGCGCTCGAAGAAATAGCGGCTGCCCGCCTTCTTCGGCAGCATGAACTTCTCGAAATCCCACAGCTGCTTCATGCGCTTCGCGATGGCGTCGCGGCCGGGAAGCGCGGTCAGATAGGCGTCGGTGACCTTGTTCTGCGCCTCAACCCAGGCGGCGACCGCCGTATCGTTGCGCACATCGTTCTCGAGCCAGCGATAGGGGTCGTCGACCTTGGTGCCGAAGTGGGTGTCGCTGGTCGTGTCGGCGCGGGTCTTGGGATAGTCGATCCGTTCCGCCGCACCTGCCGAAGTCGCCATCAAAAGTCCTGCCACCACTATCGCCCGCATTTGTTTCTCGCTCCCCTCACAGGAAGCGCGGAACGTGGTCGATCAGGCGAAGGTGCGCAAGGAGAAGGTCAGGTCGAATTCGTCCCAGCCGGCATTATAATGCTCGCGCGGCAGGTCGAGCGGCGCGCAGCGGATGACCGCGAGCATCGCCGCCTCCGCCATGGCCGCGGCGGCGGCGCGGTTGGCGTCGGTGACGCCGGCTTGCGACACCACCACGGGCAGGGTGGTGAGCTGCCCGTCGGGGGCGAAATAGACACGGAGCTTGGTGGTGATCTGCCGCGCATCGCGGCCGAGCTTGGGCGATCGATAGCAACGCTTCACCTGCCGGGCGGCGCTGGCGGTGAGCTGGGCCACGACCTGCGACGGAATGCCCGGTCGCACCTTGGCGGCGGCGATCGGCAACACCGGCTGCGCGGCCGGCGGCGGCGTGGCGCAGCCGGCGAGCGCGAGCAGCAGAGCGGCTGGCAGGACGCGGATCATCACGCGCTGTTTATCGCGGGGCCGTGGGCGACCTCAAGCGGGAGGCGACGAAAGCCCCATGGCGACCGCCAGACGGGCAGCCGCGCGTCGAGCCTCCGGCCTCGCCTCGGGAATTTGTGCCAGCGAGCGAACAATGTGCCGTCCGGCGGGTTTCGTCCCCTGACGATCAACCACAGGGGAAATATCATGAACTTCAAGAAAGAATGGCTCGTGCTCTCGGTCGCCGGCGTGCTGGCGGCGTGCGGCGGGCAGGGTGACGACGCGACCGGCGATATCGTCGCCAACGACGCCGATGCCGCCGCCGACGTGATGGAGGCGCAGGCGGACGCCATGAGCGATACCGCCTCGGCCGATATCGTCGACGAGAAGGCCGATGCGCTGCGCGATGCGGGCGAGGCCGCCGAGGAGGCGATCGACGACGCCGACATCGAGACCGACAACCCGGCGGCGACCGCGGCGAAGATCCAGGCCGAGACCGGCATGCCGACCTCGGCGAAGACCGCTGCCGAGGCCGCGCCGACCAAGTAAGCGTTACGCCTCGCCGGTGGCCCCTGCGTCATCGGCGAGGCGGAACAGCGGTTCGCCGACCCGCAACTCCCGCCCGCTCTCGACTGTCTCGGCGAAGTCGACGCGCTCGGGCGCGAAGACGATGATCGTCGAGCCATGCTCGAACCAGCCCATCTCCGCGCCGCGCGGAACGGGCATGCCGACCGGCACGCGCCGCGGGCCGCCGCCGCGCAGCAGCGCCGGCACGTCGAGGAAATGGAAGCGGATGCCGGCGACGAGGATCGCCGCGACCGCGACGATCAGGATCACCGGCCCGTCGGGCGACAACCGTGCCCGCACCACCGCCCGCTCGTTGCGGCAGAACAGCCGCTCGACGCGCTTCAGCGCGATCGGATTGACGTTCCAGGTATCGCCCGAAATGTAGTTGACGCTCTCGACGACGAGGTCGTGCGGCGCGTGGAAGCGGTGGTACATGCCCGCGGTCAGCCGCAGGGTGACGAAGCGCCCGGACTCGAACCCCTCGGCATCGACGCCCGCCAGTTCGCTGAGCGTGTAGGGCGATCCCTTCACCTGATAGGCGCGGCCATCCTCGATGACGCCGTGCGCGCCGACGATGGCGTCGCAGGGGGAGACCAGCAGATCGGCGTCAGCGGCGATCGGGCGAGCATCGGGCAGCAGCGAGCGGGTGAAAGCGTCGCGCAGGCTGCGATAGTTGGAATTGGCCGCGTCGCTCATGTCGACGTCGGCGAAGAAGCGCCACAGCGCGATCGACGGCTTGCTGACCAGCGGCTGCTCGACGCCGCTGAACCAGCCCATGAAGCGGCTGAGCAGCCGCCGCGGCAGCCGGTTGGTGACGAGGAAGTTCAGATCCTCCTGCAGCAGCACCCGCATCAGTCCGTTACGCACTGTCACGATTCTTTCCCCCAATCGTCGTAGCGGAGTAGCTCATGAACCATATCTCCGCCGACTTCGCCGCCGCAACGATCCTCATCGTCGCGGTTCTGCTGCTGCTGCCTCGCGCCTGGACGCGCCTGAAGCTGTCGCGCGCCAAGCACCGCTCGCTCGCCGGCCATTCGAAGATGTCGCGGCGCATGGCGCGCTTCATGCCGCGCGTCAGCTACGGCGACGATCGCTTCTTCGATGCGGATGGCGCGCCGAACCTGGTCGCCGGCCTGCGCCGTCGCGCCTTCGAGGCGCTGTCGCGCGAGTTCGCGACACGCTTCGCCAAGTCGCGGGCGCTGACGGCAGAGGCGCGCGAGGGACTCTCCGACCTGCAGTTCACCGGCCGCTACCGCGTGCCTTTCCAGTTCGGCGACATCGTGCGGCAGCGGCTGCCGATGCCGGCCTTCCTTACCTCGTCTGACGGCGTGACGGTCACCGATCTCGACGGCAACCGGCTCTACGATCTGACCGGTTCCTATGGGGTCAATCTGCTCGGCTACGACGCGTACAAGGAATGCATCGCCGAAGGCGCCGCGACGGTGGACGCGCTGGGCCCCGTGCTTGGCGCCTATCACCCGGTCGTTGCCGACAATGTCGCGCGGCTGCGCGCGGTGTCGGGCCTCGACGAAATGTCCTTCCACATGTCGGGCACCGAGGCGGTGATGCAGGCGGTGCGGCTGGCGCGCTACCACACAGGGCGCAGCCATCTGGTGCGCTTCTGCGGCGCCTATCACGGCTGGTGGGGCGACGTGCAGCCGGGTGTCGGCAACCCGACGCCGGCCGAGCAGACCTATACGCTCGCCGACATGTCGGAGCGGACGCTCGATGTGCTCGCGACGCGCCGCGACATCGCCTGCGTGCTGGTCAATCCGCTGCAGGGGCTGCACCCGAACGGCGCGGCGCCGTCCGACTCCACCCTGGTGGCCGGCATCCGCCGGGCCGGCTATGACGCGGACGCCTATGGCGCCTGGCTGCGGCGGCTGGCCGAGGTGTGCCGGGCCAACGGCATCGTGCTGATCTTCGACGAGGTGTTCCTCGGCTTCCGGCTGTCGCCGGGCAACGTCGCCTCGCTCTACGGGGTCGCGCCCGACATGATCACCTTCGGCAAGACGCTCGGCGGTGGGCTGCCGATCGGCGTGCTGTGCGGGCGTGCCGCGCTGATGGCGCGCTTCCGTGCGGATCGCCCCGCCGACATCTGCTTTGCCCGCGGCACCTTCAATTCGCATCCCTATGTGATGGGCGCGATGAACGCCTTCCTGCGCCGGCTCGACCAGCCGGAGGTGCAGGCGCTCTACCGCGATCTCGATGCGCGCTGGAACGGCCGCGCCGCGATACTCAATCAGCGGCTCGCCGCCGACGAGCTGCCGGTCAGCGTCGCCAACCTCTCGACCGTCTGGACCGTCTGCTTCTCGGCGCCGTCCCGCTACAATTGGATGCTGCAATATTATCTCCGCCGCGAAGGGCTGGCGCTGAGCTGGGTGGGCACCGGGCGCATCATCTTCAGCCTCGACTACAGCGATGCCGACTTCGCCGCCGTCGCCGATCGCTTCGTGGCGGCGGCGCGCGCGATGCGCGACGAAGGCTGGTTCTGGGCGCCTGACGGCGCCACCGAGAAATCGGTGCGCCGCCAGGTGTTGCGCGAGCTCATCGCCGCCCGCTTCTTCTCAGTGCGCGGGCGCGTCAAACCGCTCGCCGCGGAGCAGCCGCAGCGGGGCGCGGTGGTAGAGGCGGATATCGTTGAACGGATCGCTGACGATCTTGGTCGCCCAGACGAGGCCGGTCTGCACGTCGCGGATGAAGAACAACTGCACGGTGCGGCCGACGAGACCGCCGAGACCGAGCGCCAGCCACAGCCAGCCGACGTTGCGCGCAAACTCGAGCGCCGAGCCGTGCGGCTCGAGCAAGCCGAATAGCGAAGGGTCGGCGACCAGCAGCAAGGGCGAGGCCGCCCACAGCGTCATCAGGATCCACTTACGCTTCAGGTTGAAGCCGACCTTGATCGCTTCCTTATGGTCGTGGGTCGCCTGGTTGACCGTGTCGTAGGTCTTCGGCTCGAAGAAGAAATGGCCGATCTGCCGGCTGGTCATTGCGACGATCCAGGCGACGAGCGTCGCCAGCGCCGGGTCCCAGAACGCCGCGACATAGGCCGCGACGAAGGTGCACGCGCTCAGCATGTGCAGGCTCTGGTTGATAAGGCTGTGGTGATAGTAGCGATGGTCGTCCCAGCGCTGTTCGTCGAGCATGGCGGCAAAGCTGGTCATTGCAGGATCTCCCTGGCGGCGGGGTTGAGCTTGCGGAAGCGGAGGAGCGCGAAATGGCCGAGCGGCGGCAGCTCGCGGCGCTCGACCAGTTCGACGCTGGGGTTTTGCGCCATCCAGTCGAGGTAGCGCGTCCACGGAAAATCGGTGCGGAAGCCGAGGCGACCGGTGACCGGCATCATCACCTTCTCGATCGCGCCGCGCATGCCGTCGCCCGCGCCGACGCGCGTGGTGATGACGATCTCGCCGCCCGGACGCACCACCCGCGCCAGCTCGTCGAGCGCGCGCTCGGGGTGCGGCACCGCGGTGATCACATATTGCGCGACCGCGACGTCGAAGCTGTCGTCGGCGAAGTCGAGCCGCTCGGCATCCATGACGTCGATGCGCTCGATATGGTCGAGCCCGAGCGCGGCGACGCGGCGGCGCGCCTTCGCCAGCATCGGCTCGGAGATATCGACGCCGGTGATGCGGTTGACGGGTGAATAGCCGGGAAGCGAGATGCCGGTGCCGACGCCGACCTCGAGGATGCGGCCGCCAATGTTCTCCGCCGCGTCGATCGCGGCGCGCCGGCCCTGGCGGAACACCGGCCCGAACACGAGGTCGTAGATCGGTGCCCATTTGGCATAAGCGCCGACGACGCGATCCAGTTGCAGCAACTCCGGCATCGGCGCACGGCCTTCCCTTGGCCCTGAAAGGGCGGTTGTGAAGCCTCCATCGCGCCGCATTGCTACAATGGTGTTTCAGTAAAGCCTGCGACAAATACATTGCCGAAATTTGAATGGATTTTCCAAGATTTGTTGCCGGTTCATAAAATCGTCGCAGATACGTCATGAAAGCGACACCAGGATTTGCTTTCTACTGTGAAAGCCGATCGGCTTTATGTGCTTCAACTTGGGAAGCTCCTGCCGCATGAAGATCGCGCTCGCCACCGACGCCTGGGCTCCGCAAGTGAACGGCGTCGTCCGCACGCTCTCCACCACCGTCGGCTTGCTGCGCGGCCGCGGCCATGAGGTGGAAACGATCACGCCCGACCTGTTCCGCAATTTCCCCTGCCCCAGCTACCCCGAGATCCGCCTGGCGATCGGTTGCGGCGGCGCGGTGGCGCGGCGGCTCGATGCGCTCGATGCCGATGCGGTGCATATCGCGACCGAGGGACCGATCGGCTGGGCGGCGCGGCGCTGGTGCCTCAAACAGGGCCGGCCGTTCACCACCTCCTTCCACACGCGTTTCCCCGATTATGTGTCGATGCGCACCGGGCTGCCCGCCGACTGGTTCTGGCCGGTGCTGCGGCGCTTCCATGGGCCGGCGACGCGCATCTTCGTCGCGACGCCCTCGCTTGCCGCCGAGCTGGCCGAGCGCGGCCTGCCGCAGACGCATGCCTGGTCGCGCGGCGTCGATCTCGACCTGTTCGCGCCCGATGCGGCGCCGCTGCCGGCGATGGCCGGGCTGCCGCGGCCGCTGCAACTCTATGTCGGGCGTGTCGCGGTGGAAAAGAACATCGCCGCCTTTCTCGATACCAGGGCCGTCGGCACCAAGGTGGTGGTCGGCGACGGGCCGGCGCGCGCCGAGCTGGCGGCGCGCTATCCGGACGCGCATTTCCTCGGCGCGCTGCACGGGCGCGAGCTGGCGGCGGCCTATGCCGCGGCGGACGTGTTCGTCTTCCCCAGCCACACCGACACCTTCGGCCTCGTGAACATCGAGGCGCTGGCGAGCGGTGTGCCGGTGGCGGCCTTCCCGACGCGCGGGCCGATCGACATCATTGGCTGCGACGGCCTCGGCACCTTCGGCGGCGACAAGCGGATCGGCGCGCTCGACGACGACCTCGACGCGGCGATCGCGCTCGCGCTGAGCGCCGAGCGCGAAGCCTGCACGGCGGAGGGGCGGCGTTATAGCTGGGACCGCTGCACTGACCAGTTCTTCAGCGGCCTCGCGCCGTGCCGCGAGGCCGCGCCACTGCTGCTTCAGGACAGGCCGCAGAATCTCGCCGCTTGACCCTCACCTGGCGTCAGGGGTGTCCCCGACGATGAGGCCTGGCTCGACAGGCGGACGGGCACCGGCATCGCGGCGGACTCGACCGATCTTGCCCCGCTGCTCGAGCGCCATTCTTATCGAATTCAGACCCTAATTCGAGGCCTTCGTCACCCGGAAGCGCTGGAGCTGGTTGCGCGGGTCGCTCCACGACGGCTTCAGTTCGGCCGAGCGGCGATAGTCGAGATAGGCGCCCTTGGCGTCGCCGAGCATCTCGTTGGCGATGGCGCGCATATAGTGGGCGATCTCGGGCTTCTCGGTCGCCAGCTCGATGCCGCGGGTGAACGCCGCCGACGCGGTTTCCGCGGCGCCCGGCTGGCCGAGGCGCAGGATGGCGATGCCGCGGTTGACGTGCGCCTCCGCCATGTTCGGTTCGGCCGCCAGTGCCGCCTCATAATCCTCGAGCGCGTCGGCATAGTCGCGGTCGTACATCTTGAGGATGCCGCGGTTGACCTTGGTGGCGGCCTGGTCGCGGCGCGACAGCGCTTCCTGGGCGAGCGAGTCGTTGCAGGTCTTCAGCCCTTCGGCGGAGGCGCGCTCGGCCTTGGCGGCCAAATAGCAGCCCTTCGCCATCGTCGATCCGAGCACGCGAACGGCCGCCTGCGCCGGCATTGCCGACAGCAGCAGCGCGGCGGCGACGGCGGTCGCGCCCAGCGACAGATACTTCGCCATGATCCTCTCCCTCGTTATCGGGGCGCGGACGCCCGACAATGAGGGTCTGCCTCGCCGGCGCCGATAGCAAAGCCAAAACGACGAACTGCATGGATGAAGCCACGACCGGGCATGCCGGTGCCGGAGGTAAGTATGGGGCCGTCCATACTTTGGTGTGAGCGCGGCGACCGAAGCGTCTGATCGATCAGGCACCGGCAATCCGGCAATTTCCCCTGCAACATCAAAGGAGGAATTGCCCGTGACCCTGCCTCGCCTTGCTCCGCTCGCCGCCGCCCTCTGCCTCGTCGCCGCGCCTGCGCTCGCGCAGCATGAAGGCCATATCGCCTCGGCGGTGAACGAGAAGATCGAGGCGTCGTTCGACATCATCCGCACCGAGGTGAAGAGCGACGGCGCCGATGTGCTGTTCAAGGTGCAGGTGCGCGGCAAGGCCGGCGCGCTGCGCCCGAAGGCGACCGGCCAGTTCGCCGGCAGTGCCGTCTATTCCTACGTCTGGCCGACGACGATCGACAGCGCCGCTGTCGGCTTCGACGCCGCCCAGGGCATCCTCGCGCTCGCCGTCACCTTCCATCCCGACTTCGACGACGCCGCCTATGGCGCGGTCAACCGCCATGTCTGGCACCCGCACTGGGTGGTGCTCGGCCCTGACGACGCCTGCGGCAAGGGCGCGCTGAAGGTGAAGGATATTCCGGAAGGCGCCAAGCCCAAGCTGCCGCCGACGTGGCCCAACGTACCACTGCTCATCGACAGCCCCACTTATCCGACGACGCTCGAGACCGATATCGTCGAGGTGCGCGTGCCGGCGAGCGTGATCGGCGCGACCGCGGGTATCCGTTTCGACGGCGTCACCTCGGCGCTGAAGGTCAACGCCAACCTCCACGCGCCGCTGCTGTGTATCGCCGATGTTTTCGACGTTGCCTCGGGCGACCTGAGCCTGCCCGGCATCATCAAGCGGTAACCCGGTACCCACATTCTTTGCGAAAGGAGTCGACCATGCCCTTCATCACCACCACCGACGGCGTCGAGATCTTCTACAAGGACTGGGGTCCGAAAGACGCGACGCCGATCATGTTCCACCACGGCTGGCCGCTGTCGGCCGACGACTGGGACAATCAGATGATGTTCTTCCGCCTGAAGGGCTATCGCGTCATCGCGCACGACCGCCGCGGCCATGGCCGCTCGACGCAGACCGACGACGGCAACGAGATGGACACCTATGCCGCCGACGTCGCCGCGTTGACCGACGCGCTCGACCTGAAGGGTGCCATCCACATCGGCCATTCAACCGGGGGCGGCGAGGTCGCGCATTATGTGGCGCGCGCCAAGCCGGGCCGTGTGGCCAAGGCGGTGCTGATCGGCGCGGTGCCGCCGATCATGGTCAAGTCGGAGAATAACCCCGGCGGCCTGCCGATCGAGGTGTTCGACGGCTTCCGCCAGTCGCTCGTCGACAACCGCGCGCAATTCTTCGTCGATGTGCCGGCGGGGCCGTTCTACGGCTACAACCGGCCGGGCGCGGAGGTCGATCAGGGCGTCATCGACAATTGGTGGCGGCAGGGCATGATGGGCGGCGCCAAGGCGCACTACGACTGCATCAAGGCGTTCAGCGAAACCGACTTTACCGACGATCTGAAGGCGATCGAGGTGCCGGTGCTGGTGATGCACGGCGACGACGACCAGATCGTGCCCTATGCCGACTCCGCGCCGCTGGCGGTGAAGCTGCTGCGCAACGGCCGGCTGAAGACCTATGAGGGGCTGCCGCACGGGCTGTGCACGACGCACCCCGATGTGGTGAACCCGGACCTGCTCGCGTTTATCGAGGAATAAGGCTCAGGCGCCGCGGAGACGCGGCGTCCAGTCCTCGACATCGCCCGACTGCAGCCGCCGTCGGGCGATGTCGCGCCAGCGTTCGGGAAGCAGCGGCTCCGCGGCCATCGCGAGAAGCTCCTCGCGGTCGAGGGTGCGGACGTAGAGGTTCCGCCACAGCCGTTCGATCGTCCAGTCGGGCAGGCGGCGCTCGACGAGATCGAGCGTGTCACCGGCGCGCACCTCGCCCTCCTCGACGATGCGATAATACCAGCCGGTGCGGCCGCTTTGCTGCATGCGCAGCGCCATATCTGGAAGCTCGAAGCGCAGGTTGAGCCGGAAGCAGGGCTGCCGTCCCTGCGACGCCTCGATGAGCGCGCTGCCGAGCCGGAAGCGGTCGCCGACCGCGACGTCGCGCTCGGTCAGCCCGGCGATGGCGAGATTCTCGCCGAAGGCGCCGGGCGCGGCGAGCTTGGCATGGTCGCCGATCGCCGCGCGCCAATAGGCATAGTGATCGCGCGGATAATGGTGGACGGCCTTCTCCGGCCCGCCGTGATGCTTGCGGTCGCCCTGTTCGTCGCCGGCAAAGCCGAGCGTGGTCAGGCGCAGCCGGCCGTCGCGGTCGATCAGCATCAGGGTCGGCGTGCCCTGGAACTGGTAGCGCTGCATCGTCAGCGGAATGTCCTCGCCGGGCGTGTGCCGGTCGATGGCGACGGGGAACTGCACTTTGTACTCGTGCAGGAACGCGCGCAGGCTTTCCTCGCGCATCGCTTCATGATGCTCGAACACGCTGTGCAAGCCGAGCACGGTGACCTGGTCGGCGGGGAAGAGCTGCCGCACCTTGTTGAGCTGCGGAATGGTGTGGGCGACGCAGCCCGGGCAGAGCATCTGGAAGGCGGCGGCGACGATGGGCCGGCCGCGGAAGGCGGCGAGCGACAGCGGGGTGTCGCTGTTGAGCCAGCCGGTCGTTTCCCATTCAGGGGCAAGGCGGGTGATCATGGATGACCTCCTGTTAGATATGGAATCTAGGAAGCCGCCCGGCGCTTGTCGCTCATCCCTAGGGATAAGCCCTAGCCGTTTGGCAGGTGTCGCTCCGCGCTTCGCGCTGCTAGGCGAGGCGCAAACCTGAGCGGGAGAATATTCATGCGGGAAGCAGCCATCGTCTCGACCGCGCGCACCGGGGTTGGCAAGGCCTATCGTGGCGCGTTCAACGATACCGAGGCGCCGGTTCTGGCGGCGCATGTCGTCAACGCGGCGATCGAGCGCGCGGGGATCGACCCGGCGCGCGTCGACGACGTCTATCTCGGCGTCGGCAACCACTGGAACACGCAGAGCTACAATCTTGGCCGGCTGGCGGTGCACACCTCGGTGCTGCCCGACACGACGGGCGGCTTCACACTCGACCGCAAATGCTCGTCCGGCCTCAACGCCATCGCGCTCGCCGCGCGCGGCATCATCGCCAATGAGATAGACGTCGCGGTCGCGGGCGGGATGGAGAGCATCTCGCTGACGCTCAACAAGTTCGCGCCGGCCTATCGCAACCGATCGGAAGCGGTGATCGCCGCCGACCGCCATGCCTATATGGCGATGATCGAAACGGCGGAGATTGTCGCCGACCGCTACGGCGTCAGCCGCGGGGCGCAGGACGAGTTCTCGGCCGAGAGCCACCGCCGCGCCGCCGCCGCGCAGGCCGCCGGCGCCTTCGACGCCGAGATCGCGCCGATCACCGTGACCAAGGCGCTGTTCGAGAAGGACGGCAGCGAGGCGGGCAAGGAGCAGGTGACGCTCGACCGCGACGAGGGTGTGCGCGCCGGCACGACGGTCGAGGCGCTGGCGGGCCTCAAGCCGGTGTTCAAGGACGGGCTGGTCGTCAAGGAAGGCCGCCACATCACCGCCGGCAACGCCAGCCAGCTGTCGGACGGCGCCTCGGCGCAGGTGGTGATGGACCGGGCGACCGCCGAGAAGGAAGGGCTGCCGATCCTCGGGCTGTATCGCGGCTTTCAGGTCGCCGGTTGCAAGGCGGAGGAAATGGGCATCGGCCCGGTGTTCGCTATCCCGAAGCTGCTCGACCGCGCCGGGCTGAAGCTCAGCGACATCGACCTCTTCGAGCTGAACGAGGCGTTCGCCAGCCAGGCGCTCTACTGTCGCGACAAGCTCGGCATCGATCCGGCCAAGCTCAACGTCAACGGCGGCGCCATCGCCATCGGCCATCCGTTCGGCATGACCGGCAGCCGCCTCGTCGGCCACGCGCTGATCGAGGGCAAGCGCCGCGGCGCGCGCTATGTCGTGGTGTCGATGTGCGTCGCCGGCGGCATGGGCGCCGCCGGGCTGTTCGAGATTCCGCGCTAAGCGAAGGTGCAGGCGCCGGTCAGCTCTTGCTGCCGGCGTCCTGCTTGTTTGCCGAGGCCATCGACTTGCCGGTCAGGCCGGCAAGGCTGTCGCCCGAGACGAGGTCGTTCTGGGCGTGCGCGAAATGGTGCATGTGGAACACGGCGTCCATGGCGCTGCGCTTGCCGCGCAGGTCCTCGACATGGTTGATCGCCTGCTTGGTCAGCGACAGGCCGAGGCGCGGCATCTCCGCCAGCTTGTTGGCGATGCGGCGCACCTCTTCCTCGAGGCCGTCGCGCGGGACGACGCTGTTGACCATGCCGAAATTGTAGGCGCGGCTGGCGGGCATGCGTTCGCCGAGCAGCAGGAATTCCTTGGCGACACGCGGCGGCAGCTCGAAGCCGTGCGCGAAATATTCGACGCCGGGGATGCCCATGCGGACGACGGGGTCCTGGAAGAAGGCGTCCTCCGACGCGACGATCAGGTCGCACACCCAGGCGAGCATCAGCCCGC
>NZ_JBHRXV010000005.1:0-38910 GCF_042648405.1 Sphingoaurantiacus capsulatus | reverse complement strand
GCGGGCTGATGCTCGCCTGGGTGTGCGACCTGATCGTCGCGTCGGAGGACGCCTTCTTCCAAGACCCCGTCGTGCGCATGGGCATCCCAGGCGTCGAGTATTTCGCGCACGGCTTCGAGCTGCCGCCGCGCGTCGCCAAGGAATTCCTGCTGCTCGGCGAGCGCATGCCCGCCAGCCGCGCCTACAATTTCGGCATGGTCAACAGCGTGGTGCCGCGCGACGGCCTCGAGGAAGAGGTGCGCCGCATCGCCAACAAGCTGGCGGAGATGCCGCGCCTCGGCCTGTCGCTGACCAAGCAGGCGATCAACCATGTCGAGGATCTGCGCGGCAAGCGCACCGCCATGGACGCCGTGTTCCACATGCACCATTTCGCGCACGCCCAGAACGACCTCGTGTCGGGCGATAGCCTCGCAGGGCTGACCGGCAAGTCGATGGCCTCGGCAAACAAGCAGGCGGCGGAATAGCTTCCGCATGGCTTCGCTCCACACCCTTCTTTGCGACCGTTTGGGTTGCGCTGCGCCGGTGATCCAGACGGCGATGGGCTGGATCGCGACGCCTGACCTCGTCGTCGCGACCTCGGAGGCGGGCGCGTTCGGCTTCCTGGCTGGCGCGGTGATGAAGCCGTCCGAGCTGAATGCCGCGATCGGCGAGATGCGCCGGCGCACCCGCAAACCGTTCGGCGTCAACTTCCACATGTTCCAGCCGGGCGCCGGCGACATCGTCGAGATCATCCTCGCCAATCGCGAGCAGGTGCGCGCGGTGAGCTTCGGGCGCGGGCCGGATGCGAAGATGATCGGCCGCTTCAAGGATGCGGGCATCCTGTGCATCCCGACCGTCGGTGCGGTGAAGCATGCCAAGAAGATGGTCGAGCTCGGTGTCGACATGGTCACCGTGCAGGGCGGCGAGGGCGGCGGCCATACCGGGTCGGTGCCGACGACGATCCTGCTGCCGCAGGTGCTCGACGCGGTGAAGGTGCCGGTGGTGGCCGCTGGTGGTTTCGCGGACGGCCGCGGCCTCGCGGCGGCGCTGGCCTATGGCGCGGTCGGCATCGCGATGGGCACGCGTTTCCTGATGACGAAGGAAAGCCCGGTGCCCGCGGCGACCAAGGCGCGCTACACCGGCGCCAGCACCGACGATATCGAGGTTACCGACAAGGTCGACGGCCTGCCGCAGCGCATGATCGTCAACAAAATGCTGCGCCGCATCGAGATGAGCGGCGGCCTGTCGCAATGGTTGCGTGCCGGCNCATGACCAGCCATGGCGGGCTCAGCCTCGCGCAGGCGATGACCGCCGCCACCGTGCCGTCGCTGATCCAGCGCGCCGTCGTCGACGGCAAGCCCGACGAAGGGCTGATGGCGACGGGGCAGGTGGCAGGGCGCCTCGTCGACCTACCGAGCTGCGCCGACCTTATCCAGTCGATCGTCGCGGAGGCGCAAGGCCGGCTTGCCGCCCTCGCGCCGCTCGCCAATGCCGAGGCTGCCTGACATGCCGATCCGCACCGAGATCAACGGCCGCGTTGCCGAGATCGTCATCGACCACCCACCGGTCAATGCGCTCGACAGCACAGGCTGGAACAGCCTGCCCGCGCTGATCACCGCGGCGGGGAAGAACGAGGAGGTGCGCTGCGTCCTGATCCGCGCCGAAGGCCGCGGCTTCTGCGGTGGCGTCGACATCAAGGAGATGCAGGCGCACCCTGAGCGCATCACCCTCCTCAACCGCGGCAACTACCTGACCTTCAAGGCGATCCGCGATTGCGAGGTGCCGGTGGTGGTGGCCGTCCACGGCTTCGTCGTCGGCGGCGGCATCGGCATCTGCGGCGCGTCGGACACGATCATCGCCAGCGACGACGCCTATTTCTCGCTGCCCGAGGTCGATCGCGGCGCGATGGGCGGGGCGAGCCATCTGTCGCGCATGCTGCCGCTGCACAAGGTGCGCGCCGCCTTCTTCACCGGCGGCAAGATCCCGGCGGCGGAGGCCTATCGGCTCGGCGCGGTGGAGACGCTGACCACCCGCGACAAGCTGATCGAGGAGGCGCGGGCCTTCTGCGAGATCGTCGCTTCGAAGAGCCGCAAGGCGCTGGTCATCGCCAAGGAGGCGCTGAACGGGCTCGAACCGCGCGACGTCGATCGCGGCTACCGCTGGGAGCAGGGCTTCACGCTCGAAATGTACATGCACGAGGACAGTCAGGCCGCCCGCGACGCTTTCGTCGAGACGGGGAAGACGGCGAAGTACTGATGCAGCTGACCTACACGCCCGAGCAGGAGGCTTTCCGCGCCGAGGTGCGGGCGTGGATGCGCGCGCATGTGCCGGCGGAAAAGCTGGCGTCGTTCGACTCTGCCGAAGGCTTCGAGCAGCACCGGGCGTGGGAGCGGACACTCGCGTCGGGCAACTACGGCATGGTCACCTGGCCGGCCGAGTATGGCGGCCGCGGCCTCGATCTCATCCAATGGCTGATCTTCGAGGAAGAATATCACCGCGCGGGGGCGCCCGGGCGCGTCAACCAGAACGGCATTTTCCTGCTCGGCCCCACGATGATGGAATATGGCACGCCCGAACAGAAGGCGCGCTTCCTGTCGGCGATGGCGGCGGGCGACGAGGTCTGGGCGCAGGCTTGGTCGGAGCCGCAAGCGGGCAGCGACCTTGCCGCAGTGCGCGCCACCGCAGTGCGCGACGGCGACGACTATGTGCTCACCGGCCACAAGATCTGGTCGTCGCGCGCGGTGTTCGCCGACTGGGCATTCGGCCTGTTTCGCACCGAAGCGGGGTCCGAACGGCACAAAGGGCTGTCGCTGATCCTGTTTCCGCTCAAGATGGAGGGCGTCGACGTTCGCCCGATTCCGCAGATCGACGGCGAAGCCGGCTTTGCCGAGATATTCCTCGACGGCGCCCGCGTGCCAATTGCCAATCGGCTCGGTGACGAGGGTCAGGGCTGGCACGTCTGCATGGCCACTGCTGGCTTCGAGCGTGGGCTGATGCTGCGCTCGCCGGCGCGCTTCCAGGCAGCTGCAGCGCGGCTCGTCGAGCTCGCCAAGCGCGACAGCGACCGTGTCGATGCGACGATCTCCGCTGCGGTGATGCAGGCCGCAATGGATGCCGAGGCCTATGCGCTGTCGATCTATTCGACGGCGTCGCGGCTGATGGCTGGCGGCAAGATCGGGGCGGAGGCCAGCTGCAACAAGATCTTCTGGTCCGAACTCGACGTGCGCCTCAATCGTACCGCGCTGTCGATCCTCGGCGCCCGCGCCGAGCTGCTTCGCGAAGCTCCCGATGCCGGCGACGTCGGTAACTGGCTCGATGCCTATCTCTTCTCGCTGGCCGGGCCGATCTACGCCGGCACCAATGAGATTCAGCGCAACATCATCGCCGAGCGCGTGCTCGGCCTGCCGCGGTAGGACCGGCGATGGATTTCACTTTCTCCGAAGAGCAGCTGATGGTCGCCGGGGTGGTCCGCGACCTGCTGGCCGATCGCTGCACCGCTGCCGACCTGCGCCGATTGATGGCCGCCGACGCCCCGCGCGACGAGGAGCGCTGGACGGCGCTCCGCGACATGGGGCTGACCACGCTGCTGGTGCCCGAGGCCGCGGGCGGTCTTGGCCTCGGCGAAGTCGATCTGGTGCTGATCGCCGAAGCTTGCGGCTATACCGCCCTGCCCGAGCCGCTCGTCGAACAGGCCGGTGTCGTCGCGCCGCTACTCGCCGCGATCGATCACCCGCTCGCAGCGGAATGGCTGCCCAAAATCGCATCGGCGGAAGCCGTCGCGGCGCTTGCCCATCCGGCCAGTCCGTTCGTCGCCGACGCGGACGGCGCGGCGATCCTGCTGCTCATCGCCGATGGTGCGCTTCACCTCGTCGAAGCGAAGAATGCAGCGCTGATCCGCCAGCCGAGCATCGATCCCTTCCGGCGACTGGCGCGCGTCGACTGGCAGCCGTCGCCGGCTACCCAGATCACCGACGCGGCGACCGCCCGGCCGTTAATCGACCAAGCGTTCGAGCGTGGCGCGCTGTTCGCCGCCGCGCAGGGGCTGGGGCTGGCGCAGCGCAGCGTCGACCTCGCCGCCGATTACGCGCGCGAGCGCCAGCAGTTCGGCAAACCGATCGGCTCCTATCAGGCGGTCAAGCATCTGCTCGCCACCGTCCAGGTGGCGATCGAATTCGCCAAGCCCGTCGTCTATGCGGCAGCCGCGCAGATCGCGGCCGGCGGCCTCCATGCCCGCGCGCGCGTCAGCCACGCCAAACTCGCCGCGCTCGGCGCCGCCGAGCAGGCAGCGCGAACCGGAATCCAGGTCCACGGCGCAATGGGCTATAGCTGGGAAGTCGACGTGCACTTCTTCCTGAAGCGCTCGCTGGCGCTCGCCGGTGCGTGGGGAGACGAGGCCTTCCACCGCAAGCGCGTTGCTGATCGCATTTTCGGCGCGCCGCTCGGTCCCGACCAGACCTTTGCGTGCGGAGAAGCGGCATGACGGCGCCACTTCCCCGTCTCGACGGATTGACGACGACCGCGCCCCCCGAGCTTGTAGCGCACTTTCGCGCGCAGGGCTGGTGGGACGCCGAAACGCTGGCCGAGCGCATCGACGCGCTCGCGCGCATGCGGCCCGACGACGCGGCCTTCATCATGGCCGACAGCCGTTTCAGCTGGGCCGACTATGCGCGCACGTCGGATCGGATCGCGTGGGCGCTGACCGGTCTCGGCTTCGCGCGCGGCGATCGCGTCGCGGTGGTTCTGCCCGACGGCCCGACGGTGCACGCTGCTTTCGTCGGTCTCGAAAAGGCCGGGCTGGTGATCGTCGGCATCGGTGCGCGCGCAGGCGACGCCGAGATCGCGCATCTCATCCGCCGCACCGGCGCCCGCGCGCTCATCACCCAGACGCAGCAGCGCGACCGCACCGCGGCCGACATGCGAGCCGCCCTTGCCGAGCGCGAGGCGCCCTTCGAGCATCTCGTCGAGCTTCCCGACTTCGCCCACGACATCGAGGCGCCAATCCTGATCGACAGCGCCGCCGCCGCTACCGAGCCGCGCCCAACGACGCCGTTTGGGCCCGACGAGCTGTTCATGATCAACTCGACGTCGGGAACGACCGGGCTGCCCAAATGCGTCATGCACACGCAGAACCGCTGGGTTTATTTCCACAAGCTGGCGGCAGACGCCGGGCGCTTCGGCGACGATGAGATTTTCATGGGCGCGGTGCCGGCGCCTTTCGGTTTCGGCCTGTGGACCGCGCATTTCTCGCCGGTGATCCTCGCGGCGCCGACCGTGCTCCTGCCCAAATTCGACGCCGGCGCGGCGCTGGACCTGATCGAGCGGGAGAAGGTCACCGTGCTGTGCTGCGTCAGCACGCAGTTCATCATGATGCTCAACGAACAGGCCGAGCGCCCGCGCAATTTCTCCTCGCTGCGGTCGATGTTCACCGGGGGCGAGGCGGTGCCCTATGAGCGCGCCGCCGAGTTCGAACGCGTGACCGGCGCGGCCGTGCTGCAATTCTACGGATCGAACGAGACCGGTGCGATGAGCTGCACAACGGCCGCCGATAGCCGCGAGCATCGGCTGCGCACCGCCGGCCGCATCATCCCCGACATGGAGGTGCGGCTGTTCGACGTCGATACCGGCGCCGACGTCACGGGAGAGCGCACCACTGGCCAGCCCGGCTGCCGCGGGCCTGCGACCTGCTTGGGCTATTGGGACGACGCCGGCGCCAACGCCAAGCTGTTCACCAAGGACGGCTATATGTTGATGGGCGACATCGTGAACATCGATGCCGGCAATTATCTGAGCGTGATCGGCCGCACCTCGGATTTCATCATCCGCGGTGGTAAGAACATCAGCGCGCCCGCGGTCGAGGAAGAGGTCGCCCGCCATCCGGCAGTCGCGCTGTGTGCCGCGGTTCCCGCCCCAGACCCGGTGTTCGGCGAGCGCGTCTGCATCTATGCCGAGCTGCGCCCCGGCCAGTCGCTTGAACTGGCCGAGCTCACGTCGCATCTCAAGACGCGTGGCATCAGCCGCGAGTGGTATCCCGAGCATCTGGTGGTGGTCGACGCGCTACCGCGATCGTCGGGCGGCAAGGTCGCCAAGGGCGATCTTCGCGAGGATGCCAAGCAACGTTTCGGAGTAGCGCGATGAGCGACTATCAGAACATCCGCCTCGAATATGCCCCGCCGGTCGCGAAGCTGACGCTGGCGCGGGGAGACAAGCTCAATCCGCTCAACTGGTCGACGATCAAGGAGTTGAAGGGCGCCGTCGCCGAGATCGAGGGGCACGACGATATCGACTTCGTCATCCTTACCGGCGAAGGCCGTGCCTTCTCGGCCGGCGGCGACCTTGAAGGCTATATCCATCTGTACGCGCACCCGAATGAGTTCCGCGCCTTCCTCAACGACTTCTTCGAGATGCTGAACAGCATCGAGGCGGCGCGAGCGATCTGGATCGCGGCAGTCAACGGCCCTTGCGTCGCGGGCGGCATCGAGCTGCTGCTCGCCTGCGACATGGCCGTGGCGGCCGACACCGCGAAAATCTCCGACGGTCACCTCAACTTCGGCCAGCTTCCGGGCGCCGGCGGCTCGCAGCGCCTGCCGCGCGCCATCGGCATGCTCCGCGCCAAGCATCTGATGCTCACCGGCGAGATGATCTTCGCCGAGCAGGCCGAGCGCTGGGGCCTCGTCACCATTGTCGCCCCCGCCGCCGAACTTCTCTCCCGCGTCGATGCGCTGGTCCGCGATATGCAGGGCAAGAGCCGCGTGGGCCTCAAGGGCATGAAGAAGCTCGCCAACATGACGTTGTTCGAGCCCTATGAGCACGGCCTCAAGCTCGAGATGGACTATGTCCACACCTATGCCACCACCGAGCCCGATGCGACCGAGGGGCTAATGGCTTTCAAGGAAAAGCGCGCGCCCGCCTTCAAGGGCCCGCGAAGCGGAGACTGGAAATGACCTGGGCGCTACGCGACAAATACGCCATCGCCGGCATCGGCAATACCGATTACACCAAGAATTCAGGCCGCACCGTCCGCAGCCTCGCCTCGGAAGCCTGTCTCAGGGCGATCGCCGATGCGGGCCTCGAGGTCGATGACGTCGACGGCATCGTCAGCTTCAACTTCAACGACAGCGCGCCGGCGATCGGCGTCGCATCTGAAATCGGCGTTCCAGCGGCCGGCTATGCGGTCGACTATCTGGCGGGCGGCAACGGGGCGAACCTGATCACGCTCGCGGCCACTGCCGCGATCGAGGCCGGCCTCGCCAAGACCGTCGTCTGCTACCGCGCGATGAACGGCCGTTCCGGCTTCCGCCTGGGTGGCGGGCGCGACATGTCTGCCTATGGCATCACCCAGTGGACCGCCCCCTTCGGCTGGATCACCTACCCGCAGGCGATGGCGATGTGGGCGCGCCGCCATATCGTTCAATATGGCACAACCCCGGAGCAGTTCGCCGAGATCGCAATGACCTGCCGCGAGAATGCGATGCTCAACGAGCGCGCGATGCAGCGCGGGCCAATGACGCTCGACGACTATATGCACTCGAAGCCGATCGTCGACCCGTTCCGCAAGTTCGACATCTGCCTCGAAAGCGACGGCGCCTGCGCGGTCGTCATCACCAGCGCCGAGCGCGCCAAGGATATGCCGCAGAAGCCCGTCTACATCATGGGTGGTGCCTATGGCGGCGGACCGACCCAAGGCGATGACTTCTTCGACGCGATCCGCTGGCCCGACCACGCGCACAACGCCTTCAAATACTTGGGTGACGATTTGTGGAAGTCGGCGGGAATTACGCCGAAGGACGTCGACGTTGCGCAGATCTACGACTGCTTCACCTATTCGGTGCTGATGGCGCTCGAAGGCCTCGGCTTCTGCGAGGAGGGCGAAGGTGGGCCGTTCGTGATGGACGGCCGCATCCGGCGTGACGGCGAGCTGCCGATCAACACCGCCGGCGGCCTGCTGTCGGAAGCCTATATTCACGGCTTCAACCATGTTCTGGAAGCGGTCGAGCAGTTGCGCGGCCATTCGGGCGAGCGTCAGATCAAGGACGCCAAAATCTGCCTGACCACCGCCGGCGCGATGACCTGCGCCAGCGCGATGATCCTGAGGAACTAGCCATGAGCTACGCAAAGCCGCTTCCCGTTCCCGACTCCGAGAGCCGTCCCTTCTGGGAGGGCACCCGCGAGCACAAGCTGCTGATGCAGCGCTCGCCCACCACCGGCAAATATCAGTTCCCGCCGACCACCTTCACGCCCGGCGGCCTCGAGCGGCCCGAGTGGGTCGAGGTCTCGGGTCGTGGCAAGGTATTCTCGTGGATCGTCGTCCGCGCCCCGACCCCGGCCGACATCTACGCCGGCGACGTGCCCTATACCGTCGCGCTGGTCGAGCTCGACGAAGGCGTCCGCATGGCGAGCAATATCGTCAACTGCGCGCCCGAGGATGTCACCGCAGGCATGGCGGTGAAGGTGCTCTACAAGCAAGTGACCGACGAGATCACCCTGCCGCTGTTCGAGCCTGCCTGATGTCGCCGCCGGTCGCCGATCCGTTTGCCGCCTCGCCGCTGCTGAAGCGCTTCGCGTCGATGACACGGGCCGAGCTCGAAGCCTTCCAGCTTGCGAAGATTCGCAAGCTGGTGTCACGGCTCCACGCCACCAGCCCTTATTACCGGGCGAAGATGGAATCGGCGGCATTGACGCCCGATGCGATCACCTCGCTCGACATCTTCCGGGGTCGCCTCCCGACGTCAAACAAGGCCGACTTCCTAGCCGACCAGCTCGCGCACCCGCCGTTCGGCGGCCGGCTGAGCATCGGCCGCGCCGAGGTGGCGCTGGTCAACATGACTGGCGGCACCTCGGGCCAGGGCCAGGAAATCTACGGACGCAGTCAGCGCGACACGCACCTGCTCGGCTATCTCCATGCCCTGCCCTGGTTTATGGCCGGGCTGCGGCCCGGCGACATCGCGATCAACTGCGTGCCGGCCGGTGGGATGACCACAGGCGGCTGGGGGCCGGGCGAGGGTCTCCGCATCCTCGGCGCCACCGGCTTCCACGTCGGCGGCGGCATGTCGACCGACGCCAAGATCGACCTGATGCTGCGGCTCGGCGACGTGAACTTCATCTATGCGTCGACCAACTATCTGCACACGCTTACCGAGGCGCTGCTGAAGCGCGGGATCAGCCCGCGCGAGGCGTTTCCCAACATGCACGGGCTGTTCATCGCCGCCGAGGGCTATCCGCTCGAATGGGCAGCGGAGATCGAGGCGCGCTGGGGATGCCGGCTGCAGGAGGGCTATGGCTCGACGCAGCTCGCGGGTTTCGGCGGATCCACGGGGTCGGCCGGCGTATTCGGCAAGGACGGCGCGCGCGGCGTGATGCGGCTGTTCGAATGGGAGACCTTCTACGAGATCGTCGATCCCGAAACGATGGTGCCGGTCGCACCGGGCGAGCTTGGCGAGATGGTGGTCACCAACCTGTCGGTCGAGGGCAGCCCGGTGGTGCGCTTCCGCACCGGCGACGCGGCGCGCTGGATTCCGCATGGCGAGATCGGCGACGGCTGCGCGTGGAACGGCATCGAATGCGGCACGATCGGCCGCTTCGACGACATGATCAAGATTCGCGGCAACAACATGTGGCCGACGGCGGTCGACTCCGCGGTGTTCGCCCATGCCGACGTCGGCGACTATGCCGGGCGCGTGTTCACCGAGGATTCGAAGACCGAGTGCGAACTGCGCGTCGCCTTTGCCGATCACGCGTCGCACCTGACGCCGGATCAGCGGTCGCAGCTTCTCACCTCGATCAAGAAGCTGGTGAAGGAACGGACCAACGTCGGCATGCGCGTGACCGAGTGCGCGCGCAGCGAGCTGCCGGAGTTCGCCTACAAGGCGCGGCGCTGGAAGGACGAGCGCCAGCAGGGTTACAAATTTTGAGGGGAGCGGCGCGATGAGCGACGAGAATGACGACGCCATCCTGAACGAGATGCTGAAGCTCGTGGACAAGCTTTGCCAGTCGGGCGACGCGCTCCTCGTCGGTCAGTACCGGCACTTGCGCGCGCGCATCGACGTGCTGCTCGAACTGCGCGGGCGAACGGAGGACGCGGCATGATCCTCGATCGCTTCCGTCTCGATGGCCGCGTTGCGGTCGTGACCGGCGGCGGCGGCGGCATCGGCGCCGCGGGGGCGCTCGCGCTCGCCGAGGCGGGCGCCGACGTGGCGCTGATCGCGCGCAACCGCGCCAAGCTCGACACGGCCGCCGAGGCGGTTCGCGCGGCGGGCCGCCGCGCCTTCGTGGTCGAAGCCGATGTGGTCGACGAGGCCTCGGTCGACGCGGCGCGCGACGCGGTGCTTGGCGAGTTCGGCCGCGCCGACATCCTGTTCAACAACGCCGGCATCACCAGCCCGAAGAGTTTTGCCGACCTGCCGGTCGACGAATGGCGGCGGGTGATCGACGTCAACATGACCGGCGCCTTTCTGGTGACGCGCGCCTTTGTGCCGGGAATGCGCGAACGCAAGTTCGGTCGTGTCATCAACATGGGTTCGATCCTGTCGGGCCGCGGCATGGCCAATCGAACCGTCTATTGTGCGACCAAGGCGGGGCTCGCCAACTTTGCCGCCGCGCTCGCCTTCGAGGTCGGCGGCGACGGCGTTACCGTCAACACGCTCGGCGCGACGGTGATCGTCACCGATCTCAACCGCGAGTTGGTGAAGACACAGCCCGACCTCTACGGCGCGGTCGTCAAACGCATGCCCGTCGGCCGGCTTGGCCAGCTCGACGACCTCGTCGGCGCGCTGGTGTTCCTCGCGTCACCGGCAGCCGGTTTCATCACCGGGCAGACGCTCTATGTCGACGGCGGCTACACCGCCGGCTGATTCACGTTCGAAGGACGAAACTACCGATGACCGATACGCTCAGGACGTTGTTCGATCTTACCGGCAAGACCGCGCTTGTCACCGGCGGGTCGCGTGGGCTCGGCATGCAGATGTGCGAGGCCCTGGGCGAGTTCGGTGCGCGTATCATCATCACCGCGCGCAAGCAGCATGAACTGGACGAGGCGGTCGCGCATCTGAAGACGCTCGGCATCGAGGCGCTGGCCATCTCCGCCGATCTCGGCAAGCCGGGCGAGGCGGTGCGTGTTATCGAGGCGATCGACGCGGCCGGCTGGTCGGTCGACATCCTCGTCAACAACGCCGGCACGTCATGGGGATCGCCCGCCGAGGATCACCCGCTCGACGCCTGGGAGAAGCTGATGGCGCTCAACCTCACCGCGCCATTCGTTCTCGCGAAGGAAGCGGCGAAGCGCTGGATGATCGGCCGCAACTGGGGCCGCATTATCAACATCGCCTCGGTCGAAGGGCTCGGCGGCCACCATGCGCGGATGATCGGCACCATTGCCTACAACACCAGCAAGGGCGGCCTCATCAACTTCACTCGCGCGCTCGCCGCCGAATGGGGTGCGCACGGCATCACGGTGAATGCCATCGCGCCGGGCTATTTCCCGTCGAAGCTGACCGCCTACACCTTCGAACATTTCGAGAAGGACCTGATCGACGATACGCCGCGCGGCCAACTCGGCGGGCCGGCGGACCTGAAGGGCGTCACCCTGCTGTTCGCAACCGACGCCAGCGCGCACATCACCGGCCAGGTCGTGGCGGTCGACGGCGGCGCGATCCTTATCTGAGGCCTTCGACCGTCGCGGCGAAGCGCGCTTCGGCGCGCGGGATGTAGTCGGGGTGCGTCAGGATGAAGGGTGGATTGTTCGCAAGCTTTCCGAACAGGATTTCGGCGACGCGGTCGGGCGTGATCGAATCCGCCGGTGTTTCGCGATCGGGATCGACGGTGGCGAAGATTTGCGTGGCGACGGCGCCGGGCATGAGCAAGCTGACGCCAACCGGCGCGCCTTCGGCTGCCAGTTCCTCGCGCAGAGCATCGGCCACCGCCCAGATCGCATGCTTGGTCGCGCAATAGACGCCAAGCGACGGCGGCGCGACCATCGAACCCGTCGACCCGGTGATCACCACCTGCGAGGCCTCGCCGGCGCCGGCCATCGCGGGAACGAACGATCGCAGCAGCGTCGCCACGCCGATGACGTTCACCTCGAACAGCAACCGCCACTCGGCGGGCGCCATGTCGATAAGCCGCCCCTGCCGCAGGATTCCGGCGTTGGCGAACAGCAGCGCTACCGGCGGCAGCTTCGCGTGAACCTCATCGGCAAAAGCATCGACCGCCGCGGCGTCGGTGACGTCGACCTGCCTCGCCAGCACCGCCGCGCCGGCTTCGCGCACCAGCGCCGCCGTTTTCTCCAGCGGCCCGCCCGAGACGTCGCAGATCGCAACCGCCATGCCCTGCTTCGCCGATGCGACCGCCAGTGCGCGGCCGATGCCGGAGGCCGCGCCGGTCACGACGGCGGTGCGGCCCGCGAGCAGGAGCGGCGGCCGGCTCACCTGAAGTGCGGGATCACATAGGTGCCGATCTTGCGCAGCGTCTCGAGCTGCGCCCACTGCGGCACGGTACCCATGTTGGTCATGAACAGGATTTCATCGGCGCCGGCGGCGATCAGTTGCTCGACATAGTTGATGCAGTCATCGACGTTGCCATAGGCATTCTTGGCGCTGAGGATGCCGCCCGACGGGCGCCGGCCACCCTCGTCGGGGCGCAGGTCCATGGTGATCGTTTCCGACGCGAGCTTGGTGGTGATGATCGTGTCGGTGCCTTCCTCGAGCAGCTCGTCGCCCCAGGTGTCGGGCTCCGGCTTCGGCCCGCCACCATACCAGTAGTTGAGCGATTCATAGAAATAGCGCTGGCCGCGAATGCCGATGCGGCGCGCCTCCTCGGCATTGTCGAGGACGATCGTCGGGCAGAGCGCCGCGAGATGCTGCGTCGGACGATAGCCGACCTGGTTTTCGGGCTTCCGGCTCGCCCAGGCGGCGCGGTAGCTGGCGTTCTTCTTGGCGACTTCTTCGGGCCCGCCGAAGCCGAGCACCAGCGCGCCCATGCCGCGTTCGCCCGCGCGCACCAGCGTGTCCGGGTTGGTGCAGGCCATATACATCGGCGGGTGCGGGTCCTGATACGGCTTCGGGTGGATCGGCCGCGACGGAATCTTGATGTGCTGGCCGTTGAACTCGACCTCGTCCTCCACGAACATACGCGGGATCAGGTACATCGCCTCGTCGATGTGCGGCTGAAGCTCCTTAAGGTCATAGCCGTAGGCGCCGGCTTCTTGCTGGCTGCCGCCCTTGCCGACGCCGAAATGGACGCGGCCCTTCGACAGGATGTCGAGCGTCGCGATACGCTCGGCGATCTTGATGGGGTGGTTCATTGCCGGCATCAGGCAGACGACGCCGTGGCCGATGCCGATGCGGTTGGTCTTGCCAGCGATATAGGCGAGGAACGTCTCGGGCGCCGACATGTGCGCATAATGTGTCAGCGAGGTGTGCTCGACGCACCAGATGACATCGAAACCGAGCTGTTCGGCGAGCAGCGACTGCTCGACGAGCTGGTCGAAAACCTCGCGCTCGCCCCGCGGCGACGCATCGACGATCTGTGCTTCGAAAATCAGTGAGAAACGCATTGGGCCCTCCGAATATGGCGGGGAAATTCCGCCGTGGAGGCGCCGCTGGCAAATGCTATTCGGGCGCGTTACCTATCTCCTGCCGGCATTGAGGCAGGGTCTGCCGTGTTCGATGGAGATTGCAGCGCGTGCGACACCTGAGTGTGATGAAGCATTTTACCTTCTTCCTCGCCGTCGCCGAGGAACTGAGCTTTCACCGTGCGGCGTCGCGGCTCAACATCGCGCAGTCGGCGCTGTCGCGGCGGATCGCCGATCTCGAACGCGAGCTCGGCGACACCCTGCTGTTCGAACGGCAGGCGCGCGGCGTGCGGCTGACCGAGGCGGGCAAGCTGCTGCTGGAGGACGTGCGGCGCATCCTCGGTGACGTCGACGAGGCGGCGCGGCGCGTCACGCGCTCGGCGGAAGGCACGCTCGGCACGCTGCGCATCAGTTTCAGCGAGGGGATGGTGCGGCGCGCGCTGCTCGGCCAGGCGCTGCAGCGCTTTCGTGACTCCTACCCTGGGATCGCGCTGCGTTTCGCGCCGATGACCTCCGACCTCCAGCGCGAGAAGCTGCGCTCCGCCGAAATCGACGTGGGCTTCGTCTATGAGGAGGCCGACGATCCGCGCGAATTCGACGTGTCGCCGATCGGCTATGACCGCATCGTCGCCGTGGTGCCGAGCGTCCATCCGTTGGCCGGGCGCAGCGACGCGACGATCGGCGACCTGGCCGGGGTGCCGATGATCTGGCCGTCGCGCGTCCAGTCGCCGCGCTTCTTCGGCCGTCTCGCGTCGAGCTTCGGCAGCGCGGGGATCATGCCGGACATCGCCGCCGAGGTGACGGCGGTGGACATCTCCTACGGTCTGGTGGCGGCCGGCCTCGGCGTCGGCCTGATCATCGCGGGCGAGCGCTCGCCGGCGCCGCATGATGTCGCGCTGGTGCCGATCGCCGGGCTGCCTCCGGCCATCCTGCTCAGCATGATCTGGCGCAAGGGGGACAGCGCCCGCATCCTCACCAACTTCATCCGCACTGTTGAGGAAGCGCGCGACGCCGCTTCAGCGTGACGCGAAGCGCTCGCGGATCGCCGCGCCGACCGATCGCGCAGCGTCGTCGGCGGTGCCGAGCAGGCCGGTCAGCGTGAAGAAGCCGTGGGTCATGTCGGGATATTCGCGCAAGTCCACCTCGACCTCCGCCTCCGTCAGCCGCGCCGCATATTCGACGCCCTCGTCATGCAGCGGATCGCAACCGGCGATGACGACGATGGCGGGCGGCAACCCGGCCAGCGTGGCGGCGCGCAGCGGCGAGGCATAGGGCTCGTCGCGCCGGGCGGCGTCGGGCGCATAATGCCCCCAATACCAGTCCATGTCGGCGCTCGACAGCAGGTAGCCGCCGCCGCCGAACTCGGCATAGGAGGCGCGATCGCTGCGGTGGTCGGTGATCGGGTACAGCAGGATTTGCAGGTCGATGCGCGGGCCCTTCTCATCGCGGGCGCGCAGCGCGCAGGCGGCGGCCAGATTGCCCCCGGCGCTGTCGCCCATCACCGCGAGTGGGCCATCGCCGGCGACCGCGCACAGCGCGCGATAGGCGTCGTCGAGCGGTTCGGGATAGGTGGCCTCGGGCGACAGGCGATAGTCGACGCTGATCACCTCGGCGCCCGCCGTCGCCGCGGTTTCGCGGCAGACCGGATCGAAGGCGTCGAGCGTGCCGAACACCCAGCCGCCGCCGTGGAAATAGACGAGCGTGCCGCGCACCTCGCCTTCGGGGCGATAGCGGCGGATGCGGATCGGCCCGGCGTCGCCACAGACGCTTTCGTTGACGATCACCGCCATCCGCGCTCCGCGGTCGCGTGGCAGCGCCGCCTGCGAGGCGGCAAAGGCGTTGCGCGCGGCTTCGGGCGTACCCGACGAATAGGCCGGCAGCGCCAGCGTGGCGCGGCGCGCCAGAATCGCCCTGATTTCCGAGTGTAGCCGTTCGTCGTCCATTGCGCTTGAGCTCCTCGAACTGAACCCTGCGGGCATCGGGGAGGGCTCGCAATTGCCGCTTTGCGATTTCACCGATCGGTCATCGGCAATCGATTTCATATGCTACCGTCGATAGCGTGCAGCACCATGAGCGATGTGCTGATCCCGCGGCGCGACCTTGATTTCCTGCTCGGCGACTGGCTTTGCCTCGACGAGCTGTTGAGAACGCCGAAGTTCGCCGCCCACACGCGCGAAGATGTCGCCGCAGTGCTCGACCTGTCGGAACGGGTCGCCGCCGACCTTTTCCTGCCGGCCTACAAGGCCGCCGACCAGATCGAGCCGACGCTCGGCGCGGACGGCGTCAAGGTCATTCCCCAGATCGCCGATGCGGTGAGCGGCTATGCCGACCTCGGGCTGTTCGCCGCAGGCTTCGACGAAGCGCTGGGCGGCATGGCGCTGCCGAGCCTGGTCTGTACCGCCTCGCTCGCCCAGTTCATGGCGGCCAATCTTTCGGCCTCCGCTTTCGTCATGCTGACGACGGCCAACGCCCGGCTGATCGCGGCATTCGGCACGCCGGCGCAGATCGACTCCTTCGCCCGCCCCGGCATTGCCGGGCAGGCGACGGGCACGATGTGCCTGTCGGAGCCGCAGGCCGGATCGTCGCTCGCCGACATCCGCACTCGTGCCGAGCCCGATGGCGAGGACGGCCTCGGCCGTCGTTTCCGCCTGACCGGCAACAAGATGTGGATCTCTGGCGGCGATCATGATGTCACCGAGGACATCGTCCATCTCGTGCTGGCGAAGGTGCCCGGCGCCGACGGTCAGCTCGTCGACGGGACGAGCGGCATCTCGCTGTTCATCGTGCCCAAGCGGCTGCCCTCGGGCGAGCGCAACGATGTCAGCGTCGCCGGGCTCAATCACAAGATGGGCTATCGCGGCATTCCCAATTGCCTGCTCAACCTCGGCGAGCGCGGCGGCGCCACCGGCTGGCTGGTCGGCGAGGTCGGCCAGGGGCTGCCGATCATGTTCCAGATGATGAACGAAGCGCGCATCAACGTCGGCCTCGGCGCGGCGGCGGTCGCCTATCGCGGCTATCGCCACGCGCTGCGCTACGCCGGCGAACGGTTGCAGGGCCGCGCGCTCGACGCGCCGAAGGGGCAGCCGTCGGCGCCGGTGCCGATCATCGAACATGCCGATGTGAAGCGGATGCTGCTGGCGCAGAAGGTCTATGCCGAAGGCTCGCTCGCGCTGATCTTCTATTGCGCGCGGCTGGTGGATCAGGAGGGCGACGCCGATGCCGCCGAGCTGCTCGGGCTGCTGACGCCGGTCGCCAAGACCTGGCCGTCCGAATGGGGCCTCGTCGCCAACGATCTCGCGATTCAGGTGCATGGCGGCTATGGCTACACGCGCGATTTCGACGTCGAGCAGCTGTATCGCGACAACCGCCTCAATCCTATCCACGAGGGCACGACCGGCATCCAGGCGCTCGACCTGCTCGGCCGCAAGACGCTGAAGTCGAACGGCCGGGGCTATGCGCTCCTTCGTGAGCGGATCGATGCGACGATCTTGAAGGCCGATCAGATCGAACGGCTCGACGGCTATGGTGAACTGCTGGCCGATGCCTGGGATCATATCGCGGTCGTCGTCGAAGGCCTGCGCCCGCTCGACGCGGCAGCGTCGCTCGAAAATGCGACGCCGTTCCTGTCGGCGTTCGGCCATGCTGTGCTCGGCTGGCTGTGGCTCGATCAGGCGGTGGTCGCGGCAAACCTAGGCGACGATGCCTTCCATCGCGGCAAGCTCTGGGCCTGCCGCTTCTTCTTCGAAACCGAGCTTCCGAAGGTCGAGTTCTGGCTCGACTTCGTCGACTCGCACAGCGACGTGGCCTCCGCCGCCCCCGCCGACATTTTCTGAAGGCGCCGACAGAGCGCCGGCAAGACCCCAGGAGCTGAGCATATGATGATCGACCTTCGCGGCCGCGTGGCCATCGTGACCGGCGCCGGCGGCGGATTGGGGCGGGCGCACGCGCTGGCGCTGGCGACGCGCGGCGCGAAAGTCGTCGTCAACGATCTGGGCGGTGCGCGCGACGGGCGCGGCGGCGCGATCACCGCGGCGCAGAGCGTCGTCGCCGAGATTGAGGCGGCGGGCGGCGAGGCCATCGCCAACGGCGCCAGCGTCACCGATTTCGCCGCGGTCGAGGCGATGGTCGCCGAAGCGAAGGCCAAGTGGGGCCGTGTCGATATCCTCGTCAACAACGCCGGCATCCTGCGCGACCGGACCTTTGCCAAGATGGAGCTCGACGACTTCCGCGCCGTGCTCGACGTTCACCTGATGGGCTCGGTCAACTGCACCAAGGCCGTCTGGGACATCATGCGCGAGCAGGCCTATGGCCGGATCGTGATGACGACCTCCTCGTCGGGCCTCTACGGCAACTTCGGCCAGGCGCATTATGGCGCCGCCAAGCTTGCGCTCGTCGGGCTGATGAACACGCTCGGGCTCGAGGGCGCCAGATATAACGTCCGGGTCAATTGCCTGTCACCGTCGGCCGCGACGCGGATGACCGAGGACGTGCTGTCGCCCGAGCTACTCGAGCTGATGGCGCCCGCATCGGTCGCGGTCGGCGTCGTGGCGCTGGCATCGGAAGATGCGCCGAACCGCGTCGTGCTGTGTGCCGGTGCGGGGACGTTCGAACGCGCCTACGTCACGCTTACCCAGGGAGTCTTCATCGGGGCAGGCGCCGACGCGCCGGAAAAACTGCTTGCCCAGTTCGACCGCGTCTCCGACCGGGATGGCGAATGGCTGCCTAATGACGGCCCCATGCAAGCGCAGGCCGAGGTCGCCGCGGCGCAGAAAGCGCTCGCCGCCTAGGCGTGGAGCAGGCCGAGGATCAGTCTGACGTAGAGGTCGGGAGCGGGCGATGCATCGCGCCGCGCGATGCCGGCAACCACCGACATCGCGGCTTCGACATAGGTTGCGGCCTCGGCTGGCGGCAGTTCGGGTCGCGCCGCGCGTAGCGCCTCGCTCCAGCGTTCCACGACCGTCGCACGAATGCGGCCGAGCTTTTGCCGGTCGGTGTCGTCGCCGCGATCGTGGACCGCATAGAGGAGACCGATCAGCGCCCGTTCCGCAAGCGCGTGGACGACGATGCTGCGCACCATGACCGCGAGTTGCCGGGCCGGGTCATCGTCGGTGGGAGGCTCACCGTCGCCCAGCGCCTTGGCGACCGCCAGATCAAGCAGTTCGAGCAGCAACTCCTGCTTGCTTTGGAAGTGACGATAGACCGCCGGGCCGCTGACTCCGGCAAGCGTGCCGATGGCATCGACGCTAGTCGTCGCATAGCCCTGAACATGGAACAGCTCCGCAGCCGCATCGAGGATGCGCAGCCGCCGCTCGTCACGTCCAAGCCGTGAGCGCTTCGCCGACACTGCAGTAGATTCGATCATCGCCCCTTCATCCGACTTTACCTCTCGCGCGTCCAGTTGAGCAATTGACAGATGACGCCGTCCGAAACCAGTGTTAGTGAACGATCACTAACTAATATATGGCGGGAGAATCTATGGCCGACAATCGACCCACAGCACCGCGCGAGGCGTTCGATCCGGACTATTTCGCCGCCAACGGCTATCCGCACGACGTGTGGGCGAAGCTCCGTGCCGAGGCGCCAGTCGCATGGTACGACGACTGCATCCGCGAACCCTTCTGGGCGATCACCCGCTATGCGGACATCATGACGGTCGGCCGCGACGCGCAGACCTTCATCAATGCAAAGGGCGTCACCATCCTTCGCAAGGATCAGATGGACGATCAGGCGATGGCGAATGCCGTCCCGCTGCTGCTGACGATGGACCCGCCGAAGCATGGCAAGCAGCGCGGCGTGCTGCGCGACCGCTTCCGCCCGAACATCATGGCGGCGCTCGACGAGCATATCCGCAAGCGCTGCCACGAGATCGCCGACGATGTCGCGGCGAGGCGGTTGAGCGCGGCGGCGGATGCAGACAAGATCGACTTCGTCGATGCCATCGCGATGCGGCTGCCGCTCGACGTCATCCTCGAACTGCTCGGTGTTCCGACCAGCGACCGCGACCAGATGTACATCTGGAGCAACGCGGTCATCGGCAGCGAGGACCCCGAATATGGCAACGTCGAGATGCCGCGCGACGCAATCATGGCGGCGCGGATGGGCATCTTCGGCTATTTCTCCAAGTTCATCGCCGAGCGGCGCGCGAAGCCGGGCGAGGACCTCGTCAGCCTGTTGTGCGAAGCGCGCGTGGACGGCGAGGCGCTGACCGATATCGAAGTGCTCGGCTACTGCTTCCTGCTCATGCTCGCCGGCAACGAGACGACGCGCAACGCGACGAGCGGCGCGATGCTGGCGCTCATCGAGAACCCTGCAGCGATGCAACAGCTGCGCGACAATCCCGAGCTGATGCCCACCGCCGTCGAGGAGCTGCTGCGATGGGTCGCGCCGATCGTCTACATGGCGCGCAGTGTCGCGAAGGATACCGAGATCGGCGGTCAGAAAATCGCGGCCGGAGAGAAGGTGGTGATGTTCTACCCATCGGCGAACCGCGACGAATCGGTGTTCGAAAATCCGACGCACATGGATTTGACGCGCACGCCGAACGAGCATCTGACGTTCGGCTTCGGCCGCCACCGCTGCCTCGGCAACGATCTTGCGCGGATCGAGCTCCGCGCCGTGATGACCGAAGTGTTGCGCCGCTTCCCCGAGATCAGCTTGGCCGGCCCGGTTTCCCGCCTCCGGTCGAACTTCGTCGGCGGGATCAAGCACATGCCTGTCCGCCTCGGCTGACACCGGCTTTGGAGTTTTAAATCGTGATCAACTTGACCTTCGTCGACCATCAGGGCGCTGAGCGCTCGGTTTCAGTGGAACCCGGCAGCAGCCTGATGACCGCGGCGATCTACAATGACGTCCCGGGTATCGAGGCCGACTGCGGCGGATCATGCGCCTGTGCCACCTGCCACGTTTACATTGACCCGGCGTGGATGGACCGTGTCGGCCCGGCCGCAGGTGACGAGGTCGACATGCTCAGCACTGCAAGCGAGCTTCGCCCCAATTCGCGATTGTCCTGCCAGGTGAAGCTCAGCGAAGCCCTCGACGGGCTGTGCGTCGAAACGCCTGCCTTCCAAGGCTAGGTCCAGCTGAGATCCTGCTTAAGGAACGGCTGCCGCCGCAGCCGTTTTCCGGTCGCCCGGAAGATCGCGTTGCCCACAGCCGGACCGACGGTCCCTACCGGGGGCTCACCGATTTCGCTGTAGCGATCAAGACCGCTCAGGCCGCCGAAGTGCACGCCGATGCGTGGTGAATCGCCGATGCGCATCATCGGATAGGTGTCGAAATTGCCTTCGACCATCCGACCGCCTTCGACGGTCATCTCTTCGTGCAAGGCCATGTTGAGCCCGAAGATCAGCCCGCCTTCGATCAGGTTGGCGACCTCGTTGCGGTTCATTACCCGGCCGGTGTCGAAGGCGGCGTCGACGTTGTGGACGGTGAGCTCGCCAGACTTCGTCACCGACACCTCGCTGATCACCGCGATCGTCGTTCCGAGCATCTTCTGGCCATTTAGTCCCCAGGCGCTGATCGCCAGACCCTGCGCGCGGCCTTTCGGCAGCTTCTTGCCCCACTTCGCCTGCTTCGCGACCTCCTCAAGGCACTTCACCCAGCCCGGGTTGGGGAAGTCGCGGAACAGCTGCAGCCGATATTCGAGCGGATCGATGCCGGCGGCATGCGCGCACTCGTCGATGAACGTCTCCTGCATGAAGGCATAGCTGTTGTAGCCCGGGCCGCGGTACGGGCCGGGCTCGACATGGAACGGCAGCTCGCGCGCGTCGATGCGGACGTTGGGGATCGGCCCCATGAAGTAGGCGGTATCGGCGAAGCGCGGATAGTGACCGCGCGAAGCCTGCCGCGCGACGAACGAGGTCGGCAGGCCGGTCTTTTCGTCGAGCGCAGCGGTCAGCTTGGCGGCAACGACGGGGCGGTATTTGCCCTGCCGCATCATCTCCTCGCGCGACCAGACCACGTGCACCGGCTTGCCCGGGTAGCGCTTGGCGATGGCGACGACCATGCGGGTATCGTCGCTTTCCAGCCGCCGCCCGAAGCCGCCGCCGACCAGCGTCTGATGCGCGAATACCCGCTCGGGCACCATGCCCGATTCGTCGGACGCGACCCAGAAGGCCTGCTGCGTGTTCTGCGCCGGATGCCAGATCTCGACGCGGTCGCGCGTGACCAGCGCGGTGCCGTTAAGCGGCTCGAGCGGCGCCTGGTCGCAATAGGGCGTGACGTAGGTCTGTTCGACGCGCTTTGCCGCGCTGTCGATGCCGGTGACATCGCCCAGGATGTGCTCGGTGCGCGCGCCTTCGTCGCTTTCCAGTGCGGCGATGGCGGCGGCCTGAATCTTCTGCGTACTGTCCCAGGTGGCGCCGGGGCCGTCATCCCATTCCACCGGCAGCGCTTCGAGCGCCTTGCGCGCCTGCCAGTAATGTTCGGCGATCACCGCGACCGCCGCGCGCGGCTGCGTCATTGCATAGCCGTAGGGCGCGTTCGACATCATGGCGACGCCGCGCGGCTCGTCGGGGTCGACGGTAACCACCGCGAGCACGCCGGGCATGCCCTTGATCCTTGCCTCGTCGTAGCTCTTCAGGCGGCCGCCATGGACCGGCGACTGCATCAGCGCGGCGTAGACCATGCCGGGCACGCGGACATCGATGCCATAAATGCCCGAGCCGTTGACGATCTGCGGGATGGTGAGCTTCGACGGATTCGCCTTGCCGAGCAGCTTCCACTGGTCGGGCGTGCGGATCGCGGGCTCGGCCGGCAGCGTGATCTTGCCGGCGTCGGCAGCGACATCGCCATAGGTGAGCTTCCGGCCCGAGGCGGCGTGGGTGAGCGTCGAGTTGGCCGCCACGATATCGCCCGCCGGCACGCCCCAGCGCGCCGCGGCGGCGGCCTTCAGCCGTTCGCGCGCGCTGGCGCCGACCTGCTGCATCGCCTTTGTGCGCTGGCCCATCGTCGACCGCCCGCCGAAGAAGGCGGCGGCGGGATGGATTGGCGAATAGCCGCCGTAGGTCATGTAGTCGCGTGTCGTCGAGGCATAGTCGGTGCGGATCGTCGACCAGTCGCACTCCAGCTCCTCGGCGACCGCCAGGGCGGCCTGCGTCATCGCGCCGTTGCCGATTTCGGGCGTCGCGACGCGGATGGTCACGATGTTGTCGGGCGTGATGACCACCCATGGATTCAGTTCGGTGGCGGCGCTCTTCGTCTGCTCGGCCAGCGCCGGGGTGAGCCCGAGCGCGAAGCCGCCGCCGACCAGCGCGGTGGTGACGAGGAAACGGCGGCGGTCGAGCATGATCGGATCGGTCGACATGGGCGCTCCCTCAGGCCTTCTGCGCCGCGGCGACCTTGTGGATCGCTGCGCGGACGCGCGTGTAGGTGCCGCAGCGGCAGATGTTGTCGACGAAGGTGTTGATGTCCTCGTCGGTCGGCTTGGGTGTGTTCTGCAGCAGGGCGGCGGCGGCCATGAGCATGCCGGCCTGGCAATAGCCGCATTGCGGGACGTTCATCTCGATCCACGCCTTTTGAAGCGGATGCGAGTTGTCGGGCGACAGACCCTCGATGGTGGTGATCGGCACGCCTGCGGCGTCTGCGGCGCTGATCTGGCAGGAGCGCGCGGCCTGACCATCCAGGTGGATGGTGCAGGCGCCGCATTGCCCGATCCCGCAGCCGAACTTCGTCCCGGTATGGCCAAGGTGATCGCGTAGCACCCAGAGCAGCGGCGTCTCGGGATCGACCTCGATCGACTCGTTCTTGCCGTTGATCTTGAAATCAAGCGCCATGCCGTCAGCCCCTCGTAAGCAGAACGGACATGCGGAATCGATTGGCTGGCCGGCTATCTAGCCGGTGCGACACCAACCACTCCTCCCCTGTCCGCCCTTTGTCGGTTCATTGCATTATATCTTTAATAGCAAAGAGGCCAAGCCGCTTTGCCGGTGCTTCGTCGCGCGTGGGCTTCGGCCCGTCCGCGACAGGGTCACGCGCGATCAGTTGCCGGATGTGCGGAGCGTCGGTGCCGTGATGGAATGCCATCACACGCTCTTCAATTTCGCGGTCGGCGACGGTGCCGCGCCCGTAGCGGTGAAGATGATCAGCCCAAGTCGGGCTCTCGAAGCGCTCGATCCATTTTTCCGGATCGGCAAGGTCCTGCAATAGTGTCCAGCGCCGTGCGCCGTCCCGCCGGCGGATTTGGCGGAGTTCTGTCATTGCCGCAAGAAATCCCGGAACGCGCTCTTCGCTGACGTCATATTCGACGAAGAGGATCACCGGCCCCGTCGACGGATCGATCTCGGCGCGTAGTTCGACTTCGGTCCAGGTGCTCGCCGGCTCCAGATTGTCATCGGCGGTCTGCGGCACCCGCCAGCGTGCGCCGAGCAGCATCGTTGCAGCGAGAACGGCACCCGAAAGGCATAGCGATGCCGATAGCGAAACATCTTCGGCAAAGCGGCCCCAGACCCAACTGCCCCCCGCAACCCCGGCGAAAAGGATCATCTGGAAACTTGCGAGGGCCCGGCCTACCACCCAGCGCGGAGCAGCCATCTGCAACGTAACGTTGAGCGTGGCGAGGGTCAGCACCCAGCATAAACCCGAGACGGCGAGCGCCAGCATGGTCAACACCATCCACGGGCTGAACGCGACGACGGCAGCAGAAAGGCCGAAGGCAGCGGCGGCATATTTGACGACCGCGTCGCCAGGCTGGCGGCGCCGGATTTTAGCTAGGCCGAGCGCCCCGACGACCGAGCCGGCGCCGAACGCGCCTAGTAACAGGCCGTAGGTGAAGGGTCCGCCTTGGATAAGTTCGCGCGCGACGAGAGGGAGCAGCGCGTTGATGCTGCTTCCGCCGAACCCGAAGGCGAGGGCGCGCACCAGCATCGCCCGCATTCGCGGCGATAGCCAGACATACCGCAGCCCTGTCTGCATCGCGGGCAAAATGCGCTCGCGAGGCAACAGGTTCGTTGCCACGGGACGCCGCCAAGCGGCGACCACGCCAATGAGACCGAGGTAGCAAAGCGCATTGGTGGCAAATGCGGCTGCAGCACCGCCGATCGTTACAACGGCACCCCCGATCGCCGGACCCAGGCTACGCGCGATGTTGAAGGCGAGGCTGTTGAGCGAAATGGCGGCGGGCAGGTCCTCGCGCGGCACTTGCTCGCTGACCGAAGACTGCCAAGCCGGCAAATAGAGCGCGAGGCAGCAGCCAATGAGGAAAGTCAGCGCCAATAGGAGATTGGCGGTCAACACGCCGGCGACCTGGCAAACCGTCAAGATCACCGAGACGACGAACGTCATCGACAATGCCACGAGCATGACACGCCGACGGTCATAGGTATCGGCAATCGCACCCGCGGCAAGCGCGAAGATGGCAACCGGCAGGCCCGACGCGGTCTGCACCAGCGCGACCATCTCCGCCGATCCCGATAGGGAGGTCATCAGCCAAGCCGCGCCGACGGTCTGGATCAGGCTGCCGAAGCTGGCGGCGACTGCAGCGATCCACATCCCCAGGAATATACGGTGGCGGAAAGGGGCAAAGGTCGTATTCGCCGTGCCGTCAGCCCTGCGCTTCGACTCCAAACCTGCCTCCCGGCCCAGTTGACGAACGGGCTTTTCAATACTCTTTGTTTTGTGTCTTATATAAAACAGTCCTTTCGATCTCGATGCAACCCGAGCTGGGTCGATCGGTGATGGCAGGCGGACGAGGCGACGGAAAGATCGCCCGGTGACAGATTGGGGAGCTCGTTAATGTCCATGCAAGAGACGTCGGCAGCCGGCGTCGCGTTCACCCGTCCCACCGGCTTTCGCGGCCGCATGGCCTTGGCCGCCTTGCTGGCGGGGTCCCCGCTGCTGGCGCTGATGTTCGCCGCTCTCGGGCCGGTGCTGCCGATGATGGCAACGCATTTCGCCGACGGCGACGATGGGACATTCGCCACCCAGATGATCATGACCGTCCCCGCGATTGGTGTGATCATCGGCGGGTTGATGGCTGGCTTCATGGTCGACCGCTTCGGCCCTCGACCTGTTCTCCTTTGGGGGCTCGGCGTCTACGGCGTCGCTGGATCGTCCGGCCTCTATCTCGATACGCTTTGGCCGGTTCTTGCCACGCGAGTTGTCGTCGGACTGGCGATCGCCCATGCAGTGACCTCGGTCGGCGTCATCGTCGGCGGCTGGTTTCAGGGTCTCGCACGCGTGCGCTTCCTGGGATACCAGGCAGCTGTCGCCGGCATCAGCGCGCTGATCTTCCTGATCAGCTCAGGGATTATCGCCGAGCATTTCAGCTGGCGTGCTCCCTTCGCGCTCTATCTGCTTGCCTTTGCCGTGCTTGCGATCTCGGCGGTGGCGATCCGCTCAGAAGAAGTGCCGGCGCGCGAGCGCGACGCGCCCGTTCCTGCCGGTGCCTTCCGACCGCTATTTCCGATCTACGGCGTCGCACTTTTCCTGTTCACCGCCTATTTCATGACCTCTATCCAGCTGTCCTTCCTGCTCGCCGCAGAGAATGTGACCAGCCCATTGACGCGGTCATTCGTTATCGCCGGCGGTGTGCTCGCTGGCGGACTTTGTGGAGGGTCCTACGGCTGGGTCGTGGCGCGAATCGGGAGCCGCGGCGCGCAGATCCTGCTGACGACGCTTCTGGGCAGCGGGCTCATCGTCATCGGGACGGCAGACAGCCTCGCGGTCATCGCCATCGGGGCGATCATGTCGGGGGGCGGTGGCGGCATGATTCCGCCGCACATCGAGAGCCGCCTGCTGGCTACCGCTCGGATCGAGGTGCGTGCGCGAGCGATCAGTTTCATGTTCACAGCGCTTTACGTAGCCGACTTCCTCAACCCGCTCGTGGTGTCGCCAATCCGGTCGGCGTTCGGCATCCATGTCGCCTTCATCGTGATCGGATCGGTGTTGGTGCTTGTCGCCGTGCCGCTGGCGATGCGGAGCCCAAAGATTGCACATCAGCATTGACAAGCTGATATTATAGTCAATTATATTCTATATAAGATAAATAAGGAACAATCGTTCCAGGGACGCCGGCTCACCGGCGTGGGGAGGTCTCTTGAAACGACGCATCCGCGCCGCTGCTGACGTGCGCCCTCGATCCAGAAACGATGCTTGCGGAGCAGCGCGATGACCCAGCTCGAAGGCCATGTGGCTCTCGTGACGGCCGCCGGCGGCGGGATCGGCCAAGCGACGGCCTGGTTGCTCGCCGAACGCGGCGCCGCCGTGATCGCTGTCGACATCGACGAAACCGGACTGGCGGAGACGGCCGCCAAGGCGGCCGGCCGGCTCAGCATCCTGAAAGGCGATGCGACGAAGTGGGACGATGCGCAAGCAGCGGTTGCTGCGGCCAAGCGCGAGTTCGGCAAGCTCACCATCCTTGCCAATGTCGTCGGCGGCAGCCGCCCCGGCCAGACGATCCTCGATATGTCGCCCGAAGATTGGTCACACTGGGTCGATCTGAATCTCACGTCGACCTTTCTCATGTGCAAGGCGGCCATCCCGTTGATGGCAGAGAGCGGCGGCGGGTCGATCGTCAACGTCTCTTCGGGGGCAGGCGTGACCGGCATGATGCGAAATCCGGCCTATGTCGCAGCGAAAGGCGGCGTGATTGCGCTCACGCGCTCGCTCGCCATCGACCATGCCGACCAGCATATCCGCGCCAATTGTGTCGCGCCAGGCCCGATCCTCACCCCGCTGATGGAGCGCAACCGCCGGCCGGAGGAGATCGACTATCTGGCCAAGATGACGCTCGCAGGGCGCATCGGCATGCCTCACGACATCGCGGCGACCATCGCCTTCCTGTCGAGCAAGGACGGGGAATTCATCAACGGCGAACTCATCAACGTCGCCGGCGGCCGCCGCGGCGGCGTCTAGGTTCAGGGAGCGGAATCATGATTTGGGATGCGTATGCGAAATGGCGCGAAATGGCGCCGGCGGTGGAAGCGCCGCGCACGACGCTCGAAGCCAAGATCGACCTCGTCGCCGACAAGCAGTCCATCGTCGAGATGGTCAATGAATATGCCTTCGCCTGCGACAGCCGCAGCTGGGACGTGCTGGAGCGCCTGTACGACGAGAACATCGAGCGGACGATGGCCGGCACGCTGGCCGAACATGTAAAGGGCCGCGAAAATCTCATCAATCTCCACAAGAATCCGGCGCTGCCGCGCGCCGAGGGCGTAGAGATCGAAAAGCGCGACTTCACCAAGATCAAGGGCCTCGAGATCCGGCATCTGATCGGTACGCTGATGACGCGCGTCGCCGACGACAACAAGAAGGCCTGGGCGCTCTGCCATTATCAGATGGCGCTGGTCGGCCAGGAGGATGACGCCTGGATCAGCGGCCTTCACGAAGGCACCTACCTGTTCAGCTTCGCAAAGACCGACACCTGGCGCTTCACCGAACATCTGATCTGGACGAACAACGCCGCCAATCCGATGTTCGGCATCCCGAAGAAAAAGGCCGCCGCCTGATGCGCTTCGCAGGCAAGGTCGCGCTGGTCACCGGCGCCGGCCGCGGGATCGGCTTCGCCACCGCGAACGAGCTGGCGCGCGGCGGCGCCGAGCTCATCATCAACGACATGGATGGCGAGCGGCTCGAAGCCGCCGCGAGCGAGCTGCGCGCGCACGGCGTCAAGGTAACGACGCATGCCGGCAGCGTCACTGACATCGCCTTCGTCGAGACGATGACGACTCACGCCGTCGCCGATCACGGCAAGGTCGACCTGCTGCTCAACAATGTCGGCGGTGGCCCGCCGATGACGCCGTGGGCGGAATTCGCGGCGAGCGACCTCGCGCATTTCCGCGCGATCTTCGAGGTCAATTTCTTCAGCCAGGTGCTCGTGCTGCGCGCGTTGCTGCCCGGCATGATCAAGCGCGGCTACGGCAAGATCGTCTGCGTCAGCTCGATGTCGGCGGTGCTCGGCCAGGAATCGGGCAGCGCCTATGCGTCGGGCAAGATGGCGCTGCACGGGCTCGTCAGTTCGGTCAGCAAGGAAGTCGCGCGCAAGGGCGTGAACATCAACGCCGTGGTGCTCGGCAATCCGCCGCATCCGTCGCGGACGCCCGACCGCCAGGCCTATCTCGATAAGCTCTCGCATTTCGCACGGGTCGGCGATCTCGCCGAATTCGGCCGCGCGATCGCGTTCCTGCTCAGCGACGACGCCTCGTACATTTCGGGCGCCGCCGTGCCGATCGACGGAGGACTGCTGACGCCGCGGCTCAACGAATAGGGCGCCGCGCTATGGCTCGCGACCCGAAAACGGGCCGGGCGAACACCCAGGGGAGGGACATATGACACGCAGCTTCGGTAGCTTCTTGCTGGCGGCCGCCAGCCTGTCTTCGTTGAGTATCGGGTCAGCCGCCATCGCACAGACTGCCGCCGCCGAGGCGGATGCGGCGGTATCCGAAACCAGCGCGCTCGACGAAATCGTCGTCACCGCCCGCCGCCGCGAAGAGCAGCTACAGGACGTGCCGCTCGCCATCCAGGCGTTCAGCGACGACGTGCTGGAGGACCGGCGGATCGAGAACGCCACCGACCTGTCAAAGATTGTACCGGCGCTCACCTCGGCGCAGAGCAGCCGCAACGAAGAGAATTACGTCATCCGCGCCATGTCCGGATCGGGTGCCTCGATCTCGGGCCAGCAGGTGACTGTGCCGACCTACATCGCGCAGGTCCCGCTGCCGATCGGCGACGGCGGCGGCCCGGGCCGCTACTACGACCTTCAGAACATTCAGGTGCTCAAGGGTCCGCAGGGTACGCTGTTCGGCCGCAACTCGACCGGCGGCGCCGTGCTGTTCGAACCGAAGCGGCCGGGCAAGGATTTCGACGGCTACGTCCAGGGCGAGTTCGGCAACTATGGCAATCACGGCCTAGAGGCGGCGCTCAATGTCCCACTGACCGACAGCCTGATGATCCGCGTCGCCGGCAAGGCCAACGACCGTGACGGCTTCACGCAGAACATCACCACCAACCAGGACGAAGACGACCGGCACTACTGGACCGGCCGCTTCTCGCTGCTTTTCGCGCCGACCGATAACTTCGAGAATATCTTCGTCGCAGATACGCTGCATTCGAACACCAACGGCAGTTCCAACCACATCGCGGCGGTTGATCCCAACGCCACCATCCCGCGGCTGTTCGCCGGCGCGGTGCAGGCGCAGCTGGCGCGCCAGCAGGCGCTCGGCCCTTATGTCTCGATCTCCGACACCATCGCCAAGAACGAGCTGAAGGCGAGCGGCTTTTCGAACATCACGACGATCAACCTCAGCGAGAGTATCGCGATCAAGAACATCCTCGGTTATCGCCGGGTGAAGCAGCTCAACCGCTTCGACTTCGACGGTACGCCGCTGACGCTGCTGAACTTCGACATCTGTCAGGGGCCGGCGCAGTGCAACCCGCAGAACCGCGACGAGCCGTGGAGCCTCAACGTCAAGCAATGGTCGGAAGAGCTTCAGCTTCAGGGCTCGGCGCTCGATGACAAGCTGACCTTCACCATCGGCCTGTTCGGGTCGAACACCAGCACGCCCGACGCCAACTATATTCACCAGACGTCGGTGTTCGGCAGCAGCACTGACGTCAACCAGTTCGTCCGCGACCGCAGCCGCGCGATCTACGGCCAGGCGACCTACGACCTTTCGGGGCTCGTCGACGGGCTCGGCATCACCGGCGGTTACCGCAGCACCAAGGACACGCGCGGCCTCACCATCTTCCAGGTGAGCAGCTTCCGTTGCACCACGGGTACCCCGGGAGCGGCGGCGCCGATGCCGGGCAACGCGCCGCAATGCCGTGCCGAGTTCGAATCGAAGGCGACCTCGGACAGCTACACCATCGGCCTCGACTACAAGATCAGCGACGACGCGCTGCTCTACATCGCGCACCGCAAGGGCTACCGCGCCGGCGGCACCAACCCGCTTGCGGGTCCGGCTCTGCTCGCGACGCCGCCGATCCCGAATGCGGCGAGCCTGTTCGTCTATCAGCCCGAAACGCTGAAGGACGTCGAGCTCGGCCTGAAGGCGGACTTCACGGCAGGCGACTGGGAGATGCGCAGCAACATCGCCGTCTACGACCAGAAGCTCAAAGGCGCGCAGCTCAACCAGACCTTCAGCGTCGGCACGCAGACGGTCAGCGCGCTCGTCAATGCATCCGAAGCCAAGGTGAAGGGCATCGAGGCCGAACTGACGATCGCGCCGTCGTCGGCCTTCGACCTGCTGCTCGCCTATGCCTACACCGATGCCAAGTACGGCTCGTTCCTCGACTACAACCGCCGCGATCCGGTGACGCAGATTCCGCAGCGCTTCACCGGCCGCATCATTCCGTTCACGCCGAAGCACAAGTTCAACGTCGGCATGTCGGTCGACCTGCCGGTGCCCGAGAGCGCGGGCGACGTGTCGTTCTCGGCGAACCTTGCGCACAAATCGTCGATCATCCTCGGCCTCGTCCCCTTCCTTGCGGGCAGCAATGCTTTCGATGGTGAGAGCAAGCAGAAGGCGACGACGACCGTTGACGCCAACCTCAATTGGGACAGCATCGGTGGATCGCCGATCGACGCGACCTTCTATGTCACCAATCTGTTCGACGTGACCTACAAGATCGGCGGTGCGTCGCTCATCAACTCCGGGCTGGGCTTCAACCAGCGCATCTACAACGAGCCACGCATGTATGGCGTGACGTTGCGCTACCGCTTCGGCGCCAGCGCGGAATAAGAGCTGACATCTCCGGAGGGCGGCGTCCGCGCGGCGCCGCCCTCTTCATTGAAAGGAGCGACAATGAGCGACATCCAGCGATTCCAGGCCAACCCGCGCATGAGCGGCGCTGTCGCGCACGGCGACCGCGTCTATCTGTCTGGCCAGGTCGCCATCGATGCCGCTGGCGGCACTGTTACCGAGCAGGTGGCAGAAATCCTCAACCGCATCGACGGACTGCTTGCCGACGCCGGCAGCGACAAGTCGCGCATGCTGTCGGTCAACATCTACCTGACCGACGTGACAACGCTGCCCGAACTCAACGCGCTGTGGGACAAGTGGCTGGTGGCGGGTTGCGCACCGTGCCGCACGACGATCGAAACGCGCCTCGCCTCCCCGCGCTATGCCGTCGAGATCGGCGTCGTTGCCGCGCGCTAGGATATGAACTCGATAAGGACGCCGTCCTTGTTGAGTTCAGACCCTAGCCGGCGTCTTTTCGATGGCAAGCGCGAGCCGGCGGATGCCCTCGCGCGCGTCTTCGGCGGGAATCATTGAGAAGCTGAGGCGTAAAGTGTTGCGCTGCGGATCGACCGGATAGAAGGCGCTCCCCGAAATTGTCGACACGCCATGGTCGGTGAGCGCGTGCGTCGCCAGTTCGGCGCCGTCAATGTGCGGCGGAAGCGTGACCCAGATGTAAAGCCCGCCCTCTGGGCGCGTCCATGTCACGCCCTCTGGCATACTGGCGGAAAGGGCATCGAGCATCGAATCGCGCCGCTCACGATAGACCTGACAAGCGGTCGCGACTGCTGCATCCAGATGCTCGCTGACCACGTCGAGCGCGATCATCTGGTTGAGCGCGCTCGTCGCTAGATCGCTAGCCTGCTTGATCAGCGTCAGCTTCCGGATGACGGGCGCCGGGCCGCACATCCAGCCGACGCGCAGCGATGGAGCAATCGTCTTCGACAGGGTGCCCGTATAGAGCACGCGCGACCTGTCGATGTCGCCTGATCGCTCGATATCGAGCGCGAGCACCGACGGGATGGGATCGCCGTCGTAGCGCAGCTTCTCATAGCAGCCGTCCTCGACGATCGACATGTCGAGCGCTTCGGCCATCTCCAACAGTTCGATACGCTCGGCGCGCGTCATGGTGGTGCCGGTGGGATTTCGGAAATCAGGGCCGACATACGCGAATTTGGCGCCATGGGCCGGGCGAGGATCGCCGGCCTTCGGCACCGCGACGTAGGTCGGCTCGTAAGCGTCGAAGGCGCGCAAGGCACCGATGAAGCTTGGCATTTCGACCATGACGGTATCGCCGGCGCCGATCAGGAGCTTGCCGACGAAGTCGAGCCCCTGCTGCGATCCGTTGACGATGAGAATGTTTTCAAGGGCGCAGGGAACGCCGATCGAGGCCATGTAACCGACGATCCACTCGCGGAGTGGCCCGTGCCCTTCGCTGGCCGCATATTGCAGTGCGGTCCTCGCCCGCTGCTGGTCTCCCAGGATAGCGGCGGATGCATCGGCAAAGGCTTGATAAGGGAAGATGGCCGGATCGGGCAGCCCGCCGCCAAGGTGAATCAGCTTCTTCTGTGCCAAAAGCTTCATCCGCTCGCGGATATCCGAGGCGACGACCCGGGACATGCGTGACGCGTACAGGCCATTCCAATCCATCGTCGCTCCCCCAAGGCCGCTTTGGCATAGCTCCCACGCGCGGCGCCGCAAGAGCTTTCTATCTTATATATATTACTAGCTTAACTGGCGCGTCATCAAAAAACCGGCACCTTGGCGTGGCCGCACGGCTTCTTGTACATATCTTTATCTTTGATAGATTACTTATCAAAGCTTGCACCCAGCGGGGTAGTTGGCTCGGGGGGAATGTCGAGTGAGGCACCAACGAACTTCGCGCGGCAGCTGGGCCGGCTGGCCAATCCTCCTACTGGCAATGCTACTGCTTCCTGCGGGCCTGTGGTTGGCGATCGGTGGCACCCAGCTGATTTCGCTCGGCGGCAGCCCCTACTATCTAATCGCCGGATCAGCGCTGCTGGTGACTGCAGCGCTGCTTGCGCGGGGTCGCCGGGCCGCCGTCTGGCTATACGTCGCGATCGTTGTTGCGACGGCGGCTTGGACCTTCGCGGAGGTTCAAGTCCAGCGTTGGGGGGTGCTCGCACGGCTCGGCGGGCCGTTGATCTTGTTGGCGCTGCTTCTCGCCATCGCGCCGGGATTGCGCGCAGCGGCACGGGAACCGCGTATCCCGGCCTTGGCCTTCCGGCTGGGCGCACTGGTCAGCCTGTGCATCCCGCTGGCGCTTATGTTCGCGCCCGTTGCAGAGCCGACGCTCCGCGCATCGCTTCCGGCGGCGACCGCGTCGGCGAACCGCTTCAGCGACTGGCCTAGCTACGGTGGGAACGACGGCGGTCAGCGCTACAGCGGATTGTCGCAGATCGACGCCGGCAACGTTGCCGCGCTCGAACCGGCCTGGACGTTCCGCACCGGCGGGCTCGACAACCTCGGTCACAACAGCCGCGTGACCGCCACGCCGATCAAGATCGGCAACATGCTCTATGTCTGCACGCCGCTCAATGTCGTGATCGCGATCGACGCGACGACCGGACGCGAACGCTGGCGATTCGATCCACAGGTCGACGCGGGCACCACATTCTCGATCGTATGCCGCGGCGTCTCGTTCGCCCGCAGCGCATCCGCCATCGGCCCCTGTTCCGAGCGCATTCTGTTTGGCACGCTGGACGCTCGCCTATTCGCGCTTGACGCGCGAACGGGTCAACGCTGCGCGGGGTTTGGCGAGAACGGTGCGGTAAATCTTCTCCCCGGCATCAACGATCGCCGCGACGGCTATTATTATGTCACCTCGCCACCGACGATCGTCGGCAGAGCAGCGATCATCGGCGGCTACATCATCGACAATCAGCGCGTTTCGGCGCCGCGCGGCGTCGTCCGCGCTTTCGATACGAAAAGCGGCGCGCTTCTCTGGGCGTGGGATGCGGGGCGGCCCGGCGGAGCGCCCCTCGCCGAGGGTGAGTTTTATTCGGCAGGCAACCCCAACGCATGGGCGGTGTTCTCCGCCGATCCGACGCTTGGCCTGGTTTATGTACCGACGGGCAACAGCTCACCCGATTTCTACGGCGTCCTGCGAACGCCGGCGGCGGAAAGATATTCGACCTCGATTGTCGCGCTCGACGCATCGACGGGGCAATTGCGCTGGTCGTTCCAGGCGGTGCATCACGACCTGTGGGACTACGACATGCCGGCCCAGCCGACATTGATCGACCTGCCGGGTGCCACGGGGCCAATCCCGGCCCTGTTGGCGCCCGCGAAGACCGGCGAGATTTTCATGCTCGATCGGCGAACCGGCAAGCCCGTCGCTGCCGTGACCGAACGTGCCGTTCCGCAGGGTAGCGTCCCCGGCGAACGTCTTTCTCCTACGCAGCCGGTCTCGTCGCTGCCGTCGTTTGCACCCCCGACACTGCGTGAAGCCGATCTGTGGGGGGCAACGCCGCTCGACATGCTGGCCTGTCGCATTCGCTTCCGTAGCGTTCGCTACGAGGGGGCGTTTACGCCACTCACCGAGCGCGAGACGATGATGACCCCGGGCACCTTCGGTACGCTCAACTGGGGCGGCGTCTCGGTCGACGCGCCCCGCGGCGTGATGATCGTCAACTCCTCAGCCATGCCTTTTGTCGGCCGGCTGGTGCCACGCCCCGAGGCCGATGCGCGCGGCGCCGCGCCCTACGGCGAGACACCCCGCATCAAGCCCGCCGACGGCGTTCGTCCGCCGATGGCGCAACAGGGAACGCCTTATGGGCTCGAACTGGCCCCCTTTCTCTCTCCCATCGGCCTCCCGTGCCAGGCGCCCCCTTGGGGAATGCTGACCGCCGTCGACATCAAATCGCGTACGCGGCTGTGGGAGCGCCCCTTTGGCACAAGCAAGGGCCTGGCGCCCCTGGGCCTTGCACTGCCGGTCGGCATCTTCAACCTGGGCGGATCGATCACGACCGCGGGCGGCATCATCTTCATCGGCGCGACCACCGACGGTTCGTTCCGCGCGTTTGAAACGGCGTCGGGCCGCGAACTGTGGCGCAGCGAACTTCCGGCGGGCGGCCAGGCGACACCGATGACCTATCTTGGGCAAGATGGCCGCCAATATGTGGTGATCTTTGCCGGCGGCCATGGCTCGCTGCGGACGAAGCGTGGTGATCATCTGGTCGCCTTCGCGCTCCCCCGCGGCGAGGAGCATCGGCGCCTATGAGTTGGGGACCTGGGACGCTATCATGACAGTGCCCGACGCCGCAGTGGAAGTTGCGATCCGATCGGTCGTCGACCGCTACTTCTTCGCCGCCGACACCGGCGACGCCGGATTGATGCTTTCGTGCTTCGCTGCGCCGTTCCGGTTCGAGCTGCGCCTGAATCCAACGATCGTTCTGACCACTCCGGATGCGTTGCGCCGCATGCTCCGCGGGTTCGAGGCGCCGACCGCAAGCAATCACGGCGCGAGCAACATCGCCGTGACGATGACTGCGGCCGGCGCGACCTCGATCACCCATGCGACGGCACAGCTCTACATGAAGAAAACCGGCAAGGTGCTGGTTCGCGGCCTGCGTTACAGCGACCGCTGGGTGCGTGTCGGCGACGATTGGCGCATCGCCGAGCGGCTGCACGAGCCGCGCTGGCAGTATGACGCGCCGGCGACCGAGCCCGCCGTAGCCTTGCGATGAGGGGTGGGATGCGGGTCTCGAAACGCGCGATGATGGTCGGCGGATTGGCCTGCGCCGTCCTTCCACGGGGGGCATCCCTCGCAGCGCGCCGCGATAGCGATCCGATAAGCGCTTACCTCCCTGGCCTCGAGGTGCTGACAAATGATGGTCAACCCATGAGCGTAGCCGAGCTCTTCGGCTCCCCAGGTTTCGACCCTGCGGTTCGAGACTTCCTGATGGCCGAGTTGCACAAACTGGCGGCAACGCCTTTCGGCGCGGCTGGTCTGCCTGGCCTGCCGGACGACAGGGGCTGGACCTATGTTCCCATTATAACCGACGATGGCTATGCGCAGCGGAACTAGGCGCGCGCCATCACGCCCCGCCAGCCGCAAGGAGCAGGCGATGGACGCGGCCAGCGTCGACGTGCGCGACAAGAGCGACATTTCGCGTGCGGCGATTACGTTTCGCGACAGCGTGGAGCGGCTGTGCGACGTCCGCATCATCGTCTCGCACAATATCGCCACCCGGCGACCGATGGTCGATGAGAACGGTGCTGTGCTTGCCGCGACGATCTTCGGCTTCGTCGAGCGCGAGGAGCGCTGGTGGAACAATGGCCAACTAGCGCTGCAATCGCCGTTGGCGCGTGCCTGCCGATACGAGAGCCAGCCGTTCTGGGCTGATGAACGAGGTTTCCGGACCCTCTATCCGAACCAGTGTCTCGATGCGATCGACCTGACGCAATTCGAGCGCAGGGCCTTCGTGGCGGCGGCGATCGTTGTGCCGGTGCATCTGCCCTTTGGGCAGATCGCTATGGCCGCCTTCGCGCCGCGCAAAAACACGAGCATGGACTTGGGCGAGGTCTTCCACGAGCGCGCCGAGGCGTTGATGCTGCTGACTCAACGTTTCGTGACCAGCTATGTGCAGGCGACCCGCCGCCGCGTCTCGCTGCCGTTGAACTGCAGCCTGACGCGGCGGGAGACGGAGTGTCTGAACTGGGCGTCCCTGGGGAAAACCGACCGGGAAATTTGCGAGATCATTGGGCGAAGCCACACGACGGTCAGGTTCCACCTCCGCAATGCTGCGGAAAAGCTAAATGCCGTGAACCGCAGCCAGTCGATCTTCAAGGCCGGCCAGTTGGGTTACCTCAGCAGGACCCAGTAAGGCCCGACCGTTTCAGGCTGGCTGGTCACTCAACAAAACTCCCCCGCAGCGACCGCGCCGCTATCCGGTCACACGTCGGTAACGCTGCTGAGGCGGCGTTTCGCGCAGGCAATCGACAGCAGGATCGCGGGCACGCCCAGAAACGCCGTGATGACGAAATAGATGGCGTAGGCCTCCATCAACGCAAAGCTGGTTCCGAGCCATTCGACCGCGGTGCCCGAAAAGCCCCGGATAAACTTCCCGAACATGGATTGGACGCTGGAGAGCAATGCGAACTGTGTCGCGGCAAAGCCGATCCCGACCAGCGCCGACATATAGGCGACGCTGGCCGCCCCGGCGAAACCCGTGGCAAGATTCTCAATCAACACGACCACGCCGACCACTTCGAAGCTGGGCCCTCCCGGCCACAGGCAGAGCGCGACGTAGGTGAAGTTGGTCAGTGGCGCGACGATCGAGCCGACGACCAGGGTACGTTCGAGTCCCCAACGCACGGCTAAGAGCCCGCCGAGCGCAACGCCACCTACCGTTCCGACCATTCCGAAGGTGCCCCGAATGGTGCCGATCTGTGCCGTGGGCAGGCCAAGGTCGACATAGAAAGGCGCCATCATTGGCACCATCAACATGTCGGTCAGCCGATAGAGCCCCACCATCGCGAGGATCAGCGTGGCCGCCTTTCCGTGAACGCGGAAGAAAGTGAGGAACGGTTCGACGAAGGCGTTGGTGATGCGCGCGAAAAGCCCGCGGCCGGCAATCGCCGCGTCGGCAGCCACGGCGGCGGCGACGCGCAACGCCGGCTCTTTGGCAAGCAGCGCGCCAGCGAGGCCGACGCTCATGGCGAAGCCGAGACTGATGTAGGACAGCGGCCAGCCGATGAAAGCGGCGGCGATCAGAATCAGCGCGTCGGAGACGACGAATGCTACGCGGTGGCCGATCTGGAATACTGCGGCAAGCAAAGCGAGGTCAGACCTGCTCTCCGCAGTCTCGATCCGCCAGGCGGAGATCGAGATGTCTTGCACCGTCGAGGCGAAGGCGGTGAGGACGGCGAAGGCAGCGAATATCGCGAGGTCGGCGGTAGGTCCTGCCACGCCCATGCCGATCAGCCCGGTAGATACGGCGATCTGCGCCAGTACGATCCACCCGCGGCGGCGGCCAAGCAATCGGTGTAGAAAAGGTGGATCGACCTGATCCACCATCGGTGCCCATAGCACTTTGAACGAATAGACCATGCCCACCCATGAGATGAAGCCGATGGTCGCGAGCGCGATCCCCTCCTGACGCAGCCAATAGCCGAGCGTCAGGCTCGTCAACAGATAAGGGAGTCCCGAGCCGAAGCCGAGCAGTGCCACCGCGAGCATACGCGGTTGGCGGAGGGCGATGAAGATTTCAGCCCAGCTTGGCGCGCGCGGCTGCGCCAGCATGGCACCGGCTGGCCCAGTTTCGGTTGCCATATGCGGACGTACCCCTCCCCAGACACGCCAATTCGGCGCGCGTTATCTTTAATAAGATACATAGATATCTTGTAAACACGAGCTATGGGCAGTGAAATTGATCGCCCATCGCTGCTTGGGCTCTCACACCGAACAGCGCCGAGCGATTTTCTCAAGCCTTTTCCGCGCCAGCTCAGGTGATTTCGCGCTGCTATCTGTCTGGTGCGGACTTGTCGCGCTCGCGCACAGCATCTGCTCGCCAACGGATGCTCAGGCCATGAGGCTCCACCACTCAGCAAGCGATGCTACGCCCTCCCGATATTCAGTAGCCGCGAGGTCTGAGGGTGCTGTCAGTCTAGGGTCAGGACCTGTTAAATCGGTTGAATATTGGGTTTGAGGTTGATTCATTGGCGGCG
>NZ_JBHRXV010000004.1:0-614640 GCF_042648405.1 Sphingoaurantiacus capsulatus | reverse complement strand
TCACAACAAGCCCACTGAGGGAATCCAAATTCGATTCAGAGGAAAATCATCCCGCTCTAGTAGAGATTGGTGGCGTAGTCCTTCTCTAGGCCCTTCTTCATCAGCCCCGGCACTGACAGCACCGCGCCCGCGAGTTTCGCCTGCAGGCCCTTGTCGCGGTTGAGCTTCATATGCGCGACGAGGATTTTCGCCGGATCGATGTCGGGCGCTGGCGCGGCGGGCCACAGTGACGCGCGGGCCAAAGCCGGGCTGTCGCGCAGCTCGATCGCGACATCGTCAACGGTGGTGACGAGGACCGGCGTCTTCTCTTTCACCACGAAGCGCGCGCGTTCGTCGGCATCGGCGCTGAGGCGGGCGACGCCATGCAGGATCGCGACGCGGGTCGCGCCGGGGACGAGCAGCGCCCCGGCAATGCGTGGCTGGGTGAGGATATTGCGGAAGCTGTCGGCGCGGCGGTTGCCGGGGCGGTCGGCGTAGCGGAGCGTGGCGCCGTCGAGCCGCGCCATCGCCCCCGCCGGATCGCCCTTGGGGCTGAGGTCGGCGCCGCCGGCCGCGCCGAGGGTGGCCAGCGCCATGAAGCGGCTGGCGGCGACGAAGTCCGTCGCGTCGGTGGGCGCGTCGGCGGGGGTCGCCTTCCAGAAGTCGGAGCGGATCAGCGCCTTGGCGCAGTGGATATAGGCCTCCTCGACCGCGACGCGCGCGGTGCCGGCCTCGATCGCGGCGACGCGGCTGTTGATGCGCAGAGTCTCGCCGATGCCGGGGATCAGGAACAGCGAACCGAAGGCGTCGCCGACCTGTATTAGCGCCGGGTCATCGATCGCAGCGAGCGGCAGATGCAGGTTCGCGTGATGGCCGCTGGCGAAACCGGCCGCCCCGCCAGCCAAGGTCGCGGTGACATTGCCGTCGCGCCCCAGGCTGGCGAACATCAGCGGTGAGGCGGCCAGCCAGCGCAGGCATTCGCGGTCGAGATGGTCGATGACCTTGAGATCGATCATCGGCGACGAGGCGCCGATGCAGCTTTCGAGCGCCGCGACGCTGTCGACATCATTGCCGTGCATCGCGTCCTCCCCAAGTTGCGATCCGTTCGCATCTTGCGCCGCGCGGGGCTCGCGCGCAACCCGGGCCGCCGCTATGGTCGCGCCACACGAACAACGGAGCATCCATGAGCGGCACGTCGGGCAAGTGGCTGGTGAAGTCGGAGCCGGTCAAATATTCCTGGGACGACTTGGTCCGCGACGGCGAGACGGCGTGGGACGGCGTGCGCAACAACCAGGCGGCGCTCTACCTGAAGGCGATGAAGGTCGGCGACGAGCTGTTCTACTACCACTCGAACGAGGGGCTGGAGGTCGTCGGCATCGCGACAGTGTCGAAGACCGCCTATCCCGACACTACCGACCCCAAGGGCCGCTTCGTCGCGGTGTCGGTGAAGCCCGGCAAGAAGCTCGACCACCCTGTCACCCTCGCCGCGATGAAGGCCGAGCCCAAGCTCAAGGATATGGCGATGTTCCGCCAGTTCCGCCTGTCGGTGGTGCCGCTGACCGCCAACGAGTGGAAGACCATCCTCGCAATGTCGAAGAAGGGCTGATCAACAGGCTGAATTTAAAGGCCCTCTTGAGCCGCAATCTGCAAAAGGTCTTGAGCAAACTCAAATTCAGAGATGAGTTCCTCCGCCGTCTCATTAGGCCAGCCATGCTCCTTAAGCGCCTCTCTGAGCAGCGGCGTATCCACGGCGGCGTGGCAACGATGGACTGCGATAAGAAACTTCGCCCATCGCTTAAAATCTGCAGGATGAGACGAGCCGGTAGTCTTGTTTGCTGCTCCCGAAAATTGCTTGAGGAGGGTGGCCACCTCGGGAGTCGTTTCGGCAGCTAGAGAAGTTCTCGGTAGAGATGTAACAATTGACAGGCCGAGCTCGTCAGCTCCAGGCTGCGCCAACTGAACTAAGAAATCCTGAAGAATACCATTATATTCCGCTCGTGATAGATTTTGCCGATCCCTCGGCACGATATTTACGATCTGTAGCCCATACGGTTCTAGGTATAAAGCGACGCTCGCCGCAGGTAGGCTATCAGCAACTTCGCGATCAAAAACTCGAAATTCGGGTGTGCCGATATTCTCTTCGCCCTCGTAGGAACGGCTCCATGGTGGAGTCGCAAGCGACGTTAGACCTTCTATGAAGGCATCCATTTGGGATGACGTGCCATGAACCTTAAGGTCGCGAGAGATTTCCATTGCGATAGCTTACACAGGTTCTCACAATGTTCCATAGGCATCGTGTTATCTGAGGCGAGTAAACGGCCTTATTTCTCCTTCGCCACCCAGACGCCATCCCAGTCGGCGGGCGGGTCGGCGCGGAGCTTTTCGCAGCGGTCGATGTACATTTGCGACAGCCCGTCGTCGGGGTTGAGCGACAGCGCGCGGGTGAAGGAGGCGATGGCGGCGTCCCATTTGGCGCTGCGATAGGCCTCGATGCCGAACTTGAAGGCGTCGAGCACCTCGCGGGCGTTCGGGAAGCTTTCGTCGGTGTGATAGTCGAGCACCTCATGGACTTCGACGGGCTGGGTCTTACCCTTCACCACCAGCAGGTCGACCGGACGCAGTCGGTAGGTGCCGCGCAGCTTCTTCACCGTGTTCTCGGAGATGAGGATGCGCGCGTGATAGGCCTTGCAGGCGCTTTCCAGCCGCGCCGCCAAATTCACGCCGTCGCCGATGATGGTGAAGTCCATCCGCTTCGCCGAGCCGATGTTGCCGGACACCACCATGTCGGTGTTGAGGCCGATACCCATGTCGATCGGGCGCTTGCCTTCGGCGGTGCGGATCCTGTTCCAGGCGCGCAGGTCGCTGATCATGCCGATCGCGGCGCGCACCGCGCGGTCCTCATTGTCCGAATGCGCGACCGGAATGCCGAAGGCGGCCATGATCGCGTCGCCGATGAACTTGTCGAGCATCCCGCCCTCGCGGAGGATGCAGTCGACCATGATCTCGAAATATTCGTTGAGCATGCCGACGGTGGCCTGCGGGCCGAGCTCTTCGGAGATCGTGGTGAAGCCGCGGATGTCGGTGAACAGCACGGTCGCCTCGACGCTCTTGCCGCCCATAAGATCGCCGCCGTCGCCGCCGGCGAGCAGCTGGTCGGCGATGCCGGGGTCCATGTAGCGCGACATCGTCGATTTCATGCGCTTCTCGGACGAGATATCCTCGAGCATCACCATCGTGCCGAGGCTCTTCGCCTCGGTCGAGATCAGCGGCACGACGGTGGCGTTGACCGAGCGGCGCACGCCGGCGGTTTCGAGGTCGGCGTCCATCAGCACTTCGGACGCGCCGCTCTCCTTCACCTTGCCGATCTTCTCGATGATCCACGGGTTGGGCGCGAAGAAGTCGGTGGCGGTGTGGCCGATCACGGCGGCGGCCTCGATCTCGAAAATCTTCAGCCCCTGCGCGTTGCAGGTGGTGATCTTGCCATCCTCGTCGAGCGTCACCACGCCGTTGGTTATGCTCTGCAGCACGCCTTCATTGTAGTTCTTCATGTTCTGCACGTCGTTGAACAGCTTGGCGTTTTCGAGCGCGACGGCGACCTGCGCGGTGAAGGCTTTCAGCCGCTGCTCGTCCTCGGCGGTGAAGGGGCCGCCGCGGCGGTTGAGGCACTGGGTGACGCCGATGATCTTGCCCTGCTTGTTCGCCACCGGCACGCACAGCATCGATCGGGTGAAATAGCCGGTCTGCCGGTCGAAGCTCGGGTTGAAGCGCAGGTCGGCGTAGCAATAGGGAATGTTGACCGACTGGCCCGAGGTGAAGACCGCGCCGGCGATGCCCGCGGTCTTCGGCAGGCGGATCTGGAAGGCGCCGACGCCCTCGCCAACGATCGAGAATAGCTCGTCGGTCTTCTCGTCGATCAGGAACAGGGTCGATCGGTCGGCGGACAGCATGCGCGTCGCCTCGCCCATGATGCGCTTCAGCAGCATCGGCAGGTCGATCTCGGAGGTGACGTCCGCGACCATGTCGAGGAACGCCATTTCCTGCGCGCGCGCCTTCTGCACCGATTCGATGAACATCGCATGCTGGAGGACCAGCGCCGCCTGCGTGGTCATCGCCTCCAGCAGCTCTTCGTCGGCCTTTGTGAAGCCCTCGGGCAGCTTGTTGAGCACCTGCGCGACGCCGATCAGGTCGCCCTTCATCGTGCGGATCGGCACGCAGAGGATGTTGCGGGTGCGGTAGCCGGTTTGTTCGTCGATGCTGCGGTCGAAGCGATCGTCGGCATAGGCGTCGCCGATGATCAGCGCCTCGCCGCTCTGGAAGACATGGCCGGCGATGCCGCGGTCGTTGAGCAGCCGGATCTCGCGGTTCACATTGCCCTGCGCGACGCGCGAATAGAGCTCGCCGGTCGACGGGTCGTTGAGGAACAGGGTACCGCGCTCGGCGCCGATCTCTTCGGAGGCGGCGTTGACGATCATTTCGAGCAGCGGATCGAGCGCCTCGATCGACGCGGCCTTGCGGGTGAGGTCGAGCAGCAGCTCGACGCGGCGCAGCCGCTCGCGCAGCTTCGTCTCGCTCTCGTCGCGGGCGCGGCTGGTGACCGCGTCCATCAGGCCGCCGCCTTTTCGAGCTGATCGCGCAGCGCGACGATGGTGTCACGCAGTTGGCGGTTCTCGTCGCGCAGGGTCGCACCGGCGTCCTCGACGCGCTTCTCGGCAAGGCCCTGCATCTTCTCCATCTCGGTGCGCAGCGCGTTGATGGTGGCTTTCAGCTGGACGATCTCGGCTTGCGACGCGGCGAGCGCCGCCTGCACCTTCGCGCCTTCCTGCGCCTGCATCTCTTCGAGCTTCAGGCGCAGCGCGTTGATCGTCGCTTTCAGCTGACGATTCTCGGCATCCAGTTGCTGATCGATCGCTGGCGCGACCTCGGTCACGGCGGCCTCTCCCCCCAATGGCGCGCATTAGCCTGCAGATGGGGGAGGGCGTCAAGAATCGCCGCTGGCGTGACATGAAACTGCGCTATGCTCGCCACTTCGCGACTCCGGGGGGTGGGAATGAGGACCGCCGGGGCGCCGTGGGAGGGGACGCGTCATGGGTTTATCTGATCATGTGGATCTCGAGCATTTCGTCGAGGGCGTGAAGAAGCGCAATCCGGGGCAGCCGGAGTTCGTGCAGGCGGTGCAGGAAGTCGCCGAGGACATCTTCGACTTCATCGCCGACAAGGAACCCTACCACCGCTGGCAGATCCTGCGCCGCATCGCCGAGCCGGATCGCGTGGTCTCCTTCCGTGTCTGCTGGCAGGACGACAAGGGCGACATCCGCGTGCAGCGCGGCTGGCGCGTCCAGAACAACAACGCCATCGGGCCGTACAAGGGCGGCATCCGCTTCCACCCGTCGGTGACCGAGGGGACGCTGAAGTTCCTGGCGTTCGAGCAGACCTTCAAGAACGCGCTGACCGGCCTGCCCATGGGCGGCGGCAAGGGCGGCTCCAACTTCAACCCGAAGGGCAAGAGCGACGCCGAAGTCATGCGCTTCTGCCAGAGCTTCATGACCGAGCTGTATCGCCACATCGGCGCCGACATCGACGTGCCGGCGGGCGACATCGGCGTCGGCGGGCGCGAGATCGGCTATATGTTCGGCCAGTACAAGCGCATCACCGGCGAGTTCACCGGCGTGCTGACCGGCAAGGGCCTCGAATATGGCGGCTCGCTGATCCGCACCGAGGCGACCGGCTATGGCGCGGTCTATTTCCTGCAGAACATGCTGACCCACGTCGGCAATTCGGTCGAGGGCAAGCGCGCGGTCATCTCGGGATCGGGGAACGTCGCGACGCACGCGGCGGAGAAGATCGTCCAGCTCGGCGGCAAGGTGCTGACGCTCTCCGACTCGGAAGGCTTCATCCACGACCCGGACGGCATCACCCAGGAGAAGATCGACTGGGTGAAGAACCTCAAGAACAAGAAGCGCGGCCGCATCTCGGAATATGTAACCGAGTTCACCGGCGCGACCTTCCATGGCGGCGGCGCGCGGCCGTGGAGCGTGCCGTGCGATGTGGCGCTGCCCTGCGCGACGCAGAACGAGCTGGTCGGCAGCGAAGCGGAGACGCTGGTGAAGAACGGCTGCATCGCGGTGTCGGAAGGCGCCAACATGCCGACCGATCTCGATGGCGTGCACGTTTTCAAGAAGGCGGGCATTCTCTACGCGCCGGGCAAGGCGGCGAACGCCGGCGGCGTCGCGGTCTCCGGCCTCGAGATGAGCCAGAATTCGGCGCGCATCGCGTGGAAGGAAGACGAGCTGCAGAAGCTCTTGAAGGACATCATGATGGGCATCCACAACCGCTGCGCCGAATATGGCGGCAAGGCGGGCTCGTCGCACATCGACTATGTCCGCGGCGCCAACATCGCCGGCTTCAAGAAGGTCGCCGACGCGATGCTCGCCTACGGCGTCGTCTGATTAGGAACTAACGAAGGCCGCCTAAGAAGGACCTGGGTGCCGGATGGCAACGCTGCTCGGCACCTGGGAACTCGGCCAGGGCTACGGACATATCGCGCATCTGGCGCCGGTCGCCGCTGCGCTTAACGCACGCGGCCACCGGATGGCAGTCGCGGCGCGCAACCCGGCGACCGCCGATGCCGTGCCCGGCGCGCCCTTCGCCGGCGTGATCGAGCCGCCGATCTACCATCCCGCCGCCCGCCAGCCCGAAACGATCAACTATGCGCAGGTGATCGGCGACGGCGGCTTTGCCGACCTGCCGGCGATGCGGCTGATGGTGCGGCGCTGGCTTGAGATCTTCGAGGCGGTGAAGCCCACCGCGATCGTCGCCGAACATGCGCCGGTGTCGTTGCTGGCGGCGCATGTCGCGGGGCTGCCGGCGGCGATGCTCGGTGCGGGGTTCCTGGTGCCGCCCGCGCAGCAGCCGCTGCCGTCGCTGATGCCGTGGAAGGGGCATGACGACGCGGCTTTGCTGGCCGCCGGCGCGGCGGCCGACGCCTCGGTGCAGGCAATCTGCGTGGAGTTCGGCGCGCCGATGCTCGACAGCGTCGCGACGCTGCTCGCGCGTGGCCCCGCCTATCTGACCACCTGGCCCGAGGTCGACCCCTACGGCCCGCGCACCGGTGTCACCTATTATGGGACGATGAACGGCTTTCGCGTGTCGGCGCGCGCGGCGTGGCCGGCGGGCGACGGTCCCCGCGCCTTCGTCTATTTTCCGTTCGCGCATCCGGCGGCGGGCGCGCTGATCGAGGCGCTGGCGCAGCTCGGCTGGCCGGTGCTCTGGCATTCGGTGGGGGCCGAGGCGCCACCGTTACCTCCGAATATCATCCATTCGCCGCAACCGCTCGACATGCCGGCGACGCTCGGCGAGGCGGCGCTGCTCATCAGCCGCGGCGGCCACGCCACTTCCTGCGAGGCGATCCTCGCCGGTACGCCCAATCTGGTGCTGCCCGACTCGCTCGATACGGTGCTGATCGGCCGCAAGCTTACCGCCAACCGCCTCGGCGGCGCGACGGTGCAGCGAGACGGGCTGGGCATCGCCGCTGCCATCGAGGCGATGATGAGCGATGCTGCCATCGCCGCTGGCGTCGCAGCGGCAGCCACGCGTTACGTTCCCTATCGCGGCGAACGGGCGGCGGCGCAGCTGGCCGCGCAGATCGTCGCCGATTTCGCGCTCTGAACCGCCCCTTTCGCTTGCGCCGCAAGCTGATACACTCCGCGCCACCGCGAGTTCGCCGAGGGGGAGATGGGCGACACGGCCGGAGCCTCATGGGATGAAACGCCGCTCGACGCCGATGCGCGCCGGGCAGCCGGCGTCGCTTCGCGACTCGGCGAGAGCGACCGCGAGCGACTCGCCGATCTGGGGCTGGGCCTCGCCAGCGGGGCGGGCGGGCTGGCCGACCATCTGAAACGGCTGATCCGCGACGGCGCCGCCGACGCGTAACCATCGGGATTTAACGCTCGCGAGGGGCGAGCAGGGAGACAGACGTGAGCACCAAGGCATCCGATCTCTTCATTGAGTGTCTCGAGGAAGAAGGGGTCGAATATGTGTTCGGCGTGCCGGGCGAGGAGAATCTCGATTTCCTCGACTCGCTGTCGCGTTCAGACAAGATCAGGCTGGTGCTGACCCGTCACGAGCAGGGCGCGGGCTTCATGGCGGCGACCTATGGCCGGCATACGGGGAAGGCGGGCGTCTGCCTCGCCACGCTTGGGCCGGGCGCCACCAATTTCGTCACCGCCGCCGCCTATGCGCAACTGGGTGGCATGCCGATGATGATGATCACCGGCCAGAAGCCGATCAAGAAGTCGAAGCAGGGCCGCTTTCAGATCCTCGATGTCGTCGCGATGATGGGGCCGATCACCAAATACGCGCACCAGCTTGCGTCGTCGGACAATATTCCGTCGCGCGTCCGAGAGGCCTTCCGGCTTGCCGAGGAAGAGAAGCCCGGCGCGGTCCATATCGAATTTCCCGAGGACATCGCCGACGAGCACACCGATTCGCGGCCGCTGAAGGCCAGCCAGTCGCGCCGACCGGTGCCCGAGGAGAAGGCGGTGCGCGCCGCGATCAAGCGCATCGAGGCGGCGACGTCGCCGGTGCTGGTGATCGGCGCCGGCGCCAACCGCCGGCTGACCGGGCGGATGCTGACGCAGTTCATCGAAAAGACCGGCATCCCCTTCATCACCACCCAGCTCGGCAAGGGCGTGGTCGACGAGCGGCACCCGAAGTTCCTCGGCTGCGCCGCCCTGTCGGCGGGTGACTTCGTCCACCGCGCTCTGTCCGAATCGGATTGCATCATCAACGTCGGCCACGACGTGATCGAGAAGCCGCCCTTCTTTATGAAACAGGGCGGGACCGAGGTGATCCACGTCAACTTCCGCTCGGCGGAGGTCGACCCGGTCTACTTCCCGCAGATCGAGGTGATCGGCGACGTCGGCAACGCGATCTGGCAGATGAAGGAGGACATCCTCAAACAGGGCCACTGGCAGTTCGACAAGATGCTCGCCGCCCGCGCGCACGAGATCGCGCACCGCGGCGACAGCGGCAAGGACCCGCGCTTCCCGATCTATCCGCAGACCCTGGTGCAGACGATCCGCGACGCGATGCCGTCGGACGGCATCATCTGCCTCGACAATGGCGTCTATAAGATATGGTTCGCGCGCAATTACGAGGCGCACCAGCCGAACACCGTGCTGCTCGACAATGCGCTGGCGACGATGGGCGCCGGCCTGCCGTCGGCGATGATGTCGAAGATGGTCTATCCGGGCCGCAAGGTCATGGCGATCTGCGGCGACGGCGGCTTCATGATGAACAGCCAGGAGATGGAGACCGCGGTGCGCCTCGGCCTCGATCTCGTCGTGCTGATCTTGAACGACGGCAGCTACGGCATGATCCGCTGGAAGCAGGCCAACATGGGCTTCAAGGACTGGGGCCTGACCTACGGCAATCCCGATTTCGTGAAATATGCCGAGGCTTACGGGGCACACGGCCACCGCGTGACGAGCGCCGCGGCGCTGCCCGAGATGATCAAGGCCTGCCTCGACGCCAAGGGCGTTCACCTGATCGACTGCCCGGTCGACTATTCGGAGAACGACCATATCCTCAACAAGGAGATCAAGGAGCTGAGCGTTCAGGTCGACCTGTCGGCGCGCGTCGCCGAGCCGGCGGAGTAGGCGCGTGGCCTCGCCGAAGCTGCGCGACACCTACCCGCTGTACCTGGCCAACGAGGCGGTGTTTTCGAACACCGACCTCGAGGTCACCGACAAGTACACCGGCGAGGTGGCGACCCGCGTCGCGCTCGCCGACGCGAAGACCATCGACGCCGGCATCGCGGCGGCCGACGCGGCGGTCGAGCCGATGGCGCGGCTCGCCGCCTATGAGCGGCAGGATGTGCTCGCGCACTGCGTGTCGCGCTTCAAGGAACGCTACGACGAGCTCGCCTATGCGCTGTGCATCGAGGCGGGAAAGCCGATCCGCGACGCGCGCGGCGAGGTCACGCGGCTGATCGACACCTTCCGCATCGCGGCCGAGGAATCGGTGCGGATGACCGGCGAGGTGCAGCCGCTCGACATCAGCCCCCGGGCGCGCGGCTATCAGGGCATGTGGAAGCGGGTGCCGATCGGCGCGTGCAGCTTCATCTCGCCGTTCAACTTCCCGCTCAACCTCGCCGCGCACAAGATCGCGCCGGCGATCGCGGTCGGCTGCCCGTTCGTGATGAAGCCGGCGTCGCGCACGCCGCTCGGCGCGCTGATCATGGGCGAGATTCTCGCCGAGACGAACCTGCCGAAGGGCGCCTTCTCGATCCTGCCGGCATCGCGCGACGGCGCCGACCTGTTCACCACCGACGAGCGGCTGAAATTGCTGTCCTTCACCGGCTCGCCCGACGTGGGCTGGAAGCTTAAAAGCCAGGCCGGCAAGAAGAAGGTGGTGCTCGAACTCGGCGGCAACGCGGCGGTGATCGTCGATGCCGACGCCGATCTCGACGACGCGATCGAGCGCGTGGTGTTCGGCGCCTTCTACCAGTCGGGGCAGTCGTGCATCGGCGTGCAGCGCATCATCGTCCACGCCGACATCTACGAGACTTTCCGCGACCGGCTGGTGGCGAAGACGAAGACGCTGATCGCCGGCGACCCGCACAACGAGGATACGTTCGTCGGCCCGATGATCGACGTGAAGGAAGCGACGCGGCTCGACGGTTGGATCGAGGAAGCGCGCGGAAAAGGCGGCAAGCTGCTGTGCGGCGGCCAGCGGGACGGCGCGATGCTCGAGGCGACGTTGCTTGAGGGCGTACCGCGCGACACCAAGCTCTACCGCGAGGAAGCGTTCGGGCCGGTGGCGATCATTTCGAAGTTCAGCGACTTCGAGGAGGCACTCGAAGAGGTGAACGATTCGAAGTTCGGCCTGCAGGCCGGCGTGTTCACCCGCGACCTCTACAAGATGATGCGCGCCTGGGACGTGCTCGACGTCGGCGGCGTAGTGATCGGCGACGTGCCGAGCTACCGCGTCGACTCGATGCCCTATGGCGGCGTCAAGGATTCAGGACTGGGCCGCGAAGGCGTGCGTTTCGCGATGGAGGACATGACCGAAATCCGCAATCTGGTCATCCGTCGCCGCGACGTCTGAGCCTTTACGGGAATCCCTGTAGTGGTAGAAGGATAAGCAGGGGATCGACCGGGTTTTTCGGTCGGTGCATCATCGCGGGGAGCGAGGATGGCGGGGGGTCGAATCTGGACGCTGATGTGCGTCGCCGGCGCAGGGCTCGCGCTGGCGGTGTTCGGCGTCGTCGGACCCGCCGATGGCGCGCCCACGCAATCGACCCAGCAGAATTACCGGCATGAGGGCGTCGCCTCCTGCGGCGGCTCGACCTGCCACGGCCGGCAGGAGCCGACCGGCGCCGTGGTCCGCCAGAACGAGCTGCTGACCTGGCAGGAACCGAGCAGCCCGGCGGGCGCCCATTCGCGCGCCTATCAGCTGCTGCTCGAACCGCGCTCGCAGGCGATTGCCGCGAAGCTCGGCATCGGCCCGGCCAATCAGGCGCCGATGTGCCTCGGCTGCCATGCCGACAATCCGCCGCCCGCGCTGCGCGGTGCCCGCTTCGACATCACGCAAGGGGTGGGGTGCGAATCCTGCCACGGCGGGTCGCAGCAATGGCTCTCAAGCCATTATGCCGTCGGCGCGACGCACGCCTCGAACGTCGCGATGGGCATGTACCCGCTGTCCGACCCGAAGAAGCGCGCCGAGCGCTGCCTCGACTGCCATTTCGGCAGCGCGGGTCAGGGCCAGTTCGTCACCCACCGCATCATGGCGGCGGGTCACCCGCGCGTGTCGTTCGAACTCGACCTGTTCACCGCCCTTCAGCGCCACCATGACGAGGACGCCGATTACCGGCGCCGCAAGCAGACGGTGCGCGGCGTGAAGACCTGGGCGATCGGGCAGGCGATGGCGCTCGACCGCGCGACGGCGCTCTATGCGACCCCGCGCGGGCAGGACGGCGCTTTCCCCGAATTCTATTTCTTCGATTGCCGGACCTGCCACCGTAATTTCTCCGACGATCCGGGCTTCCGCCCGGCCGATGTGGCGAACCCGGGCCGGCCGTCGCTGTCGGGCTTCCCGACGTTCAACGATGAGAACATCATCATGCTGGCGGCGGCGGCGCGCATCGCCGCGCCGACGCTGGCCGCGCAGCTGACCACCCAGTCGCGGGCGTTCCATGCCGCGTTCGCCAGCGACCGCGCGACCGCGGTGCGGGCGGCCGGGCAGCTTGGCGGCACCGCGCGGGCGCTGGCGGCGGCGTTCGAGAATGCCAGCTTCTCGAATGCGCAGACGCTGTCGATCCTCGAGGCGGTGCTGGCGCAGGGGCAGCTCTACACCGACTATCAGGGCGCGCAGCAGGCGGTGATGGCCGCCGACACCTTGATCAGCGACCTGCAGGCGACCGGCGGCGTCGGCGGCAATGCGGCGAAGCTGCTGCGCGGCGACCTCGACCGCGCCTATGCCGCGGTACGCACGCCGGAAGGCTTCAAGCCCGCGGAGTTCCGCGCAACGACGGCGCGGCTGGCGGCGGGCGTCCGGGGCCTGCGCTGATGCGGCGTGCGCGGGCCGTGGCGTTGCTGGCGAGCGTCGCGTTCGCGGTGAGCTCGTGCGGCGGCGGGGGCGGCGGGTCGTCGACACCCGCGCCAACCCCCTCACCGTCACCCAGCCCCACCCCGACGCCGAGCGGCGGCCTGTTCGCGGCGCCGGCGGCCGAGGCGCTGACCGTCGCCGATGTGCAGCGGATCATTTCGCAAGCGGCCGAGGAAGCGGCGGCGCGCTCGACGCCCTCGGTGATCGCCGTTACCGACCGGGTTGGCAATGTGCTGGCGGTGTTCGCGATGAACGGGGCGCGCGCGACGGCGAAGCTGCGCGCCAGTCGCAGCGGCACCAACACCGACCTCGAAGGCGTCGACGTGCCGGCGGGCGCGGGCGCGATCGCCAAGGCGATCACCGGCGCCTATCTCTCCTCGTCGGGCAACGCCTTTTCGACGCGCACCGCGAGCATGATCGTGCAGGAGCATTTTCCGCCGAGCCGCGGCACGGCGGGCCTCGAGAGCGGGCCGCTGTTCGGCGTGCAGTTCAGCCAGCTCCCCTGCTCCGATCTCGCGTCGCGCTTCGCGGCGGGCGGTGGCCCGGCGGCCTTCATCGGGCCGAAGCGCTCGCCGCTCGGCCTCGCTGCCGATGCGGGCGGCTTTCCGCTCTACAAGAACGGCGTGGTGGTCGGCGGCATCGGCGTGATGGCCGATGGCGACTATGGCTTCGACACCGAGATTCTCGACACCGACGACGATGCCGAGGAGATCATCGCGACGGCGGGGCTGACCGGCTTCGAAGCGCCGACCGAAATTCGCGCCGACCGCGTCTCGGTCGACGGCACCACCCTTCGCTATTCGGACGCGACGCCCGCCGCGCTACGCTCGACGCCGGCGAGCGCGCGGCCGTTCGCCACCATCGCCGCGACGCTCGGCACGCTGGCGCCGGTCATCGGCTACAGCGCCGGCGCGATCATCGCCGGCCAGACCTATGGCACCGAGGGCAGCGGCGTGCGCCGCGCCACCACCGCCGAATATGCCAATAGCGACGTGTTCGTGTTGACCGACGGTTCCGGCGCCAACCGCTACCCGCCGCGCGCCGGCACCGATGGCGCCAACGCGCTGACCGCCGCCGAGGTGCGCAGCGTGCTCGGCGAGGCGTTCACCGTCATGAGCCGAGCGCGCGCGCAAATCCGCCGCCCGCTCGACAGCCGCGCGCAGGTGTCGATCTCGATGGTCGATACCAACGGCAATGTGCTCGGCCTCGTGCGCTCGCCCGACGCGCCGATCTTCGGCATCGACGTGTCGCTGCAGAAGGCACGCACCGCGATGTTCTTCTCAGGCAGCTTCGCGGGTGCCGACCTGCTCGCGGCGCAGCGCAACCCGGCGCTGGCGACCGGCGCCGACGCCAACGTCAGCGCGTTCGTCGCGCGCACCCGCACCTTCCTCAACGACCCGGCGGCGCTGACCGGTCAGAAGGCGATCACCGCGCGCGCCATCGGCAACCTCGCGCGGCCCTATTTCCCCGACGGCGAACTCGGTCGGCCCAACGGCCCACTGTCGCGGCCGATCGCCAACTGGAGCCCGCTGTCGACCGGGCTGCAGTCGGCGCTGGTGTTCGACAATCTCGCGCAGCATGTCGGCCATGTGGTGAGCGGCGGCACCTCGCCCGACACGCCCGCCGCCTGCACCTTCCTGCCCGCGCCGAGCGCGGCGGGACCGCGACTGCGCAACGGCATCCAGATCTTCCCCGGCGCGGTGCCGGTCTATCGCGGCACGACGCTCGTCGGCGCGATCGGCGTCTCGGGCGACGGCATCGATCAGGACGACATGATCTCGTTCCTCGGCACGCACAATGCGGGCGTCGGCGGCGCCAACGTCCGCAATGCCGACCCTGTCAGTCGGTCGGACACCATCGTCGTCGACGTGAACCCCGGCACGGCGCGGCTGCGCTACGTCGGTTGCCCGTTCGCGCCGTTCCTCGACAGCGCCGACCAGTCGGCGTGTAACGGCAAATGAGCGGCGGCGGCTTCCTCGGCGCGATGTGCGCGCTCATCGGCGCCGGCGCACATGGGCCGGCGCACGACACGCATGCCGAGGCGGCGCATGCGCTGGAGCATGCCGAGGTCGCCGAAGCGTCGCATGCCGCGCAACACGCCGGCGAGGCGATGATCGGCGAGATGATCGGCGCGCCGGTCGAGGATCGCCGCCGTCCGGGTGTCCGGCCCGGCCTTCCCGAAGCGACGGTGCAGACCAACGAGGGCGCCATCCGCCCGCCGGCGCCCGAAGCCTTCCCCGGCGACCATCTGCCGGTGCCCGACCGCTGGCGCATCGTCGATGCGATCGGCGTCAAGGACCGCTGGTGGGACCCCTATAACCAGAACACCTTGAAGGGCGACCGGCCGGTCAAGGGCACCGACCATTGCTTCCTCGTGCTGACCGGCATCTCGGACACCGTCGTCGAGCCGCGCTCCTTCCCGATCCCGGTCGGCGTGCAGACCACCGACCGGCCGGGCAGCCTCGACGTGTTCGGCCGCACCTCGAGCCTCGTCTTCTCGCAGACCAGCATCGCCAGCGTTGCCTTCATCAAGGGCTCGACGGCGTTCCAGCCGCCCTCGGTCGAGCTGCGGCTGACCTTGGCTGCCAACTACAATCACGTCGACGTGCCCGAGAAGCGCGTGCTGTTCGTCGAGCCGTCGAAGGGCACCCATCGCTCCGACGCCTTCCTTGGCGTGCAGGAGCTGTTCCTCGACTATCACCTCACCAAGTTCGACAATTCGCGCTACGACTTCGTGTCGATCCGCGCGGGCATCCAGCCCTTCTCGAGCGACTTCCGCGGCTTCCTGTTTCAGGACAGCCAGCCGGGCCTACGCCTGTTCGGCAACCGCGACAACAACCGCTTCCAGTTCAATCTCGCCGTCTTCGGCCGGCTGGAGAAGGACACCAATTCGGGCCTCAACGCCGTCACGCGCACGCCACGCGACGACCTCATCTTTCTCGGCAGCCTCTACCGGCAGGATCTGCCGATCGTCGGCCTGACCAGCCAGGTGATCGTCGCCTACAACCGCAACCGCGAAGGCAACAGCCTCGAGGTCGACACCAACGGCTTCCCGGTGCGCCCGGCGCTGCTCGGCAATCTGCGCGCCCGCGACTATGACGTGACTTACCTCGGCTACAATGCTGACGGGCGCATCGGGCGTATCAACCTTACCGCCTCGGCCTATGCCGCGGTCGGCGAGGATCGCGACAATATCTTCACCGGCCGCCCGGCGAAGGTCCGCGCCTTCTTCGCCGCCGTCGAGCCGTCCTACGACTTCAACTGGATTCGCGTCCGCCTGTCGGGCCTCTACGCCTCGGGCGACGGTGATCCCTATGACGACACCGAGCGCGGCTTCGACGCGATCTTCGAGAACCCGCAGTTCGCCGGTGCCGACACGAGCTACTGGATTCGCCAGACCATCCCGTTCGCCGGCGGCGGCCGCGTCGTCTCGATCGCGGGGCGCAACGGCATCCTCAACTCGCTGCGTTCCTCGAAGGAGCAGGGCCAGTCGAACTTCGCTAACCCCGGCACGATGCTGCTCGGCGCCGGCGCCGATTTCGACGTGACGCCCGAGCTTCGCCTCACCACCAACCTCAACCATCTGTGGTTCGAAAAGACCGCGGTGCTCAAAGCCCTGCGCATGGAGGGCTCGATCCCGCGCGAGATCGGCTGGGACGCCTCGGTCTCGGCGATCTGGCGGCCCTATTTCACGCAGAACGTCGTCATCCGCGCCTCCGCCGCGGTGCTCGATCCCGGCAAGGGCTTCACCGACCTGTTCAGCAACGCGACGGGCGACGACCGCTATTATTCGGTCCTCCTCAACGCGACGCTGACCTTCTAGGGTGGGCGCGATGGGGGGATCGCTGAAACGCTGGACCGCGGGGGCGCTGCTGATCGCGGCGGTGGCCTTCGGCTCGGCGCAGCTGATCGCCGCCGAGGGCGAGAAACCGCGCGACATCAAATATGAATTCACCCCGCCGTCGCCGCTGACGCAGACCAAGGCGCAGGCCGACGCGAAGAGCGCCGGTTGCCTCACCTGTCACACGGCGTCGGACGCCTATTCGATGCACGCTTCGCCGGCGGTGGTGCTCGGCTGCGTCGATTGTCACGGCGGCAAGGCGAGCGTGAAGGCGCCGGCGGGCCTCAACCCGAAGAGCGCCGCTTATATGCGCTTCCAGGAAGCCGCGCACGTGCTGCCGCGCTATCCGGAGAGCTGGCATTATCCGAGCTCGGCCAACCCCAAGGTCAGCTACACGCTGCTCAACAAGGAAGCGCCCGAGTTCGTCCGCTTTGTCAATCCGTCCGACTATCGCGTCGCGCGGCAGGCCTGCGGGGCCTGCCACATGGAGGTGATCGAGGCGGCGGAGCGCTCGCTGATGGCGACCGGCGCGATGCTGCTCGGCGGCGCCTCCTACAACAACGGCATCCTGCCCTATAAGAATTACATCCTCGGCGAGGCCTATACGGCGAAGGGCGAGCCGGCGAAGCTGACCTCGCCGGGGTCGCCGGGGATGAAGCCGGGCGAGCTGTCGGCCGAGGCGAAGGCGCGCGGCGCGCTGCCCGAACTCTACCCGATCCCGCGCTGGCACACGACGCCGCCGGGCGACGTGTTCCGCGTGTTCGAGCGCGGCGGCCGCAACATCGGCACGCAATTCCCCGAGATCGGCCTGCCCAACGCCGCCGGCGCGATCCAGCGCATTGAGGAGCCGGGCCGTCCCGACGTCCGCCAGTCGAACCGCGGCCCGGGCACCGGCCTGCGCATCGCGGTGCCGGTGCTGAACGTGCACAAGACGCGCCTCAACGACCCCTTTACCTGGTTCATGGGCACCAACGATCAGCCGGGCGACTATCGCACCTCGGGCTGCGGATCGTGCCACGTCGTCTATGCGAACGACCGCGAGCCGCGGCACAGCCTGACCTGGGCGAAGTACGGCCGCGACGGCAAGACGGCGACGGTCGACCCGACGATCCCGAAGGAAGAAAAAGGCCATCCGATCAAGCATGTGTTCACGCGCGCGATCCCGACGTCGCAGTGCATGAACTGCCACATGCACCAGCCGAACATGTTCATGAACACCTACCTCGGCTACACGATGTGGGACTATGAATCGGACGCGCCGCACATGTGGCCGGCGAAGCAGAAATACCCGACCGCCGACGAGGTCCGGAAGATCAACGACCGCAACCCGGAAGGCGCGGCGGCGCTCGGCAACTGGGGCGACCTCGACTTCCTGCGCAATGTCTACGACCTCAACCCGAAGCTGAAGGACACCCAGTTCGCCGACTATCACGGTCACGGCTGGAATTTCCGTGCCATCTTCAAGCGCGACCGCGAGGGCAATCTGCTCGACGCGGAAGGCAATATCGTCGCCAACGACGATCCGGAGAAATGGCGCAGACAAGGCGAGGACAAGTTCGTCCCCGTCGGCGTAAACCCCGGCAAGACCGTCCACATGATGGACATCCATGCCGAAAAGGGCATGCAGTGCGCCGACTGCCACTTCGCGCAGGACAGCCACGGCAACGGCTTCATCTACGGCGAGGTGGCGAACGCGGTCGAGATCGGCTGCAAGGATTGCCACGGCACCGTCGATGCCTTCCCCAGTCTGAAGACCTCGGGCCCCGCGGCGCGGCCGGGCGGCAACGACCTGTCGTCGATCCGCAACCCCGACGGCCGCCGCCGCTTCGAATGGGTGGAGCGCGAAGGCCGGCGCACCTTGATCCAGCGCTCGATCATGGACCCCAAGCTCGAATGGGAAGTGTCGCTGGTGAAGGATGCGGTCGACCGCACCAGCCCGCACTTCAACGCCAAGGCGGCGCGGTCGAAGCTGATGTCGAAGACCGGCGCGGAGACCGGCAGCTACGGCTGGGGCCCGGGCGTGCCGCAGGCGGAGCGGGCGCACAAGGACAGCGAGATGGCCTGCTACACCTGCCATCTGTCGTGGACGACCTCGTGCGGCGGCTGCCACCTGCCGATCGAGGCGAACTGGAAGACGCCGGGGCACAAGTATGACGGCGACACCACGCGCAACTTCGCGACCTATAATCCGCAGGTGGCGCGCGACGAGATGTTCCAGCTCGGCAAGCACCAGACCACCAAGGGCAACATCATCGCGCCGGTGCGCTCGACCTCGGCGCTGGTGCTGTCGTCGACCAACATCAACCGCGAGCGGCTTTACGTGCAGCAGCCGCCGATCGCGGCGAGCGGCTTCTCCAGCCAGGCGTTCGCGCCGCACTTCCCGCACACGGTGAGGAAGACCGAGACCAAGACCTGCACCGACTGCCACCTGTCGGCCGACAACGACAATAATGCGATCATGGCGCAGCTGCTGTTGCAGGGCACCAACTTCGTCAACTTCGTCGGCCTCCACGCCTATGTCGGCCTCGACAAGGGGCTGGAGGCGGTGCGCGTCACCGAATGGAGCGAGCCGCAGGCGGTGATCGGCTCTTACCTGCACAAATATGCCTATCCGGACTTCTTCAAGGCGCATGTCGAGCGCAACAAGCGTGAGTTGGTCGAATGGCGGCGCGGCAAGGTCTTCGACGCGAAATGGTCGGGCGAGACGCATGCGGTCGAGGAGTTCGCCAACGTCCACCAGAAGACCGGCGGCGCGACGCAGTGCCTGCAGCTGCGCGGCGAATATCTGTTTGTGACGGAAGGGCGTGGCGGTTTCCGCGTCTATGACGTCGCTAACATCGCCAACAAGGGCACCTCGGAGCGCATCGTCACCGCGCCCTTCTCGCCGCTCGGCCAGGACGCGCGCATCAAATCGAAGAACGCGACCTGCATGGCGCTGTCGACCAACCAGCCGATCGCGCCGACCCGCAACACGCCGATGATGCAGACGGAGAACCAGGAACAGCCGTTCCACCCGATCTACAATTATGCGGTGATCACCGATTCGGTGGAGGGCCTGATCCTCACCAACGTCAACACGTTCGCGGACGGCGAGCCGCGCAACAACTTCATTAAGCGCGCGGTGACCTGGAACGAGGGCGGTGTGCTGACCGGCGCCCGCCACGTCACGCTCGGCGGCCGCTACGCCTATATCACCGCCGATGTCGGCTTGGTGGTGGTCGACCTCAACGATCCGCTCAAGCCGCGCCTCGCGGCGACGGTGCCCATGCGCGACGCCCGCGCTTCCGCGCTGCAGTTCCGCTACCTGTTCGTCACCGATGCCGAAGGGCTGAAGGTGCTCGACGTGACGAAGCTCGACCAGCCGGTGCTCGTCGCAGGCGCGAGCGTGCCGCTGGCGGATCCGCGCAAGATCTACCTCGCGCGCACCTACGCCTATGTTGCGGCGAAGCGCGAGGGCCTCGTCATCGTCGACATCAAATACCCGGAAAAGCCGCGGCTGGTGCAGCGCGTCACCTTCGATGGCGCTTTGAACGACGCCGAGGACGTGATCGTCGCGTCGACCAACGCCTCGCTGTTCGCCTATGTCGCCGACGGGCGGAACGGCATGAAGGTGCTGCAGCTCACCAGCCCCGACAGCCAGCCTAATTTCTACGGCTTCTCGCCGGCGCCGCGACCGGAGCTGATCGCCTTCGCGCGGACCAAGGGACCGGCGCTCGCATTGTCGAAGGGCCTCGACCGCGACCGTGCGGTCGACGAGACCGGCGGCCAGATGGCGGTGTTCGGCCGCCTCGGCTCGCGGCCGTTCACGCGCGCGGAGATGGAGCGCTTCTTCCTCAACCGGAAGGGCGTGCCGTACCGCGTTGTCGATGCGACGCGCATGGAGGATTGGCTGCCGGCGCAGCCGCCGCTGCGCGCGGCCGCCGGCGGTGGCGGAGCGATGCGCCGCCGCTGAGCTTCAGCGTTTCAGCAGAAGTCTAGGAAACGGCGACGGCGGCTTCGCGCTCGACGAGCATGCCTTCGACCATCGGCTGGAGCTGCGGCGTATAGCTGGCGAGCACCGCATGGCCATCCGCGAGGCCGAGATGGCTGAGCAGGGTCTGCCCGTTCCACAGGTGGAGCGCATAGGCCGGCGGCTCGCTGACGATCAGCGGCCGGCCGTCGGGATTCGCCGGATCGATTTCGCGCAGGTCGAGCGCCACCTGCGGCGCGGTCGACGGGCATACCGAGATGCGCGTTCCCGCCCAGGCGACGTTGATCGAGCGGTGGATATGGCCGGCAAGGACCGCAACGACATTGCCGTGGCGCGCGATCACCGCCTCGATCTTTGCCGCCCAGGGCTCGGCGGCGTTGATGGTCATCCAGTCGATGCCGGTCTGCACCGGCGGATGATGAAGGAAGACGACGACCGGCTTGTCGGTCTCGGCCAGCCGCTCGTCGAGCCAGCGGGCGCGGATGTCGCAGAAGGCGCCGCCGTGGCGGCCGACCTCGAGCGTATCGAGCAGGAGGATACGCAGCGGCCCCTTGTCGACGACATATTCGACGAAGCCGTCATGCCCCGGCACCTCGGGAAACACCTCCCAGAAGGTCTCGCGCAGGTCGTGGTTGCCCATCATCGGCAGCACTGGCACCGGCGAGGCATCGAAAATCGCCTTCAGCGTCAGATAGTCGACGAGGTCGCCGTTTTCGGTGAGGTCGCCGCTGGCGACGATGAAGTCGGGGCGCGGCTGTACCGTCGCCAGCTCGGCGAACACCGCGTCCAGCCGCCGTCGGTTGAACTCGTCCGGATTGCCGGGCTCAAAGCCGATGTGCAGATCGGTGATCTGCGCGATCAACAGCGACTGCGACCGGCCGTCGCCGCGCATCGTGCTTGATTGATATGCCGGGTCCATGGATCCGGAAGAGCCCCCTCTAGCCTGCCCGTCGGCCCACATCGTCCCTCACCCAGTCCACATTGCCCCGTGGAGATACGCACGGGAATGCTTGACGGATGATCAACGCGCGGGCCGCGCGCCTCCCTCGATACGCGGTTTGTAAGTCTCCGTCGTCGACGGCGTCCGCCGGTCTGCCCCGACCGGCTTCAGCACGCGGGGCGCGCCCGGCGCCTCATGATAGGTGTGGCAGCTCGCGCAGGTCGAGGTGACCTTGCCCTTTTCGGGGTGCGAGCCGGTGTGGCAGTCGCGGCAGACCGCGATGCCCGGCAGCAGCAGGTCGGCGGCGCGATCCGAGGTTTCCGCCGCATGGCAGGTGCCGCAGGCGGTGACGCTGTTGCCATGGTCGCGATGATCGAACCAGGCGCGGTCCATGTAGCGGTCCTTCAGCACCACCGGCCATATCTTGAAGTCGAGCGAGCCGGCGGCCGGCTCCTTGATGACGTGGCAGTCGTAGCAGGCGCCGCCTTCCTCGAAGACTGCGCGGATGCGGGCATCGACGCTGCCGCCGCGCGACACCGCGCGCTGGCCGACCGCGCCCGGCCGCTGGCGCCCCTCATTTCTGGCCCCCATCGATCCGGCAAAGCTGTTGCCACCGGCGCGGTAGAAGTCGCGAAGATCGGCGACGACCTGCGCGGGCTCGCCGTGGCGAAGCTGCCGCATCGTGCCGCCGACCTCGGCGAAGTCGAGCGTGTGGCAGGAGCCGCAATCGCGCTCCATCTCGATGGCGCGGAAACGCACGCCGGTCGCGTCGGGCGTGTGGCAGTTCGAACAGTCGAGCCCGGCACCGGCCTCGATCGTGCCCATGCGCTGCGCCATCTGCGCGACGCCGCCGGTCTTCACCAGGTGCAGCCGGTGCGGGAATTTGAGGCCAGAGCCTTCCTTGGGCTTGTCGGCGAGCGAGGCGAATTCGATGCGCGGCCCGTCCCATGTCGAGGCGCGGACGATCGCCGGGCGGAACTCGGGGTGATCGTCCTCGAAGTCGCCGGCGTCGAGCAGCTTGGTGTCGGGCAAGGTCTTCGACAGGCCGGTGTGGCAGTCGCTGCAGAAGCTGTCGGCGGTCAGCGGCATCGCGACTGGCCCCTCATGCTCCTTGTGGCAGGTGGTGCAGCCCCATTCTTCGAGGCCGAAGGTGCCCGCCATCGCCGAGCGGAACTTCGCCTGCAGCCCCTTGTCGCTGTGCGCGGCCATCAGCCGGTCGGGCGTCGCATGGTCCTTCAGCTTGATGTGGCAGCCGACGCAGGTCTCGTCGCGCACCGCGACGAACGCCTTCACATGGCAGGACTGGCAGTCATTCTCGAGATTGGCGTGCGCCGCCGACAGGCTGCCCGTCGACCAGCTCGAATCGCCATGGATGCGGCGCGGCTCCTCGGCGTTGCGCGTGATGAACGCGGTTACCGGCCAGATTAGGAAGGCGATCAGCACCGCCGCGATCAGCCCCCACGCCAGGCGCCGCTTGCCGGGAATCGCGCCCGACAGCGAGAAGATCTTCTCCTCGTCCTCCGCCTGCGCGCCTTCCGACAGGGCGGCGACTCGCTCGACGGTGACCATGACGGCGCCGTCGGCGTCGGGCTCGACGGTCAGCCGATGGCTGCCGACGGTGATCTTCGCACCCTTGGCCACCTCGATCTCGGCGCGCGGCACGAACTTGCCGTCGATCTCGAGCGGCGAGCCGCCCAGCGCCTCGGCGAGGATGAAGCCGCCCGGCCGCTCTGTCAGCATCGCATGGTGCGGCAGCACCGCGAGGTCGGCGAGCGCGATGATGTTGTCCGACGCGCGGCCGACGGTCAGCGCCGCGACGTCGTGGCGCACCGCCCGGATGATATCTCCGCCGCCGGTGGCACGGCGCGCGATTTCGCGAACGATGAAGCTCACGCCGGCCTCACCAGTAGAAGAACACGCTGACGATGTGCGCGATCAGCGCCGCCAGCAGGGCAAAGGTGGCCGGGACGTGGACGTACAGCCAGATTTCCAGCAGCGTCTTGTAGCGGATGTGACGGCGCGCCTGCGCCAGCATCGCGCCCTTGCGCTCCAGCAGGAACAGCAGCTGGCTCAGCACCTCCTTGTTGGGCGGGTTGTTGCGCACCTCGGCGCGCACGCCCTCCAGCGCGGCGCGGTTGCCGCACCGCGGATGGCGCGCGGTGATCCGCGCGTAGAGGCCACCCGCGACATCGCAATTCTCGAGGCTCTGCCGCACGATCGCTGCCTGCGCCGGCCCGAGCGGCTGCGCGGTGTCGTGGATCTGCCGGTCGATGGCGCGCAAGGTATCGAGCATCTGCGCCTGCGTGGTCTCGGCGCGATTGAGGCTCATCGCCTGCGGCAGCCGTGCATAGGCGACGATGCCGAAGATGCCCGAGGCGATGACCAGCATCATCATGACGTAAGCGAGCGTGTGGACGTTCCACCCGAGCTGGAAGCCGGTGTGGAGGGTGCCGATGACGATCAGCGCGAGGCCGAGATAGACGTGCGCCGAGGTCCAGGCCTTCAGCGACCAGCGGCCCGGCGTCATCGCGCGCTTGCGGATGCCGAGCAGCGCCAGCCAGACGATCAGCCCGGCGCCGGCGGTGCCGAGCAGATAGCCGTACCAGCTGCCGCCATTGTGGCGCGGCGTCACGTCGACCAGCAGGTAGACGAGGATGGCGACGAGGCTGATCGCCGTCGCCCATTTCAGGTAGCGGCGGTTGGCATAGGCGAGGAAGCCCTCGTGCTGCACGTCGCCACCGCGCCGCCGCTTGCCCTGGGTTGCCGCGCGCGCCATCGCGTTCAGCTATCCCCGCGCGACAGCAGCGCGACCGACAGGAATTCCTCCGGGGAGACGCGGATCGCCGCGCCGGTCGGGCAGGCGCGCACACAGGCGGGGCCGCCGGCTTTCCCTGAGCACATGTCGCACTTGATCGCCTTCTTCGGCGCCTCGACGCCGGCCTTCTTGGCCTTCGCGTAGGCCCATTTCTTGTCGGGCTCGCCGGGGCCGGGGCCGGCGCCGAACGCCAGCCATGACAGCAGGCCCGGCTTCTTCGGCGGCACCTTGTCGAGGCGGATCACGCCGTAAGGGCAGTTGCGCTCGCAATTGCCGCAGCCGATGCAGGTGTCGTCGATGAACACCTCGCCGTCGGGGCCGCGATGGATGGCGTTGGGCGGGCAGTCGGCCATGCAGTGCGGATGCTCGCAGTGCCGGCATGAGGTCGGGACGTGGAGGTGCGCATAGGTGCGCCCCGCCTCGCGGTCGAGCCGCGACAGGCCGTCATGGCTGTCGGCGCAGGCCTTCTCGCAATTGTCGCAGCCGACGCAGAGATGCTCGTCGATGAGCAGCACGTCGGTCGCCTCACCGACGCCGTTCTCGACGAGGAAGCTCGCGACCGAGCTGTACATATCGACGATGCCGCCGAAGCTGTCCTTCTTCGCCTCGATGTAATTGTTGAGGTCCTTTCGCGCTGCCATGTCGGTCTGCGCCTTCTTGGCGAGTTCGGGCTTGCGCGCGAGCAGTCGGCGGAAGGCATCGCCCTCCAGCTTGATGACGTCGGATTTGACCGCCGCCTTGACCGTCGCGGTGCGGCGGCCGCCGTCGATCAGCGCCATCTCGCCGACATAGGCGCCGGCCGGGACATAGGAGAGGAAGATCGGCTTGCCGCCGATTTCCTTCTGCACGACCATCGATCCCGAGCGGATGACGAAGATGTCGTAGCCGTCCTCGCCCTCCTTGATGATCGGCTCACCGGCCTTCACCGTCTTCACCTCGGCCGAGGCGACCACTTCCTCGATGTCGGTGCGCGACAGGCCGGAGCCGAACATCTGCAGCAGCAGCCGCTCGGTGGTGATGCGGTTGATGGTGCGCTTGGCGCTCGGCACGGTGGCCATGAGCTTGAGCGCGGCGGTACGCGAAATCTCGACGAGGATCGAATCGGCGCCGGCGCGGATGGTGGCGCCGCGGCGGCGGCCCGAGATCAGGCCGACCTCGCCGAAGATCGAGCCCGCCGGGATCGGCACGGTCACCGACGGATCGGTCGGCTTGATCTCGACCAGCACGCCGCCCGAGGCGATGCCGAACAGCGACGATCCGGGCGCGTTGCGTTCAAAGACGCGATCGTCCTTCTTGTAGAAGCGCACTTCGGAATCGAGCAGGAACTCGCGCATCTGCAGCGGCGACAGCTCGTTCAGGATCTCGACGTTGGCGCGCAGGAATTCGAGCCACTCGCTGACCGACTTGCGGCCGGGCAGCCCTTCCAGCTTCTTTTCGAGAATCGGCTCGTCGGCGGGCTTCAGCTCGGTGTTGCCGGCGATGAATTCGACGACGTCATAGCCCTGGTTCATGCAATGCTTGATCAGCGGATAGCCGGCGAGCGCGCCGATCACGAACACGCCCGGCGTCGTCGTCTCGAAGGTCGGCGACAGCTTCGGGAACGCCTCGCGGTCCTCGCTGGTGAATTCGATGCCGCAGCTTTCGACGAACTTGCGCGGCGCCGCCGACCCCATGCGCGCGATGACGCGGTCGCAGGGAATGCGCGCCTCGCCGTCGCGGGTGTCGAGCGTCATCCAGCCCGCCTCGATCTTCGACGGCGACGATTCGGTGAGGATGGCGATGCGGCCCTGATCACGCGCCTGCGTCAGCGCCTTGACGTTGGCGTCCTTGGCGCGGGCGAAATCCGCCGAGCGGTTGACGATCGAGACGATGTTGCGCTGCTCAGGGTCGGCGGCGAGGCCGAGCGCATTCTCGATGCCCGCGTCGCCGGCACCGATCACCACGATATTCTCGTCGACATATTCGGCGGGGTCGTCGAGCTGATACTGGACGTGCGGCAGGTGGCCGCCCTCGGCGCGCACGGTGTTCGGGTTGCCCTGCGTGCCGATGGCGAGGACCACCGTCTCGGCGATCAGCTTGTCGCCGTTGGTCAGCGTGATCTCGAAATTGCCTTGGCTACCCGTGATCGACTTCACCTCGGCATTGAGGCGCACGTTGACTGGTCCCGCCTGCTCGTTCCAGGTGCCGAGCACCGTCTCGCGCTTGCCGGCGTCGAACGACATGTCGGAGCGAAGCACGAGCTGGCTCGGCGTCGCCATGACGTGCTTGCCTCGCTGATATTTGTAGATGGTGTCCGACAGATGGTCGGTCTTTTCGAGGAGGATATGCGGCAACCCGCGCGCGGCGGCGCGGCCGGCAGCGCTTAGCCCGGCGGGACCGGAGCCGACGATGGCAATCCGATAGCGTTCCGACACTGTCGACTACTCCCCCTCCGCGCCGGAATATACACTGCCCAGAGGGCTTTGCGAGCAGCTTTCCGCTGCGTCGTTACGACTGGCTTACGGTGTGGCGTCGGCGCGGCTAGATTGCGGCCGGCATCAAGGCTATCGGGGGCGCCTATGTGGGGGGAAATCGGACATTTCGCGCTGATCCTGGCCTTCGTGCTGGCGATCGTGCAGTCGGTGGTGCCGTTCATCGGCGCCGCGCGCGCCGATCCGGCGCTGATGGCGTTCGGGCGCGCGACCGCGATCTGGCAGGCGCTGTTCGTCGCCATCGCCTTCGGCTGCCTCATCGAACTGTTCGTCGGGCTTGAGTTTTCCTACGCGATCGTCGCGCAGCACACCCATTCGACGCAGCCGTTGATCTACCGCTTTGCCGGCACCTGGGGGAACCATGAGGGCTCGCTGCTGCTCTGGGTGCTGATCCTTGCGGTCTTCGGCGGTGCCGTCGCCTGGTTCGGCGACAATCTGCGCGAGACGCTGCAGGCGCGCGTGCTGGCGGTGCAGGGGCTGATCGGCGTCGCCTTCATGGCGCTGCTGCTGTTCACCTCCAACCCGTTCGAGCGGCTGGTGCCGGCGGCGCTGGATGGCAGCGAATTGAACCCGCTGCTGCAGGACCCCGGCCTCGCGCTGCACCCGCCGCTGCTCTACCTCGGCTATGTCGGCTTCTCGGTCGCCTTCGCCTTCGCGGTCGCCGCGCTGATCGAGGGCCGCGTCGATGCCGCCTGGGCGCGCTGGGTGCGGCCGTGGGTGCTTGCCGCCTGGGTCAGCCTCACCGCCGGCATCGCGCTCGGCAGCTTCTGGGCCTATTACGAGCTCGGCTGGGGCGGCTGGTGGTTCTGGGACCCGGTCGAGAACGCCTCGCTGATGCCGTGGCTGCTCGGCACCGCGCTGCTCCATTCGGCGCTCGTCCTCGAACGGCGCGGCGCGCTGATCAGCTGGACGATCCTGCTCGGCATCCTCACCTTCTCGCTGAGCCTCGTCGGCACCTTCCTTGTCCGTTCGGGCATCCTGACCAGCGTCCATGCCTTTGCGGTCGATGCGGAGCGCGGCGTGTTCATCCTCGCGATGATCATCGGTTTCACCGGCGCGGCGCTGGCGCTGTTCGCGTGGCGCGCGCCGACGATGAAGTCGGGTGCGATGTTCGGCGCGGTCAGCCGCGAGGGCGGCCTCACCGCCAACAATTTGTTCCTGATGGCGGCGACCGCCACCGTCTTCCTCGGCACCTTCTATCCAGTGGTGGTCGACGCGGTGAACGGCGACAAGATTTCGGTCGGCCCGCCCTTCTACGCGATCACCTTCGTGCCGATCGTCATTCCGCTGCTGCTGCTGGTGACGCCGGGACCGATGCTGCAGTGGAAGAAGGACAGGCTGCCGGCGCTCTGGCAGCGGCTGCGCTGGCCGGCGATCGCGGCGCTGGCGCTGTTTGCGATCACCGTCGCGTTCTCCGGGCTGGCCGACACGCTCGCCGCCTTCGGGCTGGGCCTGGGCCTGTGGCTGGTGCTCGGCGCGCTGCTGTTGCTGGTGCGCCGCGCGCGGCTCGGCGCGGCCGCGGGCGACAGCTCGCTGCGCCTGCTGCGCACCACCCCGCTCGCCGTCTACGGCATGGTGATGGCGCACGCCGGGCTCGGCCTGATGACCGCCGGCATGAGTGCGATGACCGCGTGGGAGACGTCGAAGGTCGTCACCATGACGCCGGGCGCCACCGAGACGCTCGGCGATATCCAGGTGACCTTGTCCGATGTGCGCATGACGCAAGGACCCAATTATCAGGCGGAGCAGGCACTGTTCCTCGTTCGCCGCGGCAGCCACATTTTCGAGCTGTCGTCAGAGCGGCGCGCCTATCCGGTCAGCGGCCAGCAGACCACTGAGGCGGGCATCCATGCCGAAATCCGCGGCAACACCTATGTCGCGATCGGCGAGGCCAGCGCCGACGGGCTCGTCGTGCGCATCTACAATCATCCGCTGGTCGGCTGGATCTGGGCCGGCGCGATCCTGATGTCGCTGGGTGGTTGCGTTTCGCTCGGTGACCGCCGGCTGCGCGTCGGCGCGCCGAGCCGCGCGGCGCGCACCGTGACGCCGCCGCCGGTGATGGCGCCCGCCGAATGAACCGGCTGCTGTTCCTCCTGCCGGTGGTGATCTTCGCCGTCGTCGTTGCCGCCTTCGCCTTCGGGCTGACGCGCGATCCGTCGAAGCTGCCGTCGATGCTGATCGACCGGCCGCTGCCGGTGCTCGACCTGCCGCCGCTTTCCGAAGGCCAGCCGGGCCTGAAGACCGCGATGCTGACCGGCGAGCCGGCGCTGCTCAACGTCTTCGCCTCCTGGTGCCTGCCCTGCCGTGTCGAGCACCCGCTGTTGCTCGACCTGAAAGCGAAGGGCGTGCCGGTCTATGGCCTCGACTGGAAGGAGCCGGCGGCCGACGGCGCCAAGTGGATCGCCGAACTGGGCGATCCCTATCGCGTGATCGGCAACGATGAATCGGGCCGCGCCGGCATCGAGCTCGGTGTCACCGGCGTTCCCGAGACCTTCGTCATCGATAAGAAGGGCCGCGTTCGCTACAAGCATATCGGCCCGATCACCCCGCAGGACTATGACGAGAAGCTGGCGCCGCTGCTGGCGAAGCTGAGGGCCGAGGCATGAGGGCGCTACGCTTTCTCCTGCTCGCCTCGCTGTTCGTGGCGGGCACGGCAGGCGCGGTGCTGCCGGACGAGCAGCTCGCCGATCCGGCGCTCGAGGCACGGGCGCGGGCGATCAGCAAGGAGCTGCGCTGCGTCGTCTGCCAGAACCAGTCGATCGACGATTCAGATGCGCCGCTGGCGCGCGACCTGCGGATCATCGTCCGCGAGCAATTGTCGGCGGGCAAGAGCGACGACCAGACGATGGACTATGTCGTCGCGCGCTACGGCAATTTCGTGCTGCTCAAGCCGCCGTTCGAGCCGGCGACCTGGGCGCTGTGGCTGCTGCCGATGGGCGTGCTGGTGATCGGCGGCATCGGCGTTGCCCGCTATCTGAAGGGTCGCCGTCATGCGGCGGCCGATACCCCAGACCTGACCCCCGAGGAGCGTGCGCGCGTCGACGCGCTGCTGCGCGACAGCTGACGAGGCCTTCATGATTTTGTGGATCATCCTGACCCTGATGGTCGCGCTTGCCGTCGCCGGCGTATCGATCCCGCTGGTGCGCCGCTACGAGACGCGAGTCGATCAGCGTGCCGCGACCTTGGCGGTGCTGAAGGATCAGCTCGCCGAGATCGACGGGCAGGAGAAGGCGGGCGTCGTCGCCGGGCCCGAGGCCGAGGCGCTGCGCGTCGAGCTGCGCCGCCGCCTGCTGGTCGAATCGCGCGAGATTCACGCCGAGGCGCGGCCGATCGGGGCGCAGAACCTCGGCCGCTTCGCCTTCGGCATGGCGGCGATCGTCGCGCTGGCGGCAACCGGCCTCTATGCGATGATGGGTCGCCCCGACCTGACCGGCGAACCGGTCGCGACCGCGGGCGGGCCAGCCGCGACCGAGGGCGGTGAGGATGTCGACGGGCTGATCCGCGGGCTCGAACAGCGGATGGAAGCCAATCCGAGCGACCCCGAAGGCTGGCGCATGCTCGGCTGGTCCTATTTCCAGCGCGGCCGCTTCGGCGAATCCGCCAACGCCTATCGCCGCGCCGTCGCGCTGGCGCCGACCGCGCCCGGTTTCCAGTCGGCGTTCGGCGAAGCGCTGGTGCAGGCGTCGCAGGGCAATGTCACGCCCGAGGCGGCGGCGGCGTTCGAAGCCGCGCAGAAGCTCGACCCGTCGGACGCCCGCGCCCGCTATTTCCTCGCGGTGGCGAAGGACCAGCGCGGCGACCGCGCCGGCGCGATCACCGACTGGGTCAATCTGCTCAACGAAGCGCCCGCCGATGCGCCCTGGGCGCCCGACCTGCGCCAGTTCGTCGAGCGTATCGCCAAGGAAGATGGCATCGACCTCGCGGGCCGGCTGAAGCCGGCGGCGGTTGCCGCCGCGCCCGTCGCCTCGATGCCGGTCGCCGGCGCCACCGGCGCGATGCCGCAGCCGTCGCAGGAGCAGGTGCGCGACGCGATGGCGCTGCCCGAGGCCGACCGGCAGGCGATGGTGCGCGGCATGGTCGACGGCCTCGCCGCCCGCCTGCAGACCTCTCCTCGCGATTCGGACGGCTGGGTCCGCCTGATGCGCGCGCGCATGGTGCTCGGCGAGCGCGACGGCGCGTCGGCGGCGCTGAAGAGCGGCCTTGCCGCGTTCGGCGATGCGCCGGCCGAGCAGCAGAAGCTGCGCGACGCGGCGGCGGCGCTGGGCGTTCCGGGGGCGTAGTACGCTGGTCGTCATTCCCGCGAAGGCGGGAACCCAGCACATAAAATGGCGCCTGCGCAGCGGGCAGATTCTTTGTGTGGACTGGGTCCCCGCCTTCGCGGGGATGACGGCGCCGCCGTCTAGAAGCCGATAAAGCCCGTCACCGTCACGCGCGGGTCGCGTTGCGGGACCGCGCCGGCGACGCTGCGGGTCGCGTCGGCGAAGCGCACGTCGACGAAGGCTTTCGAGAACAGCGCCATGCGCGCGCCGAGGCCCCAGGAAGCGACGGTGGCGCCGACCTTCCCTTGTGCGCCGTTGGCGAGCGACTGCGCGCGGGCGCGATCGACGAAGGTGTAGAGCTGCACCGAATTGACGCTGGCCTGCTGCGGCAGCTTCATGTCGTAGCGCAGCTCGATGACGCCGCCCAAACCCCGGTCGCCGGCGACCGTCGACGGATCATAGCCGCGGCCGATGCTCGGCCCGCCGAAGGCGATCTGCTCGCCCGACAGCAGGGTGTCGCCGGTGTACTGGCCCTGCACGCCGACGAGCGCGCTGAACCGGTTGGCGATCGGCTGCAGTCGGGTGCCGCTGAGGGTGACTCGCGTGAAATCGGGCTCGAAGCCGACGACCGACGGCAGCGCCGCGTCGCTGTCCATCGAGCCGAGGAACGGCAGGCCGCGGAAGATCGAGACGCTGGCGGTGGTGACACCGCCGAGCCAGCTGCTCTGCTGGAGGACGAGGCCAGCCTCTGCCACCACCGTCTTGTCGAGGATGATGCGCACGCCCACCGCCTCGGTGCGCGAGCGGTTGGCGGTTATCCCGCCATCAAAGAACAGCGATGTCTCGCGGCCGCGCAGGATCGGATGGCGCACGCGCGCCGCGAACGAGGTCACGAAGCTTTCGAGGTCGAGCGGCTTTACCACGCCGCCCGGCTTCGCCACCGCGACGAGGCCGCCGAGGCTGGCGACGGTGCCGCTGCTGCCGATCGGCTCGGCATAGCGGGCGTTGAACGAGCGAAGCTCCTTCAGCTTGTCGCCGGCACCGGCCAGCCCGAGGTCGAGCGCGCCGATGCGGCCGAACGGCCGGCTGAGCGTGGCATTGGCGCCGAACGCCCAGGGGCCGAGCGAGTCGGAACCGGTATTGTTGACGCTGAGGCTGTAGCTCGACGGCAGTTCCGTGACAGCAAGCGCGAGTTCCGACTGGCCGAGCTCGGCGCCCTGGCGCAGCACGCCGTTGCCGGCGATGCCCGGTAGGTCGTTGATAATGAGCAGGCGGCGCTCGAGCGCCTCGAGCGAGATCGGCTTCACCCCGACGATCGGCGCGATCATCTTGCCGAGCCGCTCGCGCGTCGCCTCATCGGCGGATTCGACGAAGGCGTTGCCGATATAGCCCTCGACGACGCGCACGGTCAGCACGCCGTCCTTCACCTGCTGCGGCGGCACGAACACACGGGTGAGGAAATAGCCGTCGCCGCGGTAGCGGTTCTCGAGCGTGTTCGCGGCGGTGCGCAGCTCCTCGAGCACGATCTTGCGGCCTTCGAGCGGCGCGAAGATCGCGCGTACCTCGGCCTCGGGGTAACGCGTCGCGCCCTCGACAGCGATGCGCGCCACCTCGAACTCGATCTCGTCGACCGCGCGCGGCGTCGCGGCGCGCTCGGGTGTCTGGATGCGCAGGTCGAACTGCGGCGTCTCGGGGAGCGGCTGCGGCACCCGCTGGCGCGAGATGTCGGCCTGGTTCGGCACTGGGGTAGCAGTCTGCGCCAGCGCGGGGGTGGCGACGCCGGCCAGCAGCAGCGCGGCGAGGATCGGCGCGGGGGCGCGCGCCGGGAAAGTGGGGGCAAGGGTCACGCGGGGCACCTGGCTATTTGTCTTCCATCACGACGAGATTGGTGACGAGGCCTTTCTTTACCCGCTCGTAATGAAAGGTCGCGATCGGATCGTCGGGATATTGGTCGTGGAGCGCGCGCACCGCGTCGGCGGCGTCAGGCGTGCCGAGCTTCAGCAGCTCGTAGGAGGCGGCATAGGCCTTGGCGAGATCGGACTTGGCGTCCGCCTCGCTGACCGGGCTGTAGAGCGTCACCGGTTCGGTCTTGCCCTTCAGTACGATGTCGCCGATCGGGCGGAAGAACAGGTCGGGGCAGCGCTTCACCACCTCGTCGGTGCAGCAGATGCGCGTGCCGAAATATTTGTTCACGCCCTCGGTGCGCGCCGCGGTGTTCACCGTGTCGCCCAATGCGGTGAAGTCCATGCGCGAATGCGAGCCGAAGTTGCCGATGGTGGCGACGCCGCAGTGCACGCCGATGCGGGTGACGCCGATCGGCACACCGGCCTCATTCTGCCGCTTGCGGAACGCCTCGGCATAGACATCGAGTTCGAGCGCGCATTTGACCGCGCGCTCGGCATGGTCGGCCTGCGGGATCGGCGCGTTGAAGATCGCCATGATCGCGTCGCCGATGAACTTGTCGATCGTGCCTTCATATTTGAGGATGATCTCGCAGGCGCCGTCGAGATACTCGTTGAGCACGTCCGACAGCTGTTCCGAGCCGAGCAGCTCGGACAGCGTGGTGAAGCCGGCGATGTCGGTGAAGATGAAGGTCGCCTCGCGGCGGGTGCCCGAGATGCTGACCGAGGTCGGGTCCTTGACCAGCTGGCTGACGACGGCGGGCGAGACGTAGCGCGAGAAGGCACCCTGCACGAACTCGCGCTGCTTGCGCTCCGCCTTGCCGATCAGCGCGTCCATCATCCACAACGACAGCGCGAAGGCGAAGGTCGGCGCGACCAGCGGCACCATCGGCGCCCAGCCATAGGCGTAGCCGTAGATCGCGCCCACCCAATAGGCGACGATCAGCACGGCGCCGAGGCCCATGTTGAAGATGATGCCGCGCTTGAACAGCGTGATGATCACGCCGAGCGCGGCGAACAGCGCGCTTACCGCGATGACGGTCGGCAGGGTCGGCTTCGCGGGCTTCCGGTCTTCGAGATACTGGGCGATGCCGTGCGCCTGCACGAGGATTCCCGGCATCATCGCATCGTCGCCGTCGGCATAGACGGCGAGCGGCGTGCGGTGGCGGTCAGTCATCGAGACGATGGCGCCGACCAGCACGATCTTGCCGCGAATCCAGTCGTCGGGAAGGAAGGCGGCGGCGTTAGCCGGATAGATCGGGAAGGCCGGCGCCTCGGCGTCAGGGCGCGGGCGCCAGGCGATCTCGACCTGCTGCTTGGTGGTGATCGGCTTTCCGGCGAGCGACAGCGCCTTGTAGACGAAGCCGAGCGGCTCGTCCTTCTTGCTGGCGCCCGGGTAGATGCGGCGCACGCTGCCGTCGAACGGATCGGTCAGCAGGTTCGCCGCGGCGCGGCGCTCCGCCGGCACGAAGGCGTTCATATACGCCAGCTGGTCCTCGTTCACGACATTCTCTTCGATCGTGTAGCTGACGAAGAGCGGCGTGTTCAGGTCGCGGATGACCTGCGCAAGGCGCACATCCTTCGCTTCCTCGGTCGGCTGGTCCAGAATGACGTCGAGCCCGATGACTTTCGCGCCCTTGTTCTGCAAGGCGACCAGCAGGTCGGCGAGGAAGCCGCGGTCGACCGGCGACCGGTAGGGGAATTGCGCGAGCGTCGCCTCATCGAGTGCGACGACGACGATGTCCTTCGACGCCGGCTCGGCGGGCTGGATGGCGACGCGCAGGTCGTTCGCCGTGTTGTCGAGGCTGGTCAGGAAGCTGAGGTAGCGCACCCCCGCCACCGCCAGCGCCGCCGCCGCGAAGGCCACCATCACATAGGCGATGGCCCTGCCGATGTTCCCCCCCAGCAGCTTCACTGCGGCAGGCTCGCGCTCTGCAGCCGCGCCAGCAGCGCGTCAGCCTGCGGGATGCAGCCCTTTTCGAGCATCCATGAGGCGAGGACGAGCTCGTCGGTGATGTCGCGCGGGATCATGTTGACGCCGACCGCGATCTCCTGGCCGTCGGTGCGCACGATGAACATGGTCAGCGCCTCCAGCTTCTGCAGGCGCGGCGCCTTGAGCGCGGTCTGGCCCGCCGCCCAGGTGAAGTCGGCGCGCCACGAACGGTCGATCGGGAAGACGGTGAAGGCCTGCTGGCCGCCGCCCGCCGGGCGCCACCAGATCGGCGCGGTGCCCTCATGCAGACAACGCGGACCCGGGCGGCTGATGTCGATCAGCCAGGGATCGTCGAGCTTGACCGCGCCGGCGCCGGCGCGAACCGCCCCGATCGAGGAGGCGCGGGCGTTGCGGGTGCTTACCAGCGCCGCGAGCGCCTGCCGCGGGTCGGCGGCGGCGCCACCGCCGCGCGAGGCCGGCGCGCCGCTGAACGGGCCGCGCAGCGCCACCGTCTTGCCGTCGGGCGCGATCAGGGTGACGCGCTCGCCTTCCTTCAGGGTCAGCGCCGCGGTGCTCTCGACGCTCATGCCGGGCTTCAGCGAGCCGGCGCGCGCGTCAATCACGATCATCTTCGCCGCCATCGCGGCAGCGGGGGTCAGCGCGATGGCCGCGCCGAGGGCCCAGGTCGTCAGCTTGTTCATTCGGCTGCCTCACTCGCGGCCGGTGCGGTCGAAGCCGCGCCGTCGCCCATCACCACGAACGCCGCCCAGAAGAAGGGATGCGCGGTCTGCGCCCGGCCGATCATCGTCAGCTGCGCGGCGCGCAGCGCGTCCGACGACCCTGACGCCATCTGCGGCCCCAGGCTCGTGAACAGGTTGGACATCAGGCTGGCGGTCGCCGCGGAGGGTACCTGCCAGTGACTGATCAGCATGTTGCGCGCGCCGGCGTGGAAGAAGGCTTCCGACAGGCCGGACAGCGATTCACCGCCGAAGCGCGAGCCGCCGGTGGCGGTGTTGCAGGCCGACAGCACGACGAGATCGGCGTTGAGCGACAGGCTCGCCACTTCGCTCGCCTCGAGCAGGCCATCCTCGGCGCGGCTCTGCGCGGGCGTTGTCGGCGGCGTCAGCACGAGGCCGGGCTCGCCCTGGCACTTCAGCTCGCCCGGCAGCAGGCCGTGCGTCGCCATGTAGAGCACGCGGTAACGCGACAGGTCCTGCTGGCGCAGGTTCGCCTCGCTGGCCCGGCTGCCGAGGAAGAGGTTGCCGTCATCGGCGCCCAGCACGCGCGCGACGTTGCGCACCTCGGCAGCGGTGTCGGGCAGCGAGGCCAGCGCCTTCAGCAGTTCGGGCGGCATCGGCGCGTCCTGACGACAGGTGCCGCCGAGCTGCGCGAGCGCGGTGCCGCTGGCGGCGGCCGACGCGCGGGTCGGCGTCGCGAGGATCGGATCGCCGAAGGCGAGCAGCGGCCGGTCGGGCGTCTTCGCCGGGCGGGTGGTGCGCAAGGTGTAGAAGGCCTGCAGCGACGGCGAATGCGCGATGGCGGCACGGCGCGCCAGCCAGGCGGCATCCTCGTAGCGGCCGGTCTTCGGCGCCTCGGTGATGAGGAGGGCGAAGGGCAGGCTGGCAAGCGGGCCGGTCGGCACGAAACTCAGATGGTCGAGGCCCGCCATGTGCGGCGCAATGCCGGCGAACAGGTCGCGGTACAGCTGATGCGACCGGGCCATGTCGAACTCGTTGATCGAGCCGCCCTGAATTTCGAGCGAACGGCGCAGCGCGGTCACCGCGTCGCGCAGCTCGGCCTCGGTGCCCGTCGCCTCGGCAATGTAGACGCCGTCGCGGCGGACGAGCTGCACGAAGCTGCGGCTGCGACCGACCAGGAAGGAAACGATCCCCTCCCCCTCGCGGATGCGGCTGCGCAGCTCGTCGAGCTGCATCGGCCGGCCCTCGGCCATCGCGGCATAGTCGGGGAAGTCGCCGGTCAGCTTGGTGCGCAGCGCCAGCACCTTCTTGTCGCCCTCGGTGATCGCGGTCTTAAGCTCATCCTCGACCTCGCTGCTGCGCTCGCCGTCGGGCAGCGCCTGCTCGGCGGCGAGGCGCGAGCGGGCAAAGTCGCGGGCGCGCTCCTGGTCCTGCGTCTGGCGCAGCAGATCGGCGATCGCCGGGTTGGCGGCGGACAGGCGCGCGGCGGCCTGGCCGATGGTGCGGTCGACGGTCGGCGAACGCACCAGCTGGAAGGCGTCGAACGCCTCGGCATAGAGGCCCTGCTGTTCCTTCGGATCGCTGAGCGTCTTCGCATAGCCCGAAACGGCGGCAGCGAAGGGAATCAGATCCTCGGTGGTCAGCACCATCGCGTCGCGCGGCAGCGCCTTCGCGGCCTTCAGCGCATCGCGATAGGCGATGATCGCCGAGCTGTGCATGCCCTCGGTCTCATAGGCGCGGCCAAGCAGCGTGCGGATGCGCAAGGTCGCGGCGCCCTCCCCCGAGATCTTGTGACGCTGGTCGAGCGCGAGGCGGAGATAGGTTTCGGCGGCCGACAGGCGCCCTTGCGCGACGCTGACCTGGCCGAGCGTGGTCAGGATGTCGGTGCGCATCCGCCGCGGCAGGCCGGGCGTCGCATCGAAAATACCGAGCGATTCGGACGCGGCGGCATAGGCCGAGACCGGATCGCCCTGCCGGATCGCCATCTGCGCGACCAGGTTGAGCGCCATTGCCGTCTCGGCCTTGGCGAGCGTCACGAGGGCGGTCGGCGACGAATTGATCGCATCGGCGCCGGCGCCGGTGCCGGTGGCCACCTGGCCCCAGATCTCGGCGGCGGTGCGCGCCTGCGCCAGCGCATTGGTGAAGTCGCCGCGGTTGGCGGCGTCATAGCCGAGCGCGGTGGCGAGGCGGGCGCGGTCGGCGGCATTGGCCGATCGCTGCATGATCGGCTCGGCGCGGCGGAACAGCGCCGCGGCCTCGTCGGGCCGGCGCTGGTTCGACACGTTGAGCGCCAGATCCATCATGATCTCGGCGGCGCGGGTGTCGTTCTCGCTGAACAGCCGGGTGTGGACATCGAGCGCCTGCCGAAACAGATCCTCGGCCACGGCATATTTGCCCTCGCCATTGGCGATGCGCGCGTCGCGCAGCAGCGCAGAGAGCCGGTCGACATCGGCGGCGCTCGCGAGCACCACCGGTTCCCCCCAGAGCGTCTGGAGCTGCTGCACCTGCTGCGGGCGCGAACCCTCGACAGTCGCACCGACCGCAGCGGCGAGCGCCGGGAAGGTCGAGGCGGGGCCGTCGACGACGGTCAGCAGGCCGTTCGCCTCCCGCGCCAGCACCAGCGTCGGCCAGCCGCCCGAACGGGCGCGGCAGGGGAGCGCCAGCGCATCGCCAACCCATTGCGCCGGCTTGCAGTCGAGCCGGCCGCGGGCGATCTGGCCGGGCCGGCTCGCCTCGAAGGCGGCGAGCAGCGCGGCGTTGCGCGCCTCGCCCGTGGGCAGTGCCGGGATGGCGGCATAGCTGATGCTGCCGCTTTCCTTGCCGGCGCACATCAGTTGCTTCTCGATCGGGATACCGACGCGGACCACGACGTCGTCGCGGTCGCGCGCCACGCAGGCTTCGTCGGACAGGCTGTTGGCGAGCGGCCGTTCCTGCGCCTGAAGCGCGGCGGGACCGCCGGCGAGCGCGCCGGCGAGCAGCAGCGTGCGGAAGCGATAGCTCATCATTGGCCGCCTGCCCCTCCGACATCGCCGAGGCCGTCAGCCCCGCCCCACAGCGACGAGTTGCCGCTGCTGGTGACGGGGGTATCGACCTGTTGGCCACCCGCATTCACCGACGAGGTGTCGACCATGATGTTCTGCCCCACCACGTTGGTCGTGGTGAGCTGACGCTTCTCTTCGGTCGCCTCGGTCTGCTCCTCGGTCTGCTCGGCTTCGGCGAGCGTCGGGTCGTTCGCGTCGGCGGCGTCGGTCGGCGTTTCCGGCGCGGTATCGCCCACCGGGCTTGACGGCGTCGGCTCGACCGGCGGGCCGGCCGGCGCCGGAGCCGGCTGGGTCGGTGCCGCGCCGCCGGTGGCGCCCTGGCCGCCGGTGCCGCCCGCGGGAGGCGGCGGGGGTGGGGGTGGCGGCGGCGGGGGTGGCGGCGGCGGGTTCGCGCCCGCCGGTCGCTGTCCGCCCTGCGCCGTGCCGCCGGCCGCACCGGCGCCTCCGGCGGTGCCCGCGCCGCCGGTGGTGGCGGGCTGCTGCGTGACGACAGGGTTGTTGTTCGTCGTCGAATTGCTCGCCGGCTGGCGCACCTGGCTGGTGGCCTGCTGGATGACGGTGGTCGTCACCTGCTGCACCGGCGCCTGCTGCGCCGGCGGGACGGTGCCCGGCGGTGGTGGCGGCGGCGGCGTGGTCACGGCGGTGACCGTCAGCGCCGTGGCATTGCCGGCCGCCTGCGCGAACACATAATTGGCCGCGGTCAGCCCGCCGCCGTTGACCGCATAGCTGCCTGCGGCGCTGGCGGCATCGGCGGCAGTGGCGAAGGCCAGCGCGCCGCTGGTGGCGGTGCCCTGCGTCTCGCCGCCCACGAAACCGCCGACGCTGCCCGACAGCGCCGGGTTGGCGGCGCCCGCCGCCCGCGTCGCGGCGTCGGCGGTGTAAGTGAGCGTCGCCGGGGTGATCGTGCCGATCTGCCCGCCCGCGCTGGTCGGCGCGATATAGTTGGCGAGGTCGGTGCCGCTGTTGGCGGTCAGCGCGACCCCGGCGGTGACGGCCTTCGCCGTTCCGACGCCGGCGGTCGCATAGGCACCGTTGCTCAGGCTCGCCGCGGCGCCCTCGCCGGTGATGAAGCCGGCCAGCGCGACGCCGGCATTGCCGAGCGCGGCGGCGAGCGTGGCGTCATAGACCTTCTGCGTCGTGCCGGTCAGCGAGGCGGTCAGCTGGCGGCGCGTGATATCGGCGGTGGTGGTGCCGCCGGCGAAGGAATAGTTGCCGGCGTCGGCGCCGGTCAGCGTGAAGCCGCTGCCGGTGACGGTCTTGCCGGCGCCGGCGTTCTTGTCGGCGAAGGCATAGCTGCCGCCCTGCGCGGCGACGCTGTCGCCGGCGACGATGCCGGCGAGCGTGAGCGAACCGGTCGCGGCGGTCGTGCCGTCATAGATCTTGCCGTCGGCCGCGATGGTACCCTGCAGCGCGCGCTGGGTGATCGTGCCCGTCCCGCTCAGCGAATTGCTCGGCCCGCTGGGGTTCTGCGACGATGACAGCGACAGGATGTAGTTCGACGCCTTCGTGCCGGTCAGGCTGACGCCGCTGACATTCAGCTGCTTGTTGGTGCCGGCATTCTTGTCGGCGAAGGTCGCGGTGCCGGTGGTGCCGACCACGTCGCCGTTGACGAGGCCGACGAGCACCAGCCCGTCCGGCCCGAGCGTCGCGGTGGTGGTGCCGTCATAGACCTTGGAGATCGTACCGAGCGTCGCGCCGATGAAGCGCGGGTCGACCTGCAAGGTACCGCCCTGCGTCACCAGCGTGTAGCCGGCCGGCACGATCAGCGAGCCGCGGTCGACAGTGATCGCATAGCTGCCGACATCGGCGGTAGCCGCGGCGCCGGCCGACGTGAGCGCCGGCGCGCCGGAAAGCACGTCCTGCGTGAACACATTGCCGAAGCTGGCGGCGTTGATGAGGCCGGTTACGCTATATTCGACGCCCGCGACCGGGGCGCTGGTGTTGAGCGTGTTGCCGTAGGTCTTGAAGCGGTTGCCGGCAGAGACGTTGAGCGTCGGCGCCAGCCCAAAGACATAGCGGTTGCCGGAAACGCCGAGCTGCATGCGGCCGTTGGCAGCGAGGCTGGAGAAGCTCTGCCCCCAGGTCGCATTGGCGCCGCTGGCGAGGCCGCCGAATGTGTTGTTCGCCGGCGCCGCCGAATAGATCAGCCACTGGCCGCCGCCCGAGGTGGTGAGCGCACCGGCGCCCGACTGGTTGACGAAGCTGCCGTTGCTGATCAGTTCGACGGAACCGGTGATGTCGAAGGCAAGCCCGGTGGCGAGCGTGATGCTGTCACCGGCGATGAAGCGCAGCAACTCGTTCGGGTCGGTATTGCCCGTGCCCTCGATGCGCACGCGCCCGCCAGTGCCGCCCGACTGGATGGTGGTCGCATGGATGTCGCACGGGCCGCCGTTCTCGCAGGTCGGCGCCGGCGGGCCGCTGGTCGTAAGCGCCAGCGTGACGAGACCGGTGCCGTTGGCAAGCCCGACCGAGCGCGACGGCGCGACCAGGTAGTCGATCTCGAAATCCGAGAGCTGCAGTTCGCCGGCGTTCGGCTGACCGAGGTTGCCGAGGCGGATGTCGCGGCTGACCGTGCGCGGCGCGACCGTGATCGAGTTGGCGATGACCGGCGCGCCGATCTCGATTTCATCGGCGACCATCTGCACGCCGCCACCGTTGATCGTGCCGGCAACAAAGAGGCTGTTGGCGTTGAGGAGAACGGCGCCCTGGCCGAGGCCGGCATCGAGCAGGCCGGACACGTTGATGCCGCTGGCGCCGAGCAGGTTGATGTCGACTGTGCCGGAAAAGCCGTCGGTGACGGTGGCGACGCTGCCGAACAGGCCGACCTGATTGTTACCCATGCCGTTGACGAAAAGATTGCCGCCCGAGGTCACGACATTCTCGAGCCTGAGTTCGCCATTCGTGCCGAGCATGGCGACGAAATTGCCGCCGTTCGAATTGGCGCCGAAAATCTCGACGTCGGTGTTCATCCCGCCACTGACCGAGATGCCGTTGGCTTCGAGGAACAGCGAGCCGTAGGCCATGTCGCCGACGTAGATGCCCGAGGCGTCGCCGGCGGTCAGGCTGATCTGGCCGAAGCCGCTGTCGAGGCTGCCGAGGATTTCCATGAAGGTTTCGCCGCCGACCGACAGCGAGATACTGCCGGTGTCGGTATCGATCTGGCCGTTCTGGGAGATTTCGATCGGCAAGCCGCCCGTCGCGGCGAGTGCCACATTGCCCGACCCGGTCTGTATCTGGCCGGAGAAGCCGATGCTGCCCGCACTTGTGAGGCTGACGTTGCCCTCGTCGGTGTAAAGCGACCCGTTGCCGCCAAGCGAGTCGCCGGCGATGAGCCGGATGCCCTTCGTCGGGTTGCTCGGCAGCGTCGGCGTTTCACTTTCCGCGCGCATCTGCCCGCTGAAGGACAGCAACGCATCCGCCTGGATGTCGATGAAGCCGGCGAGCGCGTAGCCGTTGGCGAGCAGTTCCGAACTGCCGTTAACCTCCACATCATGGCCCGAAAAATCAATCAGGCCGCCGAAGCAGTTGCCCGCGTTCGAGCAGCCATAGCCGAGCCCCGAGGCGTTGACGGTGGTGCCGTTGAGCTGGAGCAGGTAGGCGCCGGCCTCGACCTTGCCGCCGCTGCCGCCGTTGGTGCCGGCCTGCGCGGTCATGTTCCCGGCGAGCGTCGCCACGCCCATCGGCGTCAGGCGATCGGCGAACACCGAGACGCGGCCGCCGGTGCCGAGGTTGCCGGCGTCGGCGTCGAGCCGGGTAAAGGCGCTGATGTTCACGCTTGTCGGCTGGGTCATGCCGAATAGCGGCGTTCCCCCGTCGCCACCGCCGACCGAGATGGCGCCGCCCTGCGCGCCGCCGGTCGTGTCGAGCAGCGTGGTCAGGCTCATGTTGCCGCTGATGGTGATCATGTTCGTTGCGGCGACGTTGATCTGGCCGCCAATGCCGACGGCCTGCGTCGCCGTCGCATTGAGCGTCGAGCCGGGCTGGATGCCCACGCTGCTGCCGCCAATGTCGATGCGGCCGCCGAACCCGCCCATGCCGCCGCTGCGGACGGTCGCGTTTATCCGGGCACTGGTGGTGCCGGTAAGCGTCTCGGACCAGATCGAGATCGTACCGCCGTGCGACGCGACGGCCGACGGATCGGGCGTGCTCGCGAACAGGTTTGCCGTGCCTTCGGGGTCGCCGAGCGTAACCAACGTCGGCAGCGTTCCGCCGGGGAAGGGCGCGCCACCGGGCAGGCCGCCGATGAGGATGTCGCCGCCGTTCTGGTAGCCGACAACGGTGATCGACGGGTCGTTGAGTGTGGCCTTGCCGGCGATCGCGATGTTTCCGGCGTTGATGTCGACGATGCCGCCGCTGCCGCCCATGAAGGTGGCGCGTGCGTCAAGTGTGCCCTTGGATTCGAGCGTGAAGCTGCCAGCGGTCACGCTGATCGTGCCGCCCACGCCGTTCAGGCCGCCGGCGGTATTCTGCGGATCGCCGCCGATGAAATAGCGGTCGGCCTGCACGTTGAACTTACCGTTCACGACCACCGAGTTGCCGCCAAGTGCGATTTCGCCGCCCTGGCGGCTGGTGCCGCCGAAGCTCGCCGCGTCGAACTGCGACAGCGGCGTGTCGGGGTCGAGATCGCGCGAGCCATCACCGATCGTCACGAGCTGCGCCGGGGCGGTGCCGTCATAGTCGGTGCCGGAAAGGCCGATGCCGATGCCGATCCGGCCGCCGTCGCCGGCAGAGGTGCCGGTGTCGCCGCGTACCGCGCTCGCGAGGATCTGGACGCGCCGCTCGCTGGTGGCGATCTGGATGTCCTGCCCGAGAATCTGGATGAGGCCGCCGTGGGCGCCGTCGAAGCCGTTGGCGAGCAGGCGACCGCCATAGGGGTTTGCCGAAACATCGTCGGGATCGGTGCCGATCACCACCTCGCCGTGGGCGCCGCCATCGATAACGATCTCACCCGCCGTCGCCGTCGCGCCGGACAGCACGAGGTTGGTGCCGTCGAACCGGGCGGCCGTCGCATCGACGACACCGGCCATGTTGACGACAGAGCTCAACACACCATCGACGGCACGCGCGGCCAGGAGCACCTTGCCACCATAGGCCTCGATCCGCCCTGCCTGCGTGACGATCGCGGCTTCGACCTGGTCATATTCGCCTTCGAGGGCAAAGCTCACCAGCGAGTTGTTCGCGCCGTCGAGGCCGATGGTGAAGGTCTCCGCGCCGGCAAGGATCACGCGGCCAAGGTTCGCGCGGATGATCGCGTCGCCCGGCAGCGCGTCGCCGCGGTTGATGACTTCGCGCGCCGACAGGATGGCATAACCGCCCGTGCCCAAAGGGGTGTCGAGGTTGATGTCGATCGTACCCTGATTGAGGATCCTCGGATTTCCGCCCGAGGTCATGTCCTCGAAGCTGAAGCTCGTGTTCGCCGCGTTGAGGAAATCACTGTCGGACTGAACGAGCGTGTGCGTCGTCGCGAGGAAACCCTTGGCGGTGACATGGCCGGTCGGCGAAATCATCACGCCCGCCGAATTGAGCAGCCACACCTGGCCGTTGGCGGTGATGTTGCCGGCGATCTCCGACAGGTTGCCGCTGAGGTCGCGGTTCAGAATGATCGACGACGCGCCGGGCTGAACGAAGTTGACCGTGGCGGTCGAGCCGACGTTGAAACTGTCCCAATTGGCGACGGCGCGCGCCTGCGTCTGGGTCACCGTCATCGTGTTGCCGACGGTGCTGGGCGCATTGATGCCGATCGGGTTGGCGCCGATGACCGGCAGCGCGTCGGGCGCGATCTGCGCGGCGGCGGGCGTCGCCGCCAGCAACAGTGCCGACGCGCCGAGCGCGGTGCTTGCGAGCCAGCGGTTGCGCCGGGTTCGCGCCGTGCTGCCACGGGCCGGAAGGGTCACGGAAAGACGGTTCGATGCGCTCATATCGCCAGGCCACTCAGTGCTAAACGGGATCACACCGGGCCAACGCGGCTATGCTCGCTCCGCACGCAACGACCGCGGCCCCTGAACGGACCCGGCACGCTTACGATCGGAGAAAGCAGTGGCGGTACAACTCCCCCGCCTCGCCAACTGCCCAACAACCCCCAAGTACGGCCCTATAGTCATTTCGGATGCACGGCAATATGAATTTGCGCCGCTGCACAGTCGGGGGAGGTGCGCGCGGGGGATGTTGCGGAAGAGCCTCAGTATATCTGCGATATAAATCGGGCAGAAGGGTCAGAAAAAACATTCGGCGATGCCGAAACGAGCGACAACATCTTTCCATCTATCAAATAAATTGGTTGCCTCCTCTGCAAAAAATGTACGGTATCCGCCAATCCTATTCCAAAAAGTGCTACGGCTAGATCATCCAGCGTGACATTTGCTTGGAGGCCTCCACATTTGCCGCGCGGTAGCGCGCGATCATCGCCGGGTCGAGTGACGGGGGCTCATCGAAGCACATGCCGAAGCGTCCGGCGTGTTGCCACCTTACTTCACCCTTCAGCCTCTGGCCGTCGAGCAGCACCGCGAGGCGGGTACCCGGCGCCAGCTCGGCATCGAGGCTGGCCATCAAGCCGCCGGCGGAGATGTTGCCGATGTCGATGGGGTGAAGCGTGCCGTCGAGGTCGAGCAGCGCCTTCAGCGCCACCGCCTCGCGCAGCTCGGAGCCGCGACGATCCGCATCATGCTGTCCGGCGACCAGCCGATCGAGAAGCGAGTCGAACATGGGTGACAGGTCTGGCACGCCTGCGGTTAGCGTTCGCTTAGCGGATGCGGTTAACCGCGCGCTATCGACTTGGGGACCGACCGGGCGCATCATCGCCGCCGGGTTGATGCCGCGGCGGTGGGGGGCTGCGATGGCGAGTTGCCAGACCTGTCATGCCGCTGGCGGCAATTGGCGCCACTGCCTGGCGTGCGGCGCCTATTGGTGCCTCAACTGCCGGCTGCGCGAAGACCGCGCGGCGGCGCATCTCTGCCCCAATTGCCGCCACGGCCGATCGGAAGATCGCGGACCCGATACGATAGCTCCTGCCGCCTGAGCGGTGGTCCGAGGGAACCGTTCGCGCGCCTGCCGCATTGTTTTCGCTGACCTGACGCCGGCTAGAGACCGGGGTCGATCAGTTTGTGAGTAGCGTGATGGCGTATGATGTGAAGAACCGCGACCGCAGCGAGATGCGCCGCGTCCGCCGTGAACGGATCGAGGGCAACCGGGCCGTGTTCTATTACGGTCGGCCGGTTCCCGAATGGCCGCAGGCTTGGATGCTCTGATGAAATGAGCCCCGTTGAAGGGACCTTCTTTGACGGCGAGTAACCCGCGGCAGTAAAGGGCGGGTCTTCTTCCCGTCAGCTCAGGCGAGTCCCATGGCCGATGCCGCCCCCGCCGCGATCCAGCCCGTTTCGATGGGCCTCGCCGCCACCGATCCCGACCGTTTCGCGGAGGAACTGGGCGATAGCTTCCGCCGCACCGGCTTCGCCGTTGTCGCCGACCATGGAATCGACCAAGGCGTCATTGACCGGGCCGTCGAGGATACCAAAGCCTTCTTCGCGCTCCCCGAAGGCCTGAAGCGCCGTTACCACCTGCCCGGCACCGGCGGCGCGCGCGGCCTGACCCCGTTCGGCGTCGAGACCGCGAAGGACGCCAAGGTTCACGACCTGAAGGAATTCTGGCACGTCGGCCGCGACCTGCCCGATGCGCACCCGTATCGCCGCTATATGCCGGAGAACCTCTGGCCGACCGAGGTCGCGGGTTTCCATACGCATGTGAAGACGCTCTACGACGCCCTCGACGAGATGGGCGCGACGCTGCTGCGCGCCATCGCCCGCTACCTGAAGCTCGACGAGCGCTTCTTCGACGACAAGGTGCGCCTTGGCAATTCGGTGCTTCGCCTGCTCCATTATCCGCCGGTGCCGATGGACGCACCCGGCGTGCGCGCCGGCGCGCATGAGGACATCAACGTCATCACCCTGCTGCTTGGCGCCGAGGAGGCGGGGCTCGAGGTGAAGACGCGCGACGGCCAGTGGCTGGCGATCACCCCGCCCGAGGGCGCGCTGGTGGTCAATGTCGGCGACATGCTGCAGCGGCTGACCAACCATTATCTGCCGTCGACGACGCACCGCGTCGTCAACCCGGCGCCCGAGCGCCGCGGCTTGCCGCGCTACTCGACGCCCTTCTTCCTGCACTTCGAGCCGGAATTCGCGATCCGCACGCTTCCCGGCTGCGTGACGCCCGAGACACCCGACCGTTATCCGGAGGCAATCACGGCGGACGAGTATCTCCAGCAGCGGCTGCGCGAGATCAAACTGATCTAGTCGTCGTTCAAGGTGCAGCCATAGCCTTCCGCATAGGTCGCCGAGCGCGAGGCGATCAGCGGGACGGTCGCGGTGATGCGTTTCGCCGCCGGGTCCTCGCTCAGCCGCACCATCTCCATGCCGGGCTCGAAGTCGGTCTTGCAGCTGTCGAGGCTGCGGTTGCCGAGATAGCGGCAGGCGCAGGCGGTGCGCGCGCCATAGCCGACGCCGACCTCGGTCTGCTGGCCGATCGGGCTGGCCCGGAGCGCGAAAAGTCCACCGACGCCGAGGGCGACGATGAGCACCGCCCCGAGCATCCAACGGCTTGCCTTCATGCGCCCCCTCCCTAACCTGCGGCGATCGGGCTAGAGGTGACGCGATGAGGGGCTTTCGGGCAAGCATGATTTTGGCAGCCGCCGCCGCGCTGATCGGCGCGGCGCCGCTGTCGCCTGCACAACAGGCGGCCGATTCCTTCTTCACGCGACCCGAGCTTGGCGAGACGCGCGCGGTGGTCGTGCTGAAGGACGGCGTGCCGGTCTATGAGCGCTACGGGCGCGGTTATGGCCCCGGCAACCGCTTCATCTCCTGGTCGATGGCGAAGTCGCTGACCGCGACGCTGGTCGGGCAATTGGTGGCGGAAGGAAAGCTGCAGCTGGACACGCCGGCACCGGTCGCGGAATGGCACGCCAAGCCGGGCGACCCGCGCGCGGCGATCACCTTGCGGCAACTCCTCCATATGTCGTCGGGCCTCAATCATGAGGAAGGCGGTGAGCGGCTGCAGGATGCCGACACCGTGCGCATCCTCTACACCGACCGCGCCGGCGACGCGGCGGGCGCCTCGATCGCGCAGCCGCTCGAAGCGAAGCCGGGCGCCAAATATGAATATTCGACCGCGACCAGCGTCATCCTTGCCGACATCGTCCAGCGCACCGTCGCGCCGAATGCGAAGACGCCGGCGGCCCGCCGCGCCGCGATGCGCGCGCACATCGAAAGCCGGCTGGCCCGTCCCGCAGGGATGAGCAGCCTCGTCTGCGAATATGACGCGACGGGCACGATGCTCGGCGGCTCGCTCTGCCACGCCAGCGCGCGCGATTGGGCGAAATTCGGCCAGCTCTATCTCGACGGCGGCAAGGGCATCGTGCCGGCCGAATGGGTCAGCTTCGTGCAGGCGCCCGCCGCCACCGATGGCGGGTATGGCGGTCATTTCTGGCTCAACCGCCCGCGCCCGAAGGGCAGCGCACAGGCGCTGTTTCCCGAGGCAGGACCCGCCGACGCCTACGCCGCGATCGGCCACCTCGGCCAATATGTGATCGTCGTGCCGTCGAAGCGGCTGGTGGTGGTGCGGCTCGGCAAGACGCAGGATGACGTGCTGGCCCCGGTGCGCCAGCAGCTCGCGCGGCTGGTCGCCGCCTATCCGGCGGTGCCGTGAGCGATCCGCGCATCATCGATGTGAAGCTCGACGAGCGGACGATCATCTGGCGCAACGCCGATGTCGAGCAGGAGCGGCGCGTCGCGATCTTCGATCTGCTCGAAGGCAATCACTTCGCGCCGGCCGGCCCCTATGACGGCGGCTATGCCGGGCCGTTCAAGGTCACCTTGCGCGTCGAGGAGGGGCGGCTCGCCATCGATATCGCCGCGGCCGACGACCGCGCGCTTGAAACCTTCGTGTTGGCGCTGTCGCCCTTCCGGCGCATCGTCCGCGACTATTTCGCCATCTGCGACAGCTACTACAAGGCGATCCGCAACGCCTCGCCCAGCCAGATCGAAACGATCGACATGGCGCGGCGCGGCATCCACAACGAGGCGGCGGAGACCTTGCAGGAACGGCTGGCCGGCAAGGTCGAGGTGGATTTCGATACCGCGCGGCGGCTATTCACGCTGATCTGCGTCCTGCACATCCGATAGAGGGAGAGTTTCGTGGCCGTCATGTCCGACCGCTGGATCCGCGAGCGCGCGCTCGCCGACGGCATGATCGAGCCGTTCGAGGACCGGCAGCGCCGCGACGGCTGCATCTCCTACGGCCTCTCCTCCTACGGCTATGACGCGCGCGTCGCCGACGAGTTCAAGATCTTCACCAACGTCGATTCGGCAGTAGTCGACCCGAAGAATTTCTCGCCGACCAGCTTCGTCGATCGGAAGACCAATGTCTGCATCATTCCGCCGAACAGCTTCGCGTTGGCCCGCACCGTCGAATATTTCCGCGTGCCGCGCGACGTGCTGGTCATCTGCCTCGGCAAATCGACCTATGCGCGCTGCGGAATCATCGTGAACGTCACCCCGCTGGAGCCCGGCTGGGAAGGGCATGTCACGCTGGAGTTTTCGAACACCACGCCGCTGCCCGCGAAGATCTACGCGAATGAAGGCGCTTGCCAGTTCCTGTTCCTGCAAGGGAACGAGCCCTGCGAGGTCAGCTATGCCGACCGGGCAGGCAAATATATGGGCCAGCAGGGCGTGACCTTGCCGAGGCTCTAGCGCCGCCCTAATCAACGGCGATGGACAAGATCGTCATCCGCGGCGGCCGCACGCTCAACGGCAGCATCCAGATTTCAGGCGCGAAGAATGCGGTGCTCACGCTGATGCCGTGCGCGCTGCTCACCGACGAGCCGCTCACTCTTCGCAACCTGCCGCGGCTCGCCGACGTCGATACCTTCGGCCATTTGCTCAACGGGCACGGCGTCTCGACCACCATTGAGGGCGCGCGCGGCGGCGAGTTCGGCCGGGTGATGACGGCGCGTGCCAACAATATCAGCTCGACGGTCGCGCCCTACGACATCGTCCGCAAGATGCGCGCCTCGATCCTCGTGCTCGGGCCGCTGCTGGCGCGCGAAGGCGAGGCGACGGTGTCGCTGCCCGGCGGCTGCGCCATCGGCAACCGGCCGATCGACCTTCACCTGAAGGCGCTGGAAGCGCTCGGCGCCGAGATCGAGCTGGCGGCCGGCTATGTGAAGGCGACGGCGCCGAAGGGCGGTCTGCGCGGCGGGCGGATCGATTTCCCGATGGTCTCGGTCGGCGCGACCGAGAATGCGCTGATGGCCGCCGTGCTCGCCAAGGGCGAGACGGTCATCGAGAATGCGGCGCGCGAGCCCGAGATCGTCGATCTCTGCCGCTGCCTCGTCGCGATGGGCGCGAAGATCGACGGCATCGGTAGCGAACGGCTGACCATCCACGGCGTCGACCGGCTGCACGGCGCGACCTATGCCGTCATGCCCGACCGCATCGAGGCAGGCTCCTATGCCTGCGCCGCGGCGATCACCGGCGGCGAACTCGAACTGGTCGGCGCCAGCCTCGACGATCTGGGCGCCATCGTCGCGTCGCTGCGCGAGGCCGGCGTCGAGGTCGAGCCGACGGCGAAGGGCATCAAGGTGCGCCGCGCCGGCGAGCTTCGCGCGATCAACGTGACGACGCAGCCCTATCCGGGCTTCCCGACCGACATGCAGGCGCAGTTCATGGCGATGCTGACGCTCGCCGAGGGCGCGTCGCTCCTCACCGAGACGATTTTCGAGAATCGCTACATGCACGTCCCCGAACTGTCGCGCATGGGCGCCGACATCACGGTACGCGGCCGCTCGGCGGTGGTGAAGGGCGTGAAGTCGCTGGTCGGCGCACCGGTGATGGCGACCGATCTTCGCGCCTCGATGAGCCTCGTGCTTGCCGGCCTCGCTGCCAACGGTGAGACGGTGGTCAACCGCGTCTATCACCTCGACCGCGGCTATGAGCGGCTCGAGGAGAAATTGTCGGCGGTCGGCGCGGACATCGAACGCGTTTCGGACGGCTGATGAGCGAGCGCCTGCGCCTGATCGGCCATGAGGCCGACGACCTGCCCGTCATCTCGGCGCTGATGCAGGACGCCGCGGTGCGCGTCGACGACATCGCGTTCGACGCAAAGGCGCGCCGCTTCGCGCTGGTCGCCAACCGCTATCGCTGGGAAGCCGATGTGCCGTCGCGCACCCGCTCGGCGCTGCGCTTCGACGGCGTGGCAAAGGCGCAACGCAAAGGCTGGCCAGTGGCGGGCGACACGGTGCTGGCGCTGCTCGCGATCCGGCCCGAAGAGGGCGGCGTGACGCTCGACTTCGCCGGCGGCGCCTCGGTGCGGCTGGAGGCCGAGTGCATCGACGTGGTGCTGGAGGATCTCGCCGGGCCGTGGGGCACGCGCAGCACGCCCAACCACGACGATTGAGGCGATGACCGCCGGCGTCAATTTGCAGGCGCTGTTCGGCGAGGCGAACGCGGCTTTTTCGGCGGGTGATCTGGAGCGCGCGCGGGAGCTGGCGCGCACGATCATCGGCCAGGCGCCGCGCGTCCCGCAGGTTCGCCATCTTCTGGCGCTGGTCGAAAAGCGGCGCGGCGATACGGCGGCGGCGCGCGCGCAGTTTGCGGCGGCGGTCGAGCTGGGGCCGAACGACCCGCAGGTTCACAACAACTACGCCAACCTTCTCTCCGACCTCGGCGAGAATGCGCTGGCGCTCGATCACTACCGTCGCGCGGTGGCGCTGAAGCCCGATTTCGTCGACGCGCTGGTCAACCTCGCGATGACCGCCGAGACCGAGGAGCGCTTTGTCGAGGCGCGGCAGGCGCTGGTCGCCGCCACCGGCCATCGGCCCGATCTCGCCAACGCCTGGCTGATGCTGGGGCTGATCGATCGCGGCGAGGGCGACCTCGAAGCGGCGGTGGCGTCGCTCGACAAGGCGGTGACGCTGGCGCCGGCGGATTCGAAGGCGGCGCGGGCGCGGGCGACGGTCGAGGCGGAACGCGGCGGCACCGACCCCGCCCCCTATTATGCGCGCGCCGAGGCGCTGACGCCGGGTGACCTTGAACTGTTCATCGCGCGCAACGCCGCCGATCCGGGCGGCCCGCCGGCGATCGAGCGCCATCTTACCGCCAAGGTAAATGCCAATCCCGACTGGCTCGATGGCCATATGGCGCTGGCGCAGCTGCGCGGCCAGACGCGCACCGTGCCGCCCGAGACGAGCTTCGAGGCGGCGCTCGCCGATCGGCCGCGCGAGCGCCAGCTCTGGTACGGGCTGGTGGCGCTGCTCAATCGCGCCGAGCGCCACGCCGAGGCGCGAATGGCGATCGAGCGGGCGCGGGTGGCGCTGATCGGCGATGCCGAGGCGGCGCAGGTGCTCGACCATCTGGAGGCGATCACGGCCGACGAAGCGGGCGACGGCGCCCACGCCGCGAAGCTGCTCGCGGCGCTGCCGCCGGGCGATTTCACGCTGGAGCTGGTGCGCGTCCGCCATGCGCTGCGCCATGGCCGGCCCGACGAGGCGGCGCGGCTCGTTGAACCGCTGACCGCCACCGGCAGCGCGCTCGCCTGGGCCTATCTCGGCACCGCGTGGCGGCTGACCGGCGACGCGCGCCACGATTGGCTGGCCGGCGACGATCGGCTGGTGCAGACGCTCGACATCGCCGACGCCATGCCCCCCCTCGAAGAACTGGCGGCGCGGCTGCGCGAGCTTCACGTCACCCGGTCGCACCCGATCGACCAGTCGCTGCGCGGCGGCACGCAGACCGACGGCGATATCCTCATCCGCAGCGAGCCGCTGATGCGGCAGGTGAGGAAGGCGCTCGGCGACGCCATCGACCTCTACGTCTCGCGGCTGCCGCCGCCCGATCCGACGCACCCGACCCTGAAGGAGCCGCGCAACGGCGCGCGCATCGTCGGCGGCTGGTCGGTGCGGCTGTCGGCGCAGGGCTTTCACATCAACCACGTCCATCCGCGCGGCTGGCTCAGCTCGGCCTTCTACGTGTCGCTGCCGCCGGGCGTCGGCGAAGACGAGAGCGACACCGCCGGCTGGCTGTCGATCGGCGTGCCGCCGGCCGAACTGAAGCTTGGGCTGCCGCCGCTGCGGCTGATCAGGCCGCAGCCGGGGCGCCTCGCGCTGTTTCCGTCGATCATGTGGCATGGCACCGTACCGTTCAGCGACGGCGAGCGGCTGACCATCGCCTTCGACGTCGCGCCCCGCCGCGGGTAGGGCCGCAGCTGATCTTCGACAGACGCGGCCAGCTATTCCACCAACGACCGCCGGCGATCTTGCCCCCGGTTGCCCGCAGCGTAAGCTGGAGCCAACGAAAAGAGGTTGGGTCATGGGTCGATTTTGGGGAGGCGCGGCGCTGCTCGCCGCGATGCTGGCGACGACGACAGCGCGTGCCGAGGTCCCGCAGGCGCCGGTCGGCGATCTGACCGCCACCAATGAATCGGTGCTGGCGACCGCGCAGGACAAGCTCACGCGGATGACCGTGCCGGTGTTCGTCAACGGCCAGGGCCCGTTCGCCTTCGCCGTCGACACCGGCGCCGACCGCACCGTGATCTCGCAAAGCCTCGCCACCAAATTGGGCCTCATCGCCGATCGCGCGGCGCAGTTGCACGGCGTCGCCGGGGTCGACGTGGTGCGGACGACTCGTCTCGAGAAGCTGAAGATCGGCCACAAGGAGGTCGCCGACATCCGCGCGCCGATCCTTCCTGACGCCGCGCTCGGCGCCGCGGGGTTGATCGGCATCGACGCACTCGCTGACCAGCGGGTGACGATGGACTTCATCGGCGAGCAGATGACCGTCCGCCCGTCCGACTATCGCGTGCCGGAAGACAAGGACGCCGACGTCATCACCATCACCGCCAAGCGCCGCTTCGGGCAGCTGGTGCTGGTCAATGCCTCGGTCAACGGCCAGCGCGTCTATGCGATCGTCGATTCGGGGTCGCAGGTGACCATCGGCAACCCCGAGCTGCGCAAGATGATGGTGCGCGGCGCCAAGGGCACCGAGGTATCGACCGAGCTGGTGAGCGTCACCGGGCGCAAGATCGCCGCCGACTATGGCATGCTGCCGCGCATGAAGATCGGTGGCGTCATCCTCGGCGACATTCCGATCGTCTATTCGGACGCGCACCCGTTCAAGAAGTTCAAGCTGGCGGGCAAGCCGGCGATGCTGATCGGGGTCGATATCCTGCGCGCGTTCGAGCGGGTGTCGCTCGACTTCGATACCAAGAAGGTGCGCTTCCAGCTCAGGTCGGAGAAGGCTGCTTTCTGAACAGGATGCGGTCGTCGGGGCGGAAGCCCCATTTCCACATGATCGCGCCGAAGGTCAGGATGATCGCCGGAATGCCGACGGCGATCTGCGCCCAGTCGGGCAGTCCGCGCACCAGCAGGCCGACAGCAGCGGCGCCGATCGTCGCCGGGAACAGCGCCCAGCGCAGCCCGGTGACCGGCGCGCCCAGCTCGCGCGCCAGCAACCGCGCCTTCAGCACCGAGCCGAGGCTCAGCGCCAACGCGAGGCCGAGCGCGGCGCCGACGCCAGCGTTGATCCCGGCATCGATCCAGAAATGGACGAGCAGCACGGTCAGCACGGCCTGCGCGGCGATGGTCACGATCGACAGCATCAGATTGCGCTGCGGGCTGGTGTAGACGAGCGCGGCTTCCGACACCGCGGCGGTCGCCGCCAGCGCCTCGACGGCAAGCAGGACGGCGAGCACCGTCTGGCCGCCGGCGAACTCGGTGCCGACAAGGCTCAGCACCGCCTCGCCGGGCAGGCCGAGCGCCAGCGCGACGCAGAGCTGTGCGGCGATGATCCAGAAGCCGACCTGGCGGACATGGCCCGCCATCGCGATGCGGTCTCCGGCGACGAGGCTGTTCGACAGCAGGGGGCCAAGCACCGGATCGAAGCTGGTCTTCAGTTTCTGCGGCAGCGAGGCGACCTGCTGCGCCACATAATAGACGCCCATCACGCTTGGCGCGGCGAAGATGCCGAGGATGAACAGGTCGAGACGCCGCGTCGCCCATTCGATGGCGTCGGCGCCGGCGAGCGCGATATTCTCGCGGGCGAGCGTGAACAGCCGCTCGGGGTGAGGCACCCAGCCGCGCGGCAGGCCGAACTCGCGGATGCAGGGGATTATCGAGGCGACGAACGCCGCGATCATCGAAGCGGCATAGGCGATGATCAGCCCGTCGCGTTTGAAGATGGTGAAGGCGAGGATGGTGGCGACGATGGTCAGCACCCAGGGCTCGATCACCGAGCGGGCGCGCACCTGCGCCCCGATCTTGTGGTTGTAGGCGAGCGCCGCCAGCGCGATGTCCGACCCGACGATGGCGAGCGCGGTCACCGGGAACATCTGGTCGAGCCCGGTGACGAAGCTGTTCGGGAACACGACGCGCGGGAAGGTGGCGAGCAGGCCGGCGCCGACGGCGGCCAGCGCCCAGCCGAGTACCAGCGCGTCCCAGATCACATGCGAATGCGGTCGGTCGGTCTTGGCGAGTGCGATCGAGATGCCGCGTTTCAGCCCGAGCGTTGAAAGCTGCGCGGTCAGCTCGACGACGAGGATGGCGTAGGCGAAGCGGCCGAGCGTGGCGGCGCCGTAGAGCTGGCCGGCGATGAACAGGAAGGGCAGGCGCGCCAACAGGCGCAGCAGGAAGCCGAGGAAATTGAGCCGCCCGCCACGCGCCAGCGCGGCGATCGGGTCAGCCGATTGTGGGGAAGGGGTCGATGCCATGGCCCTAGGCCACGGCGTCTACACTAGGACAAGGGTCGCCGGAAGGCTCAGATCACCCATTCGAGCGCGTCGGGCGCGGTGACGCCGCTGTCGCGCACCCGGCGGCGGTGCGCCACCATGCGATCGTAGAGGCCGGTGACGGCGGCGCTGCCGGTCTTGACGAACAGGCCCGGCACCAGCGCGTGGACGAGGCAGGCAAGGCCCGCGCCGAGCATGGTGACGCCGAAGCTCGAGGCGACGAGGAAATGCTCGCCGTAGGTTTCGCCGACGCTTTCGGGGTGCTCGGTGAACATCTCGCGCAGCATAGTCTCATTCCTCCCGTGGCTCGCCAGCATCATATGCCAAGCCGGGAAAGAATCATTGCTTTCTATCGCGGTGTCAGGCCATTTCGTAGCATGTTTATACTACGAAATTCACCTGGATGACCCGCGCCGTTTCCGTCGATGCCGTCGACCGGCGCATCCTGACGGCGCTGCAGCGCGATGCGACCTTGTCGATCAACGCGCTGTCGGAGGTCGTCGGCCTGTCGGCGACCCCCTGCTGGAAACGAGTGAAGCGGCTGGAGGAGGCCGGCGTCATCACCGGGCGGGTGACGCTCGTCGATCGCGAGACGGTCGGCCTCGGCGTCACCGTCTTCGTGTCGATCCGCACGGCGGCGCACGACGAAGGCTGGCTGGAGAATTTCGCGGCCGGCGTGCGCCGCATTCCTGAGATCGTCGAATTCTACCGGATGGCGGGCGAGGTCGACTATCTGCTGAAGGTGGTGTGCGCCGACATCGCCGACTACGATCGCATCTACAAGCAGCTCATCAAGGTGGCGCCGCTGCACGACGTCAGTTCGTCGTTCGCGATGGAGCAGATCAAATATACCACCGAGGTACCGCTGCGGCCGTGAGGGGACGGAGATGACGCGCTGGCTGCCCTGGCTGATCGTCGCCGCGCTGGTCGCGGCTTTGGGCGCAGCGCTGTGGCGGCCGGAAGCGGTGGCGCGGCGGCTGGGATTCGATGACCGGATCGGCGAGGCGAAACGCGACCGCTGGCAGGCCGACATGCGCGGCCAGTACGCGCGGCTCGACCGCTCAGTGCCGGCGGGGGCGCTGCTGTTCATCGGCGATTCGCATGTGCAGGGCCTCAACGCTGCGCAGGTCGGGTCCTGTACTGCCAGCTTCGGCATCGGCGGTGAGACCGCGCGCGAACTGACGGCGCGCGTCGCCGAGCTGACATCGCTCGACCGCGCCGCCGCCGTGGTGGTGCAAATCGGCACGAACGACGTGCTGCGCGGCGAGGACGACCGGCTGGCCGACAGCTATTACCGGCTGCTCGCCGCGCTGCCCGCCGACCGGCCGGTGCTGTTGTCATCGTTGCCGCGAACGGTGCCGGGGTCGGCTCACGCTTTCCAGGCGGTGCGCGGCAGCGGCGCGGCCCGCGCGGCCTGTTCGCGCCGCCCCAATTGCCATTTCGTCGATCTGGCCGCGGCGATGGACGAGCCGGAGAAGCTGCTCGAGGACGACGGCGTTCATCTCAACCCCGCCGGCTATGCGCTGTGGGCGCGCGTCCTGCGCGAGACGCTCGACAAGGTGGGCGTCGCCGACAAAAGCTGCGCCTAGCCCTGCCCCGCATCACGCGCGGCGAGCGCCGCCTGCAGTTTCTCATGCGCCGCCTCGTCATGTGGCCACCGCGCGATCAGCCACGCCGCCGTCGCCATCAGCAGGATCGGCGAGACGACGAACAGCAGGGTCATCCCCATGATCGCCTCCGGCGTGTTCACCGCCTTGGGCGACGCGTTGAAGTCGATCCAGTCGAGGAAAGGGTAGATGATCGCGACGGGCGCGGCGTGCGCGATCTTCAGGGTGGTGGTCAGCACCGCTTGGATCAGCCCGTTGCGGTCGAGCCCGGTCTCCAGCCGATCGGCGTCGGCGACGTCAGCGAGCATCGCGCGCGAGAGGAACAGCGGCGCGGTGTAGGGAATACCGGCGATCGCCATGCCGATCATCGCATCGCTGACCTCCGCGGCGGGCAGCAGCGCCAGCGAGCCATGCGCGAGGCAGTAGAAGACGCCGGCGACGGCGGCGGCGCGATGCTTGCCGAGCTTGCCGGCGAGCTTCATCCACAAGGGGGCCGCGGCAAAGCCGGCGACGAAATAGATCAGCAGGAGGAGGCTCGCCTCGCTCGCCGAAAAGCCGAGGCGATGCTCGAAGTAGAAGATGAACATCGCGCCAGTGACGCCGGGCGCGAGGCCGGCGAACACGTCGATGGCGAGCAGCCGCCGCATCAGCGGATTGCGCGCCAGCGCCTTCAGGTCGGCCCAGCTCACCTCGGTTCGTTCGGCGAGGCGCGGCCGTTCGGGGACGGCGACCAGCATCAGCAGGACGGTCAGCGGCGCCATCGCGACGATGAACCAGCCCATCGCATGGATGCCCGGCGCCGGGTCGTGCGCGCCGGTGGCGCGGCCGACCAGCCAGGGCAGCATCAGCACCAGCACCATGCCGAGCACGCCCGCCGCCTCGCGCCAGCCGAACACGCGCGAACGCTGGTGATAGTCGCTGGAGAGGGTGGCGCCCCAGGCGAGCTGCGACACCATCATGATCGAATAGCCGACATACATGAACATCAGCTGCGCGAAGGCGAGGAAAGGCGAGATGCCCGGTTGCGCCATGAACACCAGCAGCGCGCCCAGCATCGTGACGAGCGTGCCGACCGCCAGCCAGGGGCGATAGCGGCCCCAGCGGCTGTTGGTGCCGTCCATCCAGTGGCCGAGAAGCGGATCGAGCGGCACGTCGAGTAGCCGCACGAGGAAGAAGATCAGCCCGACGACGCCGAGGTCGAGGCCGAGGCTCCCCGCATAATAGGGCGGCAAATAGACGATCAGCGGCAGGCCGATGGCGGCGAGCGGCATATACGGGCCGGCAAAGGCGGCGAGCGTTTTACGCTTGAGCACTGACACTCCATCCCCAGGAACGGCGATCATGCCGATGCCCGGCAGGCGCGCAAGCGTCCGCATCGCGAACCTATCGCTTTCTATCGTCATGGAACCGTCGTGCGCGGCTTGCCCGCACCGGGGGACCGTCCTATCCAAGCGTCACACCGGATTTGGGAGTTCCGCCGTCATGACCGCTCGCCTTTTGCTCGCCGCTTCGCTTGCCGCGCTCGTCGCCGGCTGCACCGCCCCCGATGCCGCGCCATCGGCGAGCGCCGCGCCCGCCGCTCCGGCCGCCGCCGAGGCGCCGAAGCCCGACCATGACGCGCAGCTGAAGGCGCTGTTCGCCGAAAGCGACGAGGGCAATCTGAAGCGCAACCCGATCTCGGCGCTGTTCCGCGGCGACCTGCGCTACGCCGACCAGTTCGGCGACTATATCACCGACGAATATTATGCGACCGAGGTCGCCTCGGGGCAGGCAGAGCTGGCGCGGCTGAACGCCATTCCGCGCGACTCGCTGACCGCGCAGGACCAGGTCGCCTATGACGTGTTCAAATGGCAGACCGAACTCGGCCTGCGCGCGCTCGGGCCGGAAATCCTGCCGCTGACCGTCGTGCGGCCGATCGACCATTTCTTCGGCTTCCACACCTTCTTCCCCGATTTGAGCTCGGGCGAGGGCGCGGCGCCGTTCAAGACGCTCGCCGACTATGAGAACAATCTGAAGCGCATCGACGGCTATGTCGTGCTGATCGACCGCGCCATCGGCCGTTTCCGCGAGGGCATGGCGAGCGACGTCACCCAGCCGCGCCTCGTCGTCGACAACGTCATCGGCCAGCTCGACACGCAGATCGGCATGGGCGTCGACAACAGCGTGTTCATGGGCCCGCTGAAGAAATTCCCGGCGGAGATTTCGGCCGCCGACCAGGCGCGGCTGCGCACCGAATATGCCGCCGCGGTGAAGGACAAGATCCTGCCGGCCTATGCGCGGCTGCGCGACTTCCTGAAGACCGAGTATCGGCCGAAATCGCGCGAGGGCGTGGGCCTCGCCTACATGAAGGGTGGCGACCGGCTTTATAGCTACCTGATCGAGCAGAACACCACGCTGCCGCTCGGCGCCGAGGAGGTCCACCAGACCGGCCTGCGCGAAGTGGCGCGCATCAAGGGCGAGATGGAGAAGGTGAAGACCCAGGTCGGCTACAAGGGCGACCTCAAGTCCTTCTTCAACTATCTGCGCACCGACGCGAAGTTCAAGGCGAAGTCGAAGGAAGCGCTGACGCAGGGCTATTACGACATCGGCAAGAAGGTCGATACGCGCATCGGCGAGCTGTTCTCGACCTTGCCAAAGTCGCCGCTCGAAATCCGACCGGTGCCCGCCTATCGCGAGAAGAACGACGCGGGCGGCTCGTACCAGCAGGGTACACCCGACGGCTCGCGCCCGGGCATCTTCTACTTCAACACCTATGACCTGCCGTCGCGCACGACACCGGGCATGGAGACGCTCTACCTGCACGAGGGCGCGCCGGGGCATCATTTCCAGATCAGCCTCGCGCAGGAGAATACCAGCCTGCCGAACTTCATGCGCTTCGGCGGCAACACCGCCTTCGTCGAGGGCTGGGCGCTCTATGCGGAAACGCTCGGGCCGCGCATCGGCATGCTGACCGACCCCTACCAGTATTTCGGCCACCTCAACGACCAGATGCTGCGCGCGATGCGGCTGGTGGTCGACACCGGCATCCATTCGAAGAAATGGGGCCGCGATCAGGCGATTGCCTACATGCTCGACAATTCGTCGATGAGCCGTACCGACGCGGTGTCGGAGGTCGAGCGCTACATCGCCATTCCGGGGCAGGCGCTCGCCTATATGACCGGCCGCCTGAAGATCCAGGAACTGCGCGAGCGCGCCGAGCGCGAGCTGGGGCCGAAGTTCGACATCCGCGAGTTCCACACGCAGGTGCTAATGACCGGCGCGCTGCCGCTCGCGGTGCTCGAGGCGAAGATCGACCGCTGGATCGCCGAGAAGAAGGCCGCGTAAGCGGCAAGGGCATCCCTCTCCCGCTTGCGGGAGAGGTTAGGTGAGGGTGTGCGAGCGTCAGCGAGCTCTTTGGCCGCCGGTCACCCTCACCCACCCAGCCTGCGGCTGGGCCCCTCCCTCTCCTGCAAGCAGGCGAGGGGTTTTTGGGGCGGCTAAACGAGCGTCCCGAACGGTTGCAGGCGCTTCGCCAGCGCGCGGGCGCCTGCAACGTCCTTCTTCTGCAACAGCGGCAGCACCTGCGCCGCCTGCCGCTTCAGCATCGTGTCGAAGGCATCGCCCGGCGCGGCTTTGGCGGCCTGCGCCAGCAGCGCTTCGGCGCGCGGCGCATTGTCGGCGTCGAGCGACAGCAAGGTGAAGGCGTAGTAGGTCGGCACCGCCGCGCCGGCGCCGGGCTTGGTCAGTGCGGTTTCGAAGGCGCGCGTCGCCTCGGCCTTCTTGGCGCCGAGTGCCGCATTGGCGAGAAAGCCGCCGAGCGTCGCCACCGCCTCGCCATGCCAGCCGCCGAGCGCCGCCCAGGCGATCGCGTCATTGGGGAGCGCGGTGCGTGCCTCGTCCATCAGCTTGCGCGCCGCCTTGCCCTTGCCCTGCGAGCGTTCGAGCTTCGCCACATAGCCGACGGCGATGCCCTTCTGCAGGATGGCGGGGCCGTAGCCGGGGCGGGCGGCGAGGGCCTTGTCGGCCAGCTCGGCCGCCTCGTTGCAGATCGCGATGGCGCGCGCCTTGTCGGCGGTGCGGAAGGCGGCGAGCGCCAGCAGCGAACGCGCGGCGAAGGTCTGCGATTCAGGCGTCGCTTCCTGCGCACCGGTCTTGGCGGCCTCGGCGAACTTGCCTTCGCGGTATAGCGAGGCCGTGTCGGCGAACGCCGGCGCGGGAAGTGCCAGCACCGCGAGCGTGATGGCGAGTTTCTTCATGTTCCCCTCTCCGTCATCCCCGCGAAGGCGGGGATCCATTGTCGCCGACGGCGGAGTGAATGGATTCCCGCCTTCGCGGGGATGACGATGGGGAAAGTCTTAGGTTCCGTCCAGCCTAGTGCCGAACCGCGCCCAGCGCCTCGGCGATCAGCCGACGCGTGTTGGCGATGCCGTAGAGCGCGATGAACGAGCCCATGCGCGGCCCCTGCGAGGAGCCGAGCAGGGTCTCGTAGAGCGCCTTGAACCAGTCGCGCAGATTATCGAAGCCGGCGGCCTTGCCGCACTCATAGACCTCGAACTGGATCGCCTCGGCATCGGCGTCGTCGGGCAGCGCCTGCAGCCGCGCATCGAGGTCGGCGAGCGCTTGCGCCTCGAGATCGACCGGTGCACGGCGCTGCAGGGTCGGCACGACGAAGTCGCTGCCGTAGCGCACCGCGTACTGCACCAGCCGGTCGAGCTCGGGGTGCGTCTCGGGCGTGGCGCCGGCGACGTAACGCGAGAGGTACTTCCACAGCCCCGCCGAATCCTGAACCCCGGTGCCGGCGACGGCGACGAGGTTCAGCAGCAGCGCGAAATTGACCGGCAGCTCGACCGGCACCGGCTTGCCCTCATGGATGTGGAACACCGGGTTGCCGAGCTTCTGCTCGGGCGGCTGGTCGGCGAAATTGCCGAGGAACTGATAATATTCGTCGACCGACTTCGGGATGACGTCGAACGACAGCTTCTTCGCCTTGCGCGGCTCGCGGTAGATGTAGAAGGCGAGGCTCTCGGGCGAGGCGTAGGTCAGCCACTCCTCGATGGTGAGGCCGTTGCCGCGCGACTTCGAGATCTTCTCGCCGTTGGCATCGAGAAACAGCTCATAGTTGAACCCCTCGGGCGGCTTGGCGCCGAGGATGCGCACGATCCGCGACGACAGCGTCACCGAATCGATCAGGTCCTTGCCGGCCATCTCATAGTCGACGCCGAGCGCCAGCCAGCGCATCGCCCAGTCGACCTTCCACTGGCACTTCACCGCGCCCCCGGTGACCTTCACGGTCATCCGCTCGCCGTCGTTGGGGTCGAGATAAGTGACGGTGCCCGCCGCCGCGTCGCGCTCGATCAGCGGCACCTGCAGCACCACGCCGGTCTTCGGGCAGACGGGCAGGAAGGGCGCATAGGTGGCGCGCCGCTCCGGCCCGAGCGTCGGCAGGATGACGTCGATCACCGCGTCGTAATTGGCGAGAATCTGGAGCAAGGTCGGGTCGAAGCGGCCGCTGGTGTAGCAATCGGTCGCCGACAGGAATTCGTAGTCGAAGCCGAAGCGGTCGAGGAAGTCGCGCAGCATCGCGTTGTTATGATGCGCGAAACTCTCGAACTTGCCGAACGGATCGGGGATGCGCGTCAGCGGCTTGCCGAGGTTGGCGCGCAGCATGTCGCCGCCCGGTAGATTGTCGGGGACCTTCCGCAAGCCGTCCATATCGTCGGAGAAGGCGATGAGCCGCGTCGGCGCGCCGCCGGTCAGCAGCTCATAGGCGCGGCGGACATAGGTGGTGCGCGCCACCTCCTGGAAGGTGCCGATGTGCGGCAGCCCCGAGGGGCCGTAGCCGGTCTCGAAGACCGCGGGGCGACCCTCGATGCCGCGTGCGACGACTTTGCGCGCCTCTTCGAACGGCCACGCCTTGCTCGTCAGCGCCGCAGCGCGTAGCTCCTCAATGTTGCTCATTCGTTCTTTCCGGCTGCGTCCGCCGGGTTATAGTCGCTGAAGATGGCCGATCAACCGATCTATCCCTCCCTCGTTGCAAGCCATGCCGGCCTGTGGCTCGCCGGACCCGATGGCGAGGTGCAGCGGGTGCGCCGCGGCGACGCGATAAGGCGCGCCGCCGACACGCCGCACCTGCTGCTGAACGCGCCGCTCACCGCCTCCCGATTGGGCTATCCCGAGCTGTCGGGGATGGACCTGTTGGAGCTGTACGCCTTCGTCCATCCGGCGAGCTTCGCGGTGCCGACCCCGCGGGGGCTGGCGAAGGCGCTGGGACTGGAAGCACCGCGTGGCGAGGAAGCCGAAGCGCGCTTCCTGCAGGCCGCGGCCGCGAAGCTGCTGGCGACGCTTGGCAGCCCCAATTGGGCCGAGCGTTACGGCGCGCATGCGGCGGCCAGCTCGCTCAACCGGCTGCGCTGGTCATGGGGCACCGAAGTCGCGGCGCGCGTCGCGCGGCCGGAAAAGCCGGAGCGCGGCCTCTTTCAGGCGCTGCCCAAATGGGAGGATTCAGCGCCGCGCCCCAAGCCGCGCGACGTGACGCTCGACCCGAACGCGGTCGATTCGCGGCTCGATGCGCTGCTTGGCGCCGGGTCGGAGGAGCGACCGGGACAGCGCGCCTACGCCCGATCGGCGACGCATGCCTTCGCGCCGCGCCGCGCGGCGGGCGTGCCCAATGTCGCGCTGTCGGAGGCCGGGACCGGCATCGGCAAGACGCTCGGCTATCTGGCGCCGGCGTCCTTGTGGGCGGAAGCCGCCGATGCGCCGGTGTGGCTGTCGACCTACACCAAGGCGCTGCAACGCCAGCTCGATGCCGAAACCGCGCGCCTCTATCCCGACCCCGAGGTGAAGCGCCGCCGCGCCGTGGTGCGCAAGGGGCGCGAGAATTACCTCTGCCTGCTCAATCTCGAAGATGCAGTGCAGGGCGCCTTTCAGGGCCGCGCAGCGATTTTCTCGCAGCTGGCGGCGCGCTGGGCGGCGTTCACCCGCGACGGCGACATGATCGGCGGCGACTTTCCCGGCTGGCTGGTCACCCTGTTCCAGCGCTCGGCGCTGACCTCGCTCACCGACCGGCGCGGCGAATGCGTCTATGCCGGTTGCCCGCATTTCCGTTCCTGCTTCATCGAACGCGCGACGCGTGCCTCGGCGCAGGCCGATCTCGTCATCGCCAATCATGCGCTGGTGATGGTCAACGCGGTGCGCGGGCGGGCCGAGGGCAGTGCGGCGACGCGGATCGTGTTCGACGAGGGGCATCATCTGTTCGATGCCGCCGATTCGACCTTTGCGCTGGCGCTGACCGGCGCCGAGGCGATCGAGCTGCGGCGCTGGATCATCGGCCCCGAAAAGGGCTCGCGCGGGCGGCGGCGCGGGCTGTCGGCGCGGCTGTCCGACCTGCTGTCCTACGACGAGGAGGGCGCCGAGGCGCTCGATGCCGCGGTCGAGGCCTCGCGCGAAATGCCCGCCGACGGCTGGCTGTCGCGCCTCGCCGAAGGCGCGCCCGACGGGCCGATCGAGGCCTTGCTCGCGGCGGTGCGCGCGCATGTCTATGCCCGCGCCGAGGCGCCCGACAGCGGCTATGGGCTGGAGACCGAGGTCGCCAATTTGCTGCCACAGGTGGTCGACGCGGCGGGCACCGCGTCGATCGCGCTCGAACGGCTGGTGAAGCCCTTCGCCAAGCTGGAGGCGCGGCTGGTCGCGCTGCTCGAGGAGCCGCCCGACTGGCTCGACATCGCGGCGCGCGCGCGGGTCGAAGGCGCGGCGTCGGGGCTGCGGCTGCGGCAGGCGATGCTCGCCGGCTGGCTCGGGCTGCTGGCGCGGCTCGCCGGGCCCGCCGATCCCGATTTCGTCGACTGGTTCGCCGTCGATCGCATCGACGGGTCGGAGCGCGGCGTCGGCCTCCACCGCCACTGGCTCGACCCGACCAAACCGCTGGCGAAGGCGGTGCTGGAGCCGGCACATGGCGTGCTCGTCACCTCGGCGACCTTGCGATCACGCGGGTCGGAGGCGACCGACGACTGGCGCGATACCGAGATGCGCACCGGCGCAACGCATCTGCCGCTGCCGCCGGCGCGCTTTGCCGCCGACAGCCCGTTCGACTATGCGCGCCAGTCGCGGGTCATCGTCGTCAACGACATCAAGCGTGGCGACATCCCCGCGCTCGCCGGCGCCTATCGCACGCTGATCGAGGCGGCGGGCGGCGGCACCCTGGGACTGTTCACCGCCATCGCCCGGTTGCGCGCGGTGCATGCGCGCATCGCCGATGGGCTCGCGCAGGCGGGATTGCCGCTCTACGCGCAGCATGTCGATCCGATCGATACCGGCACGCTCGTCGACATCTTCCGCGCCGATGCGCACGCCTCGCTGCTCGGCACCGATGCGTTGCGCGACGGCGTCGACGTGCCCGGCCAGTCGCTGCGGCTGGTGGTGATGGAGGGCGTGCCGTGGCCGCGCCCGACCGTGCTGCACGCGGCGCGGCGGGCGGCGTTCGGCGGCGCGGCCTATGACGATCTCGTCACCATGGGGCGGCTGGCGCAGGCGTTCGGGCGGCTGATCCGGCGCGGCACCGACAAGGGCGTGTTCGTGCTGCTCGGCGCAGCGGTGCCGTCGCGCCTGCTCGCGGCGTTCCCGGCGGGTGTCACGGTCGAGCGGGTCGGCCTCGCGCAGGCGGTCGCGACGGTGCGGCAGCTGCTCGCCGACGAACGGGTCGACGCCTGATCGCGGCTTGTCGGACTCCGGCCCCGCTTGTATCGATGGCGCGGCCCGTTCGGGACCTGGGGAGCCGAATGAAGACGCTGACGCTGCTGCGCCACGCCAAGTCCGGCTGGGATGACCCGGTCGAACGCGATTTCGACCGGCCCCTGAACGGCCGCGGTCGCCGCGCCGCCAACCGCATGGGCCGCTATCTTCGCGACGAAGGCCTCGCCTACGACCAGATCGTCGCCTCGCCGGCGCTGCGCGTGCAGCAGACGATCGCCGGGGTCGAGGACGGTCTCGGCCGGGCGCTGACACCCGCCTATGACAAGCGGATCTACATGGCTTCGGCCTCGACCCTGCTCGATGTCGTTCACGCGCTCGACGACGCGCATGGCAACATCCTGTTGGTTGGCCACAATCCGGGTCTCGAAGACCTGGTGCTGATGCTGGTGCCCGAAGGCGCGGCGGGCCTGCGCGACGAGGTCGAAATCAAATATCCGACCGCGACGCTCGCCGAGATGCGTTTCGATGTCGCCCGCTGGGCCGACATCGACGAGCGCGGCGGCACGCTGGTGCGCTTCACCCGCCCGCGCGAACTGGACCCGAGCCTGGGGCCGGACGACAGCTAGTCTTCGCTAGACAATCCCTACCCGTCATTCCGGCGAAGGCCGGAATCCATGCCCACGGTCGGTGTGGATTCCGGCCTTCGCCGGAATGACGGTAGGGATAGTGAGGCCTATTTCTTCTTCGCGAGCGCCGGCGCCTTCGGCTGGTCCTTGGCGAAGATCTTCCCGAAGAAGCTGTCGGCGTACCAGCGCGGCGCTTCCGGGGTGTCGGCGATCTCGCGGGCGATCAGATAGTTGATGCGCGCGAACTTGGCGCCGGCCTTCCAGTCAAACGGCACCTTCAGGTCGTCGCTGACCTGATGATAGTGATTCGCCTCGAAGTCGTCGTTGGCCTTCTTGCCCGCGCCGGCATAGCCGGTGACGAGGAAGACCGAGGGCACGCCCTGCCGCACGAACATATAATGGTCCGACCGGGTGAACACGCCCTGCTCGGGGATCGGGTCGGGCGACAAGGTCACCCTGTCGAGGCCGGCGGCGCGCTCGACGATCGGGCCGAGCGTCGAATGTTCGGCGCCGAACGCGATGACGTCGGTGAAGTCGTAGGTCAGCACCGGCATGTCGAGGTTGACCACGCCGACGACCTTGCCGCCTTTCGGCAGGGGATAGCGCGCCAGATAATCGGCGCCGAGCAGCCCGTCCTCCTCGGCGGTCACCGCCGCGAACAGGATCGAGCGCTTCGGCTTCGTGCCCGAATTGACCATGGCGTGCGCCACCTCGAGCATCGTCGAGATGCCCGCGGCATTGTCCATCGCGCCATTGTAGATCTTGTCGGCGCCCGCCAGCGTCTCGTCGACGCCATCATGGTCGAGGTGGCCCATCAGGACGACATATTCGTCCTTCAACGCCGGGTCGCTGCCCGGCAGCACCGCCAGCACATTGGGGCTGTTGACGATCGACTTCACGCTGCGGCGCTCGATCTTCACCGTCGGCTTCAGCGCGAAACCCTTGGGGCGTGCGCCGTTCTTCTCAGCCTCGGCGAGCACGCTTTTCAGCGAACGCGGCGCGCCGGCGAACAGCGCTTCCATCGCCGGGCCGTGCAGCGCGGCGCCCGCCTGAATGCCCGGCGCCTCGACATGTGCCTTCCCGTCGGGCGCGACCCAGGTATAGGAATCGGCGTCGGCATAAGCCGCGCGGCGCTCCCACGAAAAGGCCTTCAGCGAGGTCGGCGTCATCACCGAGATCGTGCCGATCGCGCCATGCGCCTGCGCGAACTTCGCTTTCTCCGACGCGAGGTGCGCGGCGATGTCGCTCGGCAGGCCCTTGGGGAAGCCGCTCAGGAAGGCGACATATTTCCCCTTCACGTTGAGGCCCTTGTAGTCGTCGAGGCCGTGCTCGGGCGCGACGAGGCCGAAGCCGACGAACACCACCGGCGCCTCGAGCGACTGCGCCGCCTCGCGGGCGCTCGGGCTGAACAGCACATCGACGCCGTTCCTGAAGCTCTTGCCGCCGATCGTCACCGATCCGTTGGTGTCGGCGAGGCTGCTCTTCTGCAGCGGCACCTGCTGGTACCAGCCGCCGTCGGCGCCGGCGGGCTTCAACCCGAGCGACTGATACTGGCTGGCGACATATTTGGCGGCGAGATCATAGCCGCGCGTGCCGGCGTTGCGGCCTTCGAGGAGATCGTCGGCGAGGAACTCGACGTGCGCGCGCACACGGTCGGGCGAGAAGACAGGCGTGCTGTTCTGCGAAAGCGCCGGAGCGGCGAACGACAGCGCGGCGAGGGCCGCACCGGTGACGAAGCGCATGAGATCAATCCCCCTCAAAGGTCATGATCGCTTCCTGCGCGAGCCGGCGATTCCTGTCCATCGCCCGCGTGACGGACGCCGGATGATTTTCGATCAACGTTGGAATATTGACGAACTCAGTCGTCGCGCTTGCGGGCTTCCTTGGCGGCCTTCTTCGCCGCCTTGCGGTCGCGCTCGGCCTGCTTGCGCATCTCGCGCCCGGCGTTGCGGTCGGCTTCTTCCTGGCTGGTGGTCATCAGGTCGACGGCGCCGCTCGCCGCCTTGACCGGCAGGGTGACGACATCGACCGCCGCGTCGGCGACGGTGGCGACGACGCAGCCCGACAGCGACAGGGCCATCAACGGTACCAGCAGAATCCGCACGAAAGCCCCCTTCAAACCAACTTCCATCCGGCGCATGCTGCCGTTTCGTGGCTGAATGATGGCTGACCGGGGGATGCGACTGTGATCAAAAATCGTCTGAAGCTTGGATGCGCGCTGCTGGTGCTGCTGGCCGGACCCGCGGCCGCAGAGACACCGAAGCGCGACGAGTTGAAGGCCGCCGTCGCCGCCAGCCATGACAAGACGGTCAAGGCGCTGCAGGACTGGATCAAGCTACCGACGATCGCCGCCGAGGGGCTCAACGTCGACAAGGGCGCCGACTATATGCGCCAGCTCGCGCTCGATGCCGGTTTCCAGAAAGCGAAGGTCGTCGCCTCGGGCGGCGTGCCGGGGGTGTTCGCGACGCTCGACGCCGGCGCGCCCGTCACGCTCGGCGTCTACTTCATGTACGACGTGAAGCAGTTCGATCCGGCCGAATGGACCTCGCCGCCGCTCGAGGCGAAGCTGGTCGACCGGCCCGGCGAGGGCCTCGTGATGATGGGCCGCGGCGTCGTCAATCAGAAGGGTCCGGAAATGGCCTTCCTCGCCGCGCTGAAGGCGTTCAAGGCGACCGGACGCAAGCTGCCGGTCAATCTCGTGCTGGTCGCGGAGGGTGAGGAGGAGATCGCCTCGCCCAACTTCCCGACCGTCGTCGCCGACCCGGAAGTGACCGCGGCATTGAAGAAGACCGCCGGCGTGTTCATCCCGACGGCGTCGCAAACCAATGCCGGAACGGCGGGCATCACCTTGGGCGCCAAGGGCTCGGTCGAATTCCAGCTGATCGTCGGCGGCGAGACCAGCGACAAATACCCCAAGGCCGATATCCATTCGAGCAACCACGCCCGCATCGAAAGCCCGGCGTGGCGGCTGGTGAAGGCGCTCGACACGCTCGTCGCCGACGACGGCCACACCCCGGCGATCGACGGCTGGTTCGAGAATGTGAAGCCGCTGACCGCGCGTCAGAAGGAGCTGATCACCATCGGCGTGAAGAGCCGCGCCGAGGCTGACGTGAAGAAGGAACTCGGCATCGGGCGCTGGATCGACAATGAGGATTTCCAGACCAGCAGCGAGCGTTTCCTGTCGCAGCCGACGGTCAACATCCAGGGGTTGGTCAGCGGCTACACCGGCCCCGGCGGCAAGACCGTGCTGCCCGGCCGCGCCGAGGCGAAGCTCGAATTCCGGCTGGTGCCCGACATGACCCGCGCCGAGGCCGAAACCAAGCTGAAGGCGCATCTGGCAAAGCGCGGCTTCGATGATGTGAAGGTAAACGTCAGCGGCGGCTACGGGCCGAACCAGACCGACGAGAACACCGCGTTCATCCAGGCGCAGAAGCGGACGCTCGACAAGGCGGGCATCCCCTACACGCTGACCCCACGCAACGCGGGTAGCTGGCCGGGCGTGGTGTTCAACGGCAAGCCGCTCAACCTGCCCGCCGGCCAGTTCGGCGTCGGGCGCGGCGGCGGCGCGCATGCGCCCGACGAATGGTTCCTGATCAAGAGCAGCAACCCCAAGGTTGCCGGCCTCGACGACGCGACGATGCTCTATGTCGACCTGCTCTACGAGATCGCGGCGACCGGCGGCAAAAAGTAAGCGAGCAGTCCGAGGGGGACGGAAACATGACGCGCTATCAGAGCCTCGATGCCGTGCGCGGCTTCGCGGTGCTCGGCATTTTGCTGATGAACATCGTCGGCATGGGGCTGCCGGCCTTTGCCTATATGAACCCGACGGTGGCAGGCGGCGACAGCGGCGCCAATCTCGTCGCCTGGGCGCTCGCCTATGTGCTGGTCGACGGCAAGATGCGCGCGCTGTTCACTTTGATGTTCGGCGCCAGCCTGCTGCTGATCGCCGATGCGGCGGAAGGAAAGTCGCCGGGGGCGGCGGGCACGCATTACCGGCGCATGTTCTGGCTGCTGCTGTTCGGCATGATCCACGCCTGGGCGATCTGGTTCGGCGACATCCTCGTCACCTATGCGCTCGCCGGCAGCCTCGCCTTCCTGTTCCGCAACATGCCGCCGCGGCGGATGATCGGCACAGGCCTCGTCATCCTAGGCCTCCTCATGGCGTGGAATTTCATGGGGCATTTCCACTTCGTGCAGATGCGCGCGCTCGCCGAGGCGCCGGGGGCGGCGCCCGAACTGGTCGCGGCGTGGAAGACCGCCTATGCCGAGCTGGCACCCTCGGGCGCGGCGGTCGCCCGCGAGATCGCCGGCTACCGCGGCGGCGTCATGGACGTGTTCCACATCCGCGCCGAGACGGTGATCTTCTTCCAGACTTTCCTGATCCCGACCAACTTCGTCTGGGAGGCACTGGGCTTCATGTGCATCGGCATGGCGCTGTTCCGCCTCGGCTTCTTCACCGGCGCGTGGGAGACGCGAACCTATGCGAAGCTCGCGGCGGTGCTGATCCCGGTCGGCATCGTGTTCGGCGCGCCGCTGGCGGGCAAGCTGTGGATGGTGCGCTGGGACCCGGTCACCACCTTCGCCACCGATGCGCTGGCGATCCCGGTGCATCTGGCGATGGGCATCGGCTATGCGGCGGTGGTGATTGCGATCGTGAAGTCGGGCGCGCTGAAGGGCGCGGTCGAACGGCTGGCGGCGGCGGGGCGGATGGCCTTCACCAACTATCTCGGCGCCTCGCTGATCACCACGACCCTGTTCTACGGCTATGGATTCGGTCTCTACGGCCGCTTCGAGCGGGCGGAACTCTATTGGGTGGTGTTCAGCGTCTGGGCCTTCCAGCTCACGTTCAGCAAACCGTGGCTCGATCGCTTCAACTATGGCCCGTTCGAATGGCTGTGGCGCTCGCTGGTGAAGATGGAGCTGCAGCCGATGCGGCGGATAGCCTGACCCCTCGCCCGCTTGCGGGAGAGGGAGGGGCCCAGCGAAGCTGGGAGGGTGAGGGTGTCTGCCTGGCCGTGGGCTCGCTGCGCTCGCACACCCTCACCTAGCCTCTCCCGCAAGCGGGAGAGGGATATGGCCGGTCAGACCATGAAGCTTTCGCCGCAGCCGCAGGTGCCCTTGGCGTTCGGGTTTTCGAACACGAAGCCCGCGGTGAAATCGTCCTCGCGCCAGTCCATGCGCGAGCCGATCAGGTAGAGCAGCGAGCCGCCATCGACGAACAGCGTGCCGCCCGGCGTCGCGATGCGCTCGTCGCCCGGCTTCGCCTCGGCGACATAGTCGAGGCTGTAGGCAAGGCCCGAGCAGCCCTTGCGCGGCGTGGTCAGGCGCACGCCGGCGGTGCCTTCCGGTGCACGCGCCATCAGGTCGCGGATGCGCTCGACAGCGCCGTCCGACAGCAGGATCGGGGCCGGACGTTCACGGACGGTCGTCGCCATCACAACATCCCCAGTTCGAGCTTGGCCTCGTCGGACATCTTCTGCGGGTCCCAGGGCGGATCCCAGACGAGGTTCACCTCGGCAGAGCCGACACCCGGCACTGCGCCGACGCGCATCTCGATCTCGCCCGGCATCGATTCGGCAACCGGGCAGTGCGGCGTGGTCAGCGTCATGGTGACCACGACATGCCCCTCGTCGATATCGACGCCGTAGATCAGGCCGAGGTCGTAGATGTTGACCGGAATCTCGGGATCGAAAATCTCGCGCAGCGCCTGAATGACATTCTCGTAGAGATCGCCGCCCGGCTCGGCCGCCGGCGCGGCATTGGCGGGTTGGCGAAGGAAGCCGTCCAGATAGTCGCGCGTGCGGCCGATCGCCGGCGCCTTGGACACTTGCGGGGCTTCGTCGATGATCTCGACGTCGAACTTGCGTGGTTCCTCGTTCATCCGAAGATCCTCGTTACTTTCGCGATGCCGTCGGCGAGACGGCCGATGTCCGCATCCACATTGTAGATGCCGAAGCTCGCCCGTGCGGTGGCGGGCACGCCCAGCGCCGCCATCAGCGGCTGGGCGCAATGGTGGCCGGCGCGGATCGCCACGCCCGCCTCGTCCAATATGGTGCCGATGTCGTGCGGATGCACCCCGTCCATCGCGAAGGACACGATTCCGGCCGAATCATCGGGCCCGAACAGCCGCACCGAATTGAAGCTGCGCAACATGTCGCGCGCCGCGCGGGCCAGCGCATCCTCGTGCCGGGCGATGCGGTCGAGCCCGATGCCCTCGACATAGTCGATGGCGGCGGCAAGCCCGAGCGCGCCGACGATATGCGGCGTGCCTGCCTCGAAGCGCGCCGGTGGCGGGGCGTAGGTGGTGCGCTCGAAGCTCACCGTCTCGATCATCGCGCCGCCACCATGCCACGGCGGCATGTCGGCGAGGATGTCGGCGCGCGCCCACAGCACACCGATGCCGGTCGGGCCGTACAGCTTGTGGCCGGAGAAGGTGTAGAAATCGCAGCCCAGCGCCTGCACGTCGATGGCGAGCCGCGGCGCGGCCTGGCAGCCGTCGACCATCAGCTTGGCGCCGACCGCATGCGCGGCCTTCGCGACACGCGCGATGTCCGCGATACTGCCGAGCACGTTCGAGACATGCGCGATCGATACGAGCTTGGTGCGCGGGGTCAGCAGCGCTTCCAATGCATCGAGGTCGATACGGTGGTCGTCGGTCAGCGGCGCGACGTCGATCTCGATACCGGTGCGGTCGCGCAGCAGCTGCCACGGCACGATGTTGGAATGATGCTCCAGCGTCGAGATCAGGATGCGGTCGCCGGCCTGCAGCCGGGAGCCCCAGCTCTGCGCGACAAGGTTGATCGCCTCGGTCGCGCCGCGCAGGAAGACGATCTCCTCGGGCGTCGCCGCCCCGATGAATTGCGCGACGCGAACGCGCGCGGCCTCATAGGCCTCGGTCATCGATGCCGAGCGCGCGTAGACGCCGCGATGCACCGTCGCATAGTCGGTGGCATAGGCGCGGGTGATGGCATCGATCACGACCTGCGGCTTCTGCGCGGTGGCGGCGGAATCGAGGTAGGTCCAGCCGGCGATCGCGGGGAAGTCGGCGCGGCGGTCGAAGGTCACCGGCGGGATGGTCACGGGGGCGTTCATGCGCCCCTCCGCAGCCAGCCGATGGCGTCGGCGGTCAGTGCCTCGCGCACGGCGTCCTCGCCGATGGTGGCGAGCGCATCACTGAGGAAGCTTTCGGTGAGGATGGCGCGCGACTCGGCGGGCGGCACGCCGCGGCTGGCGAGGTAGAAGAGCGCGTCCTTTGACAGCTCGCCGACGGTGGCGCCGTGCGCGCATTTCACGTCGTCGGCGAAGATTTCGAGCTCGGGCTTCGAATTGACCGTCGCGGTGCGCTCCATCAGCAGCGCCTTCACCGACTGCTCGGCGTCGGTCTTCTGCGCCGCACGGGCGACCTGGATCTTGCCGGCGAAGGACAAGGTCGCGCGGTCGTCGGCGACCGAGCGCCAGGTCTGGCGGCTGGAGCCGCCCTCGGCGGCATGCTCGATGCGGTTGACCACGTCGAAGGTCTGACGGTTGCGGCCGAGCATGATGCCGTCGAGGCTGGCGAAGGCGCCGATGCCGTGGAGACGTGCGTGGCTCTCGATGCGGACATTCTCCGCCTGCGTCAGCAGGGTGGTGCCCATGAAGCTGGCGCCCTGGCCGACACCGGCGCGCAGGGTCTCGGTATGCACGCCGCCCTCGCCGAGCCGGCGGACGGTGCGCATCAGCCGGGCGCTGTGCGCCAGTTCGATATCGACCGCCACGTTGGTCCAGCTCGCCGGCGCGCCGACATAGGTTTCGACGATCGACGCCTGCGCATCTTCGGCGAGCGTGAGCCGGTGATGGAGATGTGCCTGCCCGCCGGTGGCGACATGCACGAGCTGGATCGGCCCCGCGGCCTGTTCGCGGCCGAGGCGCAGGGTGGCGCCGACCGCGCCGCGGGTCAGCCGCGACAGAATATGCGCCTCGTCGCCGCCCGAGGTCTCGATGGTGACGCCCTGTGGGTCGCTGCCCTCGGCTGAGTAGCGGCCATCGACGAACAGCAGCACCGGGCCGGTGACACCGTCGATCAGCCAGCGCCGCGCATCGGGCGCGCCATCGTTGGCGCGGGCGGCCAGCGCCGCCTCGATCGCCGACAGGTCGCTCCAGCGCCAGTCCTCGTGGCGGCGGCCGGGCAGGCCGAGATCGTCAAAGCGTACCGGCAAGGTCACGCGGCGATGGCTCCATAGCCTTCGCGCTCCAGCTCATGCGCCAGCTCGGCGCCGCCCGAACGGACGATGCGGCCCGCGACCAGCACGTGTACGAAGTCGGGCACGACATAGTCGAGCAGGCGCTGATAGTGGGTGATCAGCAAGGTCGCGCGCTCCGGCGAGCGCAGACGATTGATGCCGTCCGACACCACGCGCAGCGCGTCGATGTCGAGGCCCGAATCGGTCTCGTCGAGCACGGCGAGCCTTGGCGCGATCACCGCCATCTGCACCATCTCGTTGCGCTTCTTCTCGCCACCCGAGAAGCCGACGTTCACCGGGCGCTTCAGCATGTCCATGCTGAGCCCGAGGTCTTCGGCATGGCCCTTCACCAGCTTCATGAACTCGGCGCCCGAGGCCTCGGCCTCGCCGCGCAGCTTGCGCTGGGCGTTGAGCGCGGTGCGCAGGAAATTGAGATTGGAAACGCCCGGAATCTCGACCGGATACTGGAAGCCGAGGAATAGACCGGCGGCGGCGCGTTCATGCGCTTCCATGTCGAGCAGGTCGCGGCCCTCGAAGGTCACCGAGCCGCCGGTCACCTCATAGCCCGCGCGGCCCGACAGCACATAGCCGAGCGTGGATTTGCCGGCACCGTTCGGGCCCATGATCGCGTGGACCTCGCCCGGGTTCACCGTCAGCGACAGGCCCTTCAGGATCGGCTTGCCGTCGACCTCGGCGTGCAGGTCGGAAATGATGAGCATTACTGGGCCTTCTGCTGGTCGACGCCGCGGCTGACGTAGATCGCGATAGCGTCGTTGCGGATTTGCGGCTCGAGCTGCTGGATCGACGCTTCGGCGACCACCTCGGTCTGCTCGGGCGTGAAGCTCGGGTGGCCGATGGCGTGGAATTTCTCGATCGCGTCGGCGAGCGCCTCGCGCTGCGGCTGGCAGGCGCGAACCACCTCGCCGACAACGAGGCCGGGCGAGCGGCCGAGCGCGGCGGTCTCGGCGCCGGTCTCGATGCACTCGGCATAGGCGAGCGTCTGCGTATCGACGAGCTTGCGGGCCTCGGGGCCGGGCACCGGCGGCCGCGGCGGCGCATCGCAGGCGGCAAGCGCGAGCAGCACGACGGCGGGCAGGGCTGCGACGAGCTTCATCATCCGACCGATCCTTCCAGGCTGATGCCGAGCAGCTTCTGCGCCTCGACCGCGAATTCCATCGGCAACTGCTGCAGCACCTCCCGGCAGAAGCCGTTGACGATCAACGCGACCGCTTCCTCGGCGTTGAGGCCGCGCGACATGGCGTAGAAAAGCTGGTCCTCGCTGATCTTCGAGGTCGTCGCCTCATGCTCGATCTGCGCGGTGGGGTTCTTCACCTCGATGTACGGCACGGTATGCGCGCCACAGTCGCTCGACAGCAGCAGCGAATCGCACTGGGTGAAGTTGCGCACGCCCTCGGCCGTCGGGCCGACGCGGACGAGGCCGCGATAGGTGTTGTTCGACCGGCCGGTGGAGATGCCTTTCGAGATGATCGTCGAGCGGCTGTTCTTGCCGAGGTGGATCATCTTGGTGCCGGTGTCGGCCTGCTGGCGGTTGTTGGTGACGGCGACCGAATAGAATTCGCCGACCGATTCCTCGCCCGACAGCACGCAGGACGGATATTTCCAGGTGATCGCGCTGCCGGTCTCGACCTGCGTCCAGCTCACCTTGCTGCGCTTGCCCGCGCAGAGCGCACGCTTGGTCACGAAATTATAAATGCCGCCCTTCCCTTCCGCGTCGCCGGGGTACCAGTTCTGGACGGTCGAATATTTGATCTCGGCATCGTCGTGCGCGACCAGCTCGACGACGGCGGCATGCAGCTGGTTCTCGTCGCGCTGCGGCGCGGTGCAGCCTTCGAGATAGGAGACATAGCTGCCCTCGTCGGCGATGATCAGCGTGCGTTCGAACTGGCCGGTGTTCGCGGCGTTGATGCGGAAATAGGTCGACAGCTCCATCGGGCAGCGAACGCCCTTCGGCACGTAGACGAAGGTGCCGTCGGAGAAGACCGCCGAATTAAGGCAGGCGAAGTAGTTGTCGCGCGTCGGCACGACCATGCCGAGGTACTTCTTCACCAGCTCGGGATATTCGCGGATCGCCTCGGAGATCGACAGGAAGATGACCCCGGCGCGCAGCAGCTCCTCGCGGAAGGTGGTGGCGACCGAGACGCTGTCGAACACCGCGTCGACCGCGACCTTGCGCGCGCCCTCGACGCCGGCGAGCACCTTCTGCTCCTCGATCGGAATGCCGAGCTTCTCGTAGGTGCGGCGGATTTCAGGATCGAGTTCGTCGAGCGACTTCAAGGTCGGCTTGGCCTTGGGCGCCGCGTAATAATAGGCGTCCTGATAGTCGATCGGCGCGATTTGCAGCTTCGCCCAGTCGGGCGATTCCAGCTTCAGCCACTGGCGGAAGGCCTTCAGCCGCCAGTCGAGCATCCACTCCGGCTCGTTCTTCTTCGCCGAGATGAAGCGGACGATGTCCTCGTTGAGGCCCTTGGGCGCGAACTCCGATTCGATGTCGGAGGTGAAGCCCCATTTGTAGCTGCCGGTGGCCTCGTCGACCGCGGCGAGTGCTTCCTGATTGCGGGCCATCGCTTACGCTTCCTCGAACTGAACGGCGGGCGCGCCGGCAAGCTGCGCCAAGGTCACCGACCGCAGCGCCTCGCGCACGGTGCGGCTGACGATGCCGAGATGGGGCTTCACCGCGCAGGCGCCGATGATCGCGCAGTCGGACGGCACCTCATGCGCGCAGGCGGTCAGCGCGATTGGGCCATCAATGGCCTCGACCACGTCGACCAGGGTGATCTCGCGCGCGTCACGCGCCAGCCGGAAGCCTCCCGCGACGCCGCGCGAGGAGGCGAGCAGCCCGGCCTTGGCGAGGCTGCCCATCAGCTTGGCGACGGTCGGTGCCGGCAGGCCGGTGGCCGCGGCGACGCTGCCCGCCGACAGGCGCGGATCGCGCGCCTTGGCGGCCGCGGTCATCACCACGACGGCATAGTCGGCAAGGTTGGTCAGGCGGATCATCGGATACCGGATTAATTTGGTCGGGTTTCATCTAGGGTCGCGCGATGAGAAGTCAACCGCGCGCAGGCCCTCTCCCCGCGGGGGAGAGGGTTGGGTGAGGGGTGCGAGCGCTTAGCGCGAGCTTTGTTCGGAGGGAAGGGTTCCCCTCACCCCGCTCGCCTGCCGGCGAGTCGCCCTCTCCCCGGCGGGGAGAGGGGTTGAGGCTCAGTTGCCCTTGATCCAGGCGTCCACATTCTCTTCGAGGATGTCGAGCGGCACCGGGCCGGGCAGCAGCACGGTGTCGTGGAAGCCGCCCATGGTGAAGCGGCTGCCCATCTGCGCCTGCGCGCGGTCGCGCAGTTCGCTGATCTTCAGCCGCCCGACGAGGTAGGCGGTCGCCTGCCCCGGATTGACGATGTAGCGCTCGATCGCCTTGACGATGCCGCCCGGCGCGTCGGCCGAATTGTCCTCGACATATTTGATCGCCTGCTCGCGGGTCCATTTCTTGTGGTGGAGCCCGGTGTCGACGACGAGGCGGATGGCGCGATGAAGTTCCAATTGCAGCCGCCCGAAGTCGCGATACGGGTCGGTGTAGAAGCCCATGTCCTTGCCGAGCTTCTCGGTATAGAGGCCCCAGCCCTCGCTATAGGCCGTGAAGCCGCCGAAGCGGCGGAACGGCGGCACGTCCTTCAGCTCGGTCTGGATGGTGCGCTGGAGGTGATGCCCCGGCACGCCCTCGTGATAGGCCAGCGCCTCGACCTCGGTCGAAGGCATGTCGGCCATGTTGTAGAGGTTGACGTAATAGGTGCCCGGCCGCGAGCCGTCGGGCGCCGGGCGCTGGTAGAAGGCCTTGCCCGCCGACTTCTCGCGGAACGGCTCGACTGCCTTCACCGTCAGCCGCGCCTGCGGCAGCGTGTCGAAATATTCCGGCAGCTTCTTGTACATCGCGTCGATCGCCTTGTTGGTCTCGGCGAGGTACGCGGCTTTCCCTTCCGCATTGTTGGGGAAGTAGAACTGCTTCGACGTCCGCATGTGCGCGAAGAAGGCGGGCAGGTCGCCCTTGAAGCTCACCTGCTTCATGATCCCGCGCATCTCCTCATGGATGCGCGCGACGTTGGCGAGGCCGAGATCGTGGACCTGATCCGGCGTCATCGCGGTGGTGGTGTAATAGCCGAGGCGCTCCGCGTAATAGTCGCCGCCCTTGGCGAAGCGCCACACGCCGTCATCGGTCCCGGCGCGCTTCTCCTGCGCCTGCATCAACGCGATGAGCCGTTCGTAGGCGGGCTTCACCGAGGTGAGCAGCGCCTGCCGCCCGTCGGCGACCAGTGCGTCCTTCTCGGCCTGCGGGATGTCGAGCTTGGCGACCTTCGACTTGAGGTCGGCGAACAGCGTGGAGTCGGCGCCGCTGTCGAACGGCGCGCCCTTGATGATGTTGCGCGAGTCGGAGATCACATAGGGGAACACCCACTTCGGCGGCAGCACCGCGTCGGCGGCGCTCGCCTCCGCCATGATCTGGTCGAGCGCCGGGCCGAGGCCGTGCAGGCGCTTCACATAGGCTTCGGCATCCGACTTCGATTCGACGCGGTGGATGTTGATGAGGAAGGCCGGCAGCCCGCTCTGCGCACCGTTCATCTGGTCGAAGACATAGTTGAGGTTGCGGTAGGGGAAGCCCTTCACCGCGCGTTCGACGTCCTTTTCGAACAGGCGGTAGGACAGCCGTGCCTGCGGGCTAAGATTGGCGCTGGCAAACTTCGCGCGCATCTCGGCGAGCGCCGCGATGCCGGCCTCGTTCTCGCGCACCGCTTCGGCGTCGGAGAAATCGTCCCACTTGTCATAGTCGGTCTTGATGCCGCGATAGGACTGGCCCATCGGCGACTTCGCGAGCTGCGCCTGATCATAGGCGTCGAAGAAAGCGTTGATCGCCACCGTCTGGTCCTCGGCGGGCGCGGCCGGCGGCGGCGGGGCAGCGGCCGGAGCCTGCGCCGTCTCGGTGGCGGTGCAGGCGGACAATGCCAGCGCGGTCGCGGCGAGCAGCAGATGACGGTTCATGGGGCCTCCCGGGGGATTTGTTTCGGCGCGCACCATGACGGGGTCGATTTGATTCGTCACGCGCGCCGCCGCATAAGCCGCCGCATGCTCGCCTATGCGCTCGCCCGTCCGCTGCTGTTCGCGCTCGATCCCGAGGTCGCGCATGGCCTGACGGTGAAGGCGCTGAAGCTGGGGTTGCTGCCCCCCGCCGCACCCGACGACCCCATCCTCGCCACGACGCTCGCCGGGCTGAACCTGCCCAATCCGATTGGCCTTGCCGCCGGCTTCGACAAGAATGCCGAGGTGCCCGACGCGATGCTGGGGCTGGGCTTCGGTTTCGTCGAGGCGGGGACGGTGACGCCGCTGCCGCAGGTGGGCAATCCGAAGCCGCGCATGTTCCGGCTGGTCGAGGACCGCGGCGTCATCAACCGGCTCGGCTTCAACAACGAAGGCCTCGACGCCTATGTCGCGCGGTTGCGCGATCGTGCGGGTCGGCCGGGCATCGTCGGCGCCAATGTCGGCGCCAACAAGGACGCCGTTGACCGTATCGCCGACTACGAGACCGGCGTGCGCGCGGTGCGCGGGCTTGCTGGCTACATCACTGTCAACATTTCCTCGCCCAACACGCCGGGCCTGCGCGCGCTGCAATCGCGCGAGGCGCTCGCCGAGCTGATCGAGCGGTCGCTGGCGGCGCGCGGTGAAGGGGGACCGCCCATCTTCGTGAAGGTCGCGCCCGACCTGACCGAGGAGGATATCCGCGACATCGCCGAGGTGTCGCTGGCCGGTGGCATCGACGGGCTGATCGTCTCCAACACCACCATCGCCCGCGACGGGTTGCGCAGCGCCAAGGCTGGCGAGACCGGCGGCCTGTCGGGCGCGCCTTTGTTCGAACGTTCGACACGGGTGCTTCGCGAGTTTCGTGCCGCAACGGGCGCGCGGCTGCCGCTGATCGGCGCCGGCGGCGTCGCCAGTGGCGCCGACGCCTATGCCAAGATCCGCGCCGGGGCGTCGGCCGTGCAGCTCTATTCGATGCTGGTCTACGAAGGGCCGGGCCTCGTCGCCCGCATCAAGGAAGAACTGCTCACGCTGCTGCAGCGCGACGGCTTCCCAAGCGTCGATACCGCGGTCGGGTCCGACGCCTGACGCGCTGTTCAGGGTTGGCGAGCCTTGCGGGCCGCGCCTAAGGTGACGGCAACCAGAAGGGGATCTGCGTGAGGATCGCGTCGCGTCTGTTGCCGCTGCTGCTGCTCGCAGCCTGCTCAACCACCACGATTGCCGAGCGGCCATCCGCCGCGCCGTCGTCGATCGGCGCCGCCGTTTCCGCCGCCGATCCGCGCGCCGCCGAGGCGGGCCGCGAGATTCTCGCCAAGGGTGGCTCGGCGGTCGATGCCGCCGCCGCGGTGATGCTGGCACTGACCGTCGTCGAGCCGCAGTCGTCGGGGATCGGCGGCGGCAGCTTCATCGTCGTGCATGACGCGAAGACCGGTCTCGCCACCTATGACGGACGCGAGGAAGCGCCGTCGTCCGCGACGCCCAAATGGTTTCTCGACGCCGCCGGCAAGGCGCCCGCTTCGTTCGACGCGGCGCGCGCCGGCGGGCGCAGCGTCGGCGTGCCGGGCAACATCGCCAACATCGCGCTGGCGCATAAGCAGCATGGCAAGCTGCCGTGGGCAGCAATCTTCCAGCCGGCGATCAAGCTGGCGCGCGACGGCTTTGCGATCACCCCGCGCTTCCACGGCGTGCTCGAAAGCTATCGCAGCTTCCTGTCGTCATCGCCCGAGGCGCAGCTTCTCTATTATCAGGCGGACGGCACGCCGAAGCCGCTCGGCGCCACCGTCTACAATCCGGCGCTGGCGAGCTTCCTGTCCGATGTCGCCGAGCACGGCCCCGAGCATTTCTACCGCGGCAAGGCGGCCGAGCGGCTGGTGGCAGCGGTGAGGAGCAGCCCGCGCAGCCAGTCGACGATGACCGTCGCCGACGTTGCCGCCTATGAATCGCGCCCGCGCGCGCCGGTCTGCGGCCAGTATCGCACCTACAAGGTCTGCGGCATGGGCCCGCCCTCGTCGGGCGGCCCGGCCGTCTATGCGATCCTGAAGCAGCTCGAACGCTTCGATCTGCCGGCGATGAAGCGCAGCGACGCGACGACGTGGCACCTGATCTCCGAATCGATGCGCCTCGCCTATGCTGATCGCGCGCAGTGGATCGCCGATCCCGACCATACGCCGGTGCCGACCGCGGGGCTGATGAGCGATTCCTACATGACCGAGCGCTCCTCGCTGATCGCCGCCGACAAGCGGATGGCGACGGCGCCCGCCGGCAATCCGCCCGGCGCGATGAACATCGCCTCGGCGCCCGATACCGAAGTGGCGGGCACGTCGAGCCTGTCGGTGGCGGATGCCGCCGGCAACGTCGTCGCGATGACCTCGACGATCGAGGCGCCCTTCGGGTCGGGCGTGCTGGTCGACGGCTACGTGCTCAACAACGAGCTGACCGACTTCAACCTCGTCCCCGATGTCGACGGCGTGCCGACCGCCAACCGGGTGCAGCCCGGCAAGCGGCCGCGCAGCTCGATGGCGCCGATGATCGCCTATGATGCCGCCGGCAAGCCGGTGCTGTCGATCGGTGCCGCGGGTGGCGCCACCATCATCGCGCAGGTGGCGAAGGCGATGATCGGCGTGCTCGACTGGAAGATGAGCGTGCAGGACGCGATCGCCATGCCGCAGGTGGTGGCGATGGGCGACCTCGTGCGGCTGGAAAAGGGCACCGACCTCGAGGCGCTGGCGCCGGCGCTGACCGCGATGGGCCACAAGGTGCAGATCACCGGGCTGCCGCTGAAGGCCAATGGCGTCGAGCTGGCACCGCAGGGCTGGCGCGGCGGCGCCGACCCGCGCTCGGAAGGCGAATCGCTCGCCTTCGGGCAGGCGTTGCTCGAACCGAAATAACAAAGGCAAAGGGGAGCCTGGGGAGATGAAGACGCCGGCGACGTGGCCGAACCTGGTCACCATGTTCTTCGATCAGGCGGAGCGGCGCGGGTCGAACCCGTTCCTGTGGCGCAAGAGCGAGGGCGCGTGGCGCTCGATCTCCTGGGTGGACGCCGCGCAAGCGGTGGCAAGCCTTGCCGCTTCGCTGAAGGCGATCGGCATCCAGCCGGGCGACCGGGTGGTGCTGGTATCGGAGAACCGCCCCGAATGGTGCATCGCCGACCTCGGCATCATGGCGGCCGGCGCGATCACCGTGCCGACCTACACCACCAATACCGAGCGCGATCACGTCCACATCCTCGAGAACAGCGGCGCGCGCGCGGCGATCGTGTCGACGGCGAAGCTGGCGAAGGTGTTGCTGCCCGCGGTCTACCAGTCGACTGCCTGCACCGCCGTCATCGGCATGGAGCCGCTGCGCATCGGCCAGTCGTCGTCGGCGGCGATCCATGAGTGGGACAAGCTGCTCGCGGAGAACCCCGGCGACGTGGCGGCGACGCGCAAGGCGGTGGCGAAGCTCAAGCGCTCGGACACCGCCTGCCTCATCTACACCTCGGGCACTGGCGGCGCGCCGCGCGGCGTGAAGCAGCATCATGGCGCGATCCTGATGAACTGCGACGGCTGCCTCGACATCATCGAGAATGATTTCGAGAAGGACGAGCCTGAGAGCTTCCTGTCCTTCCTGCCGGCGAGCCACGCCTATGAGCATAGCGGCGGGCAATACCTGCCGATCGCGCTCGGCGGCGACATCTATTACGCCGAAAGCCTTGAGAAGCTGGCGGCGAACATTGAGGAGACGAAGCCCACCATCATGGTGGTGGTGCCGCGGCTGTTCGAGGTGCTGCGTCAGCGCATGCTGAAGACCATCGAGAAGCAGGGCGGCCTCGCGCCGAAGCTGCTCGACCAGGCGCTGAAGCTCGGCCGCAAGCGGTACGACAACGGCCACAAGCTCGGCCTGCTCGACAAGCCGCTCGACCTCGTCATCGACGCGACCCTGCGCAAGAAGGTGCGCGGCAAGTTCGGCGGGCGGCTGAAGGCGATGGTGGCGGGCGGCGCGCCGCTCAACCCCGAAGTCGGCATCTTCTTCTATTCGCTCGGCATCAACCTGCTGCAGGGCTATGGCCAGACCGAGTCCGGCCCGGTGGTCTCCTGCAACCGGCCGAGCGCCAACATCAAGATGCACAGCGTCGGCCGCCCGCTGAAGGGCGTCGAGGTGCGCATCGCCGCCGACGGCGAAATCTGCGTGCGCGGCGAACTGGTGATGCAGGGCTATTGGCAGAATGAGGAGGAGAGCGCCCGCGTCCTCCAGGACGGCTGGCTGCACACCGGCGACATCGGCCACATCGACGAGGACGGCCATATCGTCATCACCGACCGCAAGAAGGACATCATCGTCAATGACAAGGGCGACAATGTCGCGCCGCAGCGCGTCGAGGGCATGCTGACCCTGCAGTCGGAAATCCTGCAGGCGATGGTCCATGGCGACCGCCGGCCCTATCTCGTCGGGCTCATCGTGCCCGATCCCGAATGGGTGGCGGAATGGGCGGCGGAAAACGGCCGCGCCAACGACGCCGCGCTGCGCGCCGACCCCGCCTTCCACAAGGCGGTGATGGCGGCGGTCGACCGGGTGAACACGCAATTGTCGGTGATCGAAAAGGTCCGGCGGGTGATTCTCGCCGACGAGGCGTTCACGGTGGAGAACGAGATGATGACGCCGTCGCTGAAGATCCGGCGGCATGTGATCCGGCAGGCCTATGGCGCGAAGCTGGATGCGCTGTACGGGTAGGTCCGGTCGACCATCACACCCCTTGCCGTCATACCGGCGAAAGCCGGTGTCCAGTTCGACGGCCGGTCTGGATACCGGCTTTCGCCGGTATGACGACGGGGGTTGTTCGGTCAGTCGCGATAATTCAGAACCCTCTTCCCGCTGAAGGCTTCACCTCCCGATGAGCAGCCGTCCCGCTCCCGGTGCCCGCGACCTCACCACCGGGCCGATCGCCTCGACGCTGGCCGCCTTCGCGCTGCCGGTGCTCGGCGGCAATGTGCTGCAGTCGCTGAACGGGTCGGTCAACGCGATCTGGATCGGCAATCTGCTCGGCGAGGCGGCGCTGACCGCCACCTCCAACGCCAACCTCGTGCTCTTCCTGCTTTTGGGCGCAGTGTTCGGCGTGGCGATGGCGGCGACGATCCTCGTCGGCCAGGCGTTCGGCGCCCGCGACATCGACCGGGCGAAACATGTGGTCGGCACCGGCGCCACCTTCTTTTTCGCCACCTCGGCGGTGCTGGCGACCGCGGGCGTGATCTTCACGCCGGCGATCCTGCGGCTGCTCGGAACGCCGGCGGAGGCGCTGCCGCTCGCCATCGCCTATCTGCGCGTGATCTTCGTCGCGGTGCCGTTCATGAACGCCTTCGCGTTCGCGATGGCGGTGATGCGCGGCGCGGGGGATTCAAAGACTCCCTTCTATTTCATGGCACTGTCGGTGGCGCTCGACATCGTGTTGAACCCGCTACTGATCCGGGGAGTCGGCCCGATCCCCGCCCTCGGCATCGCCGGATCGGCGCTCGCCACCTTGATCGCACAGGGCGTCAGCTTCGCGGCTTTGCTGATGCTGCTCTACAGGCGCCAGCATCCGCTGCTGCCGCGCCGGCATGAGCTCGGCCATTTCCGGCCGCAGCCGCACCTGCTGAAGGCCATCGTCGCCAAGGGCGTGCCGATGGGGCTGCAGATGGTGGTGATCTCCTCGGCCGCGCTGGCGATGATGGGGCTGGTCAACGGCTATGGCGTGCAGACCGCTGCGGCCTACGGCGTCGCGGCGCAGCTCTGGACCTATATCCAGATGCCGGCGCTGGCGATCGGCGCGGCCGCCTCGTCGATGGCGGCGCAGAATGTCGGGGCGGGGCGCTGGGATCGCGTCGGGCGGATTGCCGGGGCGGGCATCGGCTTCAACATTGCCATGACGGGCGTGCTGGTGGTGCTGCTCTATTTCATCGACCGCGCGGCGCTCGGCCTGTTCCTGCCCGGCGACGGCGGTGCGATCGAGACGGCGGTACACATCAACCACCTCGCCAGCTGGTCGTTCGTGCTGTTCGGCATCACCATCGTGCTGTTCGGCGTGGTGCGCGCGACCGGCGCGGTGATGCCGCCGCTGATTATCCTCTGCATCTCGCTGCTGGGCGTGCGGTTGCCGTTCGCGGCCAACCTGCAGGACAGCCTCGGCGCCGACGCGATCTGGTGGAGCTTCCCGCTCGGCTCGGCCGTGTCGGTCGTGCTGGCGCTCGCCTACTACCGGTTCGGCGGCTGGCGGAAGGTGCAGTTCGCCGCCTCAACACCGGCGACCGGCGAGGCGGCGGATACCGGCGTCGCGGCGCCGACGATGGACCGCGACCCCGAGTATCAGGCCGATCCTCAGTCGAGATAGAAGTCGATGGTGGTGACGACGCGTACCTTCTGGAACGGCGTATCGGCGCCGCCGCGCTCGCTGCCGCCCTCGCCGTCGCGCGGGCCGACCGAGAAATAGCCCTGCGCGGCATGCTTGATGCCGCCGACGCCCGAGCCTGAATCCTTGGCGAACTGCTCGGCGCCGCGCCGTGCGTCACGGGTCGCCGTCGCGATCATCGCCGGCTTGACGCTCTCCAGCCTGGTGAAGCTGTAGGTGACGTTCGACCCTTCCTCCAGCGCGACGCCGGCCCGGACCAGCTCGGAGACCCCGGCAGCAGCGCGGCGGGCGTCCATCACCTTCGTCGTGCGCAACTGCAGCCGCTGCCGCACGGTGACGTTGCGGCGGCCCTCGGTGCCATAGGCGGGATTGTTGTCGACCCACTGGTTGACCGACACGCCAGCGGTCGCGACCTCGGCGTCGGCGAAGCCGTAGCGCTTCAGATAGGCGCGGATCGCCGCGGTATCCCGGTCGATCTTCGCCTGCACCGGCGCCACGTCATTGCCGGTCGAGCTGAACGCCAGGGTCCAGGTGGCGAGGTCGGCGGTGACATCGCGCTCGGCGAGGCCGCGCACCGTCACCGACCGGTCGGCCAGCCGCGTCTCGGCGATGTTGTGGCCGAGCCAGCCGCCGCCGGCGATCATGCCGCCGGCAAGGATGGCTGCCGCAATGACGAGGCTGTTCGCGCGCGGGCTGTCGGTCATGCTGTTCCTGGATCGTTGAGGCTTCTTCCCGCCTCGACTAGGACAGGGCCGTTGAACGGCGACTGAATGTTGAGGAGAATCGCGTGGCCCGGGCCGATTTCCGTTTTGCCTTCAGGAAGCGGGTACGCTTCGCCGAGATCGACGCGCAGTCGGTGGTCTTCAACTCGCGCTATCTCGAATATTTCGACATCGGCATCACCGAATATTGGCGGACGGTGGGCATGTACGACAACACGCCGGTGTCGGGCGAAGGCGCCGCCGAATTCCACGTCGCCAGGGCGATTGTCGACTTCAAGGTGCCGATCATGCTCGACGAGGAGATCGACATCTGCGCGCGCTGTTCGCGGATCGGCACCAGCTCGATGACCTTTGCGTTCGAGCTGCACGGTGCGGCGAAGGACGATCTGCGTGCCACCGGCGAGGAAGTGTCGGTGCATGTCGCCGAGGTGCGGGGCAAGTCGTCGCCGGTTCCCGACTGGGTCGTCGCGCTGTTCGAAACCTATGAGGGGCGCGCGCTTCGCGAAAGGAAGGCGGCATGAAGTATCTGCACACCATGGTCCGCGTCACCGACCTTGAGGCGTCGGTCAAATTCTACGAGCTGCTGGGCCTGACGGAGATGCGCCGCTTCGACAATGAGAAGGGGCGGTTCACCCTCGTGTTCTTCGCCGCGCCCGACGACGAGGGCCGCTCCTCGGCGGAGCGCGCCCCTGAGGTCGAGCTGACCTATAATTGGGACCCGGAGGAATACACCGGCGGCCGCAACTTCGGCCATCTCGCCTATGTGGTCGACGACATCTATGCCGCCTGCCAGCGGCTGATGGACGGCGGCGTCACCATCAACCGCCCGCCGCGCGACGGCCACATGGCGTTCATCCGCTCCCCCGACAATATCTCGGTCGAGCTGCTGCAGAAGGGCGAGCGGCTGCCGCCCGCCGAGCCCTGGGCCTCGATGCCGAACACCGGCGTCTGGTGATGCGCCTCATCCTCAACATCGATGTCGAAGATCAGGCGCGCGCGGAGGCCTTCTATACCGCAGCACTCGGCTTGCACGTCGGTCGCCGGTGGGACGGGATGACTGAGCTGCTCGGGGCCGAGGCGCTGATCTACCTGCTGCAGAAGGACGGCGGCACCCCCATCGGCCCCGACGGCGGCGATACCCGCCGCTACGATCGGCACTGGACGCCGGTGCACATCGACCTCGCCGTCGACGATCTCGACGCGGCGGTGACGCGCGCGCTCGCGGCCGGCGCGGTACAGGAGGGCGAGCTGCGCGAGGCCAACTGGGGCCGCATCGCCATGTTCGCCGACCCGTTCGGCCACGGCTTCTGCCTGCTGCAGTTCAAGGGACGCGGCTATGACGAGATTCCCCATGCTTGAGGTCGTGCAGGTCCCCGTCCTCTCGGACAATTATGTCTATCTCGTCCATGATGCGGCGAGCGGCGAGACGGCGGTGGTCGATCCCGCCGTGCCCGAGCCAGTGCTGGAGGCGGCGGGGGCGCGCGGCTGGCGGATCACGCAGATTCTGAACACCCACTGGCACCCCGACCATGTCGGCGCCAACGCCGCGATCAAGGCGGCGACCGGCTGCACCATCACCGGCCCCGCCGGCGAGGAAGCGAAGATCCCCGGCATCGACCGCGCCGTCGTCGAGGGCGACGCGGTGTGCATCGGCGCGGCGGTCGGCAAGGTGATCGACGTGCCGGGCCATACCGCCGGCCACAACGCCTATCATTTCGCGGCGGACGGCCTGCTGTTCTGCGGCGACACCCTGTTCGCGATGGGCTGCGGTCGCCTGTTTGAGGGCACGCCGGAACAGATGTTCGGCTCGCTCGGCAAGCTGATGGCACTGCCCGATGCCACGCAGGTCTATTGCGCGCATGAATATACCGCGTCGAACGGCCGCTTCGCGCTGACCGTCGAGCCCGACAACCACGCTTTGCGCGAGCGGATGGATGCAGTGATTGCCGCGCGCGGGGCGGGGCGGCCGACGGTGCCGTCGACGATCGCGCTCGAACGCGCCACCAACCCCTTCACCCGCGCTGCGACCGTCGATGAATTCGCCGCGCGCCGGGCCGGCAAGGACTCGTTTCGCGGCTAAAACTGTCGCCGGTTTTTACAGCGGCGCTGTCACCATTTTTTCAAGTGATTGATTTTGCTTGATTGATGCACTTGGCATCGTCCTTGCGATGTTGGCCTTATCCGTTCGAGAGAGGGGCAATCTCTGTTAGCGGACTCCGCATCCGGTTCGCCGCATGCGGCCACGAAAGGGCGACCACTGGGGGCAGTGGTCGCCCTTTTCATTTGCGGTTTCAACACGCTCCACGCCATAACCCGCCATCACGTCAGGGCAGGGAGCGGGGACATGCGGCGCATCGGAATCATGCTGGCAACGGCGATGATCGGCTGGGGCGGCTTCGCGCACGCCATCGAACCGATAATCAAGGACCAGGGCGACCGTGTGTCGGGCGCGCCGCAGGCGACGCGTTCCGCCGTGCTTGGTGTCAACGGCATGGCGGCGACCAGCCAGCCGCTGGCGACGCAGGTGGCGCTCGATATCCTCAAAGCCGGCGGCACCGCGGTCGACGCGGCGATTGCGGCGAATGCGGCGCTCGGGCTGATGGAGCCGACCGGCAATGGCATCGGCGGCGACCTGTTCGCGATCATCTGGGACCCGCGGACCAAGAAGCTGCACGGCCTCAATGCCTCGGGCCGCTCGCCGCTCGGCCAGACCTTGGCGCAGCTGAAGAAGGCGAACGGCGGCAAGCTCGAGCTGCCGCCGCATGGCTGGCTGCCGGTCACCGTGCCGGGTGCCGTCGACGGCTGGTTCGAGATGCACGGCAAGTTCGGCAAGCTGCCGATGAGCCAGATCCTCGCGCCGACGGTCTCCTATGCCGAAGCCGGTTTCCCGATCAGCGAGGCCATCGCTTATTATTGGGATCGCAACATCAAGGGCTTCGAGCGGTCGGCATCGAGCGGCATGCTGCAGGAAGCCGGCAACATGCGCCGGGTGTATACGCCCAACGGCCGGTCGCCGGTCGAAGGCGAAATTTTCCGCAACCCCGACCTCGCCCGCACCTTGAAGACCATCGGCGAGAAGGGCCGCGACGCCTTCTATAAGGGTGAGCTGGGCGACGTGATGGACGCCTATTTCCAGCGGATCAGCGCACCGCATCGCAAGAGCGATCTCGCGGCGCACAAGTCCGAATGGATCGACCCGGTGTCGGTCAACTATCGCGGCTATGACGTGTGGGAACTGCCGCCGAACGGGCAGGGCATCGCGGCGCTGCAGATGCTCAATATCCTCGAAGCTTATGATTTGAAGGCGATGGGGCGGCAGTCGGCGGATTTCTGGCATGTAATGGTCGAGGCGAAGAAGATCGCCTTTGCCGACCGCGCCAAATATTACGCCGATCCGGCGTTCGTGAAGGCGCCGGTGCGCGAACTGCTGTCCGACGACTATGCCGCGGCGCGGCGCAAGCTGATCCGCATGGACCAGGCGGCGAAGTCGGTGGATGCCGGCATCCCCGACAAGGCGGGCCGCGACACCATCTACATGACCGTCGCCGACAAGGACGGGATGATGGTGAGCCTCATCCAGTCCAACTATCGCGGCATGGGATCGGGCCTCGTCCCCGGCAGCGCCGACGGGCGCACGCTCGGCTTCATGCTGCAGGACCGCGGCGAGATGTTCGCGATGGAGGCCGGCCACGCCAACGCCTACCAGCCGGGCAAGCGGCCGTTCCATACCATCATCCCCGCTTTCATCACCAAGGATGGGCAGCCGTGGCTGTCGTTCGGGCTGATGGGCGGCGCGATGCAGCCGCAGGGCCATGCGCAGATCGTCGTCAACATGGTCGATTTCGGCATGAACGTGCAGGCGGCGGGCGACGCCGCGCGCTTCCACCACGACGGCTCGACCGAACCGCTGAGCGCGCCGCCGATGACCGACGGCGGCAAGATCGAACTGGAAGCCGGCGTCCCGGCGGCGGTGGTCGCCGAGTTGAAGAAGCGCGGCCATCAGGTCGAGTATGTGACGGGGGCCTACGGCGGCTATCAGGCGATCCTCCGCGACCCGAAGACCGGCGTCTATTGGGGCGCGTCGGAGTTCCGCAAGGACGGGCAGGCGGCGGGCTATTGAGCCGCCGCCTCGGCGATCCCCGGGCGCTGTGCTAGTCTGGTGCCCGAGGAGAGTCCGATGCTGAAATACCTGCTGCCTGCCGTCGCGCTGACCGTCGCGGTCGCCGCTTACGCCGGCTCGAATGACCGTGCCGCCAACCGGGAACTGGCGCTGCGCGGCAAGGCGCTCGCCGAGCCCGTGTCGTGCATCCTCACGCGCCAGATCGACGACATCAACGCGGTCACCCCGCGCGTTGTGCTCTTTCACCTCAAGAACGGCCGCACCTACCGCAACGATCTGCCCAACGCCTGCCCGCAGATCACGCGCAGCGGCAGCTCCTTTGCCTATCGCAGCTACGGCCGGCTGTGCGCGGTCGATGTGATGCAGGTCAGCGAGCCAGCGTCGGGCTTCGACTATGGCGGCTGCCAGCTCGGCAAGTTCACGCGATACGAACTGCCGGAAGGGCTGAACCCGCGGTCGTTCTAGGGTTTCGGCCCAAACATCACCGTCATACCGGCGAAAGCCGGTATCCAGACCGGCCGTCGAACTGGATTCCGGCTTTCGCCGGAATGACGGTTGTTGGGAGAAGCTACTTTGCCGGCGCGGCGTTCGCCGCCAGCGCTTTTGCTGCTTCCTTGCCGGCGGGCGAATCGGGCGAGGCTTTCACCACCGCGTCCCACGCCGTCCGCGCTGCCGCCGGGTCGCCCTGCGCGCCGGCGATATTGCCCTGTTCGAGCAGGATATCGGGGTCGTTGGGCACCAGCTTCGCCGCCTCGGCGATCTCGCTCGACGCGCGCAGCAGCTCGCCTTGACGGCGGGCGAGCGTCGCGCTGAGCAACCACGCCGCCGGCTCCTTCGGCATCAGCCGGATCGCCTGGTCGAGATCGGCGCGTGCCTCGCTCGGCTTGGCGAGTTCGACGCTCGCCCGCGCCCGGTCGATCAGCAACTGGCCGCGGCGCTGGTTGTCCGGCCCGGCGCCGAGCAGCGCCGACGACAGATAGGCGTGCGCCTTCTCGGTATCGCCGGCGAGCAGCGCGGCGTTGCCCGCCTGCCCCCAGAGATCGGCGGCGGCGGGATCGCGCTCGGCCTCGGCGGCGCGCGCTGCCTGCTCCAGCGCGACGGCGGCGGGCGCGAAACGCTCCTGCGCCAGATAGGCCATGGCGAGGCAATGCCGCGCCGGCAGCCCGCCGCCGGCGGCGCGCCAGTTGTTGGCGGTCTCGACCGCCTTCGCCGCGTCGCTGCGCGTTTCGGCGATGCAGCGGCCGTAGCGGTCGCGGTCGGCCGGGTTGCGCTGCGCATAGGCAGCCGTGGCGGTAAGGCCGATGAGGAGAGCAAGAGTCAGGCGGCGCATGGCGTCTCCGGCAAATCGTCGAGGGTGGCGGTCAGCAGCGAAAGATCCTGCGGGCGCGACAGCCGATGGTCGCCGTCTTTTAGCAGGATCACCTGCACGTCCGATGAATTGAGCTTGTCGGCGATGTCGAGCGCGAGGCGCCACGGCACATCCGGGTCCTGCTGCCCTTGCAGCAGCCGCACCGGGCCGGAATAGGCGACCGGACCATCGAGCAGCCGGTTGGCGCGACCGTCCTCGACGAGCGCGCGGGTGTAGACATAGGGCTGGTCGCCATAGTCGCTTGGCTGCTCCAGTCGCCCATCACGCATCAAGGTTTCGCGCTCGGCCTCGCTGAGGTCGGCCCACAGCCCCCAGTCGACGAAATCGGGCGCGGCGGCGACGCCGACCAGCGCCGCGACCCGCTCGGGCATGGCGGCCGCAAGCAACAGCGCGATCCAGCCGCCCATCGACGATCCGACCAGCACCAGCGGCCCCGGCGCGACGGCGTCGATCACCGCCCGCGCATCGTCGCGCCAGCGGCCGATGGTGCCGTCCTCGAACGCTCCCTCGCTCGCCCCGCAGCCCGAATAGTCGAGGCGCAGGAAGGCGCGGCCGGCCGCCGCCGCCCAGGCATCGAGCGCCTCGGCCTTGGTTCCGCTCATGTCGGACATATAGCCGGAGAGGAAAACGACCGTGGGGCCCTCGCCCGCGCGGTGGCGATAGGCGAGGCGGATGTCGCCCTGATCAACGTATCGCAGGTCGCTCATATGCGCTCGCCTTGACAGTCGGGCCGCCATCCATAGGGTGCGCGCGACTTATCCCCAAGCCCGGAAAGGCCCAATTCCCGTGTCCGAAATGATCCGCGTCACGCTTCCCGATGGTTCCGCGCGCGAGCTTCAGCGCGGCACGACGGCGGGTGATGTCGCGCGCTCGATCGGTGCGGGACTGGCCAAGGCGGCGCTCGCCGCGCGCATCAACGGCGAGGTCCGCGACCTCGAACGGCCGATCGAGGCAGATGTCAGCCTCGCCATCGTCACCTCGAAGGACGAGGCCGACGCGCTGGAACTGGTGCGCCACGATTATGCGCATGTGCTGGCCGAAGCCGTGCAGAACCTGTTCCCCGGCACGCAGATCACCTTCGGCCCGGCGACCGACGACGGCTTCTATTACGACTTCGCGCCGAAGGACCGGCCGTTCACCGACGAGGATCTGCCGGCGATCGAGGCGGAGATGCGCAAGGTCATCGCCCGCGACGAGAAGCTCGTCCGCGAGGTGTGGACGCGCGACCAGCTCATCGCCCGCTTCAAGGATCAGGGCGAGACCTTCAAGGCGGAATGGGCGGCGGAGCTGCCGGCGGGCGAGGAGCTGACGATCTACCGCGCCGGCGCGTGGCTCGACATGTGCCGCGGGCCGCATCTGCCCTCGACCGGCAAGCTCGACCCCAACGCTTTCAAGCTGACGCGCGTGTCGGGCGCCTATTGGCGTGGCGACCAGAAGAACGCGATGCTGAGCCGCGTCTACGGCACCGGCTGGCTCAACAAGAAGCAGCTCGACGAGCATCTGACGCGGCTCGAGGAAGCGGGCAAGCGCGACCACCGCAAGATCGGCCAGGAGATGGACCTGTTCCACCTGCAGTCGGAAGCACAGGGGTCGGTGTTCTGGCACCCGAAGGGCTATCTGCTGTGGCGGCAGCTCGAGGCCTATATGCGCCGCCGGCTCGACGCCTCGGCCTATGTCGAGGTGAAGACGCCGCAGCTGATGGACGCGCGGCAGTGGGAGCAGTCGGGCCACTGGGGCAAGTACCGCGAGAACATGTTCGTGGTGCCCGACGAGATTCCCAACGCCGAGGAAGAAGGGCCGATCCTGTCGGGCGATGCCGACCTGATGGCCTTGAAGCCGATGAACTGCCCGGCGCACGTGCTGATCTTCCGGCAGGGCATCAAGAGCTATCGCGACCTGCCGATCCGCATGGCGGAATTCGGCTGTTGCCACCGCAACGAGCCGCATGGCGCCCTCCATGGCATCATGCGCGTCCGCCAGTTCACGCAGGACGATGCGCACATCTTCTGCCGCGAGGATCAGCTGATCGAGGAGATCCGCGACTTTTGCGACCTGCTCGACAGCGTCTATCGCGACCTCGGCTTCGACAGCTACGCGATCAAGCTGGCCCTGCGCCCCGAGAAGCGCTTCGGCAGCGACGAGATGTGGGACAAGGCCGAGGCGATCCTGCGCGAGGCGGTGAAGGTCGCCGGCCGCGCCACCGAGGAATTCGGCTGGGAAGAGCTGCCGGGTGAGGGCGCCTTCTATGCGCCGAAGCTCGAATTCCACCTGACCGACGCCATCGGCCGGACCTGGCAGGTCGGCACCATCCAGGCGGATACGGTGCTGCCCGACCGCCTCGACGCCAGCTACGTCGGCGAGGATGGCCAGCGGCACCGCCCGGTGATGCTGCACCGCGCGATTCTCGGTACCTTCGAGCGCTTCATCGGCATCCTGATCGAGCATCACGCCGGCCGCTTCCCGGCCTGGCTGTCGCCGGTGCAGGCAGTGGTGGCGACGATCGTCTCCGATGCCGACGACTTCGCCAACGCTGCGGTCGCGAAGCTGCAGGCGGCGGGGCTGCGCGTCGAGGCCGATCTTCGCAACGAGAAGATCAACTACAAGGTGCGCGAGCACAGCCTCGCCAAGGTTCCCTACCTCCTCGTTGTCGGCAAGCGCGAGGCGGAGGAAGGCACCGTCGCGGTGCGGAAGCTCGGCGCCGAGGGTGGCCAGGAAGTGATGAAGCTCGACGATTTCGTCGCCCGGCTGGTGCGCGAGGCGACCCCGCCGGACCTCGCGCGCGCGGGCTGAACGGCCACATCGCCCAAGGATTCGGAACTACGGGGCCGTCACGGTCTTTCACGAAAGCATGATCCGCATTAAATGCGGGCGTTGAATAACGGACCCACTACAGGAGACGACGCCATACCACCGCCCTATCCCCGCCGCGGGCTCGCGCCCCCACCGCCGCTGTCCGGTCCCCGCTTCAACGAGCATATCGTCTCGCAGAAGGTGCGCGTGATCGATCACGAGGGCGAGAATCTCGGGGTCATGTACACGAAGGAGGCGATCGCCTCCGCCGCGGAAGTCGGCCTCGACCTGGTCGAGATCAGCCCGAACGCCGATCCGCCCGTAGCGAAGTTCCTCGACATCGGCAAGTTCAAGTACGAGGCGCAGAAGAAGGCTGCCGCCGCGCGCAAGAACCAGAAGACGCAGGAGATCAAAGAGATCAAGATGCGTCCGAACATCGATGATCACGACTACGACACCAAGATGAAGGCGGTTCACCGCTTCATCGAGGAAGGCGACAAGGTGAAGATCACCCTGCGCTTCCGCGGTCGCGAGGTGACGCAGGGCCATATCGGCATGCAGCTGATGCACCGCGTTCAGGCCGACACCGTCGAGGTCGCCAAGGTCGAGCAGCATCCGAAGATGGAAGGCCGTCAGATGCTGATGGTCATTTCGCCGAAGCTGCAGACCTGACCCGCCTGCCGATAGGCAGATGAAAAAGGGCCCGGCCGCCGAAGGGCAGCCGGGCCCTTTTTCATATCTACGCCGCCTTGGCCGCGTCGTGGCGCGGATAGTCGGAATAGCCTTCCGGGCCCGGCGAATACCAGGTCTTGATGTTCGACTCGGCAAGCGGGAGGTCGTCGCGCAGCCGCTCGACGAGGTCGGGGTTGGCGATGAACGGCCGGCCGAAGGCGACCGCGTCGGCGCGGCCGGTCAGCACGACGTCGAGCGCCTCCTGCCGCGTATAATCGCCGTTGAGCGCCAGCGGGCCGTTGTAGACCTTGCGGATGTGCGGGCTGACTGCCGGCACGTCGCTGCGCCCGAAGGTGCCGTCGGGGCGCTGCTCGCGCAGCTCGAGGAAGGCGAGGCCGCGGCTCTCGATCACCTGCGCCGCCGCGGTGAACAGCGTCACCGGATCGCTGTCCTCGACCCCCTGCGTCTCGCCGTTGGGCGAAAAGCGGATCGAGGTGCGTTCGGCGCCGATCGCCGCGACCACCGCGTCGACCACCTCGGTCATGAAGCGCAGCCGGTTCTCGATGCTGCCGCCATACTCGTCGGTTCGGAAGTTGGTGTTGTCGCGCAGGAACTGGTCGATGAGGTAGCCGTTCGCGCCGTGGATCTGCACGCCGTCGAAGCCGGCACGGATCGCGTTCTTCGCGGCATGGGCATAGTCGGCGACGACGCCCTTGATCTCCTCGACGCTCAAGGGGCGCGGCACCGAATAGTCGATGCGCTGGCCGCCGCTCTTATAGGTGCGAACGTTACCCGGCGCCTGCCGGTCGGACGAGGAGACCGGCGCTTCGCCGTCGAGGAAGTCCGAATGGACGAGGCGGCCCATGTGCCACAGCTGCAGGAAGATGCGGCCGCCGTCGGCGTGGACCGCGTCGGTGACCGGCTTCCAGGCCTCGACCTGCGCGTCGCTCCAGATACCGGGCGCGTCGACCCAGCCGAGGCCCTGGCGGCTGATACCGGTCGCCTCGGTGATGATCAGGCCGGCGCCGGCGCGCTGGCGATAATAGTCGATCTTCGGGGCGAGCGGCACGCCCTCGGCGTCGGCGCGGCCGCGGGTGAGCGGCGCCATCATGATGCGGTTGGCGGCCTGCGTCGCGCCAAGACGGATGGGGTCGAAAAGCGTGGGCATCTGAACTTTGCTCCTGTTCAACCCTCCCCCGAGGGTTCCCCGACATGGCGACGGGTGGACGGACGGACACCTGACTGCCACAGCAGGGCAGCCATGCACGACCGCCAAAAGGTTCAGGTGTGAATAGCCGAGCTTTAGCCTTTCCGATGTTCCTCCTTGGCAGCGCCATCCTCTCGGCCGGGCCGCTGCTCGTGCGCTTGTCCGATGTCGGGCCATTGTCGTCGGCCTTCTGGCGGGTCGGACTGGCGGTCGTGCCGCTGATGATGCTGGCACGGCTGACCGCATCGCGCGCGGCGCCGGTCGAGGGCGCGCCGGCGAAGGCACATTGGGGCTGGTTCGTCGCGGCGGGCTTCTGCTTCGCCGCCGACCTGTCGACCTGGCATCTCGGCATTGAGCGGACGACGCTCGCCAACGCCGCGCTGTTCGCCAATTCGGCGAGCTTTCTCTACCCGCTCTGGGGCTATCTGGTGGCGCGCACCTGGCCGAGCCGCCCGGCCGCCGCCGCGCTGCTGCTCGCCGGCCTCGGCATCACCCTGTTGATGGGGCTGTCCGCCGACGTGTCGCCGCGCAACCTCGCCGGCGACCTGCTCTGCCTGGTCGCGGCGGTGTTCTACACCGGCTATTTCGTCGCGATGGAGCGCGCGCGGGGCAGCCATTCGGCGCTGGCGGCGCTGGGCTGGGCGACCTTCGTCTGCGCGCTGATGCTGCTCCCGGTCGCGCTCGCGGCGCCTGGCGCCTTCTGGCCGGGCGACTGGACGCCGCTCGTCCTGCTCGCGCTGGGCAGCCAGGTGATCGGGCAGGGGCTGATCATCTTCGCGCTGCCGCACATCGCGCCGGTTGCCGCCGGGCTCGGCCTGCTGATCCAGCCGCTGTTGTCGGCGGCGTTCGGCTTTGTCTGGTTCGGCGAGCGGCTGAGCGGGCTCGAGGCGGCGGGCATGATCGCCATCCTCGTCGCGCTGGTGCTGGTGCGATTGCCCGAGCGCGCGCGCTAGAGTCGGCGCTGCGCCCATTCGACGGGCGCCGCCGCGTGCCATGTCGCGGCGGGCAGCCGGTCGAGATGATGGCGATAGAGTTCGCCGAGCCGCATTTCGCCGAGGCCCCGGCCGTGGACGAGCTGCATGACGTTGTAGCCCGGGTTCCAATTTCCCTCGATCAGCGCCGGGCCGCTTTCCGCGAGGCCGATGTCCCAACCGATTACCGTGAAGCCTGGCGCCAGCGGCGCATGCGCGCGGCAGGCGAGCGCCATTGCGGCGTCGAGCGCGGCGAGCTGTTCCCCGGCGATCGGCGCGCGGGTGGCCGGGTGCGCTACCAGCTCGGCAAAGCCGCCGGCGATGCGGCGCAACGCCGGGCCGAGGCGGCCGCTCGCACGGTCGACGCCGCAGACCAGATTGTCGGCGTTGAAATTGTCCGCGGCGCGGTCGTCGCCGAGCGACAGGCGCAGCGCCACGTCGGCGACCTCGGGCACCCCCTTTTCGTTCAGGCAGGTGGTGATGCGCAAGGTCGGCAACGCGCCCGGAGAGATTGAGCGCAGCGCCGGGTTGGTGCGCAGCAACTCCTGCACGATCATTCCGCCCGCCTCCTGCGCGGCGACCCAGCGGGACATGCTGAGGGCGGCGATGATCTCGCCGTCATTGGCGACCCACTGCCCGTCGCGCCGCTCCAGCCGGCGCACGCCGCGGCCCTTCGACCCGTAACGCGGTTTGACGATCAGGCCGTCGGCGCCGGGGCCGGGGCGCGGCGCCGGCAGGCCCTGCGCGGCGCAGAAGGCGGCGAAGCGCGCCTTGTTCTTCAGCGGATTGGCGTCGAAGGGCAGCGCGCCGGGGTTGAGCAGCGCGTGGACGCCCTTGCGCTCGTCCTGGTCGAGAAAGGCGGCGAGCGCCGCGCCCGGCTGCCGCCGCGCCTCGACCTCGTCGAACATCGTCGGCGTGAAGCCCAGCCGCCACGCGGCGAGCGCACCGCGGCGGGCGGCCGCTCCATAGCGTGCCGCCGTCAGCGCCTTCGCCAGCGTGCGCTGCGCCATCGACCAGCCATCCCACAGCCGCCGGTAATAATAGCCGCGCAGACCGTTGGCCGGCAGCGCCGACAGACGCGGCGGCACCGGACGGAGAATCAGGGCGAGGCGCGTGCTCATCGCGGCCTTGATGCGCCCGTCATGTGACGGCCTGCTTGCAGGCGGTGGCGCCGCGCCGCGGCGCGCGCTAACCATGCGATATGCCGCGCCGCCTCCCCGTCACGCACCGCGAACATCTGGTGCTGCGCCGGCCCGAGCGGCTGACGCCGTGGCAGTCGATCGGCGTGCGGGTCGTGGCGGTCCTGCTGCTGATCAGCATTGCCGTGATCGGCCACTGGATCGATCGCGATGGCCTGCGCGACAATGTCGACGGGCACATCAGCTTCCTCGACGTCATCTACTTCACGATGATCACCGTCACCACCGTCGGCTATGGCGACATCGTGCCGGTGACGACGAGCGCGCGGCTGTTCGATACGCTGGTCGTGACGCCGATCCGGATATTCGTCTGGCTGATCTTCCTCGGCACCGCCTATAGTTTCGTCTTCAGGCGCACCTGGGAGCGGTACCGCACGCGGATGATCGAGAAGAAACTCAGCGGCCACATCATCGTCTGCGGCTTCGGCAACGGCGGATCGGCGACCGTCGCCGAGCTGCTGCGCAAAGGCTATGACCCCGCGAAGATCGTCGTCGTCGATCCCAGCGAGGAGCGGGTGACCGTCGCGATCGAGGCGTGCGGCGTGATGGCGCTGAAGGGCGACGCCACCCGCGATGCGACCTTGAACGCCGTCGGCATCGACCGCGCCGCCAGTGTCATCATCTCGCCCGGACGCGACGACACCACCGCGTTGATCGTGCTCACCGCGCGCAAGCTCGGTCGCAAGGCGCATATCAGCGCCAGCGTTCGCAACGAGGAAAATGAAGACGTCGTCCGCCAGGCCGGCGCCGACACCGTGGTCAACCCGGTCAACTTCGGCGGCCACCTCCTTGCCCAGTCGATCGCCGGCGGCCATGCCGTCGACTACATCCAGGACCTGAGCATGGCCGGCGGCTCGGTCGAGATCCACGAGCGCCCGGTCGGCGCTGACGAAGTTGGCCGCCCACTCGCTGACATCGCCACCGGGCTCGGCCTGCGTATCCTGCGCGATGGCGGCAGCCACGGCTTCTGGGAAGTCGCTGCAAGCAAGCTGCAACCCGGCGACATTATCGTCGAGGTGGTGCCGGTGCGCGAGGACGCAGCGGGCTAGTCAACAGGGCCGGCGGGCTGCTACCCGCCGCGCGGGTTTCCAAAGGGTAGAAGAATGCGCCTCGCGATGATCGGCACGGGTTATGTCGGGCTGGTGTCCGGCGCCTGCTTCTCCGAATTCGGGCATGAGGTCGTCTGCGTTGACGTCAATGCCGAGGTGGTCGAGCGGCTGCGCCGCGGCGAAATCCCGATCTTCGAGCCCGGCCTCGCCGACCTCGTCGCCCGCAACGTCAAGTCGGGACGGCTGAGCTTCACCACCGACCTCGCCGCCGGCGTCGCGGGCGTAGACGCGGTCTTCATCGCCGTGGGTACCCCGACCCGGCGCGGCGACGGCCATGCCGATCTCACCTACGTGTACGCCGCCGCGAAACAGGTCGCCGAGGCGGTCGACGGCGATTGCGTCATCATCAACAAGTCGACGGTGCCCGTCGGCACCGCGCGCGAGGTCGAGGCGATCGTCCGCGAGGCGGCGCCCGTCAAGAAGATCGAGGTGGCGTCGAACCCCGAGTTCCTGCGCGAGGGCGCGGCGATCGAGGATTTCATGCATCCCGACCGCGTCGTGTGCGGCGTCGACAGCGAGCGCGCCCGCGCGGTGCTGGCCGCCATTTATCGTCCGCTGTCGCTGCGCGACGTGCCGGTGCTGTTCACCGGGCGCGAGACCGCCGAGGTCATCAAATATGCGGCGAATGCCTTCCTCGCGGTTAAGATCAGCTACATCAACGAGATGGCGGATTTCTGCGAGGCGGTCGGCGCCAATGTGCAGGATGTCGCGACCGGCATCGGCATGGACAAGCGCATCGGCGCCAAGTTCCTGCATCCGGGTCCGGGCTATGGCGGCNGTTCCTGCATCCGGGTCCGGGCTATGGCGGCTCTTGCTTCCCCAAGGACACGCTCGCGGTGCTGCGGACGGCCGAGGAGGTCGCGGTGCCGCTGCGCATCATCGATTCGGCGGTGCGGGTGAACGACGAGCGCAAGCGCGCCATGGCGCGGCGGGTGATCGCTGCCTGCGGCGGTAGCGTGAAGGACAAGAAAATTGCCGTGCTCGGCCTGACCTTCAAGCCCAACACCGACGACATGCGCGATGCGCCGTCGCTGGTCATCGTGCCGACGCTTCAGGCCTCGGGCGCCGAGGTGCATGCCTATGACCCCGAAGGCATGGCGGCGGCGATGCCGCTGCTGCCCGACGTCAATTTCGCCGACAGCACCTACGCGGCGATCGACGGCGCCGACGTGCTGGTGATCCTCACCGAATGGAACGAGTTCCGCGCGCTCAACCTCGCAGAGGTGAAGCGGCGGATGCGCGCGCCGGTGATCGTCGACCTGCGCAACGTCTACCGCCCCGACGAGATGGCAGCGGCGGGCATCGCTTACAGCTCGATCGGGCGGCCCTGATTCATTCGGTCGCGAAGCCGAACGGCGCCGTCGTCCGCAGATAATCGTCGGGCAGCACGGTGCGGCCGATCGGCGGGGCCGAGCGCGCCGGACATTCGGTGCGGTGGCAGAGGCGGCAGGTAACGCCGATTGGGGTTGCCGCCTGCATTTCGGTCACCGGCTGGCCCAGCGTGTAGACCAGCTTCGACGCATGCTCGGCGGCGCAGCCGAGCGCGACGGCGCGGGTGACCTTCGCCGCGCCATAGCTGCCGCCGCCGCCGGCGACGGTGCGCGCGATCGAGAAGAAGCGCTGGCCGTCGGGCAGCTCAAGCCATTGCGTGATAATCTCGCCCGGCCGCCGAAAAGCGTGGTGCAGCGACCACAAGGGGCAGCCGCCGCCGTGGCGCGCGAAGGGAAAGCCGGCGCCGTCGAGCCGCTTCGAGACATTGCCCGCCGGGTCGATGCGGATGAAGAAGAAGGGCACGCGCTCCTGCCCCGGCTTTTGCAGGGTGGTCAGCCGGTGGGCGGTTTGCTCGAAGCTGGTGCCGAACTGCCGCGACAGCGCCTCGACGTCATAGCGCCGGTCCTCGACCGCCTTGGCGAAGGTGCCATAGGGCATGAGGATGGCGCCGGCAGCATAGTTGGCGAGCGCGCGGCGGGTGAGGCGGGCGCCGCTGTCGCTCTCGAACCCGCCACCGGCGAGCAAGCCGTCGAGCGCCGGCCCCATCTCCAGATAGACGAGCTGCAAAGCGAGCTGGAAATGCTGGCTGGCGGTATCGAGCGCGTCGCTCAGCAGGATCGCCTCGCGGTGGCGGTCGAGCCGGCGCAGGAAGCTCGACATCACCTCGGCGGGCAGGCGGCGGACGCGCAGCTTGTGTCGCTCGCGGAAATAGTCGTTGATCCGCGCCATGCCGCCGACGCGGTCGGCGATGGCTTCGGCGGCCTCGTCGAGCGCAGGGAAGCTGTTGCGCCGCGCCGACAGGAAGCGGCGCGATTCGGCGACGGGGTCGCGATCCTCGCCGGCATCGGCCAGCGGATCGGCGCGCCGGTCGGCGAGCGCGAGCTGCTCCTCCTTGTAGGCGGTGTACAGCCGCAGGATCGCCTCGGTGACGCCGGCATAGTTGGCGGATACGTCGACGGTATCGAGCGACGGCACGTCGAGGTCCGCGAACATCGGGTCCTTGAACACCGCCTGCAGCCGCGCGCTGTAGTCGGCGCCGTCGTCCTGCGCGATGCGGGCGATGTCGATCTTGTAGGTGCGCGCGAGGCGCAGCAGCAGGTCGGCGGTCAGCGGCCGCTGGTTGCGTTCGAGCAGCGCGACATAGGAGGCGGAGATGCCGAGATCCTCCGCCATGTCGCTCTGCTTCAGGCCGAGGTCGCGGCGCAGCCGCCGCAGCCGCGGCCCGACGTAAACCGCGCGATCCTTCGCCATCGCTGCACAATCCTCGCCTGTCGTGACCTTACAGCTGTACAAGAAAATTTTGTAAAGTTCGACAAGTGAACTTCATTTCGCTTCTGCAAAGGCAGCAAAGTTGGTCTTCCTCGGTTCACCGAACACACCGCAAATCGAGGAAGCGTACCGTGACCTATCAGACCGAAACGGCCCAGGCGGGCGAACTCATCCGCAGCTTCAACGGCACGTGGGACGGGATCAACGCCGAGTCGGTCGCGCGCATGCGCCTCCAGAACCGGTTCAAGACCGGCCTCGACATCGCGAAATACACCGCTGGCGTCATGCGCCGCGACATGGCGGCCTATGACGCCGATCCGGCCAACTACACCCAGTCGCTCGGCTGCTGGCACGGCTTCATCGGTCAGCAGAAGCTGATCTCGATCAAGAAGCATTTCGGCACCACCAAGGGCCGCTATCTGTATCTGTCGGGCTGGATGGTCGCGGCGCTGCGCTCCGACTTCGGCCCGCTGCCCGACCAGTCGATGCACGAGAAGACCAGCGTGCCCGCGCTGATCGAGGAACTCTACACCTTCCTGAAGCAGGCCGACGCCCGCGAGCTGAGCGGCCTGTTCCGCGAGCTCGACGCGGCGCGCAGCAGCGGCAACCAGGTCGAGGAGCAACGCCTGCTCAACGCCATCGACAATTACGAGACGCACATCGTGCCGATCGTCGCCGACATCGACGCCGGCTTCGGCAATGCCGAGGCGACCTATCTGCTGGCGAAGAAGATGATCGAGGCGGGCGCTTGCGCGCTCCAGATCGAGAACCAGGTGTCCGACGAGAAGCAGTGCGGCCATCAGGACGGCAAGGTGACCGTGCCGCACGAGGACTTCCTCGCGAAAGTCCGCGCCTGCCGCTACGCCTTCCTCGAGATGGGCGTCGACGACGGCATCATCGTGACCCGCACCGACTCGCTCGGCGCCGGCCTCACCAAGCAGATCGCCTTCAGCCGCGAGCCGGGCGATATCGGCGATCAGTACAACAGCTTTCTCGACTGCGAAGAGATCTCGGACATCTCGCAGGCGAACGGCGACGTCATCATCAATCGCGGTGGCAAGCTGATGCGGCCGAAGCGGCTGCCGTCGAACCTGTTCCAGTTCCGCGAGGGCACCGGCGCCGACCGCTGCGTGCTCGACTGCATCACCTCGCTGCAGAACGGCGCCGACCTGCTGTGGATCGAGACCGAGAAGCCGCACATCGAGCAGATCGCCGGCATGGTCGACCGCATCCGCGAGGTCATCCCGAACGCCAAGCTGGTCTATAACAACTCACCGTCGTTCAACTGGACGCTCAATTTCCGCCAGCAGGTGTTCGACGCCTGGGGTGCCGAGGGCAAGGACCTGTCGGCCTACGACCGCGCCAAGCTGATGAGCGTCGACTATGACGCGACGCCGCTGGCGGCAGAGGCCGACGAGCGCATCCGCACCTTCCAGAAGGACGCCGCAGCGCGCGCCGGCATCTTCCACCACCTGATCACGCTGCCGACCTATCACACGGCGGCGCTGTCCACCGACAATCTCGCCAAGGAGTATTTCGGCGAGGCGGGCATGCTCGGCTATGTGAAGAACGTGCAGCGGCAGGAAATCCGCCAGGGCATCGCCTGCGTGAAGCACCAGAATATGTCGGGCTCCGACATCGGCGACGACCACAAGGAATATTTCGCCGGTGAGGCTGCGCTGAAGGCCGGCGGCGCCCACAACACGATGAACCAGTTCGCCGCCTGAGCGGCTGCCGACCCTGGGGAGGGGGACAGCCCGGAGCCTGAAACTCCGGGCTGTTTCGACTCTGGCTCCCGCCGCCGCGCCGTGTAGGGTGGCGTCAAATCAATGAAGGAAGAACGAGCATGACCGTCGCGGGCATCGAGGTCCGGGGGGCGATGAAGCCCGGCTATGAGACGATCCTGACGCAGGAGGCGCTGAGCTTCCTTGCCCTGTTGCACCGTCGCTTCGAGCCGACCCGCCAAGCGCTGTTGCAGGCGCGCGAGGAGCGGCAGCGCTGGGTCGACCGCGGCAACGGCATGGACTTCCTGCCCGAGACGGCGGCGGTGCGCGCCGGCGACTGGAAGATCAAGGGCACGCCTGCCGACCTGCAGGACCGCCGTGTCGAGATCACCGGCCCCATCGACCGCAAGATGGTGATCAACGCGCTCAACTCGGGCGCGAAATGCTTCATGGCCTGCTTCGAGGATGCGACCGCCCCGACCTGGGAGAATATGGTCGACGGCCAGGTCAATCTGCGCGATGCCGCCGCCGGCACGATCAGCCTTGAGGACAAGGGCAAGAGCTACAGCCTCAATGCCGAGACCGCGGTGCTGATCGCGCGCCCGCGCGGCTGGCATCTCCCGGAAGCGCATGTGCTGATCGACGGCGAGCGGCTGTCGGGCGCGCTGTTCGATTTCGGCCTCTATTTCTTCCACAACGCCCGCGCGCTGCTGGCGAAGGGCTCAGGCCCCTATTTCTACCTGCCGAAGATGGAGCATCACCTCGAGGCACGGCTGTGGACGCAGGTGTTCATCCAGGCCGAAAGCTTGCTCGGGCTTCCCTTGGGCACCATCAAGGCGACGGTGCTGATCGAGACGCTGCCCGCCGCCTACCAGTGCGACGAAATTCTGTTCGAGCTGCGCGACCATATCGTCGCGCTCAACTGCGGCCGCTGGGACTATATCTTCAGCTACATCAAGACGTGGCGGAACGACGAGAGCAAGGTGCTGCCCGACCGCGCCGCCGTCACCATGAAGTCGCCGTTCATGGCGGAGTACGCGGCGCACGTGGTGCGCACCTGCCACCGCCGCGGCGCGCATGCGATGGGCGGCATGAGCGCCTTCATCCCGGTAAAGAACGACGAGGCGGCCAACGAAAAGGCCTTCGCCGCGGTGCGCGCCGACAAGGAGCGTGAAGCCACGCTCGGCCACGACGGCACCTGGGTCGCGCATCCGGGCCTCGTGCCCGTTGCGAAGGAGGTGTTCGACAAGCTGATGCCGGGGCCGAACCAGCTCGACAAGCTGCCCGCCGGCGAAGCCTCGGCCGAGGCGCTGTCGACCGCACCCGAGGGACCGAAGACCAAGGCCGGCTTCGACATGAACGTCAACGTCGGTATCGGCTATATCGCCGCCTGGCTGCGCGGGCAGGGCGCGGTGCCGCTGCATAATCTCATGGAGGACGCCGCCACCGCCGAGATCAGCCGCACCCAGCTCTGGCAGTGGCGCGTCACCGGCCAGGCGCTCGACAGCGGTGAGACGGTCGATGCCGCGCTCGTCGAAAAAAGCGTCGGCGAGCAGCTGGCGGTGTGGAAGGCCGAGGTCGGCGACAATTTCTACGCCACCGGCAAATATGAGGAGGCGGCCGAGCTGTTCCGCGCGCTGGTGCTGCACGAGCAGCTGGTGCCGTTCCTGACCTTGCCGGCCTATGAACGCTGGTTCGCCCACGCCTGATGCTGGTAGTTGCCTCGCAAAGCCGCTAGCAATCGGCGGGAATGGGGAACGGGGCATCAGGCATGCGGATCAATCCGGCGGTGGCCGACCGGGTCGAACAGGGCCTGGCGGTGATCTTCTACCTCTGGTTCTGCTACCGCTTCACCGCGGCGATTGCCGCCGGCGCCACCGATCCGCGCGTCTACGCCGTGCTGGTCGTCGACGGCATCGTGCTCGCCTTCATGCTGGCGCGGCGGCCGACCACCAACATCTCGATGCGGCCGCAGGACTGGTTCTGGGCCTTGTCGGCGACGCTGGCGCCGCTGCTGCTGCTGCCGGTGCCGCCGCTGGCGCCGAATGCCGGACTGGTGCTGGTGTTCGTGGGCATGGCGTTCAGCCTGTCGGCCAAACTGATCCTTCGCCGCAGCTTCGGCATCGTCGCCGCCAACCGCGGCATCAAGCGCGGCGGGCCGTATCGCTTCGTCCGACACCCGATGTACGCCGGCTACGTCATCACCCATATCGGCACGCTGCTGCTGCTGCCGCACATGTGGAACTGGGTGCTGTTCCTGTTCGCCTGGACGGCGATGGCGATGCGCATTCAGGCGGAGGAGCGCGTACTCGCCGGTGATCCGGCCTATGCCGCCTATATGGCCGATGTCCGCTACCGGCTGATGCCGGGGATCTACTGAGGAGATAGGGATGCGCCCGAAGACGATCATGCTGTTTGAGCAGCTCTACCTGCTGGCGATCCTCGTCGAAGTGGTGCGGATCGCGCTGCAGTGGCAGCTGGCCGCATCGGCGCCTGCCGACGTCTGGATCCGCATCGCCGCGGTCGTCATCTCGCTGGCGCTGGTCCTGCTTGCGTCGCGCGCTCGCAAGCGGATTGCGGGCATCGTTCTCGCAGCGCTGTTCGTGATCGGGCTGCCGACGGTCGCCACGGTCTTCCAGGCCGGCCTCGACACCGCGAGCAAAGCGTTCATCGTCGTGCAGGTCGTGCTACAGGCGGCGGCGATCCTGCTGTTCTTCGCCCCCGCCAGCCGCGCCTGGTACGCCGGGCGCTGATCGCCCGGCGCCGCCGAAGCGCTATTCGAGCACGTCGCGCCAATCGCGACGCATGTTGAACATCGTCATGCTGCCCGTCGTGTCGAGAAGCGGCCGCCGAATAACCAGCATCTGCCCGCCGTCGCGAATCAGCGGCTTCCAGCCGATGCCGAGACCGCCGCGGACATTCCGCACGTAGAAGATATCGAGCGGCACGGTGATGAACAGGCCCTTGTCGAAGCGGCCCTCGCCGAACTCGCGCGACGAAACATCGGTGAAGGTCGCGAAGCCGCCGACCCTGATGCCCGATTTGAAGGTGCGCGAAAGCTGGACGGTAGCGCCCCAGTCCTTCGCGAGATAGCGGCCCGCCTTCACCAGGCCGTCCACCTCGAGACGCTCGAAGTGGTAGAAGCCGGTCACATGGCCGGTCAGCACCTTATAGTCGCGTAGCGAGAACCACTGGTCGTAGTCGCGCTGCCGGGCATAGGTCAGATCCCATCCCACCGCCCAGTTCGCATCGAACGGTCGATACAGCATCTCGGCGCCCACGCCGGCGAACATCTCTTCGAGGAAGCCGCCGTAGACGTGACCGTAAAGCCCGTCCGCTATGTTGAAATTATAGTCGGCCTGAAGATAGGGCATCGAGGTCTTGCCCTCGGCCAGATACTCCTTGATGTCCGATCGCACATGCGGGAGCTGGCTGTCGGAAATGACACGCAGCTTGTCGAAATTGTCGATGACGTTGACGGCAAGACTGCCGCTGGCCGACAGTCCGCGGGACAACTCGGCGATGGCGTTGAAGCGCATCAAGAACTGATAGAGCAGGAATTGCTCCGGCCGGCCGAGCGTGGTCCGCAAGCCGGGGCGAATGGCGTAGTAGAAGCCGGGCTTGGTTTCGCGGACATAGTCGGCGGCGCTCAGCGCGAGCGGCGGCTCGTCGAATTCGGTCCTGACGAATAGCTGGTCACTCGACCCCATTCCCGGCGTCAGCGCCTTTTCCAGCTCCGAACGATAGACGGTCACCGCCATCGTCTCGACACCGCTTTCCACGAAGACGATGGTCACGGCCCCATAGGAGGGAGGGATCACCGAGAAGGCGGTTCGGCCGATCCGCCCGAGGCCGGTCGCGACGTTGCGGAAGCGCGCCTGCGCCACATAGAGAGTCAGGCGGCTCGGCGAATGATCCAGCGCGATCAGGCCGATCCCTTGCTTGCCGAGCGCCATGGTGAGCTGGTCGACATCGACCTCGCCAAGCATATTCGCCGGCGCTGCGGGCGCCATTCCCGTGGCTGCTGTCTGGGCCGCGGCAGCGTCAGGCACGATGGCCGCCGGTACGTCGGCCGGCGCCTCGGCTGCTCCAGGCTTCGGGCTGTCCGCCAACGGCCAGGGTGGCGCTGGCGGATCTATCTTGGGCGCCTTCGAGCGACGGTTGAAATTGGTGGTCAGGGCCAGCTTGAGGCCGATCTTGTTGCCGCGCTCGAAGCTTGCGCCGACATGCAGCCAAGACCTGACGCGGTAGTCGAGGCCGACATTGATCGGCGAATCGACCTTGAACACATTGTTGAGCGCTTCGGTCTGATAGTCGTTCGGGTCATACTCGACCTTCGCGGTCAGGCCGGGCAGCGGCGTTTCGTAGCTGATGCCGCCGAACAGCGAGACGCGCCTGCCCTTGAAATAGGAATTATTGAGCGTTCCGCCGCCGGCGGTGAAGCCGCCCCGGTCGGCGAAGCTTTCCGACAGCAGGCGAAGCGGATTCCGGATGTGGCCGCGCGTCCCCATGTTGCCCCAGCCCATGCCGAACGAGGTGTCGAACGGGCCGGCCGACTTGCTGATGACGATATATTCCGAGGAGAACAGGCCGGTGCCGAGGAAGTCGCGCGCGCCGATCGCAAGGGCCGGACGCAGCCGCCCTTCGCCGAAGAGCTTCACCTTCGCGTCGAGCCCGCGGTCCTTGTAAGACTGATCGCCGCTGAAGTCGGGAACTGCGGAATACAGCCGGTTGTCGACCGAGCTGTAGCGCAGCGTCGCCTCCAGCCAGGGTGTGCCCTGTACCGTGACGAAATAGCGCTCATAGGGATAGACGCGACTGCCGCCGAAGTAGAGCTGGCCGTCCTCGGCAAAGCGCGCGGTCGGCGTCTGGATGAGGCCGACGCCGCCGAAATCGTTGACAAACTTCGTCGTGGGGAATGGTTCCCAGTCTTCGGCGGCAGCGGATGTGCCGACTGCCGCGGCACCTGCGAGCAGCGCCAGGCGCAATAATGAACGCGCGGATCGGCCCGCAGAAAGCCAAGTGCCGGAATACACGATGAAAGCCACTCCCCGCCCTGCCAAGGCCATTACAACCTGCAGCAATGGCGCTATACCGAATAGGGCGGATCATCCAGCAGAGAATGGCATTTCGAGTGACTTATGCGGTTTCGTCGCGTCGTGGCGCGCTTGCCATGCTCTCCACTTTCGCGCTCACGGGCTGCGCCAGTTCACCCTTCTGGGGTACGATCCGGGCCGGTATCGCCGGCGGTACCGACGATGGACCGGCCATCAGTCGGGCGTATGCCGACAAGCTGCCCTACGCGTCGATGCTGGCGTGGTTCGACGGCTCGCCTCCGGCGCTGGTGGTCCTGGCTGAATTCGCAGCCAACAACCGCTGGGTGTGGCATTCGGCGCAGCGGCAGTCGATCGCAACCTTTGGCCCGTTCATCACGGGGCTGCTCGGCGTCGAACGCGAACTGCGTAGTGCAATGCTTGCCGGCGGTTGGGACCGCAATCCGTTGCAGCTGGTTGGCCGACGGCTCGAGCGTGTCATCGACGTCGCTGCGGAAGGCGATCGGGTCCAGGTAGCCCTTTCCTCGCGGTTCGAGAAGGCCGACCTTGAGGAGGTCGAGATTCTCGGCGTGCGCAGAACCTTACGGCGTGTTGACGAGCACGTTCGGTCGCAAGGGCGTCATCGGTTCACCAATCGCTATTGGGTGGACGAGGCCTCGGGGCGCTGCTGGAAGAGTAGCCAGACAGCGGTGCCGACCTTGCCGCGCTTCAACATCGAAATACTCAAATATCCGAGCGCCTAAGGCGCGGCGAAGCTGCGTTGCCGCCGGCGCACGCTAACGAGTGCACACAAAAAAAGAGCCGCCTTTTAGGCGGCTCCTTCTTTTTCGACTGACGTACGATTACGGATTGGTGCCCGTCGTCGTCGTCGTCGCCGTCGACGTGGCCGTCGTGGTCGGCGGATTGGTGGTCGGCGGCGGGGTGGTGCCACCGCCGTTGTCCGGGGTGCTGTCGTCGCCGCCGGTCGCCGCGATCGCAGCCGCCGCCAGGACGGTCGCCGCCGCGATGGCGAAGCCAACGCCGAGGCCGCCCGAGCCCGCGCTCGAAGCCGAGCCGCCAGCCGCACCGCCCGAGGTCTCGGTGGTCGTGGTGGTGGTCGAGGTCGGCGTGTCGACAGTCGTCTCAACGCTCGTCGACGTCGGGGTCTCCGTCGTCGTGGTGGTGACAGCCGGCGCTTCAGCAGTCTGAGCGTAGGCCGTGGTCACCTGCGCGAGGACCAGCGCACTGGCCGCAAGCATGGTAAGTTTCCGCATGAATCACCCCTGTGGTCGAAGTTCGAAACTCCCGATAGTCGATTCTCCAGCGAAAGCAAGGGCGAGCGCGTCAAAGTTGCAATCTCGCAAGCGCAGTGGCCGAAAAGTAACTACCGATCGTCGTTGCTGTTTAAGTTCGTTCCACGCCATTATGACAAGCAGCACGTCGATGTAAAGCAAACATCGGGAGGCGAAACAGCGCTGGCGCGCCAATTGTTCCGCGCGACGGCTCTTTCCGGGACGCGCGGGGTTGCCGCGAAGATGCTTGCGCGCCGGGTCCCGAAAATCCTAGGGCAGCGCATGGCTAGCCCCAATGACCTGCCGGTCCTCGTCACCGGTGCAAACGGCTTTCTCGGCCGTGCGCTCGTCGCCGAACTCGCGGCGCGCGGGCGGGCCGTAAAGGCGGCGACGCGCACCGGCGGAGCGGCCGCCACGGCGGTCGGGCCGATCGAATCGGCAACGGACTGGCGCGCCGCGTTGCGCGATGTCGGCGCGGTCATTCATTGCGCGGCGCGCGTTCACGTGCTGAACGACGCCTCCGCCGATCCGCTCGCGGCGTACCGCGAAGTGAACACCGAAGGTACGCTCAATCTCGCGCGGCAGGCGGCCGACGCGGGAGTCCGGCGGCTGGTGTTCGTCAGCTCGATCAAGGTGAATGGCGAGGAAACGGCCCCCGGTCGTCCCTACACTGCCGACGATGCGCCTGCGCCGAGCGGCGGCTACGGCATTTCGAAGCTGGAAGCCGAACAGGGCTTGCACGCCATCGCGGCCGCGACCGGGCTCGAGGTCGTGATCGTGCGCCCCCCGCTGGTCTACGGACCCGGTGTGAAGGCGAATTTCGCCGGCATGATGCGTTTGCTGGCGCGCGGCGTGCCGCTGCCGCTCGGCAGCGTCACCGGGAATCGCCGGAGCCTCGTGGCGCTCGACAATCTCGTCGACCTGCTGATCGCCTGCACCGATCGGCCGGGCGCGGCGGGCGGGACGTTCCTTGTCAGCGACGGCGAGGACCTTTCGACGGCCGAACTGCTTCGCCGGCTGGCGGCAGCGATGGATCGCCGCGCCGCGCTGCTGCCGGTGCCGGTCCCTGTGCTGGCTGCCGGGGCGGCGCTGGTGGGCAAGCGCGAGGTGGCGAAGCGGCTGCTGGGAAGCCTGCAGGTGGACATCGAAAGGACCCGTGCCCGGCTGGGCTGGACGCCGCCGGTCGCGGTGGACGAGGCTTTACGCCGCGCGGCCACCGGCATATCGCGGTAGGCTCGCCCGGCGTCATCGCCCGCCAGGGGCTTGTCTTCAAAGGAACAAGAGCTGCAATGGACGTGCTTTCCCTGATCGGCCGCGATCGCGCGCTCTTCGATGTCGATGTCGCCCGGCACGACGCCGAGCTGCGATCGATCGTGCGCGGCGGCCGCTTTCTCGTTATCGGCGGCGCCGGCTCGATCGGCCAGGCGGTGGTGCGCGAGATCTTCCAGCGCGATCCGGCGGCGCTGCACGTCGTCGATATCAGCGAGAATAATATGGTCGAGCTGGTGCGCGATATCCGCAGCACGCTCGGCTACATTGAGGGCGATTTCCGGACCTTCGCGGTCGATTGCGGCAGCGTCGAGTTCGACGCGCTGGTCGACGCGGAGGGGCCCTACGACTATATCTTCAACCTGTCCGCGCTGAAGCATGTGCGCAGCGAGAAGGACCCGTTCACGCTGATGCGGCTCGTCGAGGTCAACGTCCTCAACACGATCAAGACGGTCCAGCTGGCCAGGCGATTCGAATCGAAGAAATATTTCTGCGTTTCGACCGACAAGGCGGCGAACCCCGTCAACATGATGGGCGCCAGCAAGCGCATCATGGAGCTGTTCCTGATGCGCGAGAGCCTGGCGCAGCCGATCTCGACGGCGCGTTTCGCCAACGTCGCCTTCTCGGACGGCTCCTTGCTGCACGGCTTCAACCAGCGATTCGCCAAGCAGCAGCCGATCTCGGCGCCGAACGACGTGCGCCGCTATTTCGTCACGCCGCAGGAATCGGGGCAGCTCTGCGTGATGTCGGGACTGCTCGGCGGCAACCGCGATATCTTCTTCCCCAAGCTCAGCGAGCATCTTCACCTGACGACCTTTGCCGAGATCGCCGAGCGCTATCTGCGGGCGCTCGGCTATGAGCCCGTCGCCTGCGCGACCGAGGAAGAAGCGCGCGAGAGCGCCGCGCGGCTGATCCCGCAGCGCAAATGGCCCTGCTATTTCTTTGCCAGCGACACCACCGGTGAAAAAGACTTCGAGGAGTTCTTCACCGCTGACGAGGATGTCGACATGAGCCGATTCGACGGCATCGGCATCGTTCGCAACGAGCCGGCCTTCGATTCGTCGGCGCTCGACGCCTTCCTCACGGCGATCACCGGCCTCCGCGCGGCGGGCCGCTGGTCGAAGACCGATATCCTCGACCTGTTCTTCACCTTGATCCCGTCGTTCGGGCATCTGGAGACGGGCAAGTATCTAGACCAGAGAATGTAGGCTGATGCAGCGACTGTTCGACATCCTGTTCGCCGGCGCCGCGCTGCTTCTGCTGCTGCCGCTGCTGCTTCCCATCGCCATCGTCCTGCGCCTCAGCGGCGAGGGCGAAATTTTCTTCGCTCAGCGCCGCATCGGGCGCGGCGGGCAGACGTTCGATCTGCTGAAGTTCGCGACGATGCTGAAGAACAGCCCCAACATGACCACCGGGACGGTGACGGTGCGCGGCGACCCGCGCATCCTGCCGGTCGGCCGCTTCCTGCGCTCGACGAAGATCAACGAGCTTCCGCAGCTATTGAACGTGCTGCGCGGCGACATGAGCCTGATCGGCCCCCGGCCGCTGACCGCGCAGACCTTCGGCGCCTACTCGCCCGAGACGCAGGCGGTGGTGACGCAGGTGCGGCCCGGCCTTTCGGGCATCGGATCGGTGATCTTCCGCGGCGAGGAGGATATCCTTGCTGACGCCAACAGCTCGGTTGCCTTCTACAACGAGATGATCGCCCCCTATAAGGGCGCGCTCGAGCGCTGGTACGTCGCGCACAGCAACCTCTACACCTATTTCGCGCTGATCTTCGCGACGGTGGGCGTGGTGGTGCTGCCGAAATCGCAGCTCGGCTGGCGGCTGTTCCCCGACCTGCCGGTGCCGCCCGATCAGCTGAAGCCGCTGCTCAATTACCCGGGCTGACGATTCCGTCCGCGCGGACCTCAGCGGGCTCGATCTTGCGAGGTTCCCATTGCTTCGTTCGCTCGAGCGCGCTTCGAAATGCCGGCGCAAACTCCGGAAGCGCCGCGACGGCGAGATGACCGCTGTCTGCGAACAGCGATCGGTCGTTCCGAACGAACGCACATTCGCCCGCTGCGCATTGAACGTGATCTGGCCGGATGAACGCAACGTCCCGGCGACTGGCGAAATGGTCGATCAATTCTCCATATCGCGCCATGAAGCGAGCCTCCGGCTCGAACAACGGGGACGTGATCTCGTGCCCAAATGCCAACCGGCGGCTCACCTCCGACGCCACGTCGTAATAGGGGATCGCGATCGGGCCGATCAGGGCCACTTCCACGCCGCGAGCGTGCAGCCGTCCGATAAGCGCGTCGAGCGCTTGGCGCAGTGCATCGGTAGAGTGTGGCGCGACGGTCCCGAGCGGATCGACGAGAATAGGATCATGGTAGGTAGGGCCAAGAATGACCAACCGGACGTTCGGCATCGCCTCCAGCGCTTCCAGATTGATAGCTGCCACCTTGGCACAGGCGGGTGACAAGTTGAGCGTGGGCGTGGGGAGGCACCCGTTGGCGGGCACGAGGATACCTGTCGATCCTGTCTCCACGAGCAGCCCGCTGACAATCGGCGCATACATTTGGGCAAATGAATTGCCCAGCAGCACGACTTCGGCCTTCGCCATGTCGGCTTCGGGAAGGTTGAGGACGCAGGCCCGGGACGCGCCGAACGCCCGATACTCGCTTACGGCACAGCGATAGTTTGTGCCGACGGCGGCATTTATCGTCGCTGCCGGACCTTGGAGGCGCTTCGGAAGTCCGTCGGTGATGATGAATATCGCAGCGACAACCGCGATGGCCGCTGCGCCGAACGCCGTAACTGCATAGACTCGACCGACCGACATCCGGCGACCGCGAAAAGGCTGTTCGACATAGCGCCAGGACACATAGGCGAGGCCGATCATCGCGATGAACGCCCCACCAAACTCAGCGAGGCTCAGCTCGCGCACCAGATAGTAGCGGCTGAAGACCAGCACAGGCCAGTGCCAGAGATAGAGCGAATAGGAGATCAGCCCGATGGCCACGAAAGGCCGGGTCGCGAGCAGCCGGCTGATCGCACCGCCGTTTGTACCTGCGATGATCAGGAGCGCTGTGCCGGCGACGGCGGGGAAGGCGGCCGGCACGAAGCTGCCGATCATCGGCTCGCGCCACAGCAAGGCGAATATGATGAGCGCGGCCCCGCCGAGGCTGGCGGCTCGACGCGTGGCGGTCGGCAGCGAGAGAGCCCCCGGTATAAGTGCGAGGAGGGCGCCGATGCCCAATTCCCAGGCGCGGGTGGGCAGCAGGAAGAACGCGGGGGACGCACCGTCGAAGTGAACCGCAACGACATTGGCGACGAGCGACAGCAGGACGAGCGTGCTGACGACTGCGATGGTCGCGCGCGGGACCCACCGCTTCAACGCGATCAGGAGCAACGGAAAGAAGATGTAGAACTGCTCTTCGACACCCAGCGACCAAAGGTGAAGCAAGGGCTTCTCTTCGGCGACCCGTGCGAAATAGTTGGTGTCTCGCCAGAAATAGACATTGGCTACGAAGCCCAGCGAAGCGAGCGCGCTCTTGCCGTATCCAATGAGGTCGGCAGGTAGGAGCTGGATCGCCGCGACCACCGTCACGACCGCCATCAATGTGAGCAGCGCGGGCGCGATCCGCCTTACACGGCGCTCATAGAAGCGCGCCAACGAGAAGCTGTTCAGCGTTGTTTCGCGCCAGATGATCGAGGTGATGAGATAGCCGGAAAGGCAGAAGAAGATATCCACCCCAAGATAGCCGCCAGGAAGGACGGTCTTCGACATATGGAAAGCGATGACGGCGAGAACCGCCACGGCTCGCAGTCCATCGATATCGGGGCGATATTCAGCGCGCATGCCTGCGTGCGATTTCATCTAACGAACATTTCCTTTGACGGATTAACTCTTTAGCGCGCGAGGCAGCGGGTGCAATGGGGGGCGGTGGCACATCCGCGCCGAAGTGAAGCGATCGACCGCTTTCAGGGCTATTTCAGGATGGTCTGGCGCGTTTCGCCGCGCAGCTTGAAGATCAGGCTGGCGAGATATTTCGTGCCGAGCTTGGTTGCCAGCGCCGCGAACGCGAGCGGCGCCGGCATGTAGCGCCGGTGGGTGGTGAACAGCTCGGCATGCATGCGCAGGCTGGTCTTGTAATTGAGGTTCGAATAGCCGCCGACCTCCATGAAGGTCGCGATCTTCGGCGTGGTGCGCACGCGCGGTTGCTGCGCGAAGATGCGCAGGAAATAGGCGATGTCGGAGCCGCGCAGATCGAGCGCGAAGCGCTCTGACTTCAACAGCGCGGCGCGGCCGAAGGTCGAGAAATGCGGGTTGTTGATGACGAGGTGGGTCAGCCGCCGGCGCGACGACCAGCTGCGCGTGATCCGCGTCACCGCCTCGCCGCTGACATGCGCCGTCGCTGCGACATAGAGGTCGCAGGCCTCGAGATTTTCGATCACCTCACGCGATTTCACCTCGCCGGTGAAGGCGTCGTCGGAGCCGATCCAGCCGATGAACTCGCCGCGCGCGGCGGCAAGGCCCTTGTTCAGCGCGTCGAAGATGCCCTTGTCGCGCTCGCTGACGAAGACGTCGTCCTCGGTCATCCGCTCGGCGATCTGCGCCACCAGCTCGGGCTTCGAGCCGCCGTCGATCAGGACGATCTCGACCTCGCCGCTGTCGTCGAAGGCGCGGACGCTGTCGATCGCCTGGAAGATGCGGGCGTCGTTGAAGCTCGGGATGATGATGCTCAGCCGCTTGGGCCGGCCTGCCATCGTCAGAGGCCTTCCTGCGCCGCGATCCAGTCGACCATCGACCGCAGGCCCTTCTCGAGCGTCACGGTCGGCTTCCAGCCGAGCACCTCGGTCGCCTTCGAATAGTCGGCGCAGCGGCCCTTGTCGCCGACCGGCTTGCTGGCGTCGAAGCGGATGTCGATCTTCGGGTCGACGATGCCGACGATGGTGCGCGCCGCGTCGCCGATCGAGGTGCAGACGTTGGGGCCGATCTGGATCGGCCCGGCGCCGGCGCCCTTCGAAAGGCCCATGACCAGCGCGTCGACGATATCGTCGACATGGACGAAGGCGCGGCCCTGCGTGCCGTCGCCCCACACGTCGAGCACGCCCGTCTGCCGTCCCTGCAACGCGCGATAGGCGATCGCGGGCAGCGCCTGCGCGCGGTTCGACTTATAGTCGCAGGGCGTGCCGTAGACGTTGTGGAAGACCAGCGTCACCGTCTCGATGCCTGCATATTTGGCCATGTAGCCGGCATCGAGCTCGCCCATCAGCTTGCTCCAGCCATAGGCCGACTCCGGATGCGCCGGGAACTGGTCGCTTTCCTTCAGCGGGGCGGCATCGACGCCGCTCTGCAGGTGCAGCGGGAAGGAGCAGGCGGTACCGACATAGACGTAGCGCTTGACGCGCATCATCTCGGCGGCGGTCGCCACCGACGCGTTGATCAGCAGATTCTTGCGGAAAATGCTGCTCTCGTTGGTGAAGACGTAGCCGATGCCGGCGACGATATCGGCGAGGTGGTAGACGCAATCGGCGTCGCGCAGCGCCTCGGCCCAGTCGGAGATCGCCGACAGATCGGCGTTGAGGAACGCCAGCTTGTCGAAATTATCGCCGCAGGTCGCGCGCAGGTTGTCGAGCGAGCCGCGCCACAGATTGTCGATGGCGACGACGTCATGGCCCTCCGACAGCAGCCGGGCGCACAGGTTGGAGCCGATCATCCCGGCGCCGCCGGTGACTACGATTTTCATGACGCGAACCTTTAGATCTGGATCATTCGACCGGAGAGCAGCCGGAACATCACGGCCCTCACCCGGTAGAGAAGCGGGCTGGAGTAATAGGCGAAGAGCAGCTTCATAGTGAGCGGGAAGTTCGGCGACAACAGCACGGGCAGGATACGGCCGGCGCGGAGCGCCGCCAGTCCCTCGACAAAGCGCGCGACATGGTGCTGGACGAAGTCGTTGCCGGTCGCCGTGTCGCGGTATTTCGCGTGGAACAGCTCATAGGCGCGCATGCGCCGCAGAAAGGCGTCCTTCTTCGCGGCATAGCTGACGCCGTAGCCGAACGAATTCCCGCCATGAATGCGATAGTCGTAGAGCGCATCCGGATAATGGAAGTGCCGGCCGAAGGCGCGCAGGTGGAGCTGCGTCCAGGTATCCTCGTTGGGCAGGTCGGTCGGCAGCGGGAACACCCCATCGGCGAGATCGCGCGAGAAGATCAGCACGCCGCCGCTGAAATTGGGCCGGGTGACATCGCGCGGCATGACGAGGCCGTCGAACTTGGGGTCGTCCGACTGGGTGCGCATGGCGGAGGTCGAGAAAGTGGCGCTGCCCTGGTCGATCAGCACCGACAGGCGCTTCTCCAGGCTGTCCGGCGGCAGCGTATCGTCGGCGGCGAAATAGCCGACATAGTCACCATCGGAGAGCTCGAAGGCGCGGTTGTAGGCGAGGTTCTTGCCCTTTTCCTCCAACCGTACCGCCCTGACGCGCGCATCCTCGGCGGCATGGCGTTCGGCGACCGCGAGGCTGCCGTCGGTAGAGCCGTTGTCGACGACGATCAGTTCCCAGTTGCTCCAGCTCTGCCGCCGCACGCTCGCGATCGCCGCATCGAGCCAGGGACCGCCATTGTAGACGGCGAGCAGGATCGAGAGCTTGGACGTTTCGGTCATGGTTTATCCGATTGCGACGGCGTCGCGCCGTGCGTCAGTTGGGGACGGCGCCGCGCCGCGGTTCGCGCGCAGCCAGCCGATCGCGTCGAGGAAAGCGCCCAGTTTCGAATGGGCGATGGTCATGCCGATCAACAGGCCGACGAAGGGCAATCCGACCGGACCGCTGATATATTGGAGGACGAACCAGGCGAAGAGGGCGAGCTTCATCTTGAACCCGGTGCGGGCGACCAGAATGGCGCTGACGAACAATAGCAGGAGGAGAAGCCCGTAAAGCCCAACGGCGGCGGGCAGGCTGCCGAGCCCGCCGCCGCCATAGTAAGCGAAGGCATCGCCGAACCAGGGATGCGCCGCGAACACCGCCAGATACTCGCTGAAGGACTTCAGCCGCTCCGCCGCTGACAGGTCCACGATCTTGAGGGTGTCGCTGCTTAAGCTCGTCGCCAGCGACGCGAAAAGCTGGACGAAGCGCAGCGCGTCGAGGTTGATGCTGCCGGCGAGGACGACCAGCGCGCCGCCGCCGAGCACGACAGCGGATAGCATATAGCGCCATCCGGCAAGGGCGACGACGATGGCGGCGTAGACGATGCCGTAGCCGGCGAGCGACGACAGCAGCAGCGCGACGGTGAGTATCTGCACGACGTGGCGCTGGCGGCCGGTCAGCTCGTGCCAAGCCGTCAGGCGAGTGAGCATGAAGATCGTGAAGATCTGGAAGGCGAAGAACGAGGGTTCCGGCGACAGCGTCGCCGCGCCGCGCCCGCCTGCCGTCAGCATGCTCAGCGCCTCCTCGCTGCGCGAGCGGATGATCAGTCGCTCGACCGCCGCGTTGGTGGTGAAATAGATGGCTGTGAACACGGCATATATCTTCAGCACCGTCGTCACGCGGTACGCGCTGATCAATCCGCGGTTCAGCAGGCCTGCCGCGATCGCGACGAGAAGCAGCCCAAACGAGATCATGCGGTTGACGTTGCCGGCATCGAAGCGATTGGCGGCAAAGCTGGCGATCAGCGCCAGCAGCCCGCCGATGACGATGGCGGCGGCAAACAGCATGTCGCTTCGCCGGACATCGACTCGCCGATCGAACGACGACAGAATTGCCAGCCCTGCGAACAAGAGGGCGAAAAGCGCGAAGGTCGGCTGCGTGTCGGCAAACGGGACGAGCGGAATGAGGAACGGGAAGGCCGCCGCGAGGAAGAGAATGCCTTGGGCCGTGATGCGCATGCGAGCCGCTTTCCAGCCGTAACGGCTTCGATCGATTTTCAACTATCGATGACGGGCGCGACTGGTCAAGCCGCGCCGGCCGTTGCCGTCACTGGGCCTCGATGAACTTCTCATGCCACCTGAAGAAGTTGATCCAGCGCCATATCTGCCACGAGAACGGCCGCTGGCCGGCGACCATCTGGTCGAACTGGCGGAGTACTTCAGGTTGATCGATGAACGGCACTCCGGGATCGCGGGCGAGCCATTGGCGAACCGTCGGCGCCATGCCGAGCAGCCACTCCTTCTCGGGGGTCGCGAAGCCGACCTTGTCGCGACGATCGAGGATTTCATCCGGTACGATGCCGCGCATGGCGGCGCGGAACACATGCTTGGTCTCGCCCTTCGGCGAGATCAGATAGCTTTCGGGCAATGAGAGCAGCAGGTCCGCCATATCGGTGGTCAGGAAGGGGACACGACTCTCGATCGAGAAGCGCATGGAGTTGCGATCACCGTGGCGCAGCAGCGCAGGCAGGCCATTGTGCGTCAGCGAATCCGCCAGCTTGGCAACGACGCGGCGACCGCGCGCTTCGAACGCCGCTTTCTGCATCGGATGGCGGGCCGCGACGCCGCGCTCCTCCAGCGGGCCGCGCCGGATCCACGCGGGGAAGCTGTCCATGCCGTTGAGCTGGCGCAGCTGGTGATGCAGCGATCCGGAGGTGAGCTCCGCCATCAGGCGCTTGACCCCGTCCGCCCGGCTCCGCCCCGGCCACTGCGCCCAGGCGTTAAGAAAGCGCCACGCTTCACCGAGTTCACCGCGCTCGATGAGGCTGCGCAGCCGGTGGCCTGGATATCCATTGTAGCCGGCGAGCAGCTCATCTGCGCCCTGGCCGTCGAGCGTAACCGTAATCCCGGCCTCACGCGCGATGCGGAAGACGCTGTACTGTGCGTAGATGCTCGTGCTGCCGAACGGTTCGCCCTGAACGGCGATCAGATCGTCGAGGTCGGCCGCGAGATCGTCGCCGCCAAGCGTGATCTTGTGGCCATTGGCGCCGACCTGCGTGTTGATCTGATCGACCCATGCCTCTTCGGACATCGGGCTGTTGCGCGCGATGAAGCTGAAGGTGTGGATGGGGTGATCCGGCGCGACGTGCCGCATTGCGCAGACGACCGCCGAGGAGTCGACGCCACCCGAAAGCGCGGCGCCTAGCGGAACATCGCTCCTGAGATGCAGCCGGATGTTCTGCAGGAACTGCTCGCGTACCATCTCGACAGCGGTATCGAAGCTGATATCGCTCCGCTCCGCGATCGAGGGACTCCACCAGCGGAAGGGTTCGCCCAGCCGTCCGCTTTCAAGATCGAGCGTCACCCGGTGGCCGGGGGCCAAGCTTACGACGTCCCGCAGGAAGCTGCTGGTGTCGTTGTCGTACACGCCGTGCACCAGATAGTCGTAAGCGCGTTGCCAGTTGAGTTCGGCGCGCTCGCGCTTCATCGTCCGGAGCGCCGGCAATTCCGAGGCAAAAAGGAAGCGACCGGCTTCGCGTGTGTAGAAGAATGGCTTGATTCCGAACGCATCGCGGACGCAGGTCAGCGTGGCGGCTGCCCGGTCGTGAAGGACGAAGGCGAACATGCCGATCAGCCGATCGAGGCATTCCGCGCGCCATTCGAGCCAGCAGGCCAGCAGCACTTCGGTATCGGAATCCGTCGCGAAGATATGGCCGAGGCCGCGCAGCGTTTCGCGCAGTTCTCGATAGTTATAGATCTCGCCATTGAAGATGAGCGAGAGGCGGCCGCAGCGGCTGTGCATCGGTTGATGGCCGCCCGCCGAGAGATCAATGACGGAGAGGCGGGTGTGGCCAAAGACCACTTCACCGCCACCCTGCGCCGGTGCCCGTTCCAGGCCTGAGTCATTGGGCCCGCGGTGGCCGAGCAACGCGAGTGCGGCTTCAAATGACGGCTGATCCGCCTTTTCGCCTGGGGCGAGCCAGGCGCCGAGAATGCCGCACATGATTTTATCCGTTAAGAGAAGCGAACGCGCCGATCAGGCGCGCTCTCTATAGCGATCTGCGTATCCGCGCAAAGGCTGAGCGCAGCGGCGCTGGGCCCAGCATGCCGCTGAGGCCGGCGGCCGCCGCGAAAGCCGCCAGCAGGCCAACGCGCGAAGATATCGAATAGGCGAAGCCCAGGTCGAGCGTGGCAAGGAATGTCCCTGCCATTGCGACGGCGATGGCGGCAAGGCATGTGACCGACAGCGGGATCCAGCGGATCGGCAGTCGATAGAAATGCTGGCTGGCCGGAACCCAGAGCGCCATGAACAGCAGGCCGCCCCCCAGGGTCGCGATGGCGGCGCCCGGCACACCGAAGGCGTCGATCAGCAGCCAGTTCGCCAGCAGGCTGCCGCTCGCGGAAAGGATGAAGATGTACAGCTGCCAATGCGTCTTGCGCGCGATCGCAAGGCCCGGAAAGAAGATGTACATCTGGCTGAGGACGGCTGCTGGCGCGAGCGCCATGATGAACGGTGCCGCCGCTGCATATTCCGCGTCGGCGAAGATCAGGAGCGCCTCGTCAGCGAAGAGGCCGAGGCCAAGGCAGCCGCCGAGCGCGACGGCGACGAAGCCTTCCATGATCCGCGCAAGGCGCACCGGGGTCTCCGCCTCCCTGTAATGCGCGTAAATGAGCGGCGTGAGCGCCGCCTGGAAGCCCAGGATCGGCAGCGTGACCATGGTGGCGATGCGCGTCGCGACGCCGAACACGCCGACGGCGCCAAGGCCCATCAGCGTGTTGAGCAGGAGGCGGTTGCCGTAAAGCGTGACGAACGTTGCCAGCGCCGAAGGTACCAATGGCGCCGAGAAGCCCAGCATGGTTCGCAGCATTCCGCTGTCGAAGCTGAACGCATAGGTGTCGCGAAGCAGCAGCGCACCCACCGCGACGGCCACCGTGGCAGCGAGCAGTTGCGCGATCAGAATGCCCGCCAGCCCGAGCTCCAGGCCGAAACCGAACGCGATGCCGAAGCTGAGCGTCAGCACGGCATAGACCGAGCTGGCGATCGCATAGTCCTTGCTGCGCAGTTCGAAGCGAAGCTGGTTCTGCATAAGGAAGAAGATGCCGCTCACCGCGATGAACGCAGCGCCGAGCCGGAAAATGTTGGCGCGCTCGGCGCCGCCGAGCAACTGCGCCGCGACCCATGGGGCGGCCATGATCGCCACCGCGAAGGCCAGCAGATAGGCGCCGGCGGTGAACCACAGAGCGGTGCTGGCCATTCGTCGTCGCGCGGCGAGATCGTCGAGATCGTTCAACAGGCGGGCCAGCGCCTGCGAAATCTCAAGCGGCACGACCAGCGCGGCGAGCGTGGCGATCACCAGGATCGTGTCGAGCGCACCATATTCGGACGGCGCCAAGACCCGCGTGTAGATCGGCAGCACGAGCAGCGCGAGGCCGCGCGAAAGCGCCGCCGCCAGGCCGTAGATGACCGTATCGCGCGCCAGCCCCTTCACGGCTCGTCGCCAATCGGAAGGACCGCCGCCCACGGGGCAGGTTGCAGGGGATGGCCGCCAACCCCGCCTTGCTGCCACCCGTTCATATCGGCGCTCATTCCCCTTCTCGTGGCGGTGATAACGCCTTTAGCACGGGCGTTGGCGATCAGCTTGCCGCGAAACGCAGGAAGGCGCGCTCAAGCTCGGGCGAATGCTGCATCTGAAGCGCGCCCGGCCCGCCGCTCTCGACCACCTGCCGAACGATATCGCGGACCTGCGCTTCGGCGAGGCCGCATCCCTCGACATATTCAAAGCCCGGCTCAACCAGCCATTCGTCAGGAATGTCGCCCGACAACAGGCGCAGATAGCGGGTTGAAACGGCGTCGAGCGACCAGGACGCATGGACAAAGTCATGGGCTTCCCGGCCCAGCGACTGCCGATATGCCACATCGTCGATCATCTTCTCGATGGCGGCCTCGAGATGATCGGGATGGACGCAAAGGCTCGGCGGAAGCGCCCATTCCCGCGCGTGCTGCTGAAACTGCGCTGCGGCATAGCTGCCGATGATCGCCGGCTTGCCGACCATGGCGGCTTCCGTCGCGAAGCCCGCCATCGGCGTGTCGGAATAGAGCTGATCGACGATGAAGTCGCATTTACGCAGTTCGTCGATGACCACCGCGTTCGGAACGCCGCGCAGTTCGACGAACTCGATGTTTTTGCCCTTTTCGCGAAGGCGCTCGACCATCGCCCGGATGATCGCGCTGCCCTTGATTTCGGGGTGTGAAGGCGAGTGGAGGATGCGCACGGGGGCGCCCGCGCCGCCATCGACGACCGTGACGAGGTCGGACGGCGGAATCTCGCGCGGCACACCGATCGAAAACCAGTTCACATAGGCCTGGCTGTGAAACTGTCCGGTGAGCGGTGAGTTGACCGAGCGAAAGCCGAAGCGCTCCCGGCGATGCAATTGCCTTGCCATGCGCCGCGCCGCCGACCCCAGCTTCGAAATCTTCGGCCCTCCCGGCACCTGGCAGGCAGGGCCGTCGATATAGGGCGGGCGGATATCGGACCCGCAGTAGATGAAGATCAGCTTGTGACCCAGCGCGCGGTGGAGAACGTCCTCAATCCACGAGTTGGTGATGCTGCGCCCGAAGATGAAGATATAGGAATCGAAACGCGGCAGCGCCCAGAGCAGCACAACCCAACTCCACGCTTGCCAGAGCAGCCACGTCAGCACCTTGAGCGGGAAGTTGTGGCGATTGCGCATGATGAGGCTGCCGAGCGCGAGCCAGACGCGCGGAACCAAGCCGTCACCGGCATATTCATATTTGAACGGATGCGGCAGCGAGACGACGAGCGACACGTCGCAGTTGAGAGCGCGCAACCCGGTGTAGAGCCCGTGCGCGATGCCGGCGATTTCGGTTTTCCCGACGAATATCTTCATGGTGGCCTTCTGCATCGCGGGCGGGAGCCGCAGCGTCGTCTTCGCCCCGCCGGCGGGCGCTAGTCGTAGCGCAGCTGGATGTCGTCGCCGTCGATCTCGACTCGACCGAGCGGTCGCGCGGGGCTTCCGCCGACGATCGTTCGCGGCGGGACGTCGCGATTGACGAAGCTGTTGGCGGCGACCACCGCCTGGGTGCCGATCGTGACGCCGGCGGCGACGATCGACTGGCTGCCGATATAGCAGCAGTCGGCGATGGCGACCGGCGCACGCTTCGGCGGCGCCTTGCCGCCCGACAGCGCCCAGGCAACGGTATCGTGCGTGTAGATCTGGACGCCTGAGGAGATCGAGCAGAATTTGCCAATCGTCAGCCCGGCGGAGCCGTCGAGAACGACGAAGGGTCCGACCCAGGTGCCTTCGCCCACCGAGACGTCACCGAACACCAGCGTGCTATTGTAGATGCTCGCCTTTTCGCCGAAGCCCAGCCGTTCGGCGCGCTCCCAGCGGTCGAAGAAGCCATCCTGGAACGGCAGGCTGCGGTTGAAGCTGTCGGCCAGGCGCGCTTCCTGCTCCGCGTTGAGCTTGCGCAGCGCCTCCGCCAGTTCCTTCGTATCCATCTAGGAGGCGGCCTTGAGGTAGACCTTGCACCACTCCTCGAGATTGAGGAGCGACCAGATGAGCAGGCGGCGATTGCATTGCCCGGCGAGGTGCTCGGAGATCAGCTTCTCCACCGTCGTCCGGTCGAGATAATTGTAGATCGCGGCGTTCTTGTTGAGCAGCGTGCCGCGCACATATTCCATGCTCTCGCCGCGGAACCAGGTCGAATCGGGGGCGGAGAAGCCCTGCTTGCGGCCCTGCGACACGCTGGCGGGGACGTGACGGGCAATCGCCTCGCGCAGGATCATCTTGCCGTCGCGGGTATTCTCGACATAGCGGCCGAGGTCGCCCTCGTCGGCACGCAGCACCTCCTCGAAGTTGCCGAGCTTGTACGACACCGGAAGCTTCATCGCGAAGTCGACGAGGTCGTTGTCGAGGAACGGCACCCGCGATTCGAGGCTGTGCGCCATGCTCAGCTTGTCCTCGACGACCAGCAGGCCGTGCAGGAAGGTCTTCGCCTCGAAGTAAAGCGAGCTGTTGATATAATCCTCGGGCGTTTCGAGCGGGATGCCCGACCCCTTGAAGATATTGTCCATGATATCGCGCGGACGGACATCGCGTACGTCGGCGGCGATCGGCGCGAGCACCGACGCCAGTTCGTCGCCGGGAAGCAGGCGCTGCCAGAAGCCGAAATATTTATCGAGATAGGCATCCGCCGACGTCGCGCGGGCGGCACGATAATAGCGCCACGGATAGCCGGCGAAGATCTCGTCGCCGCCGGTGCCCGACAGCACGACCTTGACGAATTTCGACGCCAGCTTGGCCGCGTAGAAGTTCGGATAGCTCTGCCCGACGCGCGGCTCCTCAAGGTGCCACACCAGGTCGCGCATGCAGCGTTCCATGTCGCCGGCCTTCAGCACCATCTCATAATGTTCGGTACGGAACAGATAGGACATGTGCTCGGCGACCTGACGCTCGTCATAGGCCAGTTCGACGCCCGACACCGAATTGAGGTCAAAGCCCACGGTGAAGGTGTTAATGTAGGGGAGCTGCTTGGCGGCGAGCGCCGTCAGCGTGCCCGAATCGAGGCCGCCGCTCAGGTAGGAGCCGACGGGCACGTCGCTCATCAGCTGGCGGCCGACCGCCTGCTGCAGCAGCCGGTCCAGCTCCTCGACACAGGCCTGGCGGTCACGCGTGATCGCCGGGTCCGACTGGAAGCGATAGTCCCAATAGCGTTCGGGCTTCGCCGATCCGACCCGGCGCGGGTCGACGGTCAGCATGGTGCCGGCAGGCAGCGTCCTGATGCCCTTGAACAGCGTATTTTCGGTGAAGAAGTTCTGGAAGGCGAGATATTCGACGAGGCCTTCGCGGTTCATCGCCGCATGCGCGCCGGGATGGTTGAGGATCGCCTTGATCTCGGACGCGAAAATGAAGCGCTGGTCGTCCTGCCAGTAATAGACCGGCTTGATGCCGTAGCGGTCCCTGGCGATGAACACCGAGCCGTCGGCCCTGTCCCAGATCGCCAGCGCGAACATGCCGTTGAAGCGGCTGACCGCGGCGCGGCCCCACTGCATGTAGGCGTGCAGCACCACTTCGCTGTCGGTGCGCGACTGGAAGCGGTGGCCGAGGCCGGAGAGTTCGACCCTTAGCTCCTGATAATTATAGATTTCGCCATTGTAGACCATGACGAAACGGCCGTCCGGCGAGCTGAGCGGCTGCCGGCCTGCCGTCGACAGATCGATGATCGACAGGCGCCGGTGGCCAAGCCCGACGCTTGAATCAATGAACATGCCCTCATCGTCGGGACCGCGATGGGAAAGCGTGTCGCACATCCGGCGGAGCACCGTCGGCGCGACCGGCGTACCCTCAGCTTCGACGACCCCGACGATACCGCACATGACTAGGCTGTCCGACGCGCCTGGATGGTGATCCCGGCGTCCTCGACGACCTCACGCTCGATCTCGAGCCCGGCCTCGCGGCACCACTGCCGCACCTGCTCGGGCGTCTGGCGCGCGGCGTTGCGCGGCGCGTACCAGTCGAAGTTGATGTGGTTCATCTCGTCGAGCGTCAGGTCTTCGCGATAGAAGGCCTTGAACACATGCCAGTAGAACAGCCGCTGGAGGTTGATCTTGCCGGCCGGGATTTCGAGCAGCGAGATTTCCTCGGGGACGGTCAACTCGATGTTCAGTTCGCCGAGCGCCTGGCCGAGCTTGGTCAGCGGCATCATCAGCTCCCACGCCTGCTCCGGCGCGATCGGCTCGAGCTTGTCGCGGATGTAGTCGTCGGTGAACTCGCGGATCGGGCCCTTGGTCTTGTAGACGTAGAATAGGAAGCGGCCGCCGACCTTCAGGCGGCGCGCCAGGCTCTTCAGGGCGCGCTCGGTCGAGTCGGTATGATGCAGCACGCCTTCCGAGAAGATGACGTCGACCGAACCCTCGGGAAGCGGCAGGTCGGTGATGTCGGCCTGCATGAAGCCGGCGTCGAGGCCCGCCTTCTCGAAGCGGTCACGCGCGACATCGACCGCCGTGGAGATATCGACGCCGAGGTAGCGGATGCGCGGCACGGCTGGCGCGAACAGCTCAAGCCCCGACATGCCCGCGCCGCAGCCCGCATCGACGACCAGCGGCTTGTCGCCATGGTCCTTCCACCAGCCGGCATTCGGCACGTCGCCGTAGCGCTCGATCAGCCATTCCTTCATGCGGCGGAGCGAAGCTTCCGACTCGAAGGTGTCGCGCTTTTCCCACTTGAAGCCGAAGGTCGACTTGGTCTGCTCCTGCTGGTCCGAGGCGAGGCTCAGTTCGCGCAGGATGTCGTTGCGCCGCACGAAGGCGCGGCCGCCGAGGTCGGCCTGGCCGCCTTCCGGAAGCGCGCCGAACAGGTCGCCGAGCCAGCCCGGCTCAGATCGAGAGAAGGGCGTCGACGACATAGTCATAATCTTCCTTGGTCATGCGGTTGTGCAGCGGGATCGCCATCGTGTTGGCATCGCAGTCGCGCGCACCCGGAAAATCCGCGTCCTGCAGATCATATTTTTCGCGGTAGAGGTTGAGCATGTGGACCGCGTGGGTACCTGGGCGGGTCGCGATGCCGCGCTCCTTCAGATACTCCATGATCTCGTTGCGCGGACGCGGGCTCTTCGCCGGATCGACGTAGCAGACGAACGCCTGCCAGGCGTGACGGCCATCGGCCGGCTCCTGCGGGAGCTGCAGCCAGTTGAGGTGGCCGAGCCGCTCGCGATAGTAGCTCGCCCAGGTCGCGCGTTCCTCGATGAAGCGATCGAGCTTGCCGAGCTGGACGATACCCACGGCCGCCTGGATGTCGGTCATGCGGTAGTTGAAGCCCAGCAGGTTGAACTGCGGCAGCAGGTAGGGGCGCGGGCCGGCGTGGCGCTGCTGTTCCGACACGGTCGCGCCGTGGTTGCGAAGCTGGTCGGCGATCTCGGCAAGCGCCGCGTCGTTCGTCGTCACCATGCCGCCTTCGCCCGTCGTGATCGACTTGCGCGGGTGGAAGGAGAAGACGGCGGCGTCGCCGAGCGCGCCGGCGCTGCGGCCCTTGTAGGTGGCGCCGGCGGCGCAGGCGCCGTCCTCGATGATCTTCACATGCGCGGGCAGGGCTGCGCGGATCGCATCGATATCGGCGCACAGGCCGAACAGATGGACCGGGATGATCGCCTTGGTGCGCGGCGTGACCTTGGCGGCGATCGCCGCGACGTCGATGTTGAAGGTCGTCGTGTCGACATCGACGAAAACCGGGGTCGCACCGCAGTAGAGCACGACGTTGGCGGTGGCGATCCAGGTGAAGGCCGGGACGATGACCTCGTCGCCTGGGCCGATGCCCATTGCGGCCAGCGCCAGATGCAGGCCGGTCGTGCACGAGGTGACCGCCAGCGCATGGCCGACGTCATGCCGGTCGGCGAACTGGCGCTCGAACGCCGACACCTTCGGGCCGCTGGTCAGCCAGCCGCTCTGCAGCGGCTCGCGGACGGCGTTCCACTCGTCGTCGCCCGTCGAGGGCAGCGAGATCGCGATGTTGCGCGTTTCCATCAATACTGACCCTTGTTGGCTTCGCGCCAGGCGATAAGGTCGAGCAGGCCCTCACGAAGGCCGTCGCTGAAACGGAAACCGAGATCGCGCGCCGCCTTTTCGGGGCAACCGATGCGGTTCTGCACCATCCGGCGCGCGTCGTCGGCGCTGTAGGGCTTGTAGGTCACCGTGATGTCCGACTGCTTCAGCTCGAGGATCAGGTCGCACAGCTCCCCGATGCTTGTCTGGACGCCGGTGCCAACGTTGTAGAACTCGTCGACCGCTTCCGACTGCAGCGCGAGCACGTTGCAGCGCGCCACGTCCTTCGCCGACACGAAGTCATAGGCCTGGCTGCCGTCGCCGTTGATGACCGGCGCCTCGTTGGCGTCGATCTTGTTCAGCATGATCGGAATGACGCCGGTGTAGGCGGCCGTCTGGTCCTGGTGCGGGCCGTAGACGTTCATGTAGCGCAGCCCGACGTAGCTCAGGTTGTAGCGGTCGTGGTAGGCGCGGCACATCGCTTCGCCGGCGATCTTGGTCGCGCCGTAGAAGTTGCGGTTGTTGAACGGATGCTCCTCGGTCATCGGTACCTGCGACGCGTCGCCATAGACCGACGCCGACGAGGAATAGACCAGCCGCTCGATGTTGTTGCGCACGCACGCCTCGAGAACGTTGAACGTGCCCTCGATGTTGACGTTGAAGGCGGTGCGCGGGAAATCCTTGCAATGCAGCAGCCACATCGCCGCGAGGTGGATGACGGCGTCGCTCTCGCGCACGGCCGCGTCGAGCACGTCGACATCGCGGATATCGCCGCCCGCCGCGAAGATCGAACAGCGCGGATCGGCGAGCAGGTGCTCGATGTTGCTCTTCTTACCGCGCGCGAAATTGTCATAGATCACGACCGACGCGACATCGGTCGCCAGCAGTTCCTCGACGACGTGGCTGCCGATGAACCCGGCGCCGCCGATGACCAATATCCTCTTTCCGGTAAGTTGCATTGCCCAGTCCTTAATTAGCCATCAGCCGGTCGGCGAGCATGCCAGCCACCGCGAAGGAGCTGGTGAAGGCCGGCGAGATCGAGTTCAGCACGTGAAGCGAGCGACGGCCATCCTCCACAATGAAATCCATTTCAAGCCTGTGCGTGCGCGTATTGACCAGTTGGGGCCGGATGCCGACCTTTTTCGTCGGGCTGATCCACTCCGGTCTCAGCTCGCGAACCAGTTTCGCGGCCGAGGCGCGGAAGCCGGGTGCGGTGAGGTGCGGCAACTCCTTGTGGACGAGACGCCGGAAGCCCTGATGGTTGCGCAGATACATGCCGCCAAGCTGCATCAGGGTCAGCGCGGTTTCCACCGGCTCGGTGCCTCGAAGTCCCTCGTAATTCTCGCGGCCCAGCGCCGGGATGGCGCTCGGCCCGATATAGACATCGTTCTTGATCGACCGCGTGAAATGGATGCCGAGGAAGGGCAGATTGGGGTCGGGCACCGGGTAGATGCTCGCGCGCACCAGATGCGCTGCATCCGGCGTCAGCTTGTAGTAGATGCCCTTGAACGGCAGCAGCCGATAGTCGCCGCCGGCGCCGGTCAGCTTGGCGACGCTGTCGGCATGTGCCCCGGCGCTGTTGAGCAGTCGGCCGAAGCTCAGCTCATTCGACGGCGTGCGCAGCCTGCCGGCGGCCTCGTCGATCGATGCGACGCCTTCGCCGAGAACGAAGACGACGTTCTGTTCGGCGAGCTCACGCTGCAGCGCGGCCATCACCGCCGGCGAATCGATCACCGCCGTGTCGGGGCAGAAGATGCCGCCGAACTCCGATCGGGCGTGCGGCTCGATCGCCGTCACCTCTTCCGGGCCGATCCGCTCGGCGCGGATGCCCGAGGCGGCTGCGTTGGCAAGCAGGGCCGTCATCCCGGCCTGGGTATGCGCCGACGAGGGGATGATCAGCTTGCCGTCGCGGCGAACGTCGATACCCCGCTCGGTCGCATAGTCGAACAGCGCCTCGGCGCCAGCCTTGCAGAACTGCGCCTTGAGCGTTCCGGGGGCGTAGTAGATGCCGGTGTGCAGTACGCCGCTGTTGCGCCCGCTGGCGTGCAGGCCGAGCCGTGATTCCTTGTCGACGATGGCGATCTTCGTGGACGGGGCGCGCTTCAGGATTTCGCGCGCGGTCGTAAGACCGATGATCCCGCCCCCGACGATCACATAGTCGTAGGCTGTATTCACGCAGTGGCTTCCACCAGCGCCTGAACGACGCGATCCTGGTCGCTTGCCGTCAGGTCGGGGCCCATCGGCAAGCTCATCACATACTGGCTCATCCATTCGGAAATCGGCGCGTCGGTCGCCGGGCCAAGGCCGGCATAGGCCGGCTGGAGGTGAAGCGGGATCGGATAATGGACCGCTGTCGGGACGCCCTTCGCCGCGAGCTTCGCCGCGACCGCCTCGCGGTCGGGGCAAGCGACGGTGAACTGGGCGTGTACATGCGTCGATTCATTGATGCACGACAGCAGGCGCAGACCCTGAAGCGGGCTGCCCACGTCCTCGGCGGACGGGGCGGGCGCATTGCCGATCGCGGCCTGGATCAGCCCGCGGTAGCGATCACCGATCTGCGCCCGCAGCTCCACTTCGCGCTCGAAACGGTCCATCTTGGCGAGGACGATGGCGCATTGCAGCGTATCCATGCGGCCGCCGACCCCGATGCGGGTGTGGGTGTAGCGTTTGCTCTGCCCGTGGACGCGGATTTCCCGGCAGGCCTGGGCGAGCGCATCGTCGCTGGTGAAGATCGCGCCGCCGTCGCCGTAGCAGCCGAGCGGCTTGCTCGGGAAGAAGCTGGTGCAGCCGATCGTCGAGAGGTTGCAGCTCTTGCGGCCGCGATATTCGGCGCCGAAGCTCTGCGCGGCATCCTCTATGACCGGAATGTCGCCGTGGCGCGCCGCGACCGCGTTGATCGCGTCCATGTCCGGGAGCTGGCCGTAGAGGCTGACCGGCATGATCGCTTTGGTGCGCGGCGTGATCGCCGCCTCGATCAGCGCGGCGTCGATATTGCAGGTCTCGGGCTTGATATCGACGAAGACCGGCGTGGCGCCGAGCAGCGCAATGACCTCGACGGTGGCCGCGAAGGTGAAGGGCGTCGTGATCACCTCGTCACCGCGGCCGATGCCGAGCGCCATGAGGCTGATCAGCAGCGCCTCGGTGCCGCTCGCGACGGTGATGCAGTGGCGGGCGCCGGTATAGGCTTCCAGCCGCTCCTCGAGTTCGCGAACCTCGGGTCCCATGATGTACTGGCCGTGGTCGAGCACGCGGTTGATGCGGGCCTGAACCTCGGGCTTCAGCGCCTGATACTGGCTTTTCAGGTCGATGAAGGGAATCATTGCGGCTGACATATGACCTCGCCGTTCTGCAGTTTGTAGGTAGCGCCCGTCTCCGGACAGATGGTTTCCGCATCGCCGGTCAGCGGCAGCGCCAGGCGCTCGCCGTGCCGGCTCATCCAGCCGATCTGACGGGCGGGCACGCCTGCCATCAGCGCATAGGCGGGAACGTCCTTGTTGATCACCGCGCCGGCGGCGACGAAGGCATATTCGCCGACGGTGCTGCCGCAGACGATGGTGCAGTTGGCGCCGAGCGTCGCACCTTTGCGCACCAGCGTGCGGCGATACTCGTTCTTCCGCTCGACAGCGCTGCGCGGGTTGTAGACGTTGGTGAAGACCATGCTCGGCCCGCAGAACACATCGTCCTCGAGCGTTACCGCGTCATAGACGCTGACGTTGTTCTGGATTTTCACATTGTCGCCAATGACGACGTCGTTGCCGACGAAGACATTCTGGCCAAGCGAGCAGCCGCTGCCGATGCGCGCCTGGCCGCAAACGTGAACCCAGTGCCAGACGCGCGAACGCTCGCCGATCTGGGCGCCCTCGTCGACGATCGCCGTCGGATGAATGGAAATGGTTGTCATCCCGACCTGCCGATCAATGCTCGAGCGGCAGGCTGACGGTCTTGCCGTCGCGGGCCGACAGATAGGCGGCGATCAGCAGCTCGAGCGACTTCAGCCCCTCGCGGCCGTCGGTTGCTGCCTCGCTGCGGCCGCGCATCACGTCGACGACGTTCTTGTAATAGAGCGGATGGCCGAAGCCGTAGACCGAGGTGGTCTCGTAATTGGCCGTCTTGATCTCGGCATCATAGTCGCGCGGCTCGTCGAAATCCCACATCTGGATGTCGTTGACCGCGACGCCGCCGATCCGGACGGTGCCCTTCTCGCCGAGGATGGTGATGCTGCCCTCGAGATTCTGCGGATAGGTCAGCATGGTCACGCTCATCGAGCCGAGCGCGCCGCTGCGCCAGCGAATGTTGAGCACGCCGGTGTCCTCGACCTCGATGTCGCGGGTGGTGCTCATCATCGCCTGCACCTTATCGACCGGCCCGATCAGCCAGTCGAGCAGATCGACGTAGTGGCTGGCCTGGTTCATGAAGGCGCCGCCATCGAACTCCCACGTGCCGCGCCACTTGGCCTGGTCGTAGTAGGACTGCGGGCGGGTCCAGAACACGTTCAGATGGACCATGTGAATCTTGCCGAAGCGCTTCTCGTCGACGGCGCGCTTCAGCAGCTGAAGCGTGGTGTTGCGGCGGTTCTGCTTGACGACGAACAAGCGCACGCCGGCCTCGTCGCAGGCCTTCACCATGCGGACGCCGTCGTGCCAGCGGGTCGCCATCGGCTTTTCGGTGACGACATGAACCTTGTGACGGGCGGCGATCACCGCCTGGTCGGGGTGGATGCCGCTCGGCGTGCAGAGCACGACCATGTCGAGCTGCTCGCTGGTCAGCATCTCCTCAAGATCAAGATAGCCCTTCACGCCATATTTCTCGACATGAGCACGCAGCGTTTCGGGGTCGTTGTCGCAGACCGCGGCGAGTTCGAGATCGTCGCCATGCTTCTCAACCGAGCCGAAATGATTGCTCGAAATGCGGCCGCAGCCGACGATCGCCAGGCGAATCTTGCGATCGGTGATTGCTTGATAATGCATCGTGGTTCCCAAAGCCTTGTGCGATCCGCCTAGAGGCGAAATACCGTGAAGCCGGCGTCGCCGGCGGCGTGGCGATTGTAGAGTGCCTTTACGTCGGCGAGGACAGGCTTGTCGCCCCGGCACAGGGCCCGGAGCGCTTCCGGCGCCATGCCGGCGAACTCCTTGTGCCCCACCGCGACGACCAGCGCATCGACCGGATGGTCGGCATCGACCGTGCCGAGCTTGATCCCATATTCATGTTCGACCTCGGCCGGGTCCGCCCAGGGATCGCTGACGATGACGTTGACGTTCCACTTCTGCAGCTCGGCGATCAGGTCGGTCACCTTGCTGTTGCGGATGTCGGGGCAATTCTCCTTGAAGGTGATGCCCAGTACGCCGACGGTGCTGCGCGGCACGTCGATGCCGTTGTTCAGCATGTGCTTGATCACGTTGCGCGCTACGTAGCGCGCCATATTGTCGTTGATCCGGCGTCCGGCGAGGATCACCTGCGGATTGTAGCCGACCTCTTCCGCCTTGTGGGTAAGGTAATAGGGGTCGACGCCGATGCAGTGGCCGCCGACCATGCCGGGGCGGAACGGCAGGAAGTTCCACTTGCTGCCCGCGGCCTCCAGCACTTCGAGCGTATCGATGCCGAGCCGGTCGAAAATCACCGACAGCTCGTTTACCAGCGCGATGTTGAGGTCGCGCTGCGTGTTCTCGATCACTTTCGCGGCTTCGGCGACGCGCAGGCTGGTGGCCTTGAACGTGCCGGCGGTAATGATCGCGGCATAGAGGTCGTCGACGGCCTTCGCCGCTTCGGGCGTTGATCCGCTGGTTACCTTACGGATCTTGGTTAGCGTATTGACCTTGTCGCCCGGATTGATGCGCTCCGGGCTATAGCCGCAGAAGAAGCCCTCGTTGAACTTCAGGCTGGACATCTTCTCGAGCACCGGCACGCACACTTCCTCGGTACAGCCGGGGAAGACCGTCGATTCATAGATGACCAGCGCGCCGGGGCGGATCACCTTGCCGACCGTCTCGCTGGCGCGGATCAGCGGCGTCAGGTCGGGCCGGTTCACCTTGTCGATCGGTGTTGGCACCGTGACGATGAACACCGAACAGTCGCGCAGCGCCTCGAGGTCGGTGCTGAACGTAAGATGCTTCGACGTCGCGAGTTCCTCGGAGGTCACCTCGAGCGTGCTGTCGCGCCCCGCGCGCAGCTCGGCGACTCGCGCTTCGTCGATGTCGAAGCCAAGCACCGGGCGTAGCTTGCCGAACTCCGCCGCCAGCGGCAGGCCGACGTATCCGAGGCCGATGACGGCGATCTTTGCGTCGTCGATGTTCATCTATGGTCGCTTCCGGCTGTCTCAGGTGGTTGGCGGTAGAGGGTCGACTATTCGAGGCTGATGTTCACGCGAAAGCCGCTTTCTTTCAGCAGCGCATCGCGACGCGCGGCCTCGAGGTCATGCTTGACCATCTCCGCGCACATTTCCTGAACGGTGATCTCCGGCACCCAGCCGAGCTTCTCGCGCGCCTTCGACGGGTCGCCGAGCAGCGTTTCGACCTCGGTCGGGCGGAAGTAGCGCGGATCGACGCGAGCGATGACATCACCGACCTTCAGCGCCGGAGCGAGATCGCCCTCGATACCCGCCACGACCGCGCGTTCGTCGACGCCTTCGCCCTCGAAGCGCAGGCTGATGCCCAGCTCCTTGGCGCTCCATTCGATGAACTGGCGCACGCTGAACTGCACGCCGGTCGCGATCACGAAGTCTTCCGGCTGGTCCTGCTGCAGCATCATCCACTGCATGCGGACATAGTCCTTGGCGTGTCCCCAGTCGCGCAGCGCGTCGAGGTTGCCCATGTACAGGCAGTCCTCGAGGCCGATCGCGATATTGGCGATGCCGCGGGTGATCTTGCGCGTGACGAAGGTCTCGCCGCGGCGCGGGCTCTCGTGATTGAACAGGATGCCGTTGCAGGCATACATGCCGTACGCCTCGCGGTAGTTCACCGTGATCCAGTAGGCATAGAGCTTGGCGACGGCATAAGGACTGCGCGGATAGAAGGGCGTGGTCTCGCGCTGCGGGGTTTCCTGCACCAGGCCGTAGAGTTCGCTGGTGCTCGCCTGGTAGAAGCGCGTCGTCTTCTCGAGGCCGAGGATGCGGATCGCCTCCAGCAGGCGAAGCGTGCCGATCGCATCGACGTCGGCCGTATATTCGGGGCTCTCGAAGCTGACCGCGACATGGCTCTGCGCGCCGAGATTGTAGATCTCGTCGGGCTGCGTTTCCTGAATGATGCGGATCAGGTTGCTCGCATCCGACAGGTCGCCGTAGTGCAGCTTGAACGGCACGCCAACCTTATGCTCGTCGTGATAGATATGATCGACCCGCTGCGTGTTGAACGAGGAGGCGCGGCGCTTGATGCCGTGAACGACATAGCCCTTCTCGAGCAGGAATTCGGCGAGATATGAGCCGTCCTGCCCCGTCACGCCTGTAATCAACGCGACCTTCTTACCGTCGATCATGTTTCCGTCGTCTTTCAATGCGTCTGGTGCGCGAGGAAGTCGGCATAGGCGTGCCGAAGGCCGTCCTCCAGCGGAATCCGCGGCGCCCAGCCGAGCCCGCGAAGTCGGGAGCTGTCCATGAGCTTGCGCGGCGCGCCGTCCGGCTTCGTCGCGTCGAACACGATGTCGCCCTCATAGCCGACAACGCGTTGAACCAGCAAGGCGAGCTCCCCGATCGACACATCGTCGCCGTAGCCGACGTTGATGTGGCTGATCATCGGCTCGACGCTGGCGTGGTAGACGGCGGTCGGCAGGTTCATCACATGGACGCTGGCTGCCGCCATGTCGTCGGCGTGGAGAAATTCGCGCCGCGGCGTGCCGCTGCCCCAAATGGCAACGCTCGGCGCCTTCGCCTCGCGCGCTTCGTGAAAGCGGCGGATCAGCGCCGGGATCACGTGCGAGTTCTCCGGGTGATAATTGTCGCCCGGCCCATAGAGATTGGTCGGCATGACGCTGCGATAGTCGCAGCCATGCTGGCGATTGTAGCTTTCGCAAAGCTTGATGCCTGCGATCTTCGCGATGGCGTAGGGCTCGTTGGTCGGCTCCAGCGTGCCGGTCAGCAAAGCATCCTCGCGCATCGGCTGGGCCGCGAGGCGCGGATAGATGCAGCTCGAGCCCAAGAACAGCAGCCGGCCAACCCCGTTTCGGAAGGCGGCGTTGATCACGTTGCACGCGATCATCAGGTTTTCGTAGATGAAGTCGGCCGGATAGCTGTTGTTCGCGTGGATGCCGCCGACCTTGGCGGCAGCGAGGTAGACCTCCGCCGGCTTTTCCGCTGCCATGAACGTATCGACAGCGCGCTGATCCGCAAGATCGAGTTCCGCGCGCGTACGGATGATGATCGTGTCGCGCGGGTGCCCGGCTTCGATCAACGCGCGCGTGATCGCAGATCCTACCATGCCCCGGTGGCCGGCAACGAAGATTCGGGGGGCGGCGCTCATCGCGCGTCCCTTTCGCCGACCTTCTCCATCCGTTCAAACCTGTCTGCGGCCATTACCGCCTGATCCGTCCCTAGCTTGCTTCTCATCGACATACCGAATTCCTGCCGCGCCTTGCGACTGCGGCGCGTTCCGCGCTTCCGGCGAACAGGGCGACAAGGACGGGTTGGCACGCCGCAGGGGCTCGACACGTCGTTTCATCGATCTGCTATTCGGTCGCGCTCGGATCGTTCAGCCCCACCAAAGCCCAACGCTCGCGATGAGGGCGGGCATTGAAAACTGCTCTACGGAGCGATCTCGCATCGTTTCCGCACCGACCCGCGGCGCCAATACCAGCGGCCAAGGCTAATTGTAAAGGCGTTCAGCGGCTTGCTACCGGCTCAGGTGGCCCGGTCCCTGGCAAGATATCGGCGAACCGGCGCCAGTGTCGTAATCAGCGCGCCGATGAGCCCAACGGCGAAGCCGCCGATGACGCCGAATACCAGCATCAAGGTCGGGGCCGGCGTCGTCGGGCGCAAGGTCGGCGTCGCGACGTCCACCGGCTCGGCCGCAAAAGCAAGCGTGGAGCTGGCCGTCATGCGGGCCTTCTCCTGCTCGCTCAGGGCGTCCGCGATCGCCGTCCGATGTTCAACCAGGCTGATGGTGCGCAGCTGCCCGGAGAGATACTCGATATACTGGGTTGCACGCCGCCGCGCTTTCAGGCGCAGATTCCGATCCGCGATGTAGTGGACCTCCATCAGGAAGCGTGCGGCGAAAGCCGGGTCCGGGTGGCCGTAAGTCAGCGTCGTGACACCCGTCTCGGGGTTGTCGACGACCTTGATCGCACCCTTGAGATAGTCCTGCATCCGCGCGGCATTTGGCGCCACCCATTCATGCTTCGGATAGCCGAGGATCGATTTCACGCCCTGCGCCGTGCGCCCCACGAGGCCTCGGCGCGGCTCGACATACTTGCCCTGCGCAGCGTCCCATTCGCCCGCGAAGACGACGTGCATGATATCCGGCCGTTCAGCCAGTGCGGCTGCCAGCGAGCGCGTGGCAAGCCCTTCCTTGTAGAGCGAGAAGGACGAACTGCCTGCGCTTTGGCCGAGGCTCAGGCCGGCGCGGGCAGCGAGGCCGGCCATGCCGCCCAATGCGCCGCCTCGTCCGCTCTCGCTTGACTGTGCGGGGCTCACTTTCAGCTCGGCGGTATAGATGAACGTCGAACGATGAATCTGGTAGACAGCGACGACAAGGCCAAGCGCAGCGCAGATCAGAATCAGCCAGCGGCGTGACCAGAGCCTCGCCATAAGCTCGGCCAGGTCGATGACCTCCTGCGACGGTTGCTGCCCTTGCGACATGGCGCCTCCGGTCAGCGAATCCTGCCTGTCGTTCATATCAATTATGCGGCCCCCGGCATCGTGCGACATCTTGAATGGACCCAATCCGTAGGCGCGTAGCGGCGACGAGGCAACGGGCACGAACGGGCCGCGATCAGCCTGGCGTCTCCGATGCAAGGCGCGCTCTGGCGCACCGGCGGGTCCGACTTCCCGTCATGAATCAGTAAGGCCGGCCTCCATGGGAAGCCGGCCTCGCCTGATTTGGTGGAGCCGAGGGGGATCGAACCCCTGACCTTCGCAATGCCATTGCGACGCTCTCCCAGCTGAGCTACGGCCCCGAAACTTTGCGACCCGCCTGGGCGCGGGCGCGCTTACCTAAGCGAAGCTTGCGCGAGGCGCAAGCCGCTCGTTTCAGCTCTCTTCGTCGTCGTCGCTGGTGACAACGCCGATGTCGTCGTCGCCGCCGATATCGACGTCGTCGTCCGGGCTGGGCTCTTCCTCCTCGTCGAGGTCCAGGTCGTCGTCATCCGCCAGCTCGGCGTCTTCGGCGCGTTCGCTCTCCTTCGGCTTGGCGCTTTCGAAGGGCAGCGGCTGCTTCGACTTCAGAATCGGCTCGGGCGCCCAGGCAAACCCGCAGTTGATGCAGGTCACCGGATCTTCCTTGGTCAGGTCATAAAAGCGCGTATTGCACTTCGGGCAGGCGCGCTTCGTGCCCCATTCGGCTTTCACCACGGCTCTTGTCTCCAGTGTTGGGGCCGGGAAAATAGGAGTCCGCAGGCCATCGCCCAAGGCGGGTCCGCGACAGGCGGGCTGCCTTGCCACAGCCCCCCGCGACTGTCAAAACCAAAGTCGCCGGGCCGCCCGGCATCTTTTCCCCGCCTTTGCCGCAGGATGCCGTGACCGACGCTGCCGCCGAACCCTTGGCCCTGAGCCTGACCGCCGCTGGCCCGCTCTCGGGCACCGTCACTGTGCCTGGCGACAAGTCGATCTCGCACCGCGCGCTGATGTTCGGCGCGCTTGCCGTCGGCGAGACACGGATCGAGGGATTGCTTGAGGGCGAGGATGTGCTCGCAACCGCCGCGGCGCTGCGCGCCATGGGCGCGGACGTGACGCGCGCGGGCGCGGGGAGTTGGCGTGTTCACGGTGTCGGAGTCGGCGGGCTGCTGCAGCCGCGAACCGCGCTCGACATGGGAAATTCGGGCACCTCCACCCGCCTGCTGATGGGCCTCGTCGCCGCGCACCCGATTACCGCCACCTTCATCGGCGACCCCTCGCTGTCGAAGCGGCCGATGGGCCGCGTCGTCGAGCCGCTGTCGCGCATGGGCGCCAGCTTTGCCGCCGCGCCGGGTAACCGTCTGCCGCTCACCCTGACCGGCGCCTGCCCGGCGGTGCCGATCCGCTACGAACTGCCCGTCGCCTCGGCACAGGTGAAATCGGCGGTGCTCCTGGCGGGCCTCAACACGCCGGGCCGCACCAGCGTCGTCGAACGGGTGCCGACCCGCGATCACAGCGAGCGCATGCTGCGCGGCTTCGGCGCCACCGTCGAGGTCGAGGAGAGTGCCGAGGGTCGCGTCATCACCATCACCGGCGAAGCGGAGCTGCGGCCGCAGACGATCACCGTGCCGGGCGACCCCTCGTCGGCCGCCTTTCCGCTGGTCGCGGCGCTCATCGTACCGGGCAGCCGCGTCACCATCGCCAACGTCGGCCTCAATCCCACCCGCGACGGCCTTGTCCGCGTGCTGCGCGACATGGGCGCCGACATCCTGCTCGCCGATGAGCGGATCGTCGGCGGTGAGCCCGTCGCCGACCTCATGGTCACCGCCGGCCCCTTGCGCGGTATCGAGGTGCCGCCGGAGGTGGCGCCGTCGATGATCGACGAGTATCCGGCGCTGTTCATTGCCGCCACCTTCGCAGAAGGAAAGACGGTGATGCGCGGCCTTGAAGAGCTGCGCGTCAAGGAATCGGATCGCATTGCGGTGATGGCGGCGGGCCTCGCGGCGTGCGGAGTCGGGGTGGAGGAGCTGCCCGACGGGCTCATCGTCCATGGCCGCGGCGGCGAGGCTGTCCCCGGTGGTGCCACCGTCGCCAGCCATCTCGATCACCGTATCGCGATGAGTTTTGCGGTGCTGGGCTTGCGCGCCGCTGCGCCAGTGGTGGTCGACGACGCCCGGCCGATCGCCACCAGCTTTCCGGATTTTTTGCCGCTGATGAGGCGGCTTGGCGCCCGCGTGTGATGAGGTCGGAGATCGTCGCGCTCCGCGACATCTATCGCGGTTGGATGGGGCTGCTGATGGCGACGCTCCGCACGCCGAGCGGCGACGTCGAGCGGCACATCATGCTCAATCGCGAGGCGGTATGCGTCCTCCCCTACGATCCGGAGCGTCGCACGGCGATCGTGGTGTCGATGCTGCGCGCGCCGGTCGCCTATGCCGGCGAACCGGATATGCTGGAAGCCATCGCGGGATCGCTCGATGGCGCCGATCCGGCGGATTGCGCCCGGCGGGAGGCGCTCGAGGAGGGCGGCGTGCGGCTGGGAATGCTGGAGCCGGTCGCGCGGGCATGGACGATGCCGAGCAATTCGACCGAGCGTCTCGCCTTCTATCTCGCGCCCTACCGGCCAGCGGATCGCATCGGCGACGGCGGCGGCATCGCCGACGAGCATGAGAATATCACCGTGCATGAGCTGCCGCTCGAAGCGCTGTGGCGGCTGGTCGACACCTGCGAACTGCGCGATGGGAAGCTGCTGTTGCTGCTGCAGGCGCTGCGAATCCGCCGCCCCGACCTGTTCGCCTGATCAGAGCCCAAAGGCCGGCGCGTAGCGAATCCCGGCACCGGCCGGAAGACCCCCCGGCGTCAGTTCGATCGCCATGAACGACGGTCCCGAAAACGGCCCGGTCAGCCGTTCGCCGAGCGTCGCCGAAAAGCCGAAGCGCGGATAATAGTCGGCGTGGCCGAGCACCACGACCGCCGGCAGCGTCAGCGCACGGCAGCGATCGAGCCCGGCATGAATCAAGGCGCCGCCGATGCCGCGGCCTTGGCGGTCGGGCAACACGGCGACGGGCGCGAGCGCCGCACCGTTGGTGGCACCGATACCGAGGCGGCTGAACAGGATGTGGCCGGTGATCGCCCCCGCCTCGACCGCGACCAGTTCGACCAGGGCATCGCCGTCGCTGCGTAGTCGGTCGACGAGAGCCGGCTCATCGGGCTGGCCAAAGGCGGCGGTCTCGACAGCGCGGATTGCGTCGATGTCGGCGGGCGTGGCGTCGCGAATCTCCATGGGCCTCTCTCATAGCGCCGGCATGCACCGCGACAAATTCGACTGCGGTAATGCGAACCAGTTGCAGTGCGCGAAAGCTGCTGATACTCATTCGCAACGTCGATTCGTTGGGGAGTGGCGGGGTCTTGATCGTCTGCGTTTGCAATGGTCTTCGCGAAAAGCAGGTGCGCGCCAAGGCGCGTGACTGCGAAGGCTCGGTTGGCCGTATCTACGCCAGCCTCGGTTGCAAGCCGCAATGCTGTCAGTGCCTGCCCTTCGCTCGCGACGTCATCAGGGACGAGCGTAGCCGCGCGGCTTGACGCCCGTCTCCTTTGGGATTTAAGCCCCTTCCGACGAGTATAAGTCGGGAGACGTTTTCATGCGCGGCGACGACAAGGTCATCAGCTTCCTCAATTCGGCGCTCAAGAACGAGCTGACGGCGATCAACCAGTACTGGCTGCATTACCGCCTGCTCGACCATTGGGGCATCGCCAAGCTGGCCGAATATGAGCGGCACGAGTCGATCGACGAGATGAAGCATGCCGACGAGTTGATGGAGCGCATCCTGTTCCTCGACGGCCTGCCCAACCTCCAGGCGCTCGGCCGCCTGCGCGTCGGCGAGAACGTCCCCGAGCTGCTGCAGGCCGATCTCGAGCTGGAGCTTGAGGCGGTGCCGCTGCTGCGCGACGCCATCGTCCACTGTGAGTCGGTGCGCGACTTCGTGACCCGCGACCTGCTGCAGCACATCCTCGACAGCGAGGAAGAGCATATCGATTTCATCGAGCGCCAGCTCGACATGATCGAGGCGATGGGCCTGCCCAACTATATCCAGCTGCAGAGCAAGCCCGCCGGCGAGTAAACGCGCGGCCTAACGCGCCTCGACACGGAAGATCGAGCCGCCCAGCGTCACGATGTACAGGTTGCCCGCCGCATCCAGGCCGAAGCTCGACAGGTTGCTGATCGTGCCCACGTCAGGGCGGAAATCGGTCGTGCGGATCGTGAAGCTGTCGCTTGAGAGAGTCGCGCTCGCCGACAGGCGCGAGACCGGCACCGACCAGAGATTGCCGCTGACGAAGTCGCCGAACACATAGTGGCCGTTCAGCGCCTCGATCGGGCCGCGATAGACATAGCCGCCGGTGACCGACTGGCCCTGAAGCGGGCCGGTTCCGCGCGAATACTGTAGCACCGGGTTGGTCAGCGTCTCGGTGGTCGTGCCCTGGAAGGGTTGCGTGCCCTCGCGGATGCGCCAGCCGAAATTGGCGCCGCCCTCGGTGGGGCGCATCTGGTTCACCTCCTCGATCGCGCCCTCGCCGACATCGGCGATGTAGAGCAGGCCGGTGGCCCGGTCGAAGCTGTTGCGGAACGGGTTGCGCAGGCCATAGGCCCAGACCTCGGGCGCGCCACCGCTGGTGGCGAAGGGGTTGCCGCCCGGGATCGCATAGTCGCGGTTCGGGTCGGCCGGGAAGGCATCGCTCGCCACATCGATCCGCAGGATCTTGCCGAGCAGCGAGTTACGGTTCTGGCCATTGTTGTCGGGGTCGCCGCCGCCACCGCCGTCCCCCACCGCGAGATAAAGGAGGCCGTCGGGGCCGAAGTCGATCCAGCCGCCGTTGTGGTTGCTGCGCGGGTGCGGGATGCGCAGCAGCACGTCGGCGCTGGCCGGATCGGCGAGGTCGCGGTTGCCGGTCTGGGTGCGATACCGGCGCAGCTCGATGTCGCCAGCCGTCGCCGTGACATAGACGTAGAAGATACCGCTGCTCGCGAAGTCGGTTGCCGTGGCAAAGCCGAGCAGGCCGCGCTCGCCGTCGGTGGTGAGGCCCGCCGACGCGTCGAGAAACGGCGTCGCGGCGATGGCACCGGTGGCGATCGTCAGCAGGCGGATACGGCCGCCTTTCTCGACGACGAACATGCGCGCGGCATCGCCGGGGACGGGCGCGATGTAGAGCGGCTGGTTGAAACCGGTGGCGATGCGGCGGACGCCGAAGGCGTCGGGGCCGGCGTTGGTGACGGTGATCGCGAGGTCGAGCGTCGCGCTGGCGGTGCCGTCGCTCACCTGAAGCTGCAGTTGGTAGACGTTTTTGCCGTCGGCGTCGGCGGGCGACTCGAAGTCGGGCGAGGCGGCGAAGCTCAACGCGCCGGCGGCGGTGATCGAGAAGCGCGCCGCATCGGCGCCGCCGGCGATCGTGTAGGTAAGGCTGTTGCCGTCAGGGTCGCTCGCCGCCGCGGTGTAGACCGTCCCGGTCGCATTTTCGGCAAGCGTCGCCGTGCCGATTGAGGTGAAGGCCGGCGGGCGGTTCGCGGCCGGCGGCGGCGTCCCGCCGCCCCCACCCCCACCGCCATCATCGCCACCACAGGCGGTGAGCGCCAACGCCAGGGAAATCAGACCCGTCCGGGCTGCGATTGAAACCGCCATGCCACCAACTCCTGCCGCACCCCGCCTCAGTCACATAAACGTTTCAGCGATGGAGCGTTCCAGCAGCAGTGGTGGCTTTAATCGGCGCCGTACTGAGCCAGCACGACATGGTGGCCGCCGGGCTCGCGGAAGCCGATCTCGGTTGCGCCGTAGAAGGTTTTGCGGCGCGGCAGGAAAATCTCGTGGCCGGCGAGCGCGCGGGTCGCCGCACCCACGTCGGCGACGCTCAGGAACAGGAAGCTGCCCGCGCCTTCGAACAGCGCCGGGTCGGCGTCGGTCATGTCGCCCCGCGCCGCAGCACGGGTCTGCAGCATCACCCCCAGCCCCGAGTCGTTGCGCCCGCCCTGCATCAGGATGACGAAATCGGCCGGGCCGTCGCCATCCTCGGGTACCGACACGGTGCGCTCGAACCCCAGCTTGGCGAAGAAGGTTTCGGAGGGCTCCACCGCGTCGACGAACAGGACGGGGGTCGATTGCAGGATCATGGCGGGGCTCCTCTCCCTTGTGCTGCCCCCGGCGGCTCTTATAACCCCGGGCCGTGCAACGCCGTTCATTCAATCTCGTCATCGCCGTGGATGGCCCCGCGGCTTCCGGCAAGGGCACGATCGCCAAGGCGGTCGCCCGCCACTACGGGCTGCCGCACATGGACACCGGCGCGCTCTACCGGGCGGTCGGCCTCGCGGTGCTGCGCCGCGGCGGACAGCCGGGCGATGCGGCCACCGCCGAAGCCGCCGCTCGCGCGCTCGATCTGTCGCTGCTCGAAGACCGCGCGCTGCGCGACGCTGCCACCTCGGAGGCCGCCTCGGGCGTCGCCGTCCATCCGGGGGTGCGGCAGGCGCTGTTCGACCTGCAGCGCGCCTTCGCGGCGCAGCCCGGCGGCGCGGTGCTCGACGGCCGCGACATCGGCACGATCATCGCCCCTGACGCCACCGCCAAGCTGTTCGTGACGGCGAGTCCCGAAGTGCGCGCCGCGCGCCGCCAGGCCGAGCTCGCGTCGCGCGGCGAGGTGCGCAGCTTTGACGAGGTGTTGGCTGATGTGCGCAAGCGCGACGCGCGCGACGCCGGTCGCGACGCCGCGCCGCTAGTGCAGGCCGGCGACGCCGCCTTGCTCGATACCAGCGATTTGGCTATAGACGCCGCCGTCCAGCGAGCCGTCGCGCTCGTGGAAAACCGGATCGGCGCAATGCGCGAGCGGGGCTGACAAGCCCCGGCCTCGCGCCTTTTCGTTTTTCAGGACACACCGAAGGCGCAGCATGGTGCTGCGCGTGCAAGACCGTCGGAGACAACCGGCCGGCCTGCAAACACGACCAAGGATTGACCATCAGCATGGCTACCGCCGCTCAACCCACTCGTGATGATTTCGCCGCGATGCTCGAAGCGTCGCTGGGCACCGCCCAGTCGTTCGAAGGCCGCGTGGTAACCGGTCGCGTCACCGCGATCGAGAACGACATGGCCGTCATCGACGTCGGCCTGAAGTCGGAAGGCCGCGTGGCGCTGCGCGAATTCGCTGCGCCCGGCCAGAAGGCAGAGATTTCGGTGGGCGACGAGGTCGAGGTCTATGTCGACCGCGTCGAGAACGCCAATGGCGAGGCGATGCTGAGCCGCGACCGTGCGCGCCGCGAAGCCGCGTGGGACAAGCTGGAGAAGCAGTATGAGGCCGGCGAGCGCGTCGAAGGCGTGATCTTCGGCCGCGTGAAGGGGGGCTTCACCGTCGACCTGTCGGGCGCCGTGGCCTTCCTGCCGGGCAGCCAGGTCGATATCCGCCCGGTTCGGGATGTCGGCCCGCTGATGAACATGCCGCAGCCGTTCCAGATCCTGAAGATGGACCGCAAGCGCGGCAACATCGTCGTGTCGCGCCGCTCGATCCTCGAGGAATCGCGCGCCGAGCAGCGTTCGGGCCTGATCCAGTCGCTGACCGAGGGTCAGGTGATCGAAGGCGTGGTGAAGAACATCACCGACTACGGCGCCTTCGTCGACCTCGGCGGCATCGACGGCCTGCTGCACGTCACCGACATGAGCTACAAGCGCGTCGGCCATCCGTCGGAAATCCTGAACATCGGCGATACCGTCCGCGTCCAGATCGTCCGCATCAACCGCGAGACGCAGCGCATCAGCCTCGGCATGAAGCAGCTTGAGACCGATCCGTGGGCCGGCGCTGGCGCCAAGTACCCGGTCGACGGCAAGTTCAGCGGCCGCGTCACCAACATCACCGAATATGGCGCCTTCGTGGAGCTGGAGCCGGGCGTCGAAGGCCTGGTGCACGTTTCGGAGATGAGCTGGGTCAAGAAGAACGTCCACCCGGGCAAGATCGTCTCGACCAGCCAGGAAGTCGATGTCGTCATCCTCGAAGTCGACGAGGACAAGCGCCGCATCTCGCTCGGCCTGAAGCAGGCCCAGCGCAACCCGTGGGAAGGCTTCGCCGACGCCCATCCGGTGGGCTCGATCGTCGAGGGCGAAGTCAAGAACGCCACCGAGTTCGGCCTGTTCGTGGGCCTCGAGGGCGACGTGGACGGCATGGTTCACATGTCGGACATCGCCTGGGGCATGTCGGGCGAGCAGGCGCTGGCGCTGCACCGCAAGGGTGAGAGCGTCCGCGCGGTCGTCAAGGAGATCGACGTCGAGCGCGAGCGCATCTCGCTCTCGATCAAGGACGTTGATAGCGCCGGTTCGGGCGCGGGTGCTGCCGCTGCCGGCGGCGCCGCCGCGGCCGGCGGCGATGTTCGCAAGGGCGCGGTCGTCACCTGCACCGTCATGGCGGTGATCGATGGCGGCCTCGAGGTCACCATCGGCGACGACGGTGGCTCGGGCTTCATCAAGCGCAGCGACCTCAGCCGCGACCGCGACGAGCAGCGTCCGGAGCGCTATCAGGTCGGCCAGAAGGTCGACGCGATGGTCACCGGCTTCGACAAGGGCCGCAAGCCGACGCTGTCGATCAAGGCGATGCAGATCGCCGAGGAGAAGCAGGCCGTGGCGCAGTACGGGTCGTCGGATTCGGGCGCTTCGCTCGGCGACATCCTGGGCGCCGCGCTCAACAAGGCGCGCGAGGGCAACTAGGCCTTCGGCTCGCGTCTTACCGCGACCAAACAGCAACGCCCCGCCGGGAAACCGGCGGGGCGTTTGTCGTTCCGGGAGCGACCGCAGTAGAAAACCGAGGATTTCCGCGGCTTCGCGCTTGGATTCATCGGTCCCCTACCGTACAGTCCGCCATCCGGACACACCGGGGAAGAGGGGCTCCATGATCAGGTCCGAACTCGTGGCATCGGTGGCGCAGGCCAATCCGCATCTCAGCCACAAGGACGTCGAGCGTGTGGTTGCGACCGTGTTCGATTCGATCATCGAGGCGCTGGCCGATGGCGGCCGCGTCGAACTGCGTGGTTTCGGGGCGTTTTCGACGCGTGGTCGCGACGCCCGCACCGGGCGCAATCCGCGCACCGGCGAAGCGGTGCCGGTCGATGCCAAGCGCGTGCCCTATTTCAAGGCAGGCAAGGAGCTTCGCGAGAAGCTCAACGCCGACGGCTGACGGCTGTTCGTTAGGGCGGGGCCGCGCTTAAGCTCCGCGCTGGCGCCCGTCGCCGCTTGCCGCTAAGCAAGGCAAGGGTCACGAGACGGGCGGACGATGCGGTTCCTGAAAGTCCTGATTTTCCTGATACTGGCGCTGGCGCTGGCCTGGTTCGCCGCGCTCAACTGGGTGCCGGTTACCGTCAAGCTGTGGGCGCCCTATGAGCTGGTGATCCGCCTGCCGGTGCTGATCGTCGCAGCGGTGCTGATCGGCTGGCTGCCGAGCGCATTGTTCCACTCGGTCAACCGCTGGCGCTGGACGCGCAAGCTGACGCGCACCGAGCGCGAGCTAGAGGCGCATAAAGTCGTCGCCGAGCCCGCCACTCCGGCTGCGCCGACCACCGCAACAGTCAACACCGAGATCGCGCCGCCGCAGGCGCAGCCGATCATTACCCCGCCGGCGGGGGCGTGACCATGAACCCGATCTACGTCGCGCTCGATACGCCCGAGCTGGAGAAGGCGCGCGCAATCGCCAGCGCGGTGCGCGGCCACGTCGGCGGGCTGAAGCTCGGCCTCGAATTCTTCATGGCGCAGGGGCCGCAGGGCGTCCGCGCCCTCGCCGACATCGGCCTGCCGATCTTCCTCGACGTGAAGCTGCACGACATTCCGAACACGGTGGCGGGCGCGATGCGCTCGCTGAGCCCGCTCGACCTCGCCATCGTCAACGTCCACGCCGCCGGGGGCCGGGCGATGATGGCCGCGGCGCGCGAGGCGATGCGGCCGGCGACCAAGGTGATCGCCGTCACCGTGCTGACCAGCCTTGATGCCTCAGACCTCGCCGACATCGGCGTCGGCGGCGCGCCCGCCGACCAGGTGGCGCGCCTTGCGGATCTCACCTGCAGCGCCGGTCTCGACGGCATCGTCTGCTCGGCGCATGAAGTCGCCGCCCGTCGCGCTGCGTGGAGCGATGGCCTGTTTGTCATCCCCGGCATCCGCCCGGCCGGCAGCGATATCGGTGATCAGAAGCGCGTGATGACGCCGCGGCAGGCGCGCGACGCCGGCGCCTCGGTGCTCGTCGTCGGGCGGCCGATCACCGGCGCCGCCGATCCGGCGGAAGCCGCCGCGGCGATCGCCGCCAGCCTGGAGTAGCGACCATGTCGAAGTTCATCGAAGGCAGCCGCGCGACGGTGAAGGCGGGCATCGGCTTCGGCACCGCGCTCGCCATCGCGATCAGCTACACGCACAATGAATCGATCCTCTGGGCCATTTTCCACGGCATCCTGTCGTGGTTCTATGTGATCTACGCCGCGCTCACCTACCCATGACCCAGGTGAAGATTTGCGGGCTCAGCGAGCCCGCGACGCTCGACGCGGCGGTCGCGGCGGGAGCGGACTATGTCGGCTTCGTGTTCTTCGCCAAAAGCCCGCGCAACGTCTCGCTGGAGCAGGCAGCAGCGCTTGCCGCGCGCGTGCCCGATCGGGTGGGCCGGGTCGGCGTGTTCGTCGATGCGGACGAGGCGCTGCTCGGCGGCGCCATCCACGCCGGGCGGCTGACCGCGATCCAGCTTCACGGCGCCGATCCCGCGCAGGCAGCGGCGGCGAGGCGGCGGTTAGGTATCGAAGTGTGGGCGGCGCTGCCGGTGGCGACGCGCGCCGATATCGAGCGCGCCGGTGCGTTTCGCGGGGCGGCGGATCGCTTGTTGTTCGATGCCAAAGCGCCTAAAGGCGCGGACCTGCCCGGCGGCAACGCGCTGCGCTTCGACTGGCGATTGCTGGACGGGGTCGCGATGACGATGCCATGGGGTCTCGCCGGCGGTCTCGACGCCGGCAATGTCGCCGAGGCGTGTCGAGCGACGGGGGCGCCGCTGGTCGACGTGTCGAGTGGGGTGGAGGACGCGCCCGGGATCAAGTCCGCGGATCGGATCCGGGCGTTCGTGAAGGCGGTGCGTGAACGATGAGCAATGCGGCAAGCCTCCGGGCCGGTCCCGACGACCGCGGCCACTTCGGCGATTTCGGCGGGCGCTATGTCGCCGAGACGCTGATGCCGCTCATCCTCGATCTCGAACGCCATTATCGCGCGGCGAAACAGGACCCAGCGTTCCAGGTCGAGCTCGACGACCTTCTCGAACATTATGTCGGCCGCGAAAGCCCGCTCTACTACGCCGAGCGCCTGACCGACGCCCTTCGGGCGGAGGCGCCGGCCGGCATGGGCGCCGAGGTCTGGCTGAAGCGCGAAGACCTCAACCACACCGGCGCGCACAAGATCAACAATTGCATCGGCCAGATCCTGCTCGCCCGGCGGATGGGCAAGACGCGGATCATCGCCGAGACCGGGGCCGGCCAGCACGGCGTCGCCACCGCGACCGTCGCCGCGCGCTTCGGCCTGCCCTGCGTCATCTACATGGGCGCGCGCGACATTGAGCGGCAGCAGCCCAACGTCTTCCGCATGCGCCTGCTCGGCGCCGAGGTCCGCCCGGTCGAAAGCGGCGCCAAGACCTTGAAGGATGCGATGAACGAAGGGCTTCGCGACTGGGTCGCGAACGTCCACGATACTTTCTACATCATCGGTACCGCCGCCGGCCCGCACCCCTATCCCGAGCTGGTCCGCGACTTCCAGAGCGTGATCGGCCGCGAGGCGCGGGAGCAGATGCTGGCGCGCACCGGCGCTTTGCCCGACCTGCTGGTCGCAGCGATCGGCGGCGGCTCCAACGCCATCGGCCTGTTCCACCCGTTTCTCGATGATACGGCCGTGAAGATGCTCGGTGTCGAGGCGGCGGGCGAGGGGCTCGACAAGCGCCATGCCGCGAGCCTCGCCGGCGGCTTTCCGGGCGTGCTCCACGGCAACAAGACCTATCTGCTGCAGGACGAGGACGGCCAGATCGACGAGGCGCATTCGATCTCGGCGGGCCTCGACTATCCCGGCATCGGCCCCGAGCATGCCTGGCTGCGCGATGTCGGCCGCGTCGACTATGCCAGCGCCACCGATGATGAGGCGCTCGAAGCCTTCCAGCTGCTGTGCCGCGCCGAGGGCATCATCCCGGCGCTGGAGCCGAGCCACGCCATCGCCGCGGTGACCAAGATCGCGCCGACGATGGCGCGCGACCAGCGCATCCTCGTCGCGCTGTCGGGGCGCGGCGACAAGGACATCTTCACCGTCGCCGACGCGCTGGGCGTGAAGATATGAGCTCACGCCTCCCAACCGCCTTCGCCCATGCGAAATCCGAGCGCCGCGCCGCGCTGGTCGCCTTCGTCACCGGTGGCGATCCGACACCCGCCGATACCGCGGCGATCCTCGATGCGCTGGTCGAGGGCGGTGCCGATGTCATCGAACTCGGCATGCCGTTCACCGACCCGATGGCCGACGGCCCGGCGATCCAGCTCGCCAATCTGCGCAGCCTCGGCGCCGGCACCCGCACCGCCGATCTGCTCGACATCGCGCGCGCTTTCCGTCAGCGCCACCCGGAGACGCCGCTGGTGCTGATGGGCTACGCCAACCCGATGCTCCGCCGCGGCGCGGACGCGTTCGCGCAGGATGCGGCGGATGCCGGCATCGACGGCGTGATTTGCGTCGACATCCCGCCGGAAGAGGATGATGCGCTCGGGCCGGCGCTGCGGACGCGCGGCCTCCACCTCATCCGCCTCGCGACGCCGACCACCGACGCGGCGCGCTTGCCGACCGTGCTCGATGGCGCGTCGGGCTTCGTCTATTATGTCTCGGTGGCGGGCATCACCGGATTGCAGCAGGCAGCGCAGGCCTCGATCGAGGAAGCCGTCGGCCGCCTCAAGGCGTCGACCGACCTGCCGGTGGCGGTCGGGTTCGGCATCCGCACGCCCGAACAGGCCGCCGATGTGGCGCGCGTCGCCGACGGAGTCGTCGTCGGCTCGGCAATCGTCGAGCTGGTCGGCCTGCATGGATCGCAGGCGCCCTACCATATCCGCGCCTATCTTCGGTCGCTCAGCGACGCGATCGCCGCATCCCGGAAGGAACCCGCATGAGCTGGCTCACCCGTCTCCGTCCGAAGCTTTCATTCCTGCAGAAGCGGGATACGCCCGACAACCTCTGGCACAAGTGCAAGAGCTGCGGGCAGATGATCTTCCGCAAGGAGTTCGTCGAGAATCTCTCGGTCTGCCCGCGCTGCGAGCATCACGAGCGCATCGGGCCGACCGAGCGCTTCGACCAGGTCTTCGACAGCCCCTATGAGCGGCTGGCGGTGCCGAGCGCGCCCGAAGACCCGCTGAAATTCCGCGACCAGAAGCGCTACACCGATCGCATCAAGGCGGCGCGCGCCGCCACCGGCGAGCCGGAGGCCTTCGCGCTCGCCAAGGGTTCGATCGCCGGCACCGAGGCAGTGGTCGGCGTGCAGAATTTCGCCTTCATGGGCGGTTCGATGGGTGTTGGCGTCGGCGAGGCGTTCGTCGCCGGCGCGCTGGCGGCGCTCGCCGCGCGCACGCCCTACATCGTGTTTACCGCCGCCGGCGGCGCGCGCATGCAGGAGGGCATCCTCAGCCTGATGCAGATGCCGCGCTCGACGGTCGCCATCGCCGAGCTGAACGAGGCGGGCCTGCCCTATATCGTCGTGCTCACCGACCCGACGACCGGCGGCGTCACCGCCTCCTATGCGATGCTCGGCGACGTTCAGATCGCCGAGCCCAACGCGCTGATCGGTTTCGCCGGCCAGCGCGTCATCGAGAACACCATCCGCGAGAAGCTGCCCGAAGGCTTCCAGCGCGCCGAATATCTGCTCGAGCACGGCATGATCGACATGGTCACGCACCGTCGCGATCTGCGCGACACGCTCGGGCGGCTGATCGGCATGCTGGCGGGCGCCAAAGCCGCCGCCTGACGCGCCGATGATCGAGGGCGCGCGCTCGGACAATGCCGCGCTTGACGCGCTGCTGAAGGACGCGCTGGCGCTCCATCCGCAGCGCATGGACCTGTCGCTGGAGCGGATCGAGCGGCTGCTGGCGCGGCTCGGCAATCCGCACGAGCATCTGCCGCCGGTGTTCCATGTCGCCGGCACCAACGGCAAGGGCTCGACCACCGCCTTCATCCGCGCCTGCCTCGAAGCCTCGGGGCGTCGTGTCCACGCCTATACTTCGCCGCACCTCGTCCGTTTCAACGAGCGCATCCGGCTGGCCGGGCAGCTGATCGACGACGCCAGCCTGATCGCGCTGATCCGCGACGTGCTCAGCATCAACGGCGGCGAGCCGATCACCTTCTTCGAGCTGACGACGGCAGCCGCGTTCCTCGCCTTCTCGCGCACGCCCGCCGACGCGCTGGTGCTGGAGGTGGGCCTCGGCGGCCGGCTCGACGCGACCAACGTCGTGCGCCGCCCGGCGGTGACCGGCATCGCGCAACTGGGGCTCGATCATCAGCAGTTCCTCGGCAACACCATCCTCGAGATCGCCGGCGAGAAGGCGGGCATCGCCAAGCCGGGCGTGCCGCTGGTGCTGTCGCGCTATCCGAAGACGGTGACCGCAAGGATCGGCGAGATCGCCGGGCCGATCGGCGCGAAGCTGATCGTGCGCAGCCTCGACTGGGACGCCGCCCATTATGAAGGCCAGCTTCATTATCGCGACACCTCGCTGAAGATCGCGCTGCCGCTGCCGCGCCTTCAAGGGGGGCATCAGCTCGACAATGCCGCGCTCGCCGTCGCGATGCTGCGCCACCAGAATGATCTCCCGATGCCCGACAGCGCCTTTCGCGCCGGCATGGGCTGGGCGGAATGGCCGGCGCGGCTGCAGCGGCTGGAGCGCGGGCCGCTGACCGAGCGGCTGCCGGCGGGCAGCGAGGTCTGGCTCGACGGCGGCCACAACCCGGCGGCGGGCCGCGTCGTCGCTGACGCGTTTCGCGGCCACAACCTCGCCGAACGGCCCTTCTATCTGGTGGTCGGCATGCTGGCGGCGAAAGACGCAACCGGCTTCCTGAAGCCCTTCGCTGGGCGCGCGACGGCGGTCTACACCGTGCCGATCGTCGAGCATGAAGCGCACGAGCCGGCCGCGCTCGCCGCCGTCGCCAAGGACATCGGCCTCCCCGGCATCGCCGCAACCGATGTGGCCGACGCGCTGGCGCAGATCGCCCGCAGCGCCGACCGCGCCCGCCCGCCAGTGGTGCTGATCGCCGGCTCCCTCTACCTCGCGGGCGAGGTGCTCAGCGCTAACGGGTTTGTCCCGAACTAGGGCTTGGCCTCCGCGTCGGCCACGTCGTCGCGGCCGATCGACTGGTCGACGAGGCCGCTCTTCATCATCCAGGCGTAGAGCAGCACGCCCGGCACCGCAGCCAGCGTGGTCAGCAGGTAGAAATTGACGTAGCCGAGGCTCTCGATGAGGCCGCCGGCGGTGGTGCCGGTGACGAAGCGGCCGACGATGGAGGCGGCGGCCGAGATCAGCGCGTACTGCGAAGCGGTGTAGCGCAGGTCGCAGAGCGCCGAGAAATAGGCGACGACCACGACGCCGCCGATGCCGCTGGCGAAATTCTCGAAGCCGATGGCGGCGGCCATGAAGGCGTTCGAATGACCGGCGGCGGCCAGCCCCGCGAAGCTGAGGTTCGACACCGCCATCAGGATGAGGCTCAGCATCACCGATCGCTTCATGCCCATGCGTGCGTAGAGCACGCCACCGACGAAGATGCCGATCAGATAGGCCCAGAAGCCGACGGCGACGTCCCAGAGCGCGATCTCGTCGTTGGAGAAGCCGAGGTCGTCGAACAACAGGCGGAAAGTCAGGTTGGCGAGCGTGTCGCCGATCTTGTGAAGCAGGATGAACAGCAGCACGAGCATCGCACCCTGCCGCTGGAAGAACTCGCCGAGCGGCTTCCAGATCGCGCCGACCGCAGCGCCGATGCCGCTGCGGGCCGTCGGCTCGCGGTGGCGCTTGGGCTCCCCCATCCACAGCGCGGTGAGCATCGCGGGCAGCGCGAAGGCGGCGCAGGCCAGATAGGCGGCCGACCAGCCGTAGCGGGCGGCGACGACGAGCGCGAGCGCGGCGGCGCCGTTCGAACCGATGCGCCAGCCGTACTGGCTCATGCCCGAGCCGACGCCGAGTTGCTCGGGCGACAGCACCTCGATGCGATAGGCGTCGATGACGATGTCGAAGGTGGCGCCGGCGAGGCCGACGAGGATCGCCGCATAGGCGGTGGCGGCAAGGCTGGCGCTCGGGTCGACGAAGGCGAGGTTCACCACCGCCGCGATGGTGAGCACGCCGATCAGCAGCATCCACGACACGCGCTGCCCGAGCCGGCCGAGGATCGGCAGCCGCACGCCGTCGACCACCCAGGCCCAGAGGAATTTCAAATTGTAGACGAGAAAGGCGAGCGTGAAGGCGGTGACCGCCTTCTTGTCGATGCCGTCCTGCGCGAGGCGCGTGGTCAGGGTCGCGCCGATCATCGCATAGGGAAAGCCCGACGACAGGCCGAGGAAGAAGGCGGCGAGCGGCGCCTTCTCGAAATAAGGCCGGACTCCATCCACCCAGCTGCGCGTCGTCATCGGCCGATCCTCCCCCGGAACGCTAGCAGGATAGAGACTTGGCGAGTCTCCCGTCTAGGCGCAAAGTCCGCGACCCGTGGTTAGCTGGCGCTGAACAATGGATGCGATCACTCCCGTGAAGGGCCCGACGCCCGGTCAGCTCGCGCTGGCGCGCGCCATTCCGCACCATCAGGCGCCCGAGATGGTCACCTCGACGGTGGCCGCCGCCGTCTACACCAGCCCCGAACGCTTCGCCGAGGAGCAGGCGCGGCTGTTCCGGCGCACGCCGCTCGCGGTGGCCGTTTCGGCGCTGCTGCCCGAACCGGGCATGTCGGTGACGCACGACGGCTATGGCGTGCCGATCCTCGTCACCCGCGACAAGCAGGGGCGCGCCCGCGCCTTTATGAACGTCTGCCGCCATCGTGGCACAAGGCTGGTCGAGGCGGAGGGTGCGGAGAGATGCCCGCGGCTGGTCTGCCCCTATCATGCCTGGACCTACGGGCTCGATGGCACGCTGATCGGACTGCCCCGCCCCGAAAGCTTCCCCGCGCTCGACAAGTCGGCCTATGCGCTGGTGCCGCTCGCCTGCGTCGAGGCGGGTGGGGTGATCTGGGTCGGGATCGACCGTGCCCATGCGCCGAGCTTCGACGACCTGACCGGCGAGCTCGCCGACGATCTCGATGCGCTGCAACTGGGCGACATGCACCTCTACAAGCGCCGCACCCATGACGTGCGCGCCAACTGGAAGCTGATCGTCGACGCCTTCTCGGAAAGCTATCACGTCACCCGGCTGCATGCCGACACCATCGGCAAGTTCTTCGCGGATTCGGTGACGATCGGCGACATGATCGGGCCGCACAGCCGCTCGGCGGTGGGGCGCGCCTCCTTCGTCGAGGCGGCGGGCCTGTCCGATCTCGCCTCGCTGCGCGCGACGGTGACCTACACCTACCATGTGTTTCCCAACACGATCATCATCGCCAGCCCCGACTATGTGAACGTCATGGTGATGATGCCGAAGGCGGCCGACCGCACCCTGGTCGAGGATTTCATGCTGATCCCGGAGGCGCCCACGACCGAAAAGGCCGAGGATCATTGGCGGCGCTCGTTCGAACTGCTGGACGGCGGCGTGTTTGCGAGCGAGGATTTCAGGGCCGCGGCGCTCGGGCAGGAAGGCCTGTCGACCGGCGCGGTGTCCGAAGTGCTGATCGGCGGGCTCGAACAGGGCATTCGCCGCTTTCACGAACAGGTCGAAAGGGCCGTTACCGCATGAAGTCGACGATCGCCGCCGCGCTGCTGCTTGCCGCCATCCCCGCCGCCGCCCAGCAGGGGCCGATCCCGCCGCAGTCCGAACTGCCCTTCTCCGAGGCGCGGCGCATCGGCGAGACCGTCTATCTGTCGGGCGCCATCGGCCGGGCGCCGGGGGCGTCGTCGCTGGTCGCGGGCGGCATCGGGCCGGAAACCGAGCAGGTGCTCAGGAATCTCGAAAGCGCACTGAAGGCCGAGGGCGGCACGCTCGCCGACGTGGTCAAATGCACCGTCTTCCTCGCCGACATGGCCGAGTGGCCGGCGATGAACAAGGTCTACGTCACCTTCTTCAAGAAGCCCTTCCCGGCCCGCTCGGCGCTCGGTGCCAATGGCCTCGCGATGGGTGCGCGCGTCGAGATCGAGTGCATCGCGCACGTTCCGAAGAAATAAGCCGGGCGGCAACTTGCCGCTAAATATCTGCCATAGTTGGCAAAGCCACCCCTGCGGCATATGATGCTTCTGTTACGGGGGTCGCTTTCCATGTTGTTGAAGTTCGCGCGGCGCGTGCTGGCGCCGCTGGCGGCGTTCGCGCTGCTGCTGTTCGCCACTTATTATCGCGCCGACTTGGCATTGGCCGAGATGACCGGCCTGTCGCCGCGCGTGACCCTCATCATCTTCGCGGTGATCGGCTGGCTGGTCGGCGCGATGTCGGCGATCCGCCTGCTCGACGCGCTGGTGTGGAGCCGCATGGGCCGCAACGGCCGCAAGCGCCCGCCGCGCCTGCTCATCCAGCTCACCGGCCTTGCCATCTACATCGTCGTCGCGGTCAGCATCGCCACCAACGCCTTCGGCTTCTCGCTGACCGGCATCATCGCCACATCGAGCGTCATCGGCCTCGTCGTCGGTTTCGCGGTAAAGAGCCTGATCTCGGACACCTTCTCGGGCATCGCGCTCAACCTCGACCGCGGCTTCGCCGTCGGCGAGTTCGTGCAGATCATGTCGCGCGGCATCCCGGGCCGGCTGATCGGCCGGGTGACCGAGATCAACTGGCGCAGCACGCACATCCAGACGCCCGAGAACAGCGTGCTGATGGTGCCCAATACGCTGATGTCCGAATCGATCATCGTGAACCTGTCGCGGCCCGACATCGCCAGCGAGTTCGAGCAGATCATCGTGCTCGACTTCCGGGTGCCGAGCGACCGCGCGGTGCGCGTGCTGACCGCCGCCATTCAGGCCGCCGCGCTCGACAATCCGGCGATCTTCGACGTGAAGGCGCGCATCTCCGAGACCAGCGTGCTCGGCGTCCACTACAAGCTCAAATATATGCTCGACCCCGCGCGGTTCGCACCGGGCAAGGCCAAGCACCTGATCTTCGGCCATGTGCTGCGGCACCTGACCAAGGCCGGCCTCGCGCTCGCGCATCCGAAGCAGGACGTGTGGAACATCGAGGGTGCGCCGGCGCACATGCTGACCGGCGGCGAGGCGCACCGGCGCAACCTCTTGCAGCAGGTCGACCTGTTCGCCGACCTCGCGCCGGCCGACATCGACATGCTGACCGCGCGGATGAAGGAGCGGATCTTCCGCCCCGGCACTGCAGTGATCCGCGCCGGCGAGCCCGGTGAATCGATGTTCGTGGTGAGCGAAGGCCTCGTCTCGGTGCGCATCAAGGCCGCCGAGGACGAGGTCGATGTCGCGCGGCTCGGGCCGGGCGATTTCTTCGGCGAAATGTCGCTGCTGACCGGCGAGGCGCGCAGCGCCACCATCGTCGCGCTGACCGACGCCGTCATCTGCGAGATCGGCAAGGACGACGTCGCCGAGCTGCTCGATCACAGCCCCGATGCCGCCGCGACCTTGAGCGCCGCCGCTGCCGAGCGCCGCGTGGTGTCGAGCGCCGCGATGGCCCGCTCGCCCGAGGCTGCCGAGGCCGAGAAGGCGTCGATGGCCGAGGCGATCCTCGCCAAGATGGGCAGCTTCTTCGGGCGGCTGCGCCGTCCCGCTTCTGTCTGAGGAACAAGATGAATCTGCGCCACGCCGGCCTTGCCGCCTTCGTCCTGCTCGCCGGCTGCGGCTATGCCGGCCCGGATTCGCTGCGCGCGACGCGGCCCGCCTATAATCTCGCGATCCAGTCGACCAACGATCAGGAGCTGCTGCTCAACCTCGTGCGGCTGCGCTACCGCGACACCACCTATTTCACGAGCGTCGAGCGGATCGCCGCGACCCTGGAGTTAAACCGCAGCATCGGCGGGCAGGGCGCGATCTCGCGCACCTCGAGCACCGCGGTGAAGGATACGATCGCGCGCACGCTGACGCTCGGCCCGGGCTCGGTGTCGCTCAACGAAAAGCCGACGATCTTCTACGCGCCGCTGGAGGGCGAGAAGTTCGTCCGCCAGATGATGACGCCGATGAACCCCGATCTGCTGCTGCTGCTGGCGCGCTCGGGCTGGTCGATCGACCGGGTGTTCTCGATCGGCGTGCAGGAAATGAACGGGCTGAAGAACGCGCCGACCGCCAGCGGCCCGGCGCCGTCGCGCGAGCCCGAGTTCCGCGACTTCCGCGAGGCGGTGCGCCTGCTCCGCCTGATGCAGCGCGACGGCAAGCTCGACCTCGTCCGCGCCAAGGGCAGCGACGGCATCGAGCTGCGCTTCACCCGCGGTGCCGCGACGACGCCCGAGGCGCTGCGCTTCAAGCAGCTCGCCAATCTCGCGCCTGAGGCCGAGGCCTATCGCATCCTCATCGCCGCCGAGGCGCCCGACAACGCCACGCTCGCCATCACCACCCGCCCGGTGATGTCGGCGCTGCACTTCCTGTCGACCGGCGTCGAGGTGCCCGCCAGCGATATCGCCGCCGGCCGGGTGCGCGCGACCACCAAGGCCGATGGCAGCGCGTTCGACTGGCAGGAAATGCTCGAAGGCCTGTTCCGCGTGCGCAGCTCGAAATCGGCACCCGAGGATAGCGCCACCGCCGTCGAATATCGCGGCACCTGGTTCTACATCCCCGACGACGACCTCGAGGCGAAGTCGACCTTCGTGCTGCTCACCCAGATCATCGCGCTGCACTCGGCCCCGCCCTCGGGCGCACCGCCGATCAGCTATTCGATCGGGAAATAGTCAGCGCGTCGCGGCGATCCGCTCGATCGTCGCCAGCCGGTCGCCCAGCCCGCGTTTCGCCATCACGCCGCGCACCGCCGCGACGATCTCCGCGCGGGCGTTCTCGGGCGTGCCGCCGCCGATCGGCGCGGGGTCATATTCGAGCACGAGCTGGATCGATTCGGCGGTGTCGCGGCCTTTCAGGCGCTCGATGACGCGGAAGGCGAAGTCGATGCCGGCAGTGACGCCGCCGCCGGTGATGCGGTTGCGGTCGGTGACGACACGCTCGGCCACCGGCGTCGCTCCGAACAGCGAAAGCTGGTCGCGCCACGCCCAGTGGCAACCGGCGCGGTAGCCGTCGAGCAGGCCGGCGGCGGCGAGGATCAGCGAGCCGGTGCAGACGCTGGTGACGAGGTCGGCGGTCGCTGCCTGCGTGCGCAGCCAGTCGAGCACCTCGGTGTCCTCCATTACGGCGGTGCAGCCGTAGCCGCCCGGCACGCAGATCATGTCGAGCGGCGGGCAGTCGGCGAGCGTGTGCGTCGGCACCAGCGCGAGGCCACAATCGCTCATGACGGGCGCGCGATCCTTCCAGACGAACAGCACCTCGGCATCGGGCATGCGCGACAGAATCTGCGCCGGGCCCGTCATGTCGAGCTGGGTCACGTCGGGATAGAGCAGGAATCCGATCCGATAGGTCATTGCGCGGCCTCCTTCAGAATAGTGTCGGTGTCGAGCACGGTGGCGAACTCGCCGTTGATGTGGGCGAGGGCGATGCGGTGGCTGAGTTCGGGGTCGACCTCGATCGCCTCGCCGTCCTGCCAGCCGCGCGCGGTGTTGCCGGCGAAGGTGACGCTGGCGTCGGCGGCGACGAAGGTCGCGAAGTCGAGGTTGCCGGCCATGCGCGCGGTGGTCGACACGCAGTGCGGCGTGGTCAGGCCGAACACGATCACCGTGTCGATGCCGCCGCTCCGCAGCTGCGCCTCGAGATCGGTGCCGATGAAGCCGCTGTTCACGTCCTTCACCAGCACGGGCTCGCCGGGCAGCGGCGCGACCTCGTCCTTGAACGCGAAGCCGGGGCCGGTCGGCGACAGCGGCGAGTTGGGGTTTCGCGAGCCGTGGCGGACATGGAAGACCGGCCGGCCGGCGGCGCGCCACGCCGCGAGCAGGCGACCGGCGTTGGCTTCGGCCTGCGGGTTGTTGCGCGCCCCCCACATCGGGTCGTCGAACCCTTTCTGTATGTCGATCAGGATCAGGGCGGCGTTGGCGAAGCGGTTCATCATTTTCCCTATCGTCATCCCCGCGAAGGCGGGGATCCATTACCGCCGACCGTCAGAGTGAATGGATCCCCGCCTCCGCGGGGATGACGATCAAGTGGGGCGAGTCAGCTCTAGCCTGCCGCCTGCTTGGCAGATATGACAAGCATCATGCGAAAACTGCCAAACCGTATCGTGATGCTCGCGTTCGACACCGCGCAGATCCTCGACATCACCGGACCCGCCGCGGTGTTCGCCGCCGCCAACGACGAGGTGCCGAACAGCTATGAGGTCGTCGTCGCCTCGGCGGCGGGCGGCGTCATCACCAGCAATTGCGGGGTCGGCGTCGCGACGGTGCCGGTGGCCGAGATCGCGCCTGAATCCGTCGCGATGCTCATCGTCGTCGGCGGCGACGAGGACGGGCTGCGCAAGACCCGCCGCGACCCGGCGATGAAGGACTGGGCGATGCGCGTCGCCGAGCGCGCGCCGCGCATGGGGTCGGTGTGCACCGGCTCGGTCGTCCTCGCTGGCTGGGGGATGCTGGAGGGGCGTAGGGTGGCGACGCACTGGCGCGCCGTCGACGATCTGCGCCGTCTCCACCCCGATCTCATCGTCGACGGGCAGGCGCTCTATGTCGAGGACGGCCGCTTCTGGACCTCGGCGGGGATCACCACCGGCATCGACATGGCGCTGGCGATCGTCGAGCGCGACTGCGGCGCGGCGGCCGCCACCAGCGTCGCGCGCCGGCTGGTGCTCTATGCGCGCCGCCCCGGCCACCAGTCGCAATTCTCGACCCTGCTCGATGCGCAGGAGGCCTCTGCTTGCGGTTACGGCCCGCTGGTCGATTGGATCGCGGCCAATCTTGACGCCGACCTCGGTATCGAAGCGCTTGCCGACCGCGCCGGCCAGTCGGTGCGCAGCTTCCACCGCAAGTTTACCGGTGCGGTCGGCCGCACGCCTGCGGCCTTCGTCGAGGCGTTGCGCCTCGAACGCGCGCGCACCCTGCTCACCGACGGCGCGCCATTGAAGCGGGTGGCGGCGGAGGCCGGCTTCGGCACGGCCGAACGGTTGACCCGCGCCTTCACCCGCGTGTTCGGCGTCGCGCCCTCGACCTGGCGCGCCGTCCACGCCCCGCGCGTCGCCTAATTCGCCCCGTGACTATTGCGTGGTTGGCGGAGCGGCCCGCCGCCTTTGACTTGACGCGAGGGCGACGCGCCTTACGGAAAGGCGCGTGAGGAGAGGGTTGCGATGACCGAGAAGACCACCGCCGACTGGCAGGCGCTCGCCGCCAAGGAAGTGAAGGGCGCCGACCTGACGTGGCAGACGCCCGAAGGCATCGCGATCAAGCCGCTCTACACCGCCGAGGACACCAGCGAGATCGATCCGGGCCTCCCCGGCTTCTTCCCGTTCACCCGCGGCGTGAAGGCGACGATGTACGCCGGCCGTCCGTGGACGGTGCGCCAGTACGCCGGCTTCTCGACTGCCGAGGAATCGAACGCCTTCTACCACCGCAATCTGAAGGCGGGTCAGAAGGGCCTGTCGGTCGCCTTCGACCTGGCGACGCACCGCGGCTATGACAGCGACCATCCGCGCGTCACCGGCGATGTCGGCAAGGCCGGCGTTGCGATCGACACGCTCGAGGACATGCAGATCCTGTTCGACGGCATCCCGCTGGGCGAGATGTCGGTCAGCATGACGATGAACGGCGCGGTGCTGCCGTGCCTTGCCTTCTACATCGTCGCCGCCGAGGAGCAGGGCGTTTCGCAGGACAAGCTCGAAGGGACCATTCAGAACGACATCCTGAAGGAGTTCATGGTCCGCAACACCTATATCTATCCGCCGACGCCATCGATGCGGATCATCGCCGACATCATCGAGTACACGGCGACGAACATGCCGAAGTTCAACTCGATCTCGATCTCGGGCTACCACATCCAGGAAGCCGGAGCGACGCAGGTGCAGGAGCTGGCGTTCACGCTGGCCGACGGCATGGAATATGTCCGCGCCGCGATGGCGAAGGGCCTCGATATCGACGCCTTCGCCGGCCGCCTCTCCTTCTTCTTCGCGATCGGCATGAACTTCTTCATGGAAGTGGCGAAGCTGCGCGCCGCGCGCGGCCTCTGGGCGCGGATCATGAAGGACTTCGGCGCCAAGGATCCGCGCTCGATGATGCTGCGCACCCACTGCCAGACGTCGGGCGTGTCGCTGACCGAAAAGGACGCCTACAACAACGTCATCCGCACCACGATCGAGGCGATGGCGGCAGGCCTCGGCGGCACCCAGTCGCTCCACACCAACGCCTTGGACGAGGCGATCGCGCTGCCGACCGATTTCTCGGCGCGCATCGCCCGCAACACCCAGCTCATCCTTCAGGAAGAGACGGGGATGACCAAGGTCGTCGATCCGCTGGGCGGCTCCTACTATGTCGAGGCGCTGACCCGCGAGCTCGAGGACAAGGCCTGGGGGCTGATCGCCGAAATGGAGGCGATGGGCGGCATGACCCGCGCCGTCGAGCTCGGCTTTCCCAAGGCGGAGATCGAGAAGGCGTCGGCGGCCAAGCAGTCGCGCGTCGACCGCGGCGAGGAAGTCGTCGTCGGCGTCAACAAGTACAAGCCGGCGGTCGAGACGCCGATCGAGACGCTCGACATCGACAACGCCAAGGTCCGCGAGGGGCAGATCGCCCGCCTCGCCAAGACCCGCGCCAACCGCGATGAGGCGAAGGCGCAGGCCGCGCTCGACAATCTGCGCAACGGCGCGCGCGGCGACGCCAATCTGCTGGCGATGGCGGTCGAGGCGGCGCGGGCGCGCTGCACGCTCGGCGAAATCAGCCAGGCGATGGAGGATGTGTTCGGCCGCCACGCCGCAGTGGTGAAGCTCGTCACCGGCGTCTACGGCCAGGCCTATGGCGGCGATCCCGGCTTCGCGCGCGTCGTCGAGGGCATCGAGGCGTTCGAGCGCCGCAAGGGCCGCCGCCCGCGCGTGCTGATCGCCAAGATGGGGCAGGACGGCCACGACCGCGGCGCCAAGGTGGTCGGCACCGCCTTCGCCGATCTCGGCTTCGAGGTCACCGTCGGGCCGCTGTTCCAGAAGCCCGAGGAGACGGCGGCGCTCGCCATCCAGCTCGACGTCGACGTCGTCGGCGCCTCGAGCCTCGCCGCCGGCCACAAGACGCTGGTCCCGGAACTGATCCAGCAACTGAAGGAACTGGGCCGCGGCGACATCCGCGTGGTCGCGGGCGGCGTGATCCCGCCGCAGGACTATGACTTCCTGCGCAACGCCGGCACCGTCGGCATCTTCGGCCCCGGCACCAACATCGTCAGCTCGGCAGCGGACATCCTGCGCCTTCTGGGGCACAACATGCCGCCCGAGGGCATCGACGAGGCGGCGGAGTAAGCCATGTTCATCCGCATCAACGATAGCCTGTCGGTGGCCGGCCAGATCGGCCCGGCCGAGATCGCCGAAGCGAAGGCGCAAGGGTTCACCCGCATCGTCAACAATCGCCCCGATGGCGAGGCGCCCGACCAGCCGGCGGGCGATGTCATCGCGCAGGCCGCGGCCGACGCCGGCCTCGACTATGTCGCGATTCCCGCCGCCGGCGGCTTCTCGGTGCCGCAGGTCGAGGCGATGGCGGCGGCGCTCGCCGATGCCGGCGGGCCGGTGCTCGCCTTCTGCCGCTCGGGCACGCGCTCGACCAACCTCTGGGCGCTCGCCTCGGCGATGCAGGGCGGCGATCCCGACGCGCTGATCGAGCAGGCGGGTGCCGCCGGCTATGACATCAGCGGGCTGACGCCCGCGCTGCGCCAGCTTTCGGCCGCCGCCAGATGACCCTCGTCAGCCTCGGCGGATCGATCGCCGCGGTGCTGCTGGTATCGTGGCTGGTCGGCCGCCTGGGCCTCGGCCGCGGCGCTAAGCTCGACGCCGCCACCGCACGCCGCATCGCCGGCGACACCTATATCGGCCACCGTTTCGACGAGGTGGTGATCGACCGCGACAATCGCGGTGCGCTGGTCGCGGGCAGCGCGGGTGAGGTCGTGCTGCTCCGCGCGCATGGCGACAAATGGGTGGCGCGGCTGCTCGGCCTGCCGCTGCCGGCGCGCGCCGACGGCGAGGCATTGATCATCCCGGCCGGCGAGACCATGTTCGGGCCGACGACGCTGACACTCGGAACCGAAGCGGCGCTGGCTTGGGGAAGGAAACTCAGAGGCGATGCCTGACCTGATCAATCCGGTCCAATGGGCGGTGCCGGCGTTCGTGGTGCTGGTGATCGCGGAAATCCTGTTCATCCGCTGGAAGAACCGCGGCGCCTACGAGCAGCGCGACACCATGTCCTCGCTGCTGCTCGGCACCGGCAGCACCATCGCCGGCGCGCTCACCGGCGGCCTCGTCATCCTGATGGCCTTCTGGATGTACGAGCACCGGCTGTTCGACATCGGCTGGGTGTGGTGGGCGTGGCCCTTGTGCTTCATCCTCGACGACCTCGCCTATTTCTTCACCCACTGGTTCATGCACCGGGTGCGCTGGGGCTGGGCGAGCCATGTCATCCACCATTCGAGCCAGCATTATAATCTGTCGACGGCGCTGCGTCAGACCTGGACCGGCTTCCTGTCAGCGGTGTGGGTGTTCCGGCTGCCATTGTTCCTGATCGGCTTCCACCCGGCGATGGTGTTCTTCTGCGCCGGCCTCAACCTCATCTACCAGTTCTGGATCCACACCGAGACGGTCGGGCGGATGCCGCGCTGGGTTGAGGCGGTGATGAACACGCCGTCGCACCATCGTGTCCACCACGCCACCAACCCGCGCTATCTCGATCGCAACTATGCCGGCGTGTTCATTGTCTGGGACAAGCTGTTCGGCACCTTCGAGCCCGAGCATGACGAGGAACGCCCCCGCTACGGCATCGTCAAGAACCTCGGCAGTTTCAACATCTTCTGGGCGGCGATCCATGAATGGGTCGGCATCGCCCGCGACGTCGCTGGCGCAAAAAGCTGGCGCGAGCGCTGGTTCTATGTCGCCGGCCCGCCGGGCTGGAGCCCCGACGGCAGCCGCGACACTGCCGAGGCGATCAAGGCACGTTGGGAGGCGACAAGGGCCCAGCCAGCGGAGTAAAAGCGCGGCGGTATCGCGTTTCGGGGGTGTGCGAAGGTGCGACGACTGATCGGCGTGGTCGCCGAACTCAACCGCTTTCCGGTGAAATCGATGGCCGGCGAGGAACTGGCCGAGGCCGAGGTGCGCTGGTCGGGCCTGCGCGGCGACCGCGAATATGGCTTCGTGAAAGCCGACAGCCTGCGCCGCTTCCCCTGGTTCACCGGCCGCGATCATTCAGCGCTGCTGCGCTATAGGGCGGCGAGCGCGGGCGACTACGGTTCGGCCGGCTTGCCGGTCGAGGTGGCGACACCCGACGGGCGGCGTCTCGGCGTCGGCGATCCGGCGTTGGCCAAGGAACTGGCTGCGGCGGCAGGCGGCCCCGTCCAACTGATCCAGTTGTCGCGCGGCACCTATGATTCGATGCCGGTGTCGCTGGTGACGCGTGCCACGCTCGCTGTCATCGATGCCGCGCATGGCGCGTCGCTCGATCCGCGCCGCTTCCGCATCAACATCGTCATCGACAGCGCCGAGCGTGACATCGAATGGCGGGGCCGGAGCATCGAGTTCGGCCTCGACGGCGCGCGGCTGGCGGTGGTGCGGCCGATCGAGCGCTGCGCGATGATCACCATCGATCCCGACACCGCCGGGCGCGACGCCAGCGTCATGCGCACGGTGGCGCGCCAGTTCGGCAATGAGGTCGGCGAATATGCCTCGGTGCTGCGGCAGGGGCCGGTGCGCATCGGCGACGAGGTCTATCTGGTCGACGAGGCCGCCGCGCCGGTCGCGATCACCAGCGAGTTGGCACGGTGAACGTCGAAACGATCACCGGCGCGGGCGTTGTTGCGCTCGGCCCTGAGCTACTGGCGCTTTGCGAAGCGGCGTTCGACAGCTTCGACCCCGCCTACCTGCTCGGCCGTCTCGCCGATCTCGACGCGCCGGCGGCGACGTTGGCGCGTGACGACGGCGGGCGGCTGGTCGGCTTCAAGCTCGGCTACCGGCGCGCGCCCGACCTCTTCTACAGTTGGCTCGGCGGCGTGCATCCGGATGCGCGGCGGCAGGGCATCGCGGCGCGGCTGATGGCGGCGCAGCACGACTGGGCGCGAACGCAAGGCTATGCCGCCGTCGAGACCCGAACGCGCGCCAGCAACAATGCGATGATCGTCCTCAATCTGCAGAGCGGCTTTCATGTCGCCGGCTTCGAGGTCGACAGCGCGGGCCGGCCGGTGGTGACGCAGCGCCGCGCGCTTTCCTGACCCGACAAGAAAATGGCCGGGACGTCGCCGTCCCGGCCAGTGTGTTTCCTTGGGGAGGAATTGAGATTTAGTAGTGGTAGGCGCGCTCGCCATGCTCGGCGAGGTCGAGACCCTCGCGTTCCTTCTCTTCGGGAACGCGCAGGCCCATCACGGCCTTGATGATGAAGAACAGCACCGCCGAACCGATGCCCGACCACAGGATCGCGATGGCGACCGCGATCGCCTGCGTCGTGACCTGGCCGGCCATCGAATAGTCGTCGAGGCCGATGCCGCCCAGCGCCGGGCTGACGACGATGCCGGTTCCGATCGAACCGATAATGCCGCCGATGCCGTGGATGCCGAACACGTCGAGCGAGTCGTCGAGGCCGGTCTTCGGCTTGATGTAGCCGACGAACCAGTAGCAGATGACGCTGGCGACGGCGCCGAGCACGATCGCGCCCATCGGGCCGGCGATGCCGGCCGCTGGGGTGATCGCCACGAGGCCGGCGATGACGCCCGACGCCGCGCCGAGCAGCGAGGGCTTGCCGCGCGTCGCCCACTCGGCGAACAGCCAGGCCAGCGCTGCCGCCGCGGTGGCGACGAAGGTGTTGATCATCGCGAGCGCAGCACCACCGGTCGCCTCGAGGTTCGAGCCGGCGTTGAAGCCGAACCAGCCCACCCAGAGGAGGCCGGTGCCGATCAACGTCATAGTCAGCGAGTGCGGCGCCAGGATTTCCTTCTGGTAGCCGAGACGCTTGCCGAGGATCAGCGCGCCGACGAGGCCCGCCACACCGGCGTTGATGTGGACGACGGTGCCGCCCGCGAAGTCGAGCGCGCCCATCTCGAAGATGTAGCCGCCGGCCCACCACACCATGTGCGCGATCGGCAGGTAGACGATGGTGATCCACAGCACCGAGAAGACCAGCAGCGCCGAGAATTTGATGCGCTCGGCGAGCGAGCCGACGATCAGCGCGGTGGTGATCGCGGCAAAGGTCATCTGGAAGGCAATGAACACATATTCCGGAATGACCACGCCATCGCTGAACGTCGCGGCGGTCGAGTCAGGCGTCACGCCCGACAGGAACAGCCGCGAGGTGCCGCCGAGGAAGGCGTTCACCGGACCATCGGTGAAGGCGAGGCTGTAGCCGTAGAACACCCATACGAGGCAGGCGACCGCGGTGATCGCCAGCACCTGGGTGAGCACCGACAGCATGTTCTTGGTGCGGACGAGGCCGCCGTAGAACAGCGCGAGGCCCGGCACGATCATGGCGAGGACCAACACCGTCGACACCATCATCCAGGCGGTATCGCCCTTGTCGGGCACCGGATCGGCGGCCGGCGCGGCAGCGACGGTCTCGACCACGGTGGTCACGACTTCCTGCGCCAGTGCCGGCGCAGCGACGAGCGTCAGGCCGGCCGCGAGGCCGCCCCAGCGCAAAAGCTTGTTTGAAGAGATCATCCCTCGAACCCCCTTAGAGCGCGATGTCGTTGGTTTCGCCGGTGCGGATGCGCACGGCCTGACCGAGATCGAGCACGAAGATCTTGCCGTCGCCGATGCTGCCCGTGTGGGCGGCTTGCTGCACGGCCTCGACCACGCGCGGGGCGAGGTCGTCGGCCGCCGCGATCTCGAGCTTGATCTTCGGCACCATGTTGGTGGTGTATTCGGCCCCCCGGTAGATTTCCGTCTGGCCCTTCTGGCGTCCGAAGCCCTTCACTTCGGATACCGTCATTCCCTGCACCCCCAACCCGGCGACGGCCTCACGGACCTCGTCGAGCTTGAAGGGCTTGATGATCGCAATGATGAGTTTCATCCCCGCTGCTCCCTGCCTTCAGCCGGGGACACGGTGCAGAAGCCGTGCCAAGCACGAGTCACGCTGCGGTGCAGCATGTTTGCGCATGATTGTTGCCCATTTCGCAGGCACAACGAAATGCGTGTCTAAATTTCAGGCAGAATCTTTGCCGAAAGCTTAAGCGAGCGCTGCCAGCCGGCTCTTGATGTTGCGCAGGTCGTCGACGAAGCGGGCATATTCCACTTGTTCGCTCGCTTCATCCTGCTGCCGCAGCAGAAAGCTCGGATGGATCGTCACCCAGGCTTCCGACCCATCCGCAAGGTCGATCGGCGCGCCGCGGACGCTTGAGATGGTCGTCGCCTTGCCGAGCAGCGAGCGGGCGGCGGTGGCGCCGAGCGCGACGACGAGGCGGGGCTTTACCAGTGACCGCTCATGATCGACCCAGAAGCGGCAGGCGTCGATCTCGCCGGCGTTGGGGCTCTTGTGCAGCCGGCGCTTGCCGCGCGGCTCGAACTTGAAATGCTTCACCGCATTGGTGACGTAGGCGTCGTCGCGGTCGATCCCGGCGTCGGCGAGCGCTTCGTTGAATTTCTGTCCCGCCGGGCCGACGAAGGGCCGCCCGGCGAGGTCCTCCTGATCACCCGGCTGCTCACCGACGAACATCAGCTTCGCGTCCGCCGGCCCTTCGCCGAACACCATCTGCGTCGCGTCCTTGTAGAGCGGGCAGCGGGTGCAGTGATTGGCGGCGGCACGAACGGCAGCGAGGCTGTCGTAGCGCTCATCCGCCACCGGCAGCGCAGCTTGTGCGATCATCGCCGTGGTGCGGGTACCCGCCGCCGCGATCAGCGACGGCACCAGCGCGGTCTCGGGCATGTTGCGCCAGTATTTCTTCGGCATCTCCTTGGTCATCGCCTTCACTTTCAGGCGCGCCGGATTGAAGATCGAGGCGTAGTAGGTGCGCCACGTCTCCTCGAGCGGATCGCCGCCGGGCGCGTCGGCGCGGGTGGCGCCGGGGGTGAAGTCGAGCACGTCGCCGTCCCAGTGGACGCAGAGCTCGGGAGTCAGGATCGACCAGCGCATGCTGGCGAAGCGCCGGGTGAAGAAGCCGGCGTTGCGGCGGACGATATGATGCTCGGGCTCGAACCAGGCGACGAAGCGGGTGCCGCTGTCCTCCTCGATCTCACGGAAACGCACGAAGGCGCGCATCTTGTGAATGTCGCGGCCAACCGACTTCGCCATCGCCTCCAGCCGGTGGACCAGCGGATCGGCGCTGTCCTCGAACAGCTTCGGCGATCCGCGCAGCCGCCGCAGCGCCTGATAGAGTAGCGCGAAGCGCGCCGGATCGCGGTGGCAGATAACGCTTTCCGCCAGCTCGACGAAGCGGCGCGGCACCGAGAAGCTGGCGGTGGCTTGGGGCAGCGGCGTCGGCACCTCGGCGAGCAGGTCGGCCTGACCGCCCGCCACCTGCCAGATGATTTTGTCCGACGGGATTTCGGCGGCGAGCAGCGCGCGGGCGGCGGCACGCCAACCGTCGAAGTCGGCGTCGTGGTCGAGGAGGACGACAGGCATTGGCGGTCAACGCGGGGCGGGCGTCGCGGCTCCGGCTCAGGCCGCGAACAGGTCGAGCTGCTTCACCGGCGCGCGCAGCGTCGGCCGCAGGTCGAGCTTGTCGCCGACGAGGGTCGGTCGCCAGCCGTCGGCAATCAGGAACGGGCGGATGCGATCGACCGACACGGTCAGCCGCCCAACATCCTCCAGCCGCAGCCGCCGCCAGCGGCGCGCCGCGACGATGCGGTTGACCGCCTTCACCCCGAGCCCCGGCACGCGCAGCAGCATCTCGCGCGGCGCGAAATTGACGTCGATCGGGAAGATATCGCGGTGCTTCAGCGCCCAGGCGGTCTTGGGATCGACGTCGAGCGGCAGCCAGCCGTCGTCGGTGGCGGCCTGCACCTCCTTCGGCGCGAAGCCGTAGAAGCGCATCAGCCAGTCGGCCTGATACAGCCGATGCTCGCGCATCAGCGGCGGGCGCGACGGCGGCAGGCTCGACGAGGCGTCGGGGATCGGGCTGAACGCCGAATAATAGACGCGGCGCAGGCGGTAGCGGTCGTAGAGCTGGCTGGCGGCGCCGACGATGTCGCTATCGCGCGCATCGTCGGCACCGACGATCATCTGCGTCGACTGGCCGGCGGGGGCAAAGGTCGGCGCGGAGCGGTAGCGCTTCTTGGCGTCGGCGGTGTCGTCGATGTGGCGGCGGAGTTGCCCCATGCTGCCGCGAATGCGCGCGGCATCCTTCTCGGGCGCGTAAGCGGCAAGGCCGCTTTCGGTCGGCAGCTCGACGTTGATCGACAGCCGGTCGGCGTAGAGGCCCGCCGCCTCGATCAGCGCGGGATCGGCATCGGGGATGGTCTTCAGGTGGATATAGCCTCGGAACTGGTGCGTCTCGCGCAATTCCTTCGCCACGTGGACGATCTGCTCCATCGTATAGTTGGACGAGCCGATGATGCCTGAGGAGAGGAACAGGCCCTCGATGTAATTGCGCCGATAAAAGGCGAGGGTGAGCTGCACCACTTCATCGACGGTGAACCGCGCGCGGCGCACGTTCGACGACTTGCGGTTGATGCAATAGGCGCAATCGAAGATGCAGCTGTTGGTCAGCAGGATCTTCAGCAGCGAGATGCAGCGGCCATCCGGGGCATAGGCATGGCAGATGCCCATGCCCTCGGTCGACCCGATGCCCCCCTTGCCCCCCGCCGAATCGCGTTTGGTCGTCCCAGACGAGGCGCAGGACGCATCATATTTCGCGGCATCGGCGAGAATCGCCAGCTTCTCACGGGTATCGAGCTTGGCCATGAGTTCTATTTATGTTCTTCGCCGGCGAAGTCGAGACTTTTGCGATGAATGACAGGCGGTTGGTGCCGAACCCGCGTCCGTGCGTTGGCGGTTTCATGAACAATGAACTGGACCAGCTTCGTGATCGCATGGAGGCCGCCGCCGCGGCGCTCGATTTCGAGGAAGCGAAGCGCCTGCGCGATCAGCTCAACCTGCTGCGCGGCGGTGCGTCGGCAGAGGATGCGGCCGCCGCCGACACCAGCGGTCTCTCCCGCCAGGAGCCCGGCCGCATGGGGCTGGGCACCAGCCAGCAGCAAGTCACGCCGCCGCCGGGCTGGCGGCCGCCGCCCAAGCCCGATCCGATGACCACCGGCCACGCGCGCCCGCGCGGCCGGCGTTCGAGCTGAGTCTCAGGCGAAGTCGTATGGGCCGCCCTTTTCGAGGGCGCGCTTGTAGGCGGGTCGCGCGTGGATGCGCTGCAGGAAGCGCCAGAGGTGCGGCCGGCTCTGGTCGAGGCCGGCGCGCTGCGCGGCGGCCTCCAGCGGGAAGCTCATCATGATATCGGCGGCGCTGAAGTCGCTGCCGGCGAACCATTCGCGGTCGGTGAGCTGCGTTTCGAGATAGTCGAGGTGCAGCTTCAGCTGCGCATCGACGAACTTGCGCGCCGGCCAGCCGAGGATACCGAGCTTGCCGAGCACCAGCTTCAGCAGCAACGGCGTCATCATCGACCCTTCCGCATAGTGAAGCCAGTAGGCGTAGCGCCACCAGGCGGCGCTATCGCGCGCCGGCGCCAACCGCCCGTCGCCATGCTTCGCGACGATGTAATCGATGATCAGCCCGGTCTCGGCGATCGTCTCCTCGCCGTCGGTGATCACTGGCGACTTCCCCAGCGGATGGATGCGCTTCAGCTCGGGCGGCGCCAGCATCGTCTTCGCGTTGCGCTGATAGCGAAGCACCTCATAGGGCAGCTCCAGCTCCTCGAGCAGCCACAGCACCCGCTGCGACCGCGAATTGTTCAGATGATGAACCTGGATCGTCATTGATGTCCTCCCCTCAGAGTCCTTCGCCGCCCACCCAATGCGCGTTGGAGACGCGCCGCGCGAGATGCCAGACCTGCGCGCGGATGTCGGGAACGGCAGTGATCTCCCAATGCGCGCCGCGCGTCACCGGGCCGAGCGCATAGAGCCGGCGCTGCGGCGTGCCGTCGGCGCCGACCAGTCGCGAATCGGCATCGACATCGAGGCCGAGATTGAACGCATCGGGCCGAGCGAGACCATCGGCAAGCAACTGCCGCAACAGCGGATCGGCGGCGCGCGCCGCCTCGCCGGCCGGGCCGGTGCAGTTGATGACGCGGGAGACCTCGATGCGCTCGACGGGCTCGCTGCCGCGCGGCCGCCAGCGCACCGCGCCGGCCTCGCTCGCCACCGGCTTGCCGGCGTGGATTTCCAGCCGCCCCGACGCCACCAGCGCCTCGACCCGCGCCGCCACTTCGGGTGCGAGGCGGTGACGATGCACGTCCCACCAAGGGCGCAGATGCCGGAGGAAGCGCGCGCGATCCGCCTCGGGTGCGCGCCGCCACAGTTCCTGCGTGAATGGCCGCAACTCATCGACGGCGCCGCGCCAGCCGATGGCTTCGGCACGGCTGCGCACCGCACGCAACAGCGCGGTGGTCGTGGCTGGCGGATGCTCGCTGAGCTTGCCCGGCTTCGATTCGGCGTGGGCGCGCGGCAGCAGCCCGCGCCGCGACAGCGCCACCAGCCGGCCGCGAAAACCCGCGCCGTCGAGCGCCAGCGCCACGTCGACCATGGTGAGCCCGGTGCCGAGCAGCAGCACTGTGTCGCGATCGTCCAACCCGCGCGTCGCCTGCGGGTCCCACGGGTCGCCGAAATAGCGCTCGCCCAGCACCTCGGCGTCGATCCCCGGCGGCGCATGCGGCGGCAAATTGCCCGTCGCCAGCACGGCCGCGTCGGCGCGCTCGCGCAAGCCGTCGGCAAGCACCACGGTGACGCCGTAGCTGTCGGGCTCGATCGCCACCACCTCGCCTCGCCGGCGCACCAAGCGGGTGCCGGCATCGCCCGCCGTCTCGGCGAGCAAATCGCCGAGGTAAGCGCCGTAGGTGGCGCGCGGCACGAAGGCGGTCGGACAGGCGTCGCGATCGCGCCCCGCCAGCCAATCGGCGAAATGCGCCGGTGCGTCGGGCAGCGCGCTCATATTGGCGGCGCGGACGTTGAGCAGGTGATCGGCGTTGCCGGTCGAATAGGCGACGCCGCGGCCGAAGGCGGCGCCGCGCTCGATCAGCAGCGCGTCGGGCCCGTCATGGCGCACGAGATTGATGGCGAACAGCGAACCGGAAAAGCCGGCGCCGACGATGGCGATCCTCGACAGGCGGTTCGGCATTCAGACTCCCGGGTGGCGCCGCGCCCCAACTGCCCGGCCCGTCCATGATGGCGACGCTTGCGTAACGATCAACCGTGCGCGAAGTCTCCCACGATAAGGCGCCCGATGCGAGCGGCGCCGCGATCCGAAGGGGAAAATGCCCATGCGCCTGTTGCTGTCGGCCGCCGTTGCCGCGCTGCTGTCGTCCACCACCTCCGTTGCCGCGCCCGCCGACCAACTGAAGACGCTGCTCGACGACCATTGGGCGTGGAGCATGAAGAACTCGCCGGTCTATGCGACGATGCTGGGCATCCGCACCTATGACCGCGAACTCGGCGACCCGTCGCTTGCCGCCGAGGATCGCCGTGCGGCCGAGGCGCAGGCGCTGATCGACCGGCTCGACGAGATCGACACCAAAGCGCTGACGCCGATCGACCGCACCAACGCGGCGATCCTGCGCCGCCAGCTTGCCGAGCAGGTCGAGGGCAACAAGTTCGGCCAGCGCGCCGTCACCTTTACCACTTACTCGAGCTGGTTTCAGAATTTCGCCGGGCTGGGCGAGGATCTGCCGTTCCAGACCAAGGCGGACTACGAAAGCTACCTCGCGCGTCTCGCCGCCTATCCGGCCTATAACGACGCACAGATCGAGGTGACGCGGCGCGGCCTGAAGGATGGCTATGCGCAGCCGTGCGAGCCACTCAAAGGTTTCGAGAAGACCATCGGCGGGGTGGTGGTCGACGACGTGACCGCCTCGCGCCTGTATCTGCCGTTCAAGCGCAAGCCATCGACGATCTCGGCGGCGGATTGGGCCGCGCTCGACAAGCGCGCCCGCGACCTGATCGCAAAGAGCGTGAACCCGGCCTTCGCCCAGACGCTCGACTTCTACACCAAGGAATATGCACCGAAGTGCCGGAACGTCGCGGGTATCGGCTCGACGCCGGGCGGCGCCGACTATTATGCCTTCCGCGTTCGCGCCGAGACGACCACCGATCTGGCGCCCGACGCGATCCACAAGCTCGGCCTGTCGGAGGTCGCGCGCATCACCGCCGAGATGGAGGCGGTGGCGAAGAAGGCGGGCTATGCCGACCGCAAGAGCTATGTCGAGCACCTGCGCACCGACCCGCGCTATTATCCGAAGACGCCGGCGGAGCTGATGCGCGAGGCGGCCTATCTGGCGAAGCTGATCGACGGCTGGATGCCCAAGCTGTTCGTCAACCTGCCGCGCCTGCCCTACACGGTGCGCGAGATTCCGGCGGAGATCGCGGAAGGGACGACCACCGCCTATTATGGCAGCGGCAAGCTCGCGAGCGCGACGCCCGGCGTCTATTGGGTCAACACCTCGAAGCTCGACCAGCGGCCCTTCTACGAGCTGCCCTCGCTGACCATCCACGAAGCGGTGCCGGGGCATCATCACCAGATCAGCCTCGCGCAGGAACTCGACCTGCCGATGTTCCGCCGCTTCGGCTTCTCGAGCACGGCTTTCGTCGAGGGATGGGCGCTCTACACCGAGGGCCTCGGCTACGACATGGGCCTCTACGATACGCCGGCCAAGGAAATGGGCCGGCTGTCCTACGAGATGTGGCGCGCCTGCCGTCTCGTCGTCGACACCGGCATCCATTCAAAGGGCTGGACCCGCGAACAGGCGATCCAGTTCATGCTCGACAACACGGCCTTGAGCCGCGGCAACATCGAGGCGGAGGTCAACCGCTATATCACCTGGCCGGGGCAGGCGCTCGCCTACAAGCTGGGTGAGCTGACCATCCGGCGGCTGCGCACCAAGGCGGAAACCGCGCTCGGCGAGAAGTTCGACCTGCGCCGCTTCCACGATGCCGTTCTGGAGCAGGGTTCGGTGCCGCTCGATGTTCTCGAAAGCCACATCGACGAATGGATCGTCGCGCAGAAGAAGGCGTGACGGGAACCGACGGACGTTCCGCGCGCTCAACGGTAAATACTTTGATGGAGTTAGGTAAATGATCGGACGTATTCTCAGCGCTCTCGCCGGCCGCTCGATCGCGCGCAACGTCGGCACCGTCGCCGGCGGCACGCGCGGCGCGCTGATCGGCGCCGCGATCCCGACGGTGCTGCGCCGCATGGGCCCGGTGGGCCTGATCGCGGCAGCGGCGGGCGGCTATGCCGTCAAGCGCCACCTCGACAAGAAAGCGGCGCAGGATGCCGCCGCGGCGCGGCCGTCACGCCGCCGCACGGCGCGCTAGTCGCGCCTGCCAGACGACCAGCAACGGCGTCACGACGATTTCCAGGCCGAGGCCCAGCAGATGGCCTCGGCCTGGTTCGCTTCCGGCGAGCACGCCGCCGAGGCGGGCCAGCCCGCCGATCACCACCAGCGCCGCCACCCAGCGGAAGCGCACCGTCATCAGCTCGATGCGCGGAATGCAGCTCAGCAGCGCCAGCCCCAAGCCGAAGAAGATGCCCGACAGATAGCGAAAATGGCTGTCGAGGTCGGCATTGCCGCCACCCAGCCACGCAGCGCCGCGCAACATCCCCATCGTTCCGAAGCCGAGCGGCGACAGGCTGAGCAGCAGCAAGGTTGCCTGCAGCAACCGCTTGCTCATCGCCGCATCGCCGCTTCGTAGATGGCGCGATAGCGGGCGGCGGTGCCGGCAAAATCATAGTCGGCGGCGACCTTGGCGCGGTTGGCCGCGCCGACCGAAGCGCGCAGGTTGGCGTCGCCGATCAGTCGCGCCAGCGCCATGCCCAGCGCCGGCTCGTCACCCGGCGGCGCGAGGAAGGGCCGGTTGGGCGCGGCAACGATCTCGGCCACATCGCCGACCGCAGTTGAGGCGGCGGGCAGGTTTGCGGCCATCGCCTCGACGAGGCTGATCGGGAACTGCTCGCTGTCCGACGATAGCGCGAAGATATCGAACAGCCCGACATAGCGGTGCGGATGCGCGAGGAAGCCGGGCATCACCAGCCGGTCGGTGATGCCTTCCGCTTCAGCCGTCGCGCGGATCGCCGCCTCGTCGGGGCCGCGCCCGATGATCACCAGCCGCGACGGCTGCTGCGGTGTCGCCCGCGTGGCGGCGGCGAAGGCGCGGACCAGCCGCGGCAGGTTCTTGACCGGGCGCAGGCCGGCGAGTGTGCCGACGATCACCTCGCCGGGGCGGCGGATGAGGCCGGGGATGGCGTCGGCGGCGGGCGGGGTGTCGAACAGCGACAGGTCGACGCCGTTCGGCACATAGGCGATGCGCTCGGGCGGCTGCCGCCAGATGTCGCGGGCAATGCGTTCGAGGTTGCGCGACGGCACGACGAGCCTCGCGACGCCGGGCAGGAACAGCCGGCGGAACATCACCCGCTTGGGCTTCTGGCGGACGGTCTCGTCCTCGTTGAAGCCGTCCTCATGATGGACCATCGGCCGGTGAGCGAAGACGCGGTTGGCGCCGACCGCGTCCATCGACCCCCAATTATAGGTGAGGATCAGGTCATAGCCGGCCAGCGCCGCCGCAATCCGGCGCCAGCGGCCGGGACCGGGCTTGCCTTCGAGCGAGGGGAAATCGCCACGGATGCGCCAGTCGACCGCGTGGTCGATCAGCGCTGCCGCCGCCGTCTCGCCCGGTGCCGCCGACACGATGTCGTGCGAATAGGCGTCGCTCCAGGCGTTCATCAGCGCGACGGCGCGCGCTTCCTTGCCGCCGAGGTTGAAGGTCGAATGGAGGTGCAGCAGGCGCGGGCGCTTCATCTGTGGTTGCTATAGCAACGCCGGACGTTGCCGCGAAGGCGCTGGCGGTGGCGATATTGCTTCGCTAGGACCGTCGCCGATGGCGGGTTTCTTCCTGTGCCGTAACGACGAGCGTGCGCCCGAGCGGCTGGCCGGCGCGCGGGAGCAGTTCGTTCGCCACGGATTCCCGGAACCCACCGCGTTCGCAACGCCCACGCATATCGGCTTCCACGCCGCCTATATCCATGGCGGCCCGGCGACTTTCCTGGCGCGCGGGGCGGATTTCGCCGCGGCTGCCGGCACCTTCGTATTCGACGGCAAGATGGGCGAGCCGGCGCTGGCGGCGCTGCTCGATGCCTTCACGCTGCCGTTCACCGACTGGTCGCGCGTCGGCGGCCATTTCGCGCTGCTTGTCCACAAGGGCGGCCGCACTGCGCTGCTCACCGATTTCTTCGGCGCCTTCCAGCTCTTCCACGACCGGCGGTTCGAGGTGGTGTCGACCTCCTTCCTCGCCACGGCGGGAAGCCTGTCGCACCTCAGCTGGACGCGACAGGGCGTCTATGAATTCGCCTTCAACGTCTTTCCCGTCGGCGACGACACCGTGTTCGACGAGGTGCGCCGCCTCGGTCCCGACGTGCAGGTGGAGCTCGGCGCCGAGGTCACCCGGCACGCTGTCGACAAGCCGCTGCCGACGCAGCCGAGCGATGCGCCGCTCGCCGAGCGCGTGGTCGAGGTCGCAGACCGGCTGCGCCGTGTCGCTGACCCCTTCGTCGCCGAATGGGGCAACCGCATGCAGTGCCCGCTATCGGGCGGGCTCGACTCGCGGCTGGCGCTGGCGTTGCTGCGCGACCGTGGGGTGACGCCGCACGTATACGTCTATGGCCGGCCGGGCATGGAGGATGTCGAGATCGCGCGTGCGATCGGCGCCGCCGAAGGCTTCGAGGTCGAGCTGTTCCAGAAGGCGGCGTGGCGGCAGATCGACCCGGAGGGCTATGCCGAGCAGGTCGAGCGCAATTTCCACGAGACCGACGCGCTGGTCACCGACGGCGGCCTGTTCGACAATGGCGGCAATGCCTATGCCCGCCATGCGCGGCAGGTCGACGGGCAGCTCGCGGTGTCGGGCGGCTGCGGCGAGGTGTTCCGCAACTTCTTCTACCTGCCCAACCGCCGCCTGCGCGCCCGGCAGGTCGCCGCCGCCTTTTTCTCGCGCTTCACCACCACCGACACCAGCGACGCCTTCGATTCGGCGCGCTTCCTCGATGCGATCGAGGCGAAGTCGCTGCAGGCGCTCGGCCTTCCCGCCGACAGCCACGGCGCGCTGCCGCGCACCCTGATCGAACAGCTGTATCCACGGCTGCGCTGCCGCGCCTTCTTCGGGCGCGAAATCAGCCTCGTTGCCCGGCAGGGTGGTTATTTCATGCCCTTCTTCGACCGCTCGGTGATCGAGGAGGCGCTGCGGCTGCCGATGGCGCTGAAGGATCTCGGCCTGTTCGAGGCGGCGCTGCTCACCCATCTCGATCCGACGCTGGCGAGCCATGAGTCCGCCTACGGCCACAGCTTCGACCAGCCGCCGACGCGGGCGCACCGGATGGAGGAATGGAGCACCCGAATGCGGCCGACCTGGGCGCGACGCCATTCCTATGCGCTGCGCCGCCGCCTTGGGCCGCTGGTCGACGAACATGGCGGGCTGCTGACGCCGATCTTCCTGGGGCGCGTGCTCGACCTGCACTTCCCGCACATGCGGCGTTTCTTCGAGGTCGGGAATGTCGAGGACAGCGGGCTCTACCGCCGCATCGCGACGCTCGAATATCTAGGCCAGCATTTCGAAGGCAGGTTAGGCGGCTAGACCGTGCAGGAAGCTTTCGATCGCCGCGACGGCTTCCGGCTCGTCGAGCGACGGCGCATGGCCGACGCGCGGGATGACCACCGGCGTCAGCGTCGGCACCCGCCTTGCCATCTCCGCCTGCGTCGCCGCGACAAACACGTCGGACAGTTCGCCGCGCAGCGACAGCGTCGGCACGCCGGCAAGGCCGTCGAGCGCCGGCCACAGATCAACGCCGGTCTCGCCGCCGGGCAGGCGGAAGGGCTCGGCGATGCGCGCGTCATAGTCCCAGACGATGCGGCCGGCGTTGGTGATGCGGCATAGCTGCTTCGCCATGCGCAGCCAGTCGGCGATCGCATAGCCGGGGTAAACGGCGGCGTTGGTCGTGGCGATGTCGCGCGCCGCATGCATCCAGGTCGGCCAATTGCCGCCCTTGCCGACATAGGCTTTGATCCGCGCCAGCCCGTCGGGCGCGATCTCCGGCCCGACGTCGTTGAGCACAGCGCCGGCGAGAAGCCCCGGGTGCGTCGCGCCGATCAGCATGGTGATGAGCCCGCCGAGCGAGGTGCCGATCGCCACCAGCCGAGTGAGTTTCAACTCCTCGACCAGCACCTCGACGTCGTGGAGGTAGGTGAGCGGGACGTAGGTCAGCGCATCCTTGGCATAGGCCGACTCGCCGCGCCCGCGCAGCGACAGGCAAATCACCCGCCAGTCGCCGGCCAGCCGCGCCGCCAGGCCTTCGAAGTCGCGCGCGTTGCGGGTCAAGCCGGGCAGGCACAGGATCGGCGGCCGGTCGTCGCGCCCGCCATAGTCGCGGTAATGCAGCCGCAGGCCGTCGCGGGACCAGAAATAGCCATCGGTGAAGGGTGCGGTGTTCATGTTGCGGCGCACAAGCTATCGCATCGCAGCGTCATGTCCACTGCGACGCGTGACGGGCAAAGCTTTTGACTCTGACTCAGAAAAACGAGATACCCTTGTCGTTTCAGGACCTGTCGCGGCGTTTTCGCGGCCCGAGGGGAAGATCGAATGGCCACCAAAGCCGCCGAAACGCGGTCGCGACGCTATGATCCCGCCGAAACGCGCCAGCGCGTGCTCGAGGCGGCGAACATGCTGTTTTCGACCAAGGGCTTCGTCAGCACCGGCACCGCCGACATCGCCCGCGAAGCTGACGTCTCGGAAGGCTCGATCTTCTATCACTTCGGGTCGAAGAAGAACCTGCTCATGGAGCTCGGCCGCCAGTACGGCCAGAACATGATCATGGCGATGGAGCAGGGCGACAGCCTCGACGTGCTGACCATCGAGACGACGATCCGTCGCTGCTTCGACTATTGCAACGAGCACAAGCAGTGGGAAGCGATCAGCCGCGGCGGCGAGGACCGCATCGGCAAGGCTGCACCGGGAAGCCATTTCCACGATCCAGAAGCCGAGCCCTTCTACCGCGCGTCGCGCGATGTCGTCGTCGCCTGGAGCGAGGCGCATATGCGCGCGCAGCTGGCCCGCGCCGGCCGGGAAGACGTCAACATTCCGGTCGCCGCCTCGCTGGTCTATGCGGCGGTCAGCGACGCGCTCGACCGCGCCTTCGGGCCGGGTGCCGATCCGGCGGAGCGCGGCGCCGTCGCCGACGAGACCATCCGCTTCGTCAGCGCCGCCTGCGGCTACCGTAACTAGGAAGCGCCGGTCGCCGAGGCTATTGAGGCCGGCGTGAACGATCCAGCCTACCGCCCATCGCGCGCCGTCCATGAACTGGGCAGCGACTTCTACGATCCCGTCGCGGCGGCGTCGTTTCCGCAGCATATCCTGCGCTTCCGCAACGACCGGCACGCGGCGACCGTCGGCCTCGCGGCGCTGTCGGATGACGACTGGCTGGCGCATTTTGGTCGGTTCGAACCGCTGCCGCGCAGCCTCGAGACGCCGTTGGCGCTGCGCTATCACGGCCACCAGTTCCGCACCTACAATCCCGATCTCGGCGACGGCCGCGGCTTCCTGTTCGCGCAGCTGCACGACGATCGCGGCCGGTTGCTCGACCTCGGCACCAAGGGCTCGGGGCAGACCCCGTGGAGCCGCTTCGGCGACGGGCGGCTGACCCTGAAGGGCGGGATGCGCGAGGTGCTGGCGACCGAGATGCTGGAAGCGCTCGGCGTCGATACCTCGAAGAGCTTCTCGCTCATTGAGACCGGCGAGGCGCTGACCCGCGGCGACGAGCCGTCGCCGACGCGATCGGCGGTGCTGGTGCGGCTTTCGCACAGCCATATCCGCTACGGCAGCTTCCAGCGGCTCGCCTATCTGAAGGACAATGAGGGCATCGAGCGGCTCACCGACTATGTGCTGCGCCACTATGTGCCGGGCGGCGCGGAAGCCCCCGACCGTTATGCCGCGCTGATGGAGCATGCGGTGACGGGGGCGGCGCGGCTCGCCGCCGGCTTCATGGCGGCGGGCTTCGTCCACGGCGTGCTCAACACCGACAATATCAACATCACCGGCGAAAGCTTCGACTACGGCCCCTATCGCTTCGCGCCGCGCTACGACCCCAGCTTCACCGCCGCCTATTTCGACCACTCCGGCCTCTACGCCTTCGGGCGGCAGGCGGAGGCGCTGCACTGGAACGTCCACCAACTGGCGCTGGCGCTACGCACCGTGGCGGAGACCGACTGCTTGGTGCCGGCGTTCCGCGACTATCCTGCCCGGTTTGAGGCGGAGTTGCGCGCCGCGGTACTGAAGCGGCTCGGCGTGGTGTCGAAGGACGAGGCGAGCGATCTCGCAGTGATGCAGGCGATGGAATCGGCGCTGGAGGCCAGCGGGCTGCCGCTCGACCGTTTCTATTTCGACTGGCGCGGCGGCCGGCGGCGCGGCGAGAGCCCCGCCGAGGCCACTTACGCGCTGCCCGCCTTCGCGATCTTCGTCGATCGCATCGCCAGCTACGAACCCGCGGCCGACCTGTCGCACCCGTATTGGGCGGACGCCGATCCTTGCGCGCTGCTCATCGATGAAATCGAATCGATCTGGGCCGCCATCGCCGAACGCGATGATTGGGCGCTGTTTCACGCGAAAATCGCCGCAATTCGGCGCATGGGCGCGGCGATGACGGCCAAAACCGGCCTGAGTTGACCCGAAACCGCGCCGCTGCCACGAAGCGACGCATGAACTCCGTCTCCAAAACCATCGTCGACACGCTCGTCGCGCAAGGGATCACCCATGCCTTCGCGGTGCCGGGCGAAAGCTATCTCGGCGTCCTCGACGCGCTTTTCGACGTGCAGGACAAGCTGCAGCTCGTCACCTGCCGGCACGAGGCGGGCGGCGCCAATATGGCGGAAGCGTACGGCAAGCTGACCGGCAAGGCTGGCGTCGCGCTGGTGACGCGCGGCCCCGGCGCCACCCATGCCGCGATCGGCGTGCATACCGCGCGGCAGGATTCGACGCCGATGCTGCTGTTCGTCGGGCAGGTCGGCACCGACATGCTGCAGCGGGAGGCGTTTCAGGAAATCGACTACCGGCTGATGTTCGGCTCGGTCGCGAAGCGCGTTGTCGTCATCGACCGCGCTGACCGCGCCGCCGAGCTGGTGGCCAGCGCCTATGCCACCGCCGTCTCGGGTCGCCCCGGCCCGGTGGTGATCGTGCTGCCCGAAGACCTGCTCGCCGACGAAGCGCCGCCCGCGCTCACCGCGCCGATCGTTCCCGCCGAGCCGTCACCCGACGCGTCGAGCATCGCCAAGCTGGCGAATCTGCTCGCGGATGCCGAGCGCCCGATCCTGTGGATCGGCGGCCCCGGCTGGTCGGAGGAATCAGTCGCCAACATCGCGCATTTCGCCGAGGACGCGCGCATCCCCGTCGTCACCAGCTGGCGTCGCAAGGACCGCTTCGACAACGCGCATCCCAAATATGCCGGCGAGCTCGGCCTCGGCTCCAACCCCAAGCTCGTCGAGCGCGTGAAGTCGGCCGACCTGATCATCGCGCTCGGCACGCGGTTGGGCGAAGTGGCGAGCCAGGGCTACACGCTGCCGGCGACGCCGACCCCGGCGCAGAAGCTCGTCCATATCCATGTCGACGGCGATACGCTCGGCACCGTCGCGCAGCCGGTGCTCGCCATCCAGTCGTCGGTGAGGCTGGCGGCGGCGGCCTTCGCCGAACTCGGCTTCATGATCGACGGCGAGCGCTGGGCCGACTGGGCCGAGGAAGCGCGTGCCGACTATGAGGCGTGGGTCACCCCGACCACCGTCCAGGCCGGCGTCAACATGGCCGAGGTGATCGCGCATGTCGGCTCGGTCGTCGGGCAGGACGCGATCTTCACCAACGGCGCCGGCAATTTCGCGAGCTGGCTGCACCGTTTCCACCAGCACCGCCGTTTCGGCACCCAGCTCGCGCCGACCTCGGGCGCGATGGGCTATGGCGTGCCCGCCGGCATCGCCGCCAAGATCATGTACCCGGCGCGCGAGGTCATCACGGTGGCCGGCGACGGCGACTTCCTGATGTCGGCGCAGGAGCTGGCGACGGCGGCGCGCTACGGCGCCAACGTCATCATCCTCGTCGTCGACAATGCGCAGTACGGTACCATCCGCATGCATCAGGCGCGCGACTTCCCCGGCCGCCAGTCGGGCACCGCGCTGACCAACCCCGACTTCGCGGCGTTCGGCCGGAGCTTCGGCGCGTTCGGCGCCACCGTCGAGCGCACCGAGGATTTCGCCGAGGCCTTCGCGGCGGCGCGTGCGGCGGGCACCCCAGCGGTCATCCATCTCAAGACCGACCCCGACGAGATCGCGCCCGGACGACGGCTGACGCGCTAGGGATCGGCTGCTAGAAGAGCTCCATGCCGGGATTGTCACCGTCGGAAGCTGCCGTGCTCGAAACGCTCGATGCGCGCCACGACGCCATGCTGGCGCGCGTCGAGGCGTGGGCGGCGATCAACTCGGGCAGCCGCAACATGGACGGCCTCGCGCGCATGGCCGACGAGCTGTCGGCCGCTTTCGCGCCCCTCGGCGAGGTGGCGTTGCGCGAGCCGACGCTGGTTGAAGCGGTCGACGCCGCGGGCAAGCCGCAGCCGCTCGCGCATGGCCGCAACCTTCACGTCCAGCGCCACGGCAACGCCATGACGCGCGTGCTGCTTACCGGCCACATGGATACGGTGTTCGCCGTCGATCACCCGTTCCAGGCCGGCCGCTGGATCGACGAGCGCACGCTCAACGCGCCGGGCGCCGCCGACATGAAGGGCGGCATCGTGGTGATGCTGACCGCGCTTGAAGCCTTCGAGGCGTCGCCCTTCGCGAAGCACCTCGGCTGGGAAGTGGTGATCAACAGCGACGAGGAGGTGTCGTCGCTGGGCAGCGGCGCGCTGCTCTCGGAAGCTGCGCAGCGCTGCGAGGTCGGGCTGACCTATGAGCCGGCGTTGCCTGACGGCACGCTGGCCGGCGCGCGCAAGGGCAGCGGTAATTTCTCGGCGGTGATCCACGGCCGCGCAGCCCATGCCGGGCGCGAGCCCGAGAAGGGGCGCAACGCCATCGTCGCCGCGTCCGATCTCGCGATGCGGCTGGCGGTGCTTGCCCGCGACGGCCTGTCGGTGAACCCCGCGAAGATCGAGGGCGGCGGGCCCAACAACATCGTTCCCGACCTCGCGGTGCTGCGCTTCAACGTCCGCCCCGCGACGCTCGCCGACCAGCGCGCGTTCGACGAGGCGCTCGCCGCGGCGCTGCACGGCGTGAAGTCGCTTCACGAGGTGTCGATCGAGCTGCACGGCAGCTTCGCGCGGCTACCGAAGCCGATGGACCCCAACCAGCTTCGCTTGTTCGAGCTGGTGAAGGAAGCCGGCGCGGATCTCGGCCTGCCGATCGGCTGGCGCGACACCGGCGGCGTCTGCGATGGCAACAATCTCGCAGCGCACGGCCTGCCCGTCGTCGACACGCTCGGCGTGCGCGGCGGCGCCATCCATTCGGCCGACGAATTCATGCTCGCCGACAGCCTCGTCGAGCGCGCCAAGCTCTCGGCGCTGGTGCTGATGCGCCTCGCGCAGGGCCGCCTGCCGTCATGATGATCGCCTCGCCCACGCTGTCATCCGCCCCGGGACGGGGAGGGGGACCCTGCGCAGCAGGGTGGAGGGGTATTTGCGCCAGTCACCCCTCCACCGCCTGCGGCGGTCCCCCTCCCCGTTCCGGGGCGGATTGCGTTACACTTGTCTGCGACGGGCGTGGGCGATGAGCTGGTTTGTCCGCCCGGCGCGCGAGGACGATCTCGATGCGCTGCTCGATCTCGCGAAGATGACCGGCGGCGGATTCACCAACCTGCCGCCCAACCGCGACGCGCTGGCGAAGCGGCTGGCCTGGTCGAGCGACTCCTACGCCAAAGCAGTCGAGACGCCGGACAACGAGCTCTACATGCTGTTCCTCGAAGAGGCGGAGACCGGGCGGATCGGCGGCACCGCCTGCCTGTTCAGCCGCGTCGGCGTCGAATGGCCCTTCTACAGCTACAAGCTCGGGATGGTGACGCAGAGTTCGCGCGAGCTGAAGCGCACCTTCGCGATGCAGACGCTCTATCTGGTCAACGACTATGACGGCGCGTCGGAGGTCGGCGGGCTGTTCCTCCACCCCGAGCTGCGGGTCGCCGGCCTCGGGCGGCTGCTGGCGCGCTCGCGCTATCTGTTCATGGCTCAGCATCGCGAGCGCTTCGGCGAGCGCGTCCTGGCCGAGCTGCGCGGCTTCATCACGGCGGAGGGCGGCTCGCCCTTCTGGGACGGGCTCGGCGCCAAGTTCTTCGGCATGCCCTTCCAGGAGGCCGATCATTTCAACAGCCTCCACGGCAACCAGTTCATCGCCGACCTGATGCCCAAGCACCCGATCTATGTGTCGATGCTGCCCGACAGCGCGCGCGAGGTGATCGGCCATCCGCACCCAAGCGGCATCCCGGCCAAGAAGCTGCTGGAGGCGGAAGGCTTCGCGTTCGACGGCTATGTCGACATCTTCGACGGCGGCCCGACGATGTGCAGCCGCGTCGAGAATGTCCGCACGGTGCGCGACAGCCGATCGGCGGCGGTCGGCGAGTTGACCGAGAGCGCCGGCGGCCTGCTGCCGGCCTTGCTGGCGACGGGCCGGCTCGGCGACTTCCGCGCGTGGATGGGGCATAGCGACTGGTGCGCCGACGGCCTCGTCCTTCCCGCCGACGATGCCCGGCTTCACGGCCTTCAGATCGGAGACTTGGTGCGTCATGCCCCAGCCTGAACTTCTCTCCTTCGACCCCTGCACCGGCGACGAGATCTGGCGCGGCCCGGTGGCCGATGCCGCCGCGGTCGATGCCGCCGTCGCTGCGGCGCGGGCGGCCTTTCCGGCCTGGGCGGCGACGCCGCTCGACGCGCGCATCGCGGTGCTGCGCCGCTTTCAGGAGGTGGTGCGCGGCGCCGCCGACGATTTCGCGGCGCTGATCGCGCGCGAGACCGGCAAGCCGCTGTGGGAAACCAAGACCGAGGTGGCGAGCGTCGTCGCCAAGGTCGACATCTCGATCACCGCGCATGCCGAGCGCACAGGGGAGCGGAGCGGAGAGGTCGCCGGCATCCGGCAGGTGCTGCGCCACAAGCCGCACGGCGTCCTCTCGGTCCTCGGGCCGTATAATTTCCCCGCACACCTGCCCAACGGCCACATCGTACCTGCGCTGCTCGCCGGCAACGCCATCGTGCTGAAGCCCTCCGAACTCACCCCGGCGGTCGCCGCCTTCATGGCCGATTGCTGGCGCGCGGCGGGCTTGCCGGAGGGGCTGCTCAATGTCGTTCAGGGCGCCGGCGATACTGGTCGCGCGCTGGCCGGCCATGACGGCATCGACGGGTTGCTGTTCACCGGCAGCGCCACCACCGGCGCCGCGCTCCACCGCCAGTTCGCCGACACGCCGCACAAGATCCTCGCGCTGGAGATGGGCGGCAACAATCCGCTGATCGTCTGGGACGTGGCGGAGGCCGATCTCGCGGCGACGGCGGCACTGATCGTCCAGTCGGGCTATCTGTCGGCGGGTCAGCGCTGCACCTGCGCGCGGCGGCTGATCCTGCAGGACAGCAAGGCGGTCGAGATGATCGCGCATGTCGTCGAGCTGATCGACCGACTGATCGTCGGCGCCCCGTTCGACGATCCGCAGCCGTTCATGGGCCCGGTGATCGACAATGCCGCGGCCGACCGCCTCATCGCCGGCGTCGACAAGCTGGTCGCAAGCGGCGGTCACGCCATCCGGCCGCTGAAGCGGCTGGTCGAGGGCAAGCCGTTCCTCACCCCCGCGCTGATCGACGCCACCACCTCGCTGGAGCGGCCCGACAGCGAGCTGTTCGGCCCGGTGCTGCAGGTGATCCGCGTCCCCGATTTCGAGGCGGCGCTGGCCGAAGCCAATGACACGCGTTTCGGCCTGTCCGCCGGGCTGATCGGCGGCGATCAGGCGCTCTACGACCGTTTGTGGGCGGCGAGCCGCGCCGGCGTCGTCAACTGGAACCGCCCGACCAACGGCGCTGCCTCCAATGCGCCGTTCGGCGGCATCGGTCTCTCCGGCAACCACCGCCCCAGCGCCTATTACGCCGCCGACTATTGCGCCTGGCCGGTGGCGAGCCTTGAAGCCGACGCGCCGGCGGGAAGCATCGCGACGGGGCTACGATCGGACCCGGCATGATCCTCCCAATCCGTCATACCGGCGAAAGCCGGTATCCAGTCGAACCGCCGGTCTGGATCCCGGCTTTCGCCGGGATGACGAACAAAGGAGGATCGGCCGCATGACCTTCGTCGAGATCAACTTTGACGGGCTGATCGGCCCCACGCATAATTATGGCGGCCTGAGCCTCGGCAATGTCGCCAGCCACAAGAACGCCGGCGGCGTTTCCCGCCCGCGCGCGGCGGCATTGCAGGGACTCGGCAAGATGCGCGCGCTGATGGACCTCGGGCTCCGCCAGGGCTTCCTGCCGCCGCATGACCGGCCCAGCGCTGGCTGGTTGCGCAAGCTGGGATTCGCGGGTGGCGACGAGGCGGTGCTGGCGGCGGTGTGGGCGGCCGATCCGGTGCTGCTGCGCAATGCGTCGTCCGCCTCGGCGATGTGGACGGCGAACGCGGCGACCGTCTCGCCCGCGCCCGATACCCGCGATGGCCGCTGCCACCTGACCGTCGCCAACCTGTCGTCGATGCTTCACCGGACCTTGGAGGCGGAATCGACCGAGCGCAGCCTGCGGCTGATCTTCGGCGACGACCGCCATTTCGCTATCCACGCCGCCGTTCCGCCGCGTCTCGGCGACGAGGGCGCCGCCAACTACATGCGCATGGCCGCGCATCACGGCGCGCCGGGCATCGAGATTTTCGTCTACGGCGAGGACCAGCGCGGCGGCTTTCCGGCCCGGCAGAATATCCGTGCAAGTCAGGCGGTGGCGCGGCTGAACGGCCTCGATCCCGACCGCAGCTTCTTCGCCCGCCAGAGCGATGCCGCCATCCAGGCCGGCGCCTTCCACAACGACGTTGTCGCCGTCGCCAACGAGAATGTGCTGTTCGCGCATGAGCAGGCGTTTGAGGACAAGGCAGCGCTGTTCGAGTTCATTGCCCGGCACCTGCCGCAGGCGACGATCATCGAGGTGCCGGCGAGCGTCGTCAGCCTGCAGGACGCCATCGCCTCCTACCTGTTCAACTCGCAGCTGGTGACCCTGCCGCAGGGCGGCATGGCGCTGGTGCTGCCCGAGGAAGCGCGCGAGACGGCGAGCGTCCACGGCTGGCTGCAGGAACTGGTCGCCGGCAACGGCCCGATCCGCGCGCTGCATTTCCTCGACGTGCGGGAGTCGATGCGCAACGGCGGCGGCCCGGCCTGCCTGCGGCTGCGCGTGGCGGTCGATGAAGCCGCGCGCGCCGCGATCGACCAGCGCTTCCTGCTCGACGAGGGCAAATGGGAGGCGCTGCACCGGATCGTCGAGACGCACTGGCCCGAAGCCATTGGCGCCGACGACCTCGGCAATCCGTCGCTATGGGCCGAAGCGCGCGCCGCGCGGGCGGCGCTGCTCCGGCACCTGAACGTCGATCTTTAGCCGCAGCGCGCGGAACTGACCTTGCCGGCGGCGTCGGTGTCGAGGTTGAGGCGACCGCCGTTGAACTCCATCGTGACGACCTGACCCGGTATCAGTTTGCGCACCATCTTGGCGCCAGCCGCCTCGCGTGCCTGTTCGGCGAGGCTGTCGCTGTAGCTCTGGCCGACGGCGAACTGCGCCTTTGCGGCGTCGCAGGTCCAGCCCGCCGGTTGGCCGGCAGGCGCCTGCCCGGAGCTGCCCTCGGTCGGGGTGCAGGCGGCGGCGAGCAGTGCAGCGGCGGTGAGGCAGGTGGCGCGGATCATCGGAAATCTCCCTCGGGAATATGACGACCTAACGCGGCAACCGCCCGCGCGGTCCCTTTCAGCGGGCGCGGCGCAGGATGATGTAGAAGGCGCCGCTGCCACCATGGCGCGGATGCGCCGGGCGAAGGGCGGCGACATAGGGGCGGAGCGCCGGCGTCTCCAGCCAGTGCGGCAGGTTCGCACGGATCACCCCGCGCGGCCGGTCGCCGCCCTCGTCGCCCTTCGCACCCTTGCCGGTGACCACCAGCAGCGCGCGATGGCCGGACAGCGCCGCATCCTCGATGGCGCGGCTCAGCACCGCATAAGCCTGGTCGCGGCTGTAGCCGTGGAGGTCGATGCTGCGGTCGGGGGCGAGCTTGCCGCCGCGCAGCCGCCGGTCCCAGCCGCCGTCGAGCGTCGAGGCGTCGACCGGCTTCGCCAGCGCCTGCCGCGACACACGCGGCGGTTCGGGTGGCGTCTCACGGATTTCGGCAACGCGCGGCGCCGGCTGCGCTTTCACACGCGGCCGGCCGGTGAGGGGGCGGATGGTCGCGGCGACGCGCGACCAGGCCGCCTCCTCGTCAGCGCCGAGGCGTCGCGGCGGCACCGGCGAGCAGCCGGTCGGCGACGGCCTTCGGAAGGAGCAGCACGGTGCGTCCCTGCGAGGACAGGCCACCCGCCACCTTGCGGGCGCGGTCGCCCGGCCCCCAGAACAGGTCGAGCCGGTTGGCGCCCTTGATCGCGCCGCCGGTGTCCTGCGCGATCATCAGCCGGCGGAACGGCGTCATCGTATAGCCCGTCGGCGCCTTCGGCTCGGGGATCGAGCTGTCGAGCCAGAGCGGTGCGCCCAGCGGCACGAACTTCGGGTCGGCGGCGACCGAATATTCCGGCGTCAGCGCCATGTTGAGCGCGCCCAGCGGGCCGTCGCCGGTCAGGATCTTGAAGAAGATGTAGCTCTTGTTCTCGCGCATCAGCGTGCGCCCGCCCTCGGGATTGGCCTTCATCCAGTTGATGATGCCGTCCATCGACGCCTGGCCCGGCCCGAGTGCGTTCATCTGGCGCAGCCGCTGGCCGATGCCGACATATTCGCGGCCGTTCTGCCCGTCATAGCCGATGCGCATCACCGAGCCGTCGGGAAGCTTCAGCCGGCCCGAACCCTGGATGTGCAGGAAGAACAGTTCATAGGTGTCGGCCGCATAGCCGATCTCCAGCCCCTTGCCGGATAGCGCCCCGTCCTCGATCGCCGCGCGGTCGTAATAGGGCACCATCGCGTCGCCCTCGACCCGCCCGCGAATGCGGCGGCCCTTCAGGCTGTCGGTGAACAGGCCGAGGTCGACCTCGATCAGGTCCGACGGCCGCTTGTAGACCGGCACGGCATAGCCCGGTCCCGGTGTGCGCGACCCGAGAATCTCAGGCTCGAAATAGCCGGTGTTGAGCCCGGTGCCGCCGCCGATGCTGACCGGGGTGAACTGGGTTTCGAAGAAGGCGCGGGCGTCGGTTGCCGTGGCCGCGGTCGCGCAGACGGCGTCCCAGTCGCCCGACTTGGTCAGCCCGGTGGCGTCGGTGCGACGCATCAGCGCCCGGCAGCTCTTCTTGAAGGCTTCCAGCGCCGGCTTCGGGTCGCTCTGCGCCCAGCCGAGTTGTCCGGCGAGCGCCGGCGCGGCGCTGACGCCCGCCTGCAGCGCGGTTTCAATCGGAGCCGGCGGCGCCGGCGTCGGGGCAGGCGTGACGGCCGGTGGCGGGACCGGCACCGCGGGCGTGTCGACGCGCGGCGCCGAGCAGGCCGCGAGCACGGCCAACGACGCCAAAGTCAGGAAACGATACATCAACCCTCCGCCCAGCAAGCTGGGCCGAGCGTTAGGCCTCGTCGTCGGTCTCGATCAAGAGCCAATTGGGATCGGCCGACCCCATGTGACGGCTGAACGTCCACAGATCGTGGGTCTGGACCGCGTCGGAGGTCGATCCGGCGACGACATTGCCGTCCTTGTCACGGGTGACGGCGACGAGGTCGGCGTCGAAGCGGACGGTCACTTCCGCCATCATGCCCGACACGTTTGCGCCGACGATGCGGCTGCCCTCGATGCGCACGATGCGGTTGTCGAGCGTCACGCCCTGCTCCTCGCGCGCGGCGATGGCGGCGCGGAAGTCGGCGGCGACATCGTCGGAAACGAGGCCGTCGAGCGCCGGGGCATCGCCCTTCCAGAATGCCTCGAGGATCATGCGATAGGCGGCCTTGGCGCCTTCGGTGAAGCGCGCCGGGTCGAAGCTCGTGTCGGCATCGGCAATCGCCTGCAGCGGCTCGCGCAGCGACGGGTCGATGTCGGCGGGCAGGTTGACCAGCGCGGGCTGGCGCACGTCGCCGTTGCCGGCGCCGGGCGCCGCAACCTCGGCGGGGCCGCCCGGATAGCCGGTCGGCGCCGGGTTCTCATGGCCGGTGCGACGACCGAGCACGCTCACCAGCCGCAGGGCAATGAAGCCCGCGAGCATGGCGAGGAAGACGATCTCGATCCACCAGTTGCTGTCCGACATGATCCGCTTCGCTTCCTTCAGTCCGCCGCGACTCTTAACAACTGCCGCGCGCTTTCGCCACAGATAGGCACAAGCGGCTAACGCGCCAAGGCGCAAGCTTGCTTCAAAACGCCTCGCCTGCTAGCGGACGCCCCGCATTTCCAGACATCGAATGGACCGATCATCATGGCCGACGAGACCGACGCGGGCGCGCCCGAGACCCCCGAGATTCCGGTTGCCAACGGTGCCGACACCGCGCCGCAGGTCGGCATCATCGCGCAATATGTGAAGGATCTGTCGTTCGAGAACCCGAACGCGCCGCGCTCCTTCCAGAGCCAGGCGCAGCCGCAGATTGAGGTCAACGTCAACGTTCAGGCGCGCCGCCAGAGCGAGGATGTGTTCGAGGTCGACCTGAAGATCGAGACGGTCGCGAAGGGCGACGGCCAGACCGCGTTCGTCGTCGACCTGCTGTACAGCGGCCTGTTCGGCCTGCGGAACATCCCCGACGAGGCATTGGAGCCGTTCCTCGTCGTCGAGGCGCCGCGTATCCTCTTCCCGTTCGCCCGCCGCATCATCGCCGATGCGTCGCGCGACGGTGGCTTCCCGCCGCTGATGCTGGAGCCGATCGACTTCGCGACGCTCTACATGGCGCAGCGCCAGGGCGGCGGCGAAGCGTTCGGCCAGGTCGAAGGTCAGGCGTAGCCAGCGCATCCCGCTTCGGGGATAGTGCCGCCGGCGGACAGCGAGCGGGGCGAGCGTGGCTGACAAATCGAAGGAAAAGGGCGGAGCCGCCGGCAGCCTGATCAAGGCGACCGGCACGATCGGCGGGCTGACCATGGTCAGCCGCGTCCTCGGTTTCGCGCGCGAGATGATCTTCTCGCGCATCCTCGGTGCCGGCATGGCCGCCGACGCCTTCGCGCTGGCCTTCCTGATCCCCAATCTGTTCCGCCGCCTGTTCGGCGAGGGCGCTTTCAGCCAGGGCTTCGTGCCGCTGTTCAGCCAGCGGCTGCGCGGCGACGGCGGCATGGAGGAAGCGAAGCGCTTCGCCGACGAGGTGCTGGCGGTGTTCCTGCCGGTACTCATCGTCATCAGCGCGATTTTCATGATCTTCATGCCGACCTTCGTCTGGCTGATCGCCGAAGGCTGGCGCGACGATCCGACGAAGTTCGCACTCGCGGTTGAGCTGTCGCGGATCACCTTCCCCTATCTGATCCTCATCAGCCTGGTGTCGTTGCTGTCGGGCGTGCTCAACTCGCTGACGCGCTTTGCCGCCGCCGCCTTCGCGCCGGCGCTGCTCAACGTCGCGCTCATCGTCGCGCTGCTCGTCGCGAGCCGCGGCCAGCCGACCGCGGACCAGGCCGCCGCGATCGACGTGGCGCAGGCGATGGCGATCGGTGTGATCGCCGGCGGCGTGCTGCAGCTGCTGCTGTGCTGGATCAGCGTGCGGCGCGCCGGCTTCAAGATGCGGCTGTTGCCGCCGAAGATGACGCCGCGCGTCAAGGAATTGCTGGTGCTGATCCTGCCGGCGACGCTCGGCGGCGGCATCTACTATATCAGCCAGCTCTTCTACGCTTATTTCGCGACCAGCCTGCCCGAGGGCTCGCTCGTCTATCTCGGCTTTGCCGACCGTCTCAACCAGTTGCCGCTGGCGATCATCGGATCGGCGCTTGGCACCGCGATCCTGCCGACGATCAGCCGGGCCGTCGGTGATGGCGACGGCGCGCACGCCGCAAAGGTGCAGGGACAGGCGGTCGAGCTGGCGATGCTGCTGACGCTGCCCGCCGCCGTCGCGCTGGCGGTCACCGCCGGGCCGATCGTCGCGGCGCTGTTCCAGGGTGGTCGCTTTACCGCCGAGGATGCGGCGACCACCGGCCTCGTTTTGTCGATCATCGTCGCGGGCCTGCCCGCCTATGTGCTGATCAAGGTGCTCGCTCCCGGCTTCTACGCCCGCAAGGACATGAAGACGCCGGTGGTGATCGCGGTCGCGATGCTGGCGGTCGGTATCGCGCTGAACTTCGCGCTCATCCCCGTCATCGGTATCGCTGCGCTGGCCTTCACGACGGCCTTGTCGGCGTGGCTGAACGCGCTGGCGCTCTATGCCATCCTCCATCGGCGCGGCCATTTCCGCATCGAAGGCTGGCTGTGGAGCCGCATATTCCGCCAGCTCCTCGCGGCGGCGGCGATGGCGGCCGCGCTCTACTTCGTCCGCGAATCGCTCGACCATTATTTCGCCGGATCGACCGGGCGGCGCCTGCTCGGTGTCGGCGCGCTGGTCGGCTCGGGCGGGGGCGTCTATTTCGCCGTCGCCTGGGTGATCGGTGCGATGAATCGCGACGACATCCTCATTCTCCTCCGGCGCAAGAAGGTCACATGAAACGCGTCGTCTCCGGCATCCAGCCCACCGGCAATCTGCACCTCGGCAATTATCTCGGCGCGATCCGCAACTGGGTGCGCATGCAGGACGAGGAGCCGGGCTGCCTGTTCTTCCTCGCCGATCTGCACGCAATCACCGTGTGGAACGACCCAAAAGACCTGCGCGCCAATATCCGCGCGATGGCGGCGGCGCTGATGGCGGCGGGCATCGACCCGACGCGCGCGACGCTGTTCCCGCAGAGCCTGGTCCCCGAGCATGCCGAGCTGGCGTGGATTCTCAACTGCATCGCGCGCATCGGCTGGCTCAATCGCATGACGCAGTTCAAGGAGAAGTCGGGCAAGGACCGCGAGGGCGCCTCGATCGGCCTGTTCGCCTATCCAGTGCTGCAGGCCGCCGATGTTCTCGTCTACAAGGCGACGCACGTGCCCGTCGGCGAGGACCAGAAGCAGCATCTCGAACTCGCCCGCGACATCGCGCAGAAGTTCAACACCGATTACGAGACCGAGCTGTTCACCCTGCCCGAACCCTATATCCAGGGCCGCGCGGCGCGGGTGATGAGCCTCCGCGACGGCAGCGCCAAGATGTCGAAGTCCGATCCGTCGGACATGAGCCGGATCAACCTCACCGACGATGCCGACACCATCGCCACCAAGATCAAGAAGGCCAAGACCGACCCCGAGGTGCTGCCTGCCGATCCGGCGCTGCTCGACGGGCGGCCGGAGGCGCGCAACCTCGTCGCCATCTACGGCGCGCTTGCCGATCAGTCGGAGGCGGAGGTGCTGGCACAGTTCGAGGGCAAGGGCTTCGGCGCGTTCAAGCCGGCGCTCGCCGAGCTGACGGTGGCGAAGATCGCGCCGATCACCGCGCGCTACAACGAACTGCGGCAGGACATCGCCTATATCGACGACGTGCTGGGCAAGGGCGCGGCCCGCGCCCGCGAGCTGGCGCGACCGACGGTCGCGGAAGTCTACGAAACGGTTGGCTTTCTGGCGCGTTAAGGGTCTGCTGTTCACGGCCTGTTCAGTCGTGATACGCTAACGCCCGATCGAACAAAAACCATAACCACAAGGAAGTGTGCGTCATGCGCGCCGCCCGCCTGCTGCCGATCCTGCTCCTCGCGGTTCTGACCGCCTGCACCGCGACCTTGCCGGCCAACGTCGCGCGCTTTCAGGCGATGCCGGCACCGTCGGGGCAGAGCTTCGTCATCCAGGCCGCCGATCCGGCGGACAACGGCAGCCTTGAGTTCCGCACCTATGCGAACCTCGTTCGTGATCGCCTCGTGGCGCAGGGCTATCAGCCGGCGGCGAGCGCCGAGGCGGCGACCTTGCAGGTGACGCTGGACTATGGCGTGTCGAACGGCCGCGAGCGCATCGCCAGCCGGCCCGGCTTCGGCCCGAGCTTCGGCGGCTATTACGGCCGCGGCTTCTACAGCCCCTACCGCTATCCCTATTACAGCGGCCGCGGCTATTATCGCCCGTATCACTATGGCGCCTTCTACGATCCCTTCTGGGGCAGCGCCTGGGATCAGCCCGAGGTTTATTCCTACACCGTGTTCAACAGCTACGTGGACATGAAGATCGCGCGCACCGCCAACAAGGAAAGCGTGTTCGAAGGCCGCGCCGAGGCGAACACCCGCAGCGACGACCTCACCCGGCTGGTGCCGAACCTCGTCACGGCGATGTTCACCAACTTCCCCGGTCGCTCGGGCGAGCGCGTCCGGGTGAACGTGCCGCTCGACAAAACGGGCTCGTAACGAAGCCCGCTTTTGCCGGACGCCGCGCTGCGGTAGTCTGGCGTCGTGCCTGATCGTCCCCGCTCCTATCTCGTCGTCGTTGACGATACCCCCGAAAGCCGGCTGGCGCTTCGCTTCGCGGCGAAGCGCGCCGCGCGTAACGCCGGCCATGTCTCGGCGCTGCACGTCATCCCGCCCACCGATTTCATCCAGTGGGGTGGCGTTCAGGACGTGATCGAAGCGGAGGCGCAGGAGAAGGCCGAGGCGATGCTGGGCGAGCTCGCCGAGGCCGCGCTGACCGAAACCGGCATCCGCCCGTCGATCTTCGTGCGCTCGGGCAAGCCGACCGAGGAAGTCCGGAAGGCGATGGACGCCGACTCCAACCTCCATCTGCTGGTGCTCGGCGCCGCGTCGAAGGGCGCGCCGGGGCCGCTGGTCGCCTTCTTCTCCGGCGAGTCGGCGGGCGAACTGCCCTGTCCGGTGCTGATCGTGCCGGGCGGCCTCGACGAACCATCGCTCGAACGCCTTGCTTGATCTTCGCAAGCCCACGCGCCACATGCGCGGGAAGTAATTGAAGGCGGCTTTCCCATGTTCATCGAAACCGAGCGCACGCCCAACCCGGCGACGCTGAAGTTCCTGCCCGGCCGCGACGTCACGTCGGGCGGCACCGCCGACTTCCCCGATCCTGAAAGCGCAGAAGGCTCGCCGCTCGCCGCCGCGCTGTTCAGCCTCGGCGATATCGAGGGCGTGTTCTTCGGCAGCGACTTCGTCTCGGTAACCAAGGCGGAAGGCTCGGCCGACTGGTCGAGCCTCAAGCCACAGGTGCTCGGCATCCTCGTCGACCATTTCGCCAGCGGTGCGCCGCTGCTCGCCGCCGCGGAGGTTGAGGAGGCGCTCCACGACGATCCCGCTGATGCCGACATCGTCGCGCAGATCCGCGACCTCATCGATACCCGCGTCCGCCCGGCCGTTGCCAACGACGGTGGCGACATCATTTATCGCGGTTTCGACAAGGGTGTCGTTTTCCTGCGCATGCAGGGCGCCTGCGCCGGCTGTCCGTCCTCGACGGCGACCCTGAAGAACGGCATCGAGAATCTGCTCAAATATTATGTCCCCGAAGTCAGCGAGGTCCGTGCCGTCTGATGTCCGACCCTATCCTGTCCGATCGCGACCTCGACACCATCTTCCGCAGCGCCCGCACCTATTACAGCTGGGCCGACACGCCGGTGACCCGCGTGCAGATGCAGGCGATCTACGATCTGGCGCGCATGGGCCCGACCTCGGCCAACGCGTCGCCGGCCCGCTTCATCTGGTGCGAGAGCCAGGAGGCGAAGGAAAAGCTCGGCGCCTGCGTCAGCGACGGCAACCGGCCGAAAGTGCTCGAGGCGCCGGTGACCGTGGTCATCGGCATGGACATGGAATTCTACACCAAGCTCCCCGAACTGTTCCCGCACGACCAGACCGCGCGGACCTGGTTCGAGGGGCATGACGGCGTGGTCCGCGACACCGCCTTCCGAAACTCGTCGCTGCAGGGCGCCTATCTGATCATGGCGGCGCGCGCCGTCGGGCTCGACTGTGGCCCGATGTCGGGCTTCGACAAGGCGAAGGTCGACGCGGCGTTCTTCGCCGGCACGAAGGTCGAAACCAATTTCATCTGCTCGATCGGCCATGGCACCGACGAGAAGCTGTTCCCGCGCCTGCCGCGCCTCGCCTTCGAGGAGGCCTGCGAAATCCGCTGATGGAGCTGGCGATCGAAACCGCGCTCCACGCCTGCTCGGCGGCGCTCATCGATCGGGGGCGGATCGTCGCCGAGCGGCATGAGATCATCGCGCGCGGCCATGCCGAGCGGCTGGTGCCGCTGATCGCCGAGTTGCTGGCGGAAGCCGGCGTCACTCGCGCCAACCGCATCGCCGTCGATGTCGGCCCCGGCAGCTTCACCGGCATTCGCGTCGGCCTCGCCGCCGCCCGCGCCTTCGGCCTCGCGTGGAAGGCGCCCGTCGACGGCTTCACTTCGACCGCACTGGTTGCCGCCGGCGTGTTCGCCGACCATCCCGACATCGACCGCCTCTACGTCGCCTTCGACGCCTCGCGCGGCGAGGTCTATGCGCAAGCCTTCGATCGCGATGGCAGGGCGGGGCCGCTCGATGCGCTCGCGCCCGATGCCGCCGCCGCGGCGGCGCCGGGGCGAACCGTCGCCGGGTCGGGCGCAGCACTGCTCTCGGCGGTCGATCCGTCGCTCGCCGTCATCGATCATCCATGGCCGCGCGCCGCCGACGCCCGGCATTTGCCCGCCGCCGCGCGAGGTGAGGCGGCCCGGCCGCTCTATATCCGCGCGCCCGACGCCAAGGTGCCGGCATGAGCATCCGCCTCGCGCTCGCCGGGCCGCGCGACGTGACGCGCATGGGGCGGATCATGGAGACCTCGTTCGACCCGCGCTTCGGCGAGGCGTGGAACGCGATGCAGCTGGCCGGCGCGCTCGGCATCGCCGACACTTGGGGGCAATTGGGCTTCGACAAGGAAGACGCGTTCGGCTTCTCGCTCACCCGCCGGGTGATCGACGAGGCCGAGCTGATGCTGGTCGCCGTCCTTCCCGGCGAGCGAGGCCGGGGTCTTGGTCGCCGGCTCGTCGAAGGCGCGATGCACAAGGCGCGGCAGCGCGGCGCCCACAAGATGTTCCTTGAAGTACGGGACGGCAATTCGGCCGCCTTTTCGCTCTACGAAAGCTTGGGCTTTTCGGAAGCGGGGCGGCGTCAGAATTATTACAGCGGAGATATGGGCGAGCGTTTCGACGCAATCACCATGCGCCGCGACTTGATCTGATCTCGCGAATATTCTGCTTTTTAATGTCGCAGGACTTGCCAGGCAGGCACGCTTAATATTAAGCGCTCCCCCACAAATCCTCTCACCATGTATTTCAGGGAGACGCGACATGGACGACCGTAATAACGCGCACAACGAGCTGCTGACGCTCACCACCGAGATCGTTTCGTCGCACGTCGCCAACAACACCGTCGCGGTTTCGGACCTGCCGAACCTGATCGACAATGTTTTCTCGACGCTCGCCCGTCTCGGCACCGACGCCAAGGCCGAAGCGCCGAAGCAGGAGCCGGCGGTTTCGATCCGTGCGTCGATCAAGCCGGACTACATCGTCTGCCTTGAAGACGGGAAGAAGCTGAAGATGCTGAAGCGGCATCTGATGACCCACTACAACATGACCCCCGACGAATATCGGGCGAAGTGGAATCTTGCCGCCGACTATCCGATGGTCGCCCCCAACTATGCGGCCCAGCGCCGCACGCTGGCCAAGAAGATCGGCCTCGGCACCAAGCGCGGCGCCAAGCGCTAACCCTTATCGTTATCGATTGCGGGCGCCGCGGCAGATGCTCTGGCATTTGCCGCGGCGCCCTTTTACATACGGGCCATGACCGGTCGCATCGATCTCGAGGCGCTTTGCGCCGAAAAAGGCCTCCGCATTACCGAACAGCGGCGCGTGATCGCGCGCGTGCTGTCGGATGCACTCGATCACCCCGATGTCGAGGAGCTACATCGCCGCTCCGTCGCCATCGACCCGCATATCTCGATCGCCACCGTCTATCGCACGGTGCGGCTGTTCGAAGAGGCGGGCATCCTTGAGCGTCACGACTTCCGCGACGGCCGCTCGCGCTACGAGACGGTGCCCGACGAGCATCACGATCATCTGATCGACGTCGAAAGCGGCAAGGTCATCGAATTCCACGATCCGGAGATCGAGGAACTGCAGCAGCGCATCGCCGAGCGGCTCGGCTATCGCCTCATCGACCACCGCATGGAGCTCTATGCCGTGCCGGTCGGGTCGCCGCGCAAGGGTTGACGCCCGCCGATCCCGATCGGCCGCCGCCGCCCCGCTGGGGCATGGCCAAGGGCGCGCTCGCCATCGCGCTCGGCGCCGCGGCGCTGGTTCCCGCGCAGCTGCTGCTTCGCAACGCCAGCCCCGGCCTGCCGCCCTATCTGCCGCGCCAGTTCCACAAGCTGCTGCTCGCGGGGCTCGGCGTCCGCGTGCGGCTGCACGGGCAGGCGGCGCGCAAGGGCGGCGTGCTGTTCGTCGCCAATCACCTGTCCTGGGCGGACATCCCGGTGCTCGGGTCGAAGCTGCTTGGCAATTTCGTCGCCAAGGCCGAAGTCGGCCAGATGGGGCCGGTCGGCTGGTTCGCCGGGCTGCAGCAGACCATCTATGTTGACCGCGAGCGCAAGCGCACCACCGGCGATCAGCGCAACGCGGTGGCCGAACGGCTGGCGGCGGGCGCCAACGTCTTCCTGTTTCCCGAAGGCACTACTGGCGACGGTGTCGACATCCTGCCGTTCAATTCCTCGCTGTTCGCCGCGGTGGAGGGCGTTGAGGACGCGCTCGTCCAGCCGGTCAGCCTCGCCTACACGCGCATCCGCGGCATGCCGATCACGCGGCGCCGCCTGTCCGAGGTGGTGTGGCTCGGCGACACCGGCATGGGCGAACATGCCGCCGATTTCCTGCGGCTCGGGCAGGTGACGGCGGAGATCGCCTGCCACCCGGCGGTGCGTCCGCAGGATTTTCCCGATCGCAAGGCGCTCGCCCGCCACTGTCAGGCGCAGGTCGCCGCCGGCTATGCATCATTGATGCGGGGTCTCGATGTTCCCTTGTGAGGGGCCTTCGCCTATACGGGAATCGTATCCGGCGATGAGTAGTTCGTGACCAAACCCCAGACCTATTTCGTGAAGACGTTCGGCTGCCAGATGAACGTCTATGATTCCGAGCGGATGAGCGAATTGCTCACCGCCGAGGGTATGCGCGCGGTCGACAACAGCGACGATGCCGACCTCGTCGTGCTCAATACCTGCCACATCCGCGAAAAGGCGGCGGAGAAGGTCTATTCGGACATCGGCCGGCTGAAGGCGTCGAAGCGGCCGAGCGGCGTCAAGCCGATGGTCGCCGTCGCCGGCTGCGTCGCGCAGGCGGAGGGCGAGGAGATCGTTCGCCGCGCCCCCGCCGTCGATGTGGTTGTGGGTCCGCAGGCCTATCACCGCCTGCCGGAAATGCTCGCGCAGGCGGCGGAAGCGCGCGCGGTCGATACCGATATGCCGCTCGAATCGAAATTCGCGGTGCTGCCGCGCCGCGCCAAGCAGTCCGGCCCGTCGGCATTCCTGACCGTGCAGGAAGGCTGCGATAAATTCTGCACCTTCTGCGTGGTGCCTTACACCCGCGGCGCCGAGGTCTCGCGGCCGGCTGAAGATGTGATCGCCGAGGCACGGATGCTCGTCGAAGGCGGCGCGCGCGAGCTGACCCTGCTCGGCCAGAACGTCAACGCCTTCAACGGCTCGGGCGTCGGCTTCGCGCAATTGATCCGCGAGATCGCCGCGATCGAGGGGCTGGCGCGGCTGCGCTACACCACCTCGCACCCGCGCGACATGGACGACGATCTGATCGCCGTGCATGCCGAGGTGCCGGAGCTGATGCCCTATCTCCACCTGCCGGTGCAGTCGGGGTCGAGCCGCATCCTCAAGCGCATGAACCGCGCGCACACCGCTGAATCCTATCTGGCGACGATCGAGAAGCTGCGCGCGGCGCGACCCGACATCGCGCTGTCGGGCGACTTCATCGTCGGCTTCCCCGGCGAGACCGAGGCGGATTTCGAGGACACGCTGTCGATCGTCCGCGCCGTCGGCTACGCGCAGGCCTATTCGTTCAAATATTCGTCGCGGCCGGGTACACCCGCTGCCGGCATGGACGGCCACCTCGACGAAGAGGTGAAGTCGGAGCGGCTGGCGCGGTTGCAGGCGCTGATCGTCGAGCAGGCGTTCGCGTTCAACCGCGCCACCGTCGGCCGCCGTGTCGAGGTGCTGATGGAGCGGCAGGGCAAGAAGCCCGGCCAGCTCATCGGCAAGTCGCCCTATCTGCAATCGGTTCATGTGATGGCGCCCGGTCTCGCCATCGGCGACCTCGTCGAGGTCGAGCTCTTGTCGGCCGGTCCCAACAGCCTGGAGGGCGCCTTGATCCAGAAAGCCGCGGCCTAGTGGCCAAGAAACCCGTGTCGCCCGCCCCGCGCGCCGATGAGCGCGCCCGGCTCGAGATCGAGTTCGACAAGCCGCAGCTGCTCGGCGCCTTGTTCGGCCAATATGATCAGAACCTGATCGCGATCGAGAACCGGCTCGGGGTCTATATCGCGGCACGCGGCAACCGGCTGTCGATCGAGGGCGAGGCCGAATCGGCGGCGCGCGCGCGCGACGTGATGACCAGCCTCTACAACCGGCTCGCGCAGGGCCAGCCCGTCGATATCGGCGATGTCGAAGGCGCCATCTCGCTGTCGAACGATCCGTCATTGGAAGGCCTCGTGCGTGCTGCCGACGGTTCGGCGGCGGCGGTGGTGATCCGCACCCGCCGCAAGACCATCGTGCCGCGCTCGCCGACGCAGGTGCGCTACATGGAAGCGCTCAACCGAGACGACGTGATCTTCGCGCTCGGGCCGGCGGGTACCGGCAAGACCTATCTGGCGGTGGCGCAGGCGGTGCAGCAGCTCGTCGCCGGCTCGGTCGACCGGCTGATCCTGTCTCGCCCGGCGGTCGAGGCCGGCGAGCGGCTCGGCTTCCTGCCCGGCGACATGCGGGAGAAGGTCGACCCCTATCTCCGCCCGCTCTACGACGCGCTCTACGACATGCTGCCGTCGGAGCAGGTCGAGCGCCGCATCGCCAGCGGCGAGATCGAGATCGCGCCCTTGGCCTTCATGCGCGGCCGCACGCTGGCGTCCGCCTTCGTCATCCTCGACGAGGCGCAGAACACGACGCCGCTGCAGATGAAGATGTTCCTGACCCGATTCGGCCAGGGCTCGCGCATGGTGATCTGCGGCGATCCCAACCAGGTCGACCTGCCGCCGCAGACCCGTTCGGGCCTCGCCGACGCGGTCGAGAAGCTGGAGGGCGTGCAGGGCATCGCCACGCTGCGTTTCGCCACCTCGGAAGTGGTGCGCCACCCGATCGTGGGCCGCATCGTCGACGCTTATGACGGGCCGCTCGATGCTGGTCGTTGAGGCGGAGGTCGCCGGTGGTGACTGGGATCCCGACATAGGCTGGGCGGCGCTCGCCGCCCGCGCCGCCGAGACCGCGCTCGCGCTGACCCCGCATGCGGGGCTCGCCGACGCGTCCTTCGCCGCCGAAATCTCGGTGCGGTTCACCGACGATGCCGAGGTGCGGCAGCTCAACGCCGCCTATCGGAATAGGGACAAGCCGACCAACGTATTGTCCTTCCCGATGGTGCAGGCCGACCTTCTCGACACGCTCTCGAACGGCGACGACGGCGAAGTGCTGCTCGGCGATATCGTGCTCGCCGCCGAGACGGTGACGGCCGAAGCGGCGGCCAAGAACATCGCCGCCGACACGCACGCCATCCACCTCATTGTCCACGGGACATTGCACCTGCTAGGTTATGATCATGGAACCGACGACGCCGCCGAGCATATGGAGGGCATCGAACGCGATGCGCTGGCCCGGCTCGGACTGCCCGACCCTTACGGCCTCGATGACGGGGCCTGACCGTGGCTGACCCTTCCAGTAGCGACGAGATCGGACAAAGAGTTTGGCGCTTCCTGCGCCTGCTCGTCACCGGTCGCAGCGACGAAGCCTCGCTTCGCGAACAGATCGAGGAAGCCATCGACGAGCGCGCGGGCGATGCCGAGAACGGCGACGACCTCAGCGCCGCCGAGCGGCAGATGCTCAAGAACCTGCTCCATTTCGGCGAACGGCAGATCGACGACGTCGCGGTGCCGCGCGCCGACATGATCGCCTTCGAGGCGTCGGGCAGCTTCCAGGGGTTGGTCGAGCTGTTCCGCGAGGCCGGCCACAGCCGCGTGCCGGTGTTCCGCAACAACCTCGACGATGTGATCGGCATGATCCACATCAAGGACGTGTACGCGCGCCTTGCCGAGGAGGGCCGCGCCGCCGTTGTCGACCCGGAGGCGCTGCTTCGCCCGGTGCTGTTCGTGCCCGCCTCGATGGGCGTGCTCGACCTGCTGGCGCGGATGCGCCACGCCCGCACCCACATGGCGATCGTCATCGACGAATATGGCGGTACCGACGGTCTCGTCACCATCGAGGATCTCGTCGAGGAGATCGTCGGCGACATCGAGGACGAGCATGACGAGGCCGAGGAAGGGCTGAAGGCGCTCGGCGACGACATGTACGAAGCCGACGCTCGCATCGAGCTGGCCGAGCTTCAGGCGACGCTCGGCGTCGTGCTCGATGAGGATGAGGAAGACGAGGTCGATACCGTCGGTGGCATGGTGTTCATGCTCGCCGGGCGCGTGCCGCCGGTCGGCGAGACCATCGTCCATCCGAGCGGCTGGCGCTTCGAGGTGATCGCCGGCGACACCCGCCATATCCAGCGCGTCCGCATTCATCCGCCCGAAGTCGCTCGCCAAGAGGCTGCCGCCGAGTGAGCCGTACAGCGGGGCTCGACTGGCTGGCGCGCCGCACGCCGCGTCAGCGTCTCGCGCTCGCCTTCGCGGCGGGCCTCGCCAGCGCATTGGGCTTTTCGCCGATCGACATCTGGCCGCTGACGCTGGCCGGCCTCGCGCTGCTCCTGCTGCTGATCCCGCACGCGACCAGCCTGCGGAACGCGCTGGCGCTCGGCTGGTGGTTCGGTTTCGGCCACATGCTCGCCGGCCTCTACTGGATCGCGCAGGCGTTCAACTTTCAGGACAATATGCCTGCCTGGTCCGGCTGGGTGGCGGTGGTACTGCTGTCGGTGCTGATGGCGATCTACCCGGCGGCGGCGACCGGGATCGCGTGGCGCTTCCGCGACGGGCTCGCCCGCGTGCTGGCGTTTGCCGGCACGTGGATGCTCGCCGAATGGCTGCGCGGCTATCTGTTCGGCGGCTTCCCATGGAATCCGCTCGGCGTGGTGCTGTTGCCGCTTTTCCCGACCGCGCAAGCGGCGAGCCTGATCGGCGGGCTCGGCCTTTCCGGGCTGGTAGCGCTGACCGCCGGCGCCATTGCCCTGCTGCTGCGCGACCGCGCGTGGCGCTTCGCCGCCGCCATTGCGGCGATGCTGGTTGCGGCGACGATCTATGGCCTCGTCATCCTTGGCCAGCCGATCGCGGCCACTGATACGCGCATCCACATCGTCCAGGCCAACATCAGCCAGGCTGACAAATGGCGGCCCGATGCCGAGGAAGCCAACCTTCGCCGCTATCTGTCGCTCAGCGGCGCGGCGAAGACCGACGGCGAGCCGAGTCTGCTGCTCTGGCCCGAAGCGGCGGTGATCGGCCTGATCGACGAGGAGCCGTGGCTGCGCCGCCGCCTTGCGCGCGCGCTGGGGTCGGGCGATCTGCTGCTGACCGGCGGCGTGCAGGCGATCCGCGGGCCGACCGGCCGTGCGATCGCCGCGCACAACAGCCTGTTCGTGCTCGACGAGCGCGCCGCGGTGCGGGGCCGCTATGACAAGAACGCGCTGGTCCCCTTCGGCGAATATCTGCCGTTGCGCGGCGCGATGGAGGCGATCGGTGTGGCCCGGCTGGCGCCTGGCGCGCTCGACTTCTGGCCGGGGCCGGGGCCGCGCACGCTCAGCCTCGCCGGCTTCCCCGCCGTCGGCCCGCTGATCTGCTACGAAGTCGTGCGCCCCGGCCATGTGGTAGCGCGCGGCGACCGTCCGGCATGGCTGCTCAACGCCTCGAACGACGCGTGGTTCTCCGATGCGGGCGCCTGGATGCACCTCGAGCAAGCGCGGCTGCGCGCCATCGAGGAAGGGCTGCCGATCGCCCGTGCCACGCCGACCGGCGTTTCGGCGGTGATCGACGCGCGGGGGCGGCTGCTGGCGACGCTTGGCCGGGGGAAGATGGGCACTTTGTCTGCCAACATCCCTGGCGCGGCGGCAGCCACGCCCTTCGCGCGCGGCGGTTCGCTGATCCCGCTGCTGCTGGCGGCGCTGCTGCTGGTCGCCGCGATGCTGACGGCGAAGCGCAGCTTCCAGTCAAACATATAAACATATCTTTATACGCCCTTGTCGGCGGGCCTCACGAACGCTACACGCTCCCCGCATCTTACCAATTTCGGGGAATCCCATGCGCAGCTCGTACCTGTTCACGTCGGAGTCGGTGTCGGAAGGCCATCCGGACAAGGTTGCGGACCAGATTTCGGACGCGATCGTCGACCTGTTCCTGGCGAAGGACCCGGTGTCACGCGTGGCCTGCGAAACCATGGTCACCACCAACCGCATCGTGCTCGCCGGCGAAGTGCGCTGCGCCCAGGACATCAGCCTCGCCGAGATCGAGGCCGCCGCGCGCGCCACGGTGAAGCGCATCGGCTACGAGCAGCATGGCTTCCACTGGCAATATGCGGATTTCGCCTGCCACCTGCACGGCCAGTCGGCGCACATCGCGCAGGGCGTCGATGAATCGGGCAACAAGGACGAAGGCGCTGGCGATCAGGGCATTATGTTCGGCTTCGCCTGCGACGAGACGCCTGACCTGATGCCGGCAACGCTCTATTACTCGCACCGCATCCTCGAAAAGCTCGCCGCCGACCGTCACGGCAAGGTCGTCGACTTCCTCGAGCCCGACGCAAAGAGCCAGGTGACGCTGGCGTTCGAGAACGGCCGCCCGGTGCGCGCGACCAAGGTCGTCGTGTCGACCCAGCATGCTGTCGGCTGCGACCAGAAGAAGCTCCGCGACTATGTGAAGGGCGTCATGAACGACACCCTGCCGCAGGGCTGGATGCCGAACGACGAGGACGCGATCTTCGTCAACCCGACCGGCCTGTTCGAAATCGGCGGCCCGGACGGCGACGCCGGTCTGACCGGCCGCAAGATCATCGTCGACACCTATGGCGGTGCCGCACCGCACGGCGGCGGCGCCTTCTCGGGCAAGGACCCGACCAAGGTCGACCGCTCGGCCGCCTATATCTCGCGCTACCTAGCGAAGCAGGTGGTCGGCGCCGGCCTTGCCAAGCGCTGCACCATCCAGCTCAGCTACGCGATCGGCGTCGCCGAGCCGCTGAGTTTCTACGTCGACACGCACGGCACCGGTACCGTCGGTGACGATGTGCTCGAGAAGGTGTTGCCGGAATTGGTACGGCTGACGCCGAAGGGCATCCGCACCCACCTCGGCCTCAACAAGCCGATTTACCAGCGCACCGCCGCCTACGGGCATTTCGGCCGCGCCACCGACGCCGATGGCGGCTTCTCGTGGGAGAAGCTGGACCTCGTCGAGCAGCTGCGCGCCGCCGTCTAAACCGGCCGCGAAACCTGATCAACGTCACCCCCGCTACGTGCGGGGGTGACGTTTTTCATTTGGGGCGATAGTCAGCGAGCCGAATGTCGGGCGATCCCACCACCATCCGCCGTCTTTACGGCCGCCGTCAGGGTCATGCGCTGCGCCTCGGCCAGCAGGCGCTGGTGGACGAGGTGCTACCGCGCGTCGCGGTGCCTGAAGAGGGCCCGCTCGATTCGCGGGCGCTGTTCGGCGACGACCGCCCGTTGTGGCTGGAGATCGGCTTCGGCGCCGGCGAGCATCTGGCGGGACAGGCGGCGGCGAATGCGCACGTCGGCCTGATCGGCTGCGAGCCCTTCCTCAACGGCGTCGTCGGCGCGCTCGGCCATATCGAGCGTGAGGGGCTGCCCAATGTCCGCCTGAGCATGGGCGATGCGCTTCGCGTGCTCGAGCGGCTGCCCGATGCCAGTCTCGACCGCGTTTTCCTGCTGCATCCTGATCCCTGGCCGAAGGCGCGCCACGCCAAGCGCCGCTTCATGAATCCGGGGCCGCTCGACGTGATCGCGGCGAAGCTGAAGCCCGGCGGCGAGTTTCGCTTCGGCACCGACCATCCGATCTATTGCCGCTGGGCGATGATGCAGATGGACCGCCGCCGCGACTTCGACTGGCTGATCGAGACACCGGCCGATTTCCAGCATCGCCCCGCCGACTGGCCGCAGACCCGCTATGAGGCGAAGGCGCGGCGGCTCGGCCATGAAGTCTGGTATTTCCGCTATCGCCGCAATTGAGGGAGCCTGCGACCATGCCGACCGCCACCATCGACTATCGTGACGGCGATACCGTCTGCGAAGCCTATGTGTCGCACGACGGCAAGGGCGGGAAGCGGCCGGCGGTGCTGGTGGCGCACCAGTGGGGCGGGCAGGGGCCGAACGAGCGCGCCGCCGCCGACCGGCTGGCCGCGCTCGGCTATGTCGGCTTCGCGGTCGATGTTTACGGCAAGGGCCGGCGCGGCGAGCCCGGCGGCGACAACGGCTATCTGATGGCGCCGTTCATGGCGGATCGCGCCGCGCTGCGCGCCCGTCTGCTCGCCGCCGTCGAGGCGGCGCGGTCGCACGAGGCGGTCGATCCGGAGAAGATCGCGATCATCGGCTATTGCTTCGGTGGCCTCTGCGCGCTCGACCTCGCCCGCGCCAACGCACCGGCCTTGCGCGGCGCGGTCAGCATCCATGGCATCTTCCCGCCGCCGAACCTCGGCCCGCAGGCCGACATCGACGCCAGCGTCCTCATCCTGCACGGCTGGGAAGACCCGCTGGCCAAGCCCGACGAGGTACTCGGCGTGGCCAAGGAGCTGACCGACGCCAAGGCCGACTGGCAGCTTCACGCCTATGGCCATGCGATGCATGCCTTCACCGCGCCGACCGCCAACGCGCCGGAAAAGGGCCTCGCCTACGACCCGAAGGCCGCGGCGCGATCATGGGCGTCGATCGAGGCGTTCCTCGCGGAAGTTCTCGCCTAGCGCGAGTTAGTGCGCCGCGCCCCAGCTGGGGCCGGTGCCGATCTCGACGCCGAGCGGCACGCTCAGCTCGACCGCGGGCCGGTGCGCCGATTCCATCACCGATCGGATCACCGGCGTCGCCGCCTCGACATCGCGCTCGGGCACCTCGAACACCAGTTCGTCGTGCACCTGCAGCAGCATGCGCACGCCCGTCAGCCCCGCCTCGGCGAGTGCCAGCGGCATGCGGATCATCGCCCGCTTGATGATGTCGGCGCTGGTGCCCTGCACCGGCGCGTTGACCGCCGCGCGCTCGGCGAACTGCCGCTCCGCCGGATTCTTCGAATGGATCAGCGGCAGGTTGGTGCGCCGCCCGAACAACGTCGTGACGAAACCGGTCTCGCGGCAGCCGTTGATCGTCTCCGCCATGAAATTGCGGATGCCGGGGAAGCGCGCGAAATAGGCGTCGATGATCCGCTGCGCCTCGCCGCGATCGAGCCCGAGCCGATTGGCGAGGCCGAAAGCGGAGATGCCGTAGAGGATGGCGAAGTTCACCGTCTTGGCGCGCCGGCGAGACTCCTGCGGGTCCATCTCGGTTCCGAACACCTCGCGCGCGGTCAGCGCGTGGATATCCTCGTTGTTCGCATAGGCGCGCTTCAACTCGGGCACGTCGGCCATGTGCGCGGCCAGCCGCAGCTCAATCTGGTTATAGTCGGCGGCGAGGATCACATGCCCTGGCTTCGCGACGAAGGCATGGCGGATCTGCCGGCCGATCTCGGTGCGGATCGGGATGTTCTGCAAATTGGGATCGGTCGATGACAGGCGGCCGGTCTGCGCCACCGCCATCGAGAAGCAGGTGTGGACGCGCCCCGTCTTCGGGTTGATCGCCGCCTGCAGCGCGTCGGTATAGGTCGACTTCAGCTTGGTGAGCTGCCGCCAGTCGAGCACCTTCTGCGCGATCACGTGGCCTTGGCCGGCCAGCTTCTCGAGCTCGTTGACGTCGGTGGCATATTGCCCCGACTTGCCGCTCTTCTTGCCGCCGGAAAGCTGCATTCGTTCGAACAGCACTTCGCCGAGCTGCTTGGGCGAGCCGATCGTGAAGGGGCCGCCGGCAAGGTCATGCACCTCTGTTTCAAGGGCGGCGATTTCGGTGCCGAAGGTCGCCGACAGCCGGGCGAGCGCCTCGCGGTCGACCTTGATGCCCTCCAGTTCCATGTCGGCAAGGACCGGCAGCAGCGGCTTGTCCACGGTCTCGTAGGTGCGCGTCACCTGCTCGGCCGACAGGCGCGGGCGGAACAGCCGGTGCAGCCGCAAGGTCACGTCGGCGTCCTCGGCGGCATAGTCGGTGGCGCGTTTGAGCGGCACCTGGTCGAAGGTGCACTGGCTCTTGCCGGTGCCACACACCTCCTTGAACGGGATCGGCGTGTGACCGAGATACTTCTCCGACAGCTCGTCCATGCCGTGGTTGTGCTTGCCGGCGCTGAGCGCGTAGGACAGCAGCATCGTGTCGTCGAAGCCGGCGAGATCGAGCCCGTGACGCTTCAGCACGACGAGGTCGTATTTGAGGTTCTGGCCGACCTTCAGTACCGCCGGATCGACAAGCAGCGGCCCCAGCTTTTCCTTCACGTCCTGCCAAGCGAGCTGGTCGACCTTCTCGGCGAGCAGCCCTTCGCCCTGCACATGCGCGACCGGGATATAGCAGGCGAGGCCGGCGTCGAGCGCGAGGCTGACGCCGACGAGGTCGCAGCGCACCGGGTCCTTGGCGGTAGTCTCGGTATCGATCGCCACCACGCCCCGCGCGCGGGCCTCCGCCAGCCACCAGTCGAGCCGGTCGAGCGTGATCACCGTCTCATACTCGGCGTGGACGAACGGCTTCTCCGGTTCATCCGGCTGCGCTGCCACCTCGGCCGCCTGGCTCTCGCGGCCGAGCTTCGCCAGCATCGACTTGAAGCCCTGCTCGGCGAGGAAGGCGCGCAACGGATCATGCGGCGGGTCGCGCATCACCAGCTCGCCGAGCGTATGCGGCGGATCGAGATCGCATTTCAGCTCGACCAGCACGCGCGACAGCCGCGCCATTTCGGCATGCGCCTCCAGATTCTCGCGCAGCTTCGGCTTCTTGATCTGGTCGAGATTGGCGAGCACGCCCTCGACATCGCCGAACTGCTGTACCAGCTCCGCTGCCGTCTTCGGGCCGACGCCCGGCACGCCGGGCACGTTGTCGACGCTGTCGCCCATCAGCGCCAGCACCTCGCCGAGCTTCTCCGGCGGCACGCCCCATTTGGCGGTGACGGCCTCGACGCCGTAGCGCTCGTTCTTCATCGTATCGAGCATGTCGACATGGGGCGTGACCAGCTGCATCAGATCCTTGTCGGAGCTGACGATGGTGACGTTGTAGCCGGCGGCGGTGGCCTGCGCGACGTAGCAGGCAATGATGTCGTCCGCCTCGAACCCCGACATCTCGATGCAGGGCACCGAAAAGGCGCGCACGGCGTCGCGGATCAGCGGGAACTGCGGCAGCAGATCCTCGGGCGGCGGCGGCCGGTTCGCCTTGTAGTCGGCGTAGAGCTCGTTGCGGAAATTGTCCTTCGCCGCATCGAAGATCACCGCAAGGTGCGTCGGCTCCTCGGCGCCGTGCAAATCCTCGATCAGCTTCCACAGCATCGCGGTGAAGCCATAGACCGCGTTGACCGGGGTGCCCGCCGGATTGTTGAGCGGCGGCAGCCGGTGATAGGCGCGGAAGATGAAGCCCGACCCGTCGACCAGATAGAGATGCTTCTGCTTCGCCGGTGCGGGCGCGGCGGCGGTGTCGTCGGGTGCGGTAGCCATGCCCCGATGTAGCGCTTCGCCGGCCGGATTGCGACCGTCTCCGAACGCAGATGCACAGGCGTTCCGATCGCGCTAAGAGGGCGCGGGGTAGAGGATTCTTCGGGGGCTTTCGATGCGCGTGGTGAAATGGCTGCTTCTGCTGGTCGTGCTGGCGGTGGCCGGTGTCGCCGGCTGGTGGATGATGCGCCCCGAGGCCGCCAAGGCGTCGCCGACGCACCCGCAATGGGTACGCGAACTCGATGCCGCGCGCACCGACACGCCCGGCGCCGGCATGCCCTTCATGCTGCAAAGCGGCGGTGCTTTCCCGAAGCTGGCCGATGCCGTGCGGGCCGCGCGCGATACCGACACCATCACCGTAATGCCCGGCACCTATGAGGATTGCGCGGTGATTTCGCGCGGCCGCCTGACGCTGCGCGCGATGATCCCGGGCACCGTCACCTTCCGCGGCAAGACCTGCGAGGACAAGGCGGCGCTGGTGGTGCGCGGAGACGAAGCGATCGTCGAGGGGCTGCGCTTCACCGGCTACAAGGCCGCCGACGGCAACGGCGCCGGCATCCGCCTCGAAAAGGGCGACCTCACCATCGAGTCGTCGACCTTCGAGGACAGCGAGAACGGCATGATCAGCGGCAACGGCCAGGAAGGCCGCGCCACCATCGAGCGCTCGATCTTCCGGCGCCTCGGCAAATGCCGCCCCGACAATTGCTCGCACTCGCTCTACATGGGCCGCTTCGCCGGGCTGACGGTGAAGGAGTCGCTGTTCGAGGAAGGGCGCGGTGGTCACTACATCAAGGCGCGTGTCCGCGAGGTCGATATCCAGGACAATCTCATCGACGACAGCAAGGGCGAGGAAACCAACTACCTCATCGACCTGCCCAACGGCGCGACCGGCACCATCCGCGGCAACGCGATGATCAAGGGCATCACCACGCAGAACCGCTGCTGCGTCGTGGTGGTCAGCGCCGAGGTCCAGCAGAATGAGGCGACGGTGCTGGTCGACGGCAACCAGGTCGCCAATCTCGACGACCGGCCGGTGATCCTGCTTGCCGACTACAAGGGGCAGGCACGGCTCGGCGACAACCAGACGACCGGCTGGTTCATCGATCGCGCCGACTACAAGATAGCCGGCAAGTGCGTCGGCTGCGCACTGCTGAGCGGAAAGATCCTTTAGCGAGGCCGATCGTCGATCGCCGGCGGCGTTGCGGGCTTGTCGTCGATGCGCGTCTCGTTGGGGCCGCGCTCCTTTTGCAGCCGCGCGGCGACGACTTCCGCCTGACGCATCACGCGCAGGATATTGCCCTGCGCGATCTTGCCGAGGTCGGCCTCCGAATAGCCGCGGCGCAGCAGCTCGGCGAACAGGTTGGGCACCGCCGCCACATCCTCAAGGTCCACGGGCGTGTTCGGAATGCCGTCATAGTCGGAGCCGATGCCGATGTGGTCAATGCCGGCGACCTTGCGGACGTGATCGACATGGTCGGCGACCTGTTGGACGGTGGCGCGCGGGCGCGGGTTCGCCGCCACCCAGGCGTCGAGGGCCGACTTCACCGCCGCCGCGTCCGCGGGATTGCGCGATTTCAGCCGCGCTTCCTCGGCCGACTGGCGGGCATCCCATTCGGCGGTCGCCTGGCTGGTGAACGGCTGGACGAAGGTGACCATGATGACGCCGCCGTTCCCCGGCAGCCGCTTCAGCACGTCGTCGGGAACGTTGCGCGGATGGTCGGCGACCGCCTTGGCGTTCGAATGGCTGAAGATCACCGGCGCGACCGAGGCATCGATCGCGTCGTTCATCGTCGCCGGCGCGACATGGCTCAGGTCGACGAGCATGCCGAGGCGGTTCATCTCCTTGACCACCTCGACCCCGAACGGTGTCAGCCCGTCATGCTTCGGCGCGTCGGTGGCGCTGTCCGCCCAGTCGATGGTCTTCGAATGGGTCAAGGTCATGTAGCCGACGCCGAGCGCGTGCAGCTGACGCAGCACCGCGAGCGAATTGCCGATCGAATGACCGCCCTCGGCGCCCATCAGCGAGGCGATGCGGCCGCGCTTCATGATCCGCGCGGTTTCGGCGGCGTTCCCTGCGAACTCTAGCGCCTCATAGCGGTCGATCAGCCGGCGGGTGATGTCGACCTGCTCCAACGTCGCCTGCACGCCGTCGGGCCCGGTCATGCCGGCGTCGATATAGACCGACCAGAACTGCCCGCCGACGCGGCCGTCGCGCATCCGCTCGATGTCGGTGTGCCAGTCGCTGCGTTCGTTGTCGGGCAGGCGCTCGAAGGCGAAGCCGGCGGTCTTGCCGCGCAGCTTCTGCCGCACGCCCCACGGCACGTCATTGTGTCCGTCGATCACCGGCGTCTTCGCAAGGATCGCCTTGGCGCGCGTCAGATCGTCGGCCGGGGCGAAGCCGGTGGTCAGCAGCAGCGCGGCGGTGGCGAGCAGGATCGAGCGGGTCATGAGGTCTCCGGCAGGTCGGGCGTGAGGATCGTGTCGACAGCCTGCGGCAGCAGGCCGGGGTAGTCGAGCGTGTAATGAAGCCCGCGGCTTTCCTTCCGCGCCAGCGCCGACTGCACGATCAGGTCGGCGACGGTGACGAGGTTGCGCAGCTCGAGCAGGTTCGGATTGACGCGGAAGTTCGCGTAATATTCGGCGATCTCGCCCTTCAGCAGCGCGACGCGGTGCGCGGCGCGCTCCAGCCGCTTGGTCGTGCGGACGATGCCGACATAGTCCCACATGAAGCGGCGAAGCTCGGCCCAATTGTGGGTGACGACGATCTCTTCGTCCGAATCGGTAACGCGCGATTCGTCCCACGGCTGCACATCGGGGCGCGGCGCGGCGAGCAGGTTGCTGCTGAGAATGTCGTCGGCCGCCGCCTGCCCGAACACCAGGCATTCGAGCAGCGAGTTGGACGCCATGCGGTTGGCGCCGTGCAGGCCTGATTGCGAGACCTCGCCGATCGCATAAAGGCCGGGCAGGTCGGTGCGGCCGGCCAGGTCGATGTCGACGCCGCCGCAGGTATAGTGCGCCGCCGGCACCACCGGGATCGGCTGCTTGGTCGGGTCGATGCCCAGCTCGATCAGCCGGCGGTAGATCGTCGGGAAATGGCCGACGACGAAATCGGGATCGAGGTGGGTGACGTCGAGCAGCACATGCTCCAACCCCAGCCGCTTCATCTCATGGTCGATGGCGCGGGCCACCACGTCGCGCGGCGCCAGCTCCTCGCGCGCATCGAAGCGCGGCATGAAGCGCTCGCCGTCGGGCAGGCGCAGCTTGCCGCCCTCGCCGCGCATCGCCTCGGTGATCAGGAAGTTCTTGATCTGCGGATGGTAGAGGCAGGTTGGATGGAACTGGTTGAACTCAAGGTTCGACACCCGGCAGCCGGCGCGCCACGCCATCGCGATGCCGTCGCCGGTCGCGCCATCGGGGTTGGTCGAATAGAGATAGACGCGCGAGGCGCCGCCGGTGGCGAGGATGGTCGCGGGCGCCGCGAAGCGCTCGACCTGCCCGCTCTCGCGGTTGAGCGCATAGACGCCGTGGCAGCGCCGCGCGCCGTCGTCACCATTCGCCAGGTGCCGCTCGGTGATCAGGTCGACGCCGATCCGGTCGGGCACCAGGGTGATGTTCGGGTGCGCGCGCGCCGCCCGCTCCAGCGCCACTTGTACCGCCCAGCCGGTCGCGTCGTCGACATGGACGATGCGGCGGCGCGAATGGCCGCCCTCCTGGGTCAGGTGAAATCGCTCGCGCTCGCCGGGGTTGAACGGCACGCCGAGGTCGGCGAGGCGGGCGATGGCGGCGGGGGCATTCTCCACGACCAGTTCGACGGCGCGGCGGTCGTTGAGGCCAGCGCCGGCGACCATCGTGTCCTCAACATGGCTTTCGAAGGTGTCGCCCTTTTCCAGCACCGCGGCGATGCCGCCCTGCGCCCAGGCGGTCGACCCGGCGGAAAGCCCGCCCTTCGACAGCACCGCGACCTTGGCGCGGTCAGCAAGGTTCAGCGCCGCGGTCAGCCCGGCGGCGCCCGATCCGATGATGACGACATCATATTCCTGCGCCGCGGAGGGGACGGACTTGGCCATGCGCGGTGTGTAGCGTGACGCGCCGGCGGGTCAAAGGGGAGAGCGACTCGCCTTGCGCCGGCGCGTCACGCCCCGCAGGGGTAAGCTGGCCGATGTCGCGTACAGCCAAGAAGGGCAGGGCTCTTGGGGGGAAGATGCAAATGCTGAAGAACGTCATGCGAGCCGTCGGACTGATGTTCGCCGCGATGGCGACGCCGGTTGCCGGTCAGGCGCCGGCCGCGCCGGCAACGCGCGATCCGGCAACCCTGGAGGGGATGGACGCCGCGCTGCGCCGCGGCGAGTTCAAGCGCATTACCAGCGTGCTGATCGCTCGTGACGGCCGCCTGATCCACGAGGCCTATTTCGATGAGGGCGGGCGCGAAAAGCCGCGCGACACCCGGTCGGCGACCAAGACCGTCACCGGCATGCTCGTCGGCATCGCGATCGAGAAGAAGCTGATCGCCGGCGTCGCGGCGCCGGTGGTGCCGTTCTTCCCTGACCGCCAGCCACTCGACAATCCCGATCCGCGCAAGGCGCAGATCAGCGTCGAAGACCTGCTGACGATGAGTTCGCTGCTCGAATGCAACGACAGCAACAGCTTCTCGCGCGGCAATGAAGAGCGGATGTACCTCATCGAGGACTATGTGAAGTTCGCGCTCGACCTGCCGATCAGGGGCTTTCCGCCGTTCGAGGAGAAGCCCGCGGATCGCCCCTACGGCCGCGCCTTCAGCTATTGCACCGCGGGCGTGGTGATGCTCGGCGGCATCGTCGAGAAAGCCGCGAAGCAGCCGCTGGCGGATTTCGCGCGCGCCTCGCTCTTCGAGCCGCTGGCCATTCCGAAAGCCGATTGGCAGATCACGCCGACGGGCCTCGCGATGGGCGGTGGCGGGCTCCGCTTGCGAAGCGTCGATCTCCTCGGCCTTGCGCAGCTCTACCTCGACAAGGGGCGGCGGAACGGGCGGCAGATCGTTCCCGAAGCCTGGGTCACCGCCTCGACCACGCCGAAGGCGAACGCCCGCGAGAATGTCGATTATGGCTATCTCTGGTGGCTGGCGCCGTTCACGGCAGGCGGGCAACCGCACCGGAGCTGGGGCATGTACGGGATGGGCGGCAACAAGATACTGGTGTTCCCCGATCTTCGCGCCACCGTCGTCGTCACCAGCGAGAATTTCCGCGAGCGCGACGCGCACGCGCTCACCGACCGCCTGATCACCGAACATATCCTGCCGGCGCTGGGTCGGTAGCGCCTGCGCCGCATCCCTACGGTAGTGCCGCGGGTTGCGCGCGCCGCGCCGCCGGCTAGGCTGCGGATCGGGGGGAAGCGGGAATGGACGAAACGACCGGCAGCGCGCGCGACAGTTTCGCGTTCGACGGCAATATCGCCGACTATGCGCGCATCGCCTTCGTCAACCTGCTGCTGACCCTGCTGACCCTGCTGACGCTCGGCGTCTATGCTTTCTGGGGCTCGGCGCGGGCGCGGCGCTATCTCTGGGCGCACACCCGTTTCGTCGACGATCATCTCGAATGGACGGGCACGGGCAAGGAGCTGTTCAAGGGCTTCGTCGCCGTCTTCTTCCTCGTCATGCTCCCGCTGTTACTCATCAACCTGCTGCTGCAATCGGCGGTGATGCGCGGCGAGCCGCTGACGGCCGGGCTGCTCGGGCTCGGCTTCACGCTGTCGATCCTCTACCTTCTCGGCGTCGCGCATTTCCGCATGCTGCGCTACCGGCTCAGCCGCACCCTGTGGCGCGGCATCCGCGGCGGCAGCGACCGCGCCGGCTGGAGATATGGCGGCTTCGCGCTGGCGCGCGGCGCACTGCTGCTCCCGACCTTCTGGCTGACCCTGCCCAGCTACAATATCGCGCTGTGGAACCGGCGCTGGGGGGAGATGAGCTTCGGCCCCTTTCCCTTCGAGACGGCGGCGACCACGAAGGGCCTGTACAAGCGCTTCTTCGGCCTCTTCGGCCTTGCCATCCTCGGCTTCCTGGTGATGGGGCTCATGCTCGGCTTCATGGTCGCCGCCGGCGAAGCGCGGCTCGCCTCGACGCTGGTGACCGGCTTCATGTACCTGCTGTTCGCGCTGGTCGGCGCGCTCTACTTCGCCGTCTATTTTCGCAACGCGGTCGGCGGGCTGTCGCTCGGCGGATTGCACTTCCGCTTTCTCGCCAGCTCGGGTGACTGGGTGCGCTTCTTCGCCGGCAACTTGGCGCTGGTCGTGGTGACGCTCGGTCTCGGTGTGGTGCTGCTGCCCTATCGCAACTGGCAATTCTTCATCACGCATCTGGCCGCGACCGGTGGCATCGACGCCGATACACTCAGCCAGTCGTCCGCCCGCGCGCCGGGCGAGGGCGAAGGGCTGGCCGGCGCCTTCGAGATCGGGGCGATATGACCGCGACCGGGCATCTCTATGACGGCGTCACCGGCGTCCGCCGCGAGGCGCTGGTGCGGCGAGACGGCGACGCGCTGCACATCGAGGCGCGCGGCATCGAGCCGGAACGGGTGCCGCTCGCGCTGCTCCGCCACGCCGGTCAGCGCAGCACCGCCGACATCTGGTCGCGCACTGACAGGGTCGGCTGGCGGCTGACGCTGATCGATGCGCCCGCCGAACTGTGCGATGCGCTGCCGGGCCGCGACGGCTTCGAGGCGCGGCTCGACCGGATCAGCCTGCCCGCCGCCGTCGCCGCGGGCGCGGTGGCGCTGGCGATCGTTGCGACGGTGGCGCTGAAGTTCGTCGACTGGGTAACGCCGCTGGTTCCTGACCCGCTCGCCGATCGCATCGGCGCGGAAGCCGTCACGCTGCTTGGCCGACCGGGCCAGTGCACCGGCGCCGACGGGCAGGCGGCGCTCGACCGGCTGGTCGCGCGGTTGCAACCGGGCAAGCCGCCGATCCGTGTCCATGTCATCGACTCGCCGACGATCAACGCCTTTGCCGTGCCCGGCCGCCACATCGGCGTGCTGCGTGGGTTGATCAACGAAGTGAAGACCCCCGACGAACTCGCCGGCGTGCTCGCGCACGAGGTGGCGCACGTCGAGGGCAAGCATCCGCTGAAAGGCGTCATCCGTGCCGGCGCGCTCGCCTTCGTGCTGCAGAATGTCGGCGGCGACGCGGCGAGCATCGCGCAGACGGCGTTGCTCCTCACCTACACGCGCGGCGCCGAGACCGAGGCGGATGCGAAGGCGATCGTCGGGCTGAAGCGCATCGGCGTGTCGCCCAAGCCGCTCGCCGATTTCCTCAGCTACATCGGCGACCATGACGGGCAGGATTTGCAGGAGCAGGGCAATTGGCGCGTCGTACTGCGCTATGCCTCGACGCATCCGCTGACCGGCGACCGGCGGCGGATGCTGCTCGGCGCGGTTGAGCCGGGCCGCGCCTACGCGCCGGCGATGACGGCGGCCGAATGGAGCGCGGTGCAATCGATGTGCGAGCCGCGCCGCTGACGCCCTCGTCGCGGCGAGATGGCGCAGTCCGTTTCGCGTCCGAAGCGTTATAGAGGCCGCGGGACCGACGGCGGCCCCTCCGAGATCAGGAGGAACCCGTGTTTGACGACCTCGACGCCCTGTTGCTGGCGCGCATCCAGTTTGCGTTCACCGTGTCGTTTCACTTCATCTTCCCGGCCTTCTCGATCGGGCTGGCGAGCTATCTCGCGGTGCTCGAGGGCCTGTGGCTGAAGACCGGGCGCGAGGTCTACCTCACGCTCTTCAGATACTGGCTGAAGATTTTCGCCATCACCTTCGCGATGGGCGTCGTCTCGGGTATCGTCATGTCCTACCAGTTCGGCACCAACTGGTCGGTGTTCTCCGACCGCGCCGGGCCGGTGATCGGTCCCCTCATGGCCTATGAGGTGCTGACCGCCTTCTTCCTCGAGGCCGGCTTCCTCGGGGTCATGCTGTTCGGCATGGAGAAGGTGGGGAAGAAGCTGCACTTCATGGCGACGCTCGCCGTCGCCGTCGGCACCTTCATCTCGGCGTTCTGGATCCTGTCGGTGAACAGCTGGATGCACACGCCGCAGGGCTTCACCATCGGCGCCAACGGCCAGTTCCTGCCCGCCGACTGGTGGGCGATCGTCTTCAACCCGAGCTTTCCCTACCGCCTCGTCCACACCGTCATCGCCGCCTATCTGACGACGGCGCTGATCGTCGGCGCGGTGGGCGCGTGGCATTTGCTGAAGGCCCGGCGCAGCGAAGCCGCGCCGTCGGTCGAGCCGAATGGCTCGCCGGCCGCCGTGGCGAGTCCTCGGGCGAGCACGCCCGAGGCCGCCCGCACCATGTTCTCGATGGCGATGTGGATGGCAGCCATCGTCGCCCCCATCCAGATTTTCGCCGGCGATCTCCACGGCCTCAACACGCTCGAGCATCAGCCGGCGAAGGTGATGGCGATGGAGGGGCATTTCGACAGCCACCCGAATGGCGCGCCGCTGATCCTGTTCGGCCTCCCCGATCAGGACGCCGCCACCGTCCGCTACAAGGTCGAAATCCCCAAGGCCTCGTCGCTGATCCTGAAGCACGACCTCGACGCACCGCTCGCCGGGCTCGACACCGTGGCGCGCGAGGACTGGCCGCCGGTGCCGATCGTGTTCTGGTCGTTCCGGGTGATGGTCGGCCTCGGCTTCCTGATGCTCGGGCTCGGGCTATTCAGCCTGCTCGCGCGGATGCGCGGCAAGCTCTACGACTGGTCGCTGCTCCACCGCTTCGCGGTCGTGATGGGGCCCTCGGGCCTGATCGCGGTGCTCGCCGGCTGGATCACCACCGAGGTCGGCCGCCAGCCCTATACGATCTACGGCCTGCTCCGCACCTCGGCCTCGGCGTCACCGCTCGACGCGCCGGCGGTGGCGACCTCGCTGATCGCCTTCGTCCTCGTCTATTTCGCCGTGTTCGGCGTCGGCGTCTGGTACATCTTGAAGCTGATGGGCCATGCCCCACAAATCGGCGAGCCCGGCCTCGAAGCCGATCCCGACGGGCCGATCCGCAGCGCCGGCATCACCCCGGCCCCCTCTGTCGAAAGGGCACCCTGATGGGCATCGATTTCGATCTGACCATCGTCTGGGCGTTCATCATCGCCTTCGCGGTCTTCGCCTATGTCGTCATGGACGGCTTCGACCTCGGCGTCGGCATCCTGTTTCCGCGATTGGAAGGCGAAGAGCGCGCGGTGGCGATGAACTCGATTGCGCCGGTGTGGGACGGCAACGAGACCTGGCTGGTACTCGGCGGCGGCGGGCTGTTCGCCGCTTTCCCGCTCGCCTACGCGATCGTCATGCCGGCGCTCTATGCGCCGATCGTCGCAATGCTGCTGGCGCTGATCTTCCGCGGCGTCGCCTTCGAATTCCGCTGGCGCGATCCGCGTCACCAAGGCTTCTGGGACGCTGCCTTCTTCGGCGGATCGGTGGTGGCGGCGTTGGCACAGGGCATCGCGCTCGGCGCGCTGCTGCAGGGCATCGACGTCGACGGCCGCGCCTATGGCGGCGGCTGGTGGGACTGGCTGACCCCGTTCAGCCTGCTCTGCGGCATTAGCCTCGTGGCCGGCTATGCACTGCTCGGCGCGACGTGGCTGATCATGAAGACCGAGGCGGACTTGCAGGCAAAGGCCCGCCGCTACGCGCGCTGGGCCGGACTGCTGACCTTGGCCGGCGTCGGCGCGGTCAGCGCGGTGACGCCCTTCCTCGAAATCGAATATTATGCCCGCTGGTTCGCCTGGCCCAACGTGCTGCTGACCGCGCAGGTGCCGCTGCTGGTGGCGATCACCGCCTTTGCCTTCTGGCGCAGCCTCGCCAAGCGCGAATCTGCGCCCTTCCTGCTGGCGCTCGGCCTGTTCGCGCTCTGCTTCGTCGGTCTCGGCATCAGCATGTTCCCCTATGTCATCCCCAACGAGGTGACGATCTGGGCGGCCGCCGCGCCGGAGAAGAGCCAGGTGTTCATGCTGGTCGGCGCCGGGGTGCTGATCCCGATCATCCTGGCCTACACCGCCTATGCCTATTGGGCGTTTCGCGGGAAGGTCGGGGTGCACGGCTATCATTGATGGCGGAAGCACCGCTCCGCCGCCGGCTGCTGTGGTTCGTCGGCCTGTGGGTCGCGGGCGTCGCCGCGGTCGGCAGCGTCGCGTGGGTCATACGCTTGTGGCTGATGCCCTGACGCCCAACCCATCATCGTCATCCCCGCGAAGGCGGGGATCCATTCTCCGAAGCGTCGGCGGTAATGGATCCCCGCCTTCGCGGGATGACGAAAAAGGTGGCTAAGCGGCGACGGAGCGCGTCAGCGACAGGAACACGTCTTCCAGATCGGCTTCCTGCGTCGACACGTCGACGATGCCCAACCCCGCCTCTGTCAGTGCATGCAGCACTGCGCCCGCCTGCCGCTCGCGCTTGTCGTAGGTGATCGCGAGCTGGCGGGTGCCGCGTAGCTCGACCTTGCCGACGCCGAGATGGTCCGGCGCGAGGTCGAGATCGCGGTCGATGGTGACGACCACCACCTTCTCCTGCGCGGTCGCCAGCAGGGTGCGCGTCTCGTCATTGGCGACGACGCGACCGTGATTGATGATCGCGATGCGGTCGCACAGCGCCTCGGCCTCTTCCAGATAGTGCGTCGTCAACACCACCGTCGTGCCATAGCTGTGCAGCTCGCGGACATAGGCCCAGAGCTGCTGGCGAAGCTCGATGTCGACGCCGGCGGTCGGCTCGTCGAGCACGAGGATCGGCGGGTTGTGAACCAGCGCCTTGGCGACGAGCAGCCGCCGCTTCATGCCGCCCGACAGGGTGCGCGCATACGCGTTGGCCTTATCCTCCAGCCGCACCGCGCGAAGAATGTCCATCGTCCGCCGCTGCGCCTTCGGCACGCCGTAGAGGCCGGCCTGCAGCTCCAGCACCTCGAACGGCGTGAAGAAGGCGTCGAACACGATTTCCTGCGGCACGATGCCGATCGACGCCTTGGCGTTACGCGGATTGGCGTCGATGTCGAAGCCCCAGACCCGCGCCGACCCCGCGGTCTTGTTCACCAGCCCGGCGAGGATGTTGATCGTCGTCGACTTGCCGGCGCCGTTCGGCCCCAGCAGCCCGAACATCGACCCGCGGGGGATATCGAGGTCGATGCCGTGCAGCGCCACCTTGCCGTTGCCATAGACCTTCTCGAGGCCGCGGATCGAAATCGCCGGTTCGCTCATGGCCCAAGCGCATAGCCGGTTCGGGCGGTGCGGCCAACTTCCCGGTAGCGCGAGGGGCACCCGCTTTGCTAAAGCGCGGCCATGGACACGATGCCGGCTCCCGAAACGCTCTATGTCGATACGGCGCGCGTCGCCTGCGACGGTGATGAAGGCCCGCTCGGCCATCCGCGCGTATGGCTGCAGATCGACGCGACCGGCGCGGTCGACTGCGGCTATTGCGACCGCCGCTTCGTGCTGAGCGGTGGCCCCGCCGACAAGCGGTAGGAATCCGCCGCAAGACTCCCTAGATCGGGTCACATGACCCAGATTGACCCCGCCAATCTCTTCTACCGCGACACCGGCCTCGACCCGGCGCGCACCGAACGCCTCGTCGCCGAGGCGCTTGCCGGCTGCGACGACGGCGAGCTCTATCTGCAATATGTCGCGTCGGAGAGCTTCGCCTTCGACGACGGGCGGCTGAAGGCGGCGACGTTCGACACCAACCAGGGCTTCGGCCTGCGCGGCGTCGCCGGCGAGACCACCGGCTATGCGCATGCCAACGAGCTGTCCGATGCGGCAATCCGCCGGGCGGCCGAGACGGTGGCGGTGGTTCGCGCGGGTCACGGCGGCACCGCCTCGCTCAATCCGCCGCGCACCAACCGCCAGCTCTACATCTCCGACGATCCGCTCTCGGCGGTGCCCTTCGCCAAGAAGGTGGCGCTGCTGCAGGAGATCGACGCGATCGCCCGCGCCCGTGACCCGCGGGTCCGGCAGGTGTCGGCGTCGCTGCTCGGTAGCTGGGGCGTGGTCGAGATCATCCGCCCCGACGGCTTCCGCGCCCGCGACGTGCGGCCGCTGGTCCGTCTCAACGTGCAGATCGTCGCCGAGAAGGATGGTCGCCGCGAGACCGGCTTCCACGGCCTCGGCGGGCGCTATCTCTACGACCGGCTGTTCGAGCCCGCCACCTGGGGCCGCGCGATCGACATCGCGCTGGCGCAGGCGCTGGTGAACCTCGACGCGGTGGCGGCGCCGGCCGGCGAGACCACCGTGGTGCTGGGGCCGGGCTGGCCGGGTGTGCTGCTGCATGAAGCGGTTGGCCACGGCCTCGAAGGTGATTTCAACCGTAAGGGCAGTTCCGCCTTCTCGGGCATGATCGGCCAGCGCGTTGCCGCGCCGGGCGTCACCGTGGTCGATGACGGCTCGATCGAGAACCGCCGCGGCTCGCTGACCATCGACGATGAGGGTACGCCGACGCAGCAGACGGTGCTGATCGAGGACGGTATCCTGAAAGGCTATATGCAGGACCGGCTCAACGCCCGGCTGATGGGCGTCGCCGCGACCGGCAACGGCCGCCGCGAATCCTATGCGCACGCGCCGATGCCGCGCATGACCAACACCTTCATGCTCGGCGGCAAGGACGATCCGGCGGAAATCCTCGGCCGGGTGAAGGACGGCATCTACGCCAAGAGCTTCGGCGGCGGGCAGGTCGACATCACCAGCGGCAAGTTCGTCTTCTCCTGCACCGAGGCGTACAAGATCGAGAACGGCCGCCTCGGCGCGCCGATCAAGGGCGCGACGCTGATCGGCAACGGCCCCGACGTGCTGACCCGCGTGAAGGCGATCGGCAACGATCTCGAACTCGACGAAGGTGTCGGCATCTGCGGCAAGGGCGGCCAGTCGGTACCCGCGGGCGTCGGTCAGCCGACCCTGCTGATCGAGGGGCTGACGGTCGGCGGCACGGCCGCGTAAGCAAGCCGCGTCCTGTCCCTCTCCCGCAAGCGGGCGAGGGGAAGCTCTAAAAGCTTTCGCTTGACCTTACGCCCCCGGTTCTTCGTAACTGCGCGCCTGTTTACAGCCGCTTTCGAAGGACCTTCATGGCCAAGCGCCTCACCTGGTACATCCTCGGCGCCATGGCGCTCGGCATCCTCGTCGGCTGGGCGATCAATGCCAGCATCGGGACCGCCACCCCGGCTGCCGAAGCGCAGCTGAAGGAAATCGCCGGCTATTTCTCGATCATCACCACGCTGTTCCTGCGGCTGATCAAGATGATCATCGCGCCGCTGGTGTTCGCCACCCTGGTGGCGGGCGTCGCGCACATGGGCGACACGGCGGCACTGGGCCGCGTCGGCGGCCGGGCGATCGGCTGGTTCCTCGCCGCCAGCCTGATCTCGCTCAGCCTCGGGCTCGTCCTCGTCAATTTCTTTCAGCCGGGCGTCGGCCTCGGCTTCCCGATCCCGCCCGAAACCGCGACGAGCGGCGTCGACCAGGCGGCGTTCAACCTGAAGGACTTCGTCACCCACCTGGTGCCCGCCTCGATGTTCGAGGCGATGGCGACCAACGAGATCCTGCAGATCGTCGTCTTCTCGCTGTTCGTCGGCGTGGCGATCACGGCGGTCGGCGAAAAGGCCGCACCGCTGGTGCGCGGCGTCGAGGCGCTGGTCGCCGTCATGCTGCAGATCACCGACTATGTGATGCGCGTCGCGCCGATCGCGGTGTTCGCCGCCGTCGCCGGCACCATCGCGGAACGTGGCCCGCAGATCATCGGCACCTTCGGCTATTTCATGGGCACCTTCTACTTCGGCCTCGCGCTGCTGTGGCTGCTGCTCATCGGCGTGTGCTTCCTGATCGTCGGCAAACGCACCACCCTGCTGGTGCGCTACATCCGCGAGCCGATCCTGCTCGCCTTCTCGACTGCGTCGTCGGAAGCAGCGTTTCCGCGCACCCTGGAAGCGCTCGACCGCTTCGGCGTGCCGCGCCGCATCGCCAGCTTCGTGCTGCCCTTGGGCTATTCGTTCAATCTCGACGGCTCGATGATGTACATGACCTTCGCGACGATCTTCATCGCGCAGGCCTACGGCATCGACCTGACCCTCGGTCAGGAAATCACCATGTTGCTGGTGCTGATGGTGACCTCGAAGGGCGTCGCCGGCGTGCCGCGCGCCTCGCTGGTCGTCATCGCCGCCACGCTGGCCTTCTTCGACATCCCGGAGGCCGGCCTGCTGCTGATCCTCGCGGTCGATCACTTCCTCGACATGGGCCGCTCGGCGACCAACGTCGTCGGCAATGCGGTGGCGAGCGTCGTGGTGGCGAAGTGGGAAGGCAAGCTCGAGGTGCTCGAGCCCGCCGAGATCGAGCCGCCCAAGGCACCGGCCCACACGGCGCATGACGGCGCGCGCGGGCTGGATATCGACCCGAAGGCCTGAGGGTGGGCGGCATCGCCCTTCTCGGGCTGCCGACCGACCGCGGCTCTTCCTATCTACGCGGTGCCGCCACGGCGCCCGCGGCGATCCGTGCGGCGCTGCACTGCGGGTCGAGCAACCTGTTCGCCGAGAACGGCATCGACGTCGGCGCCGCGCTGGTCGATGCCGGCGACCTGACGCTCGACGGCACGCCAGCGGAGATCGACGCGATCACCGCCGGGGTCGACGCCGAGCTGGCGAAGGGCCACCGCATCCTCGCGCTCGGTGGCGACCATGCGGTGACCTACCCGGTACTGCGCGCGGTGGCGAAGCACCACCCCGGCCTGTCGATCCTGCACTTCGACGCCCACCCCGATCTCTACGACAGCTACGAGGGCGATCCCTATTCGCACGCCTGCCCGTTCGCGCGGATCATGCAGGAGGGGCTGGCGACGAAGCTGGTTCAGGTCGGCATCCGCGCCGACACCGCCGAGTTGCGCGCGCAGGCGGCGCGCTTCGGGGTGGTGACCGTCGGCATGGACCGGCTGGCCGAGCTGCCGACGCTGCTGCCGACCGGGCCGGTCTATGTCTCGATCGACCTCGACGCGCTCGACCCGGCCTATGCGCCCGGCGTGTCGCACCATGAACCGGGCGGGCTCAGCAGCCGCGCGGTGATTTCCGCGATCCAGGCGCTCGAAGGCCCCGTGATCGGCGGCGATGTCGTCGAGCTCAATCCGACGCGCGACGTCAACGACATGACCGCGATGGTTGCCGCCAAGTTCGTCCGCGAGCTGGCCGGCGCTATGCTCCAATCCACTCGCGGATGATCGCGGCGATCCGCCAGGCGGCAAGCCCGTCGCCATAGGGTGATCGGACGTTCGCCATCGCCGCATGCGCCGCCGGGTTGGCGAGGAGGCGGGTGGCGGCGGCGGCAATCGCGGTGGCGCTCGATCCGACCAGCGCGGCGCTGCCCGCGGCGACGCCCTCCGGCCGGTCGGTCGAATTGCGCATCACCAGCACCGGCACGCCGATCGACGGCGCCACCTCCTCGATGCCGCTCGAATCGGTGAGGATGACCTGCGCGTGGCGCATCGCCTCGACGAAGGCTGGATAGTCGAGCCGGCCGGCGATGCGCACGCGCGGCGTCCCCTCGAACACGATGTTCAGCCGCTCATGCTGGGCGGGATCGGTGACGAACAGGAAGCGCGCCTCGGTTTCCATCACCATCGCCTGAACCACCGCCGTCACCGCGGCGAGCGGTGTCTCGCCGCGCTCGGCGGTAACCAGCACCAGCGGGCCGTCACCTGCGGGCGCGAGCGTTGCCGCGGCGGCAAAGCCCGCGTCGCTCTCCAGCCGCTCGATCATCATGTGCAGCGCATCGACGCCGCTGCTGCCCGTCACATGGATGCCGGCGGGTGTCGCGCCCTGCGCCAGCAGCCGCTCGCGCGCGCTGCCGGTCGGCGCGAAATTCAGCGTCGCGAGCCGGCCGATCGCCAGCGCGTTGGCGTCGCGCAACCCGTCGAGCGCCAGTCCTGCCTCGACATGCGCCACCGCCGATCCGGCATCGACGGCAGCGAGCGCGGCGGCGAGCGCGATGGCGCTGCGGCCGTGGACCAGCAGCAGGTCGGGCCGCTCGTCGCGGATCAGCGGCACCAACTGGCGACGGGCGGCCTCCAGATCGTCGGGCGCCTCGATCGCCGTGTCGGGCTTCAACCCGAACAGCGTGGCGAGCGCGGCGAGCCGGTTACGCGGCACCCCGGCGGTGACGAAGGGGATCTTAAGGCCGGGACGCGCCCGCAAGGCGCGAACCACGGGGGCGAGCTTGATCGTCTCGCGACGGGCGCCGGCCACGACCATGACTCGCCGTGCACGACTACCGCTACCCGCTCCACCCATCGTGGATGGCTAGCATGCGCCATCGCGCGCGGGCATCGGGTAAACACCTGTATTCCGGGGATTCATCGCACTGTCATCCAAGCGTCACAAAAGCGGGCCAATGCCCAATCGACACTGCTCACGGAGCCCGCAAATGAAGACGCCGTTCCTGCTCGCCACCGCCGCCCTGCTCGCGCTCGCCGCCTGCGACTCGGGCCCGCAGAACGTCCAGCCGATCGAGGGCGATCAGGCGGGCACGGCGGCCGGCGCCACCGCCGGCGCGGTCAACGTCTCGGGCCCGGCGATCCGCGCCGTCGGCTCGTCGACCGTCTATCCCTTCACCACCGCCGTCGCCGAGGCGTTCAAACGCCAGTATCCGCAGGCGGCGACTCCGATCGTCGAATCGACCGGCACCGGCGGCGGCATCAAGCTGTTCTGCGCCGGCGTCGGTATGCAGCACCCCGATCTCGCCAACGCCTCGCGCCGCATCAAGAAGTCGGAAGTCGAGGATTGCGCCAAGAACGGCGTCAACCAGATCGTCGAGGTGCAGGTCGGCATCGACGGCATCGTGATGGCGGAGGCCACCAACGGCCCGGCGCTGAAGCTGACCCCGCGCGACGTGTTCCTCGCGCTCGCCGCCACCGGCCCCGACGGCAAGCCGAACACCAAGCGCACCTGGAAGGACGTCAATGCGGCGCTGCCGGCGCTCCGCATCGAGGTGCTGGGCCCGCCGCCGACGAGCGGCACCCGCGACGCCTTCAACGAGCTGGTGCTCGAAGCCGGCTGCAACAGCTTCGCCGACCTCGCCGCGCTCAAGAAGTCGAACGAGGAAGAGTACAAGACCCGCTGCACCAAGGTCCGCGAGGACGGCCCGTTCGTTGAGGCGGGCGAGAACGACAACCTCATCGTGCAGAAGCTGGTCGGCAATCCGAACGCGCTTGGCGTCTTCGGCTATTCCTACCTCGAGGAGAATCTCGACAAGGTCCGCGGCGTGGCGCTCGACGGCGTGTTGCCGACCTACGAGACGATCGCCGACTTCAGCTACCCGGCGGCCCGCCCGCTCTACGTCTATGCCAAGGGCGAGCATGCCCGCGCCAAGCCGGCGCTGAAGGCGTTCCTCGGCGAATATGCCAAGGAGTCGACATGGGGTGCGAACGGCTATCTGAAGGGCCGCGGCCTCGTCGCGGCGCCGGAGGATGTCCGTGCCAAGAATGCCGCCGCGGTCGAGAATATGACCCCGCTCGACAAGGCAGGCGTGAAGTAAGTCAGTTTCCCTCGCGCGTGCGCTGCCGCCGGTAGCCACGCGCGAGGAAGCGAAGCGCTTCCTCGATCTCCTCGGCGGTCGCCCGCCACCAGCCACGCGACCGGTCGGGCTCAGCTTCGGCTGGCTTCAGCGCCTTGATCTCGCGATATTCGGGCGCCCGGAACATCGCCCAGACGAAGCCTTCGGGGTCGTCGACCGCGAACGGATAGGCGGCGACCTCGTCGGCGCTCACCAATTCGCCGTCACTCCCCTCGAACACCAGCACGCCGAACAAGGTCGCGACCGGCACGTCGGCCGGCGGCGAATCCGCCAGCGGCACCGGATAGCGGTTCTGCCGGCGGTCGGCTTGCCGCTGCCGCGCCAGCGGATCGGGGGTGCGCGCCAGCGCGCGGGCCAGCCGCTGCTCGGGCTCATTGCGGGCCGCCGCCGCCTCGATGTCCGGCCAGCGCCGTCGCAACTCGGCGACCGAGCGGTAGGGCACCCGCCAGACCCGCGCCAGCGAGTCCCAGCGCGCCCAAGGTATTACCCGCATCGCCGCGACGATGGTCCGCGACCAGGGCGTGCGGACGATCAAATCGTCGTCGCCGGCTTCCAGATAGGGGCTGGCAAAGGGATCGAACAGGAAGTCGTCACGGCCCTTGGCGTCGGCGTGCAGGTCGATCGCCGCCTGCTCCGCCGCCATCCAGCGGTCGAGCCGCCGCGCGGCGCGCACCCCGGGGACGAACCAATGGCCTGCTTCGCGCCATCGCGCCCGCGGGAAGGCCTCGCGGAAGCGACGCACGAGCTCGCGGTCATAGGGGAATTCCGCGTGCGCGCCGGGGCGCATGCCCTCGACGGGCGTGACACGGAATTGGGTCGCGGGCGCCATCATCCTGCTTGTAACGCCAAACTGCCCGGCGCAGCATGACTTCGTCGGTGGCGTCGCGGCTCAATCCTTGGGGGAGGAAGTCCATGCCGGCGCGCCAGCGCATCGTTCAGATCTGTCTGTTCCTCGTCGCTGCCATCGCGATTGCCGGTGGCATGCTGCAGCTCTGGCTTGGTCAGCCCGAGACCACGCCGCGGCTCGATAACGTCCATCGCTTCATGGCGGGGGTCTATCTATCGACCGGCGTGATCGCCGGTTGGGCGGCGGTGACGATCCGTCAGCAGGGTACGCTGGTCTACCTGCTGGCGTTCGGCGTGCTGATGGCGGGCATCGGCCGGCTGGTGTCGATCTCGGTTGTCGGCCTGCCCGACCCGCCGCAGGTCTGGCTCGGCTATCTCGTCCCCGAACTGCTGCTGCCGGTGATCATCGCGGTGTGTCACCGTCCGACGCGATAGCGCCCGTCCTACCCTTCAGGTAATTGCCGGCCTCCCATAGAAGGGGCACCGGATTTCCGGGTGCAGGAGAGTCGAATGAAACGGTGGATCATCGGACTGGCACTGGCGGTTGCCGTGGTCCGGCCGGCGGCGGCCCAGCCGGGCCTCTTCGATCTCCATGTCCATTTTCATCGCGGCGAGGAATCGCTGCGCGCCTATGAGGCGCAGCTTCGCGCCGACGGGCTTGCCGTCACCGGCTATGGCGCGATGTGGTTCGGTGGCCCCAATCAAGCCGCGACCGGCAACCCGGCAGCGATCCGCGCGGGAAATGACGCGTTGCTCTCGCTCGCACGGAAGCATCCGGCGATGCTCCCGGTCGCGACGGTCCACCCCTATGACGGCGAGGCGGCGCTGGCCGAGTTGACGCGCGTCGCAGGCCTCGGCGTCAAGCTGCTCAAGATCCACGCGCACACACAGCGCTTCGACAACGCCGACCCGCGCGTTCTGGCGGTGGCGAAGAAGGCGGGAGACCTGGGCGTCGTCGTGCTGATGGACAACGCCAACATCCTGCCCGGCGACAATGAGAAGCTGTTCAACCTCGCGCTCGCTGCGCCGAAGACGAAATTCATCTTCGCGCACATGGGCGCGCTCAACTTCCGCTTCTGGAACATCCTGAAGGGCGCGCGCACCGCCGAGAATCTGTTCGGCGACAATATCTATTTCGACATCTCGGCGACGGTGGCGATCGTCGCCGATTCGCCGATCGAGGACGAGTTCGTCTGGACCATCCGCAATGTCGGCGTCGAACATGTGCTGCTCGGCTCCGATTATCCGCAATTCTCGCTGAAGCAGAATGTCGACGCGCTGAACGCGCTGCCGCTGACCGACGCGGAGAAGGCGAAGATCGCGGGAGAGAATGCGGCGAAGCTGTTCGGCCGCTGAGAATCCGCCCGCTACGGGCGAATGCCGTAATGCTCCGGCAAGACTTTTCCGTCGCAATGCAATAGCATGGCCCTCGCGTTAGGGGATTGGCTACGCATTCATGGCAGGGCGGGGGGCATGCTGAGACTGTTGCTGTTCCTGCTGCTGTTCATGCCGGGCAGCGCCGTGCTGGCCGCCGACGCGCCGGTGCGGCTGCAGGTCCAGCCACTCGATTGCGCCACCGCGGCGGCGCCCTGCTCGCAAAACGGCCCGCGCTGGACCTGGGTGCAGATCGGCAACCCGCAGGCGCTCGCCGCGCTGCCCGCCAATTTCGACCTGTTCGTCGACCAGACCCGCTTTCGCACCATTCGCATCGAGATCGGCGGCGCGCAGCCGCTGGTGATCGAGCGCCGCGGACATGAACTCGAAGGCGACTGGACGCTCGGCCAAAACCTCCGCTTCGACGTGCCTGTCGCCGGTGCCGGCGTGCGCTCGATCCGCATCGGGTTCGAGGATATCGACGACATCAGTCTGATGCGGTCGGTGAAGGCGATGACGCCGAAGGCTTCGGCAGCGCACGAACAGCGCTGGTCGGCGCTGATCGCGATGGTGACCGGCATCCTCACCTGCTCGCTGATCTACAATCTCTTCCTGCTGTCCTGGCTGCGCACCACCTTCCAGCGCTGGTACGTCGCCTGGGTCGCCAGTGCGCTTACCTATATGCTGCTGTGGACCGGCGGCATCTTCTACCTGTTCCCCCAACTGACCGGCCCGACCGGGATCCGCATGGGCCTCGTCGCCGTCGCCGCGGTCATCGCCTCGGCCACCGCCTTCTTCGTCGAGCTGATCGAGCCGGGGAAGCTGCCGCGCTGGCTGATCCAGATGGGGCGGGCGACCGCGCTCGTCGTATTCGTGTCGGGCTGTATCGCCGCCGCCGATCCGTGGATCGAGCCGATGATCGGCGACCGCGCGCTCAACCTCGGGTTCATTTCGACCCTGCTCACCATCGGCATCGGCTCGGTCATCGCCATCCGGCGCGGCAGCCGCACCGTCTGGTTCTACCTCGCCGGCTGGAGCCCGCCGCTGATCGTGTTCGGCGTCCGCATCGCGCGTAACTTCGGCGTCGCGCCGCAGTCGGACATCATCGACATGCTGACCTTCGTGGCGATCGCGCTGGAGGCGGTAATCCTGTCGCTGGCGATCGCCGACCGTTTCCGCGAGATTCGGCGCCAGCGCGACGCCGCCGATGTCGAGCGCGAGACCATGCGCCGGGTGGCGACCACCGATCCGCTGACCGGTCTCTCCAACCGCGCCGCCTTCCAGGAATGGATGACGCAGCTGCCCGCCACTGGCGGCGCCGACCTCGTCATCATCGATGTCGACCATTTGAAGGAAGCCAACGACCTCGCCGGCCATGACGCCGGCGACGCGCTCATCCTCGCCGCCGGCGACCGGCTGCGCACCGCGGCGGGCGAGGACGCGCGGGTGGCGCGCATGGGCGGCGATGAGTTCAGCGTGATCCTGACCGGCGATCACCGCGCGCGGCTGCCGGCGGTGCTCGACGCCATCGCCACCTCCTCTGCCGATCCGATCGAGCATCGCGGCCGCCAACTGCAATTGTCGATGAGCGCCGGCCATGCGGTGTGGACGGCCGAGGGCGACAGCTCGACCGAACTCTACAAGAAGGCCGATCTCGCGCTCTACCGCGCCAAGGCGCAGGCGCGCGGCGGCTGGTGCAGCTACGACGAGTCGATGCACGACGAGGTGGAGGCCGACCGCCGCACCGTCGCCGAGGCGCGCCGCGGCATCGATCGCGGCGAGTTCCAGCTCTACTTCCAGCCGGTGGTCGATCTGGCGACCGGACGCATCGTCAATCACGAGGCGCTGCTGCGCTGGAACCACCCGACCTACGGCCTGCTCCTGCCCGCCGACTTCATGGCCATCTTCGACGATGTTCGCACCGCCGGCGCAATCCAGCCGCGCGTGCTGGCGATGGCGCTCGACCATGCCGCCGCCACCGGCGGCCGGGTCAGCGTCAACTTCCTCGGCAGCCAGCTACAGGGCGAAGCGGGCGCGGCGGAGATCCTCGGTCAATTGGCGGCGCGGGGCCTCAAAGGTCAGTCGCTGATCGTCGAGGTGACCGAGACGGTGATGCTTGGCCGGCACGACGCGCCGATCATCGATTGCCTCCACCGGCTGCGCGCCGCCGGCGCCACGGTGGCGCTCGACGATTTCGGCACCGGCTTCGCCTCGCTCATCCACCTGCGCGATTTCCCGGCCGACGTGCTGAAGATCGACCGCTCGTTCATCGCCGGCCTGCCCGGCGACGAGGGCAGCCAGAAGATCGTCCGCGCCATCATCGCGCTCGCCCACGGCCTCGGCAAACGCGTGGTCGCCGAAGGCATCGAGACGGAAGCGCAGCATGACTTCCTGCACGCGCTCGGCTGCGACCTCGGCCAGGGCTACCTTCTCGGCCAGCCGGCGCCGGCTCCGGCCGGCGCGCTGGGCTCCGACCAGGCCGCGTGATGACCTAGCCCTGCCGGTTGGCGTGGGCGGCGACCACCGCCGTCAGATTGACGATGCCGCGCGCCGTGACCGAGGGGACGAGGACGTTCACCGGCTTAGACAGGCCGAGGAACATCGGGCCGACCACCTGCGCCTCCGCCGCGCTCGCCAGCAGGGTGGCGGCGATGTTGGCGGCGTCGAGGTTCGGCGCGACCAGCAAATTCGCCGGGCCCTCCAGCGGTGAATCATGCACGATGCGGCCGCGCAGCGCGGGCGACAGCGCGGCGTCGGCGTGCATCTCGCCGTCGACCGCGAAGCCGAGGTTACGGGCACGCAGCAGCTTCAGAGCGGCGCGCATCTTGGCGGCGCTCGGCGAATTCGACGCGCCGAAGTTCGAATGTGACAGCAGCGCGGCGCGCGGCTCGATGCCGAAGCGCTTCATCGCGTCGGCGGCGAGCGTCGTCATCTCGGCGATCTGCGCCGCGTCGGGGTCGAGGTTGATGTGCGTGTCGCCGATGAACAGCGTGCCCACCGGCAGGATCAGCGCCGACAGCGCGTAGACGCGCTCGACGCCGGCGGCGCGCGGCACGATCGGGAACACCAGCTTCGTCTGTTCCCACCAGTCCGAATTGCCGCCGCACACCGCGGCATCGACCTGGCCCATGCGCAGCAGCATCGCGGCGGTGACCGTGGGGCGGCGGGTGACCGACCGCGCTGCCGACTCCGGCACGACGCCCTTGCGCACCACCAGCGCCTTATATTCGTCGGTCATCCGCTCGAACATCGGATCGCCGCTCTCCGGATCGACGACTTCGACGTCGCGATCGAGCACCAGCCGCAGGCCGAGCGTGCGGATCTTCTCGGTGAGGATGCGGCGCCGCGCGACCAGTACCGGCCGCGCAAGATTCTCGTCGACGACGGTCTGCACGGCGCGCAGCACGCGGTCGTCCTCGCCCTCGCCATAGGCAACCCGCGCCGCGATGCGCCGCGCCGCTTCGAACACCGGGATCATCAACTGCGCGGAGCGGTAGGTCAGCTGACCGAGCCGCGCCTTGTAGGCGGCCACATCGGTGAGCGGCTGGCGGGCGACACCGCTGTCGCTCGCGGCCTTGGCGACGGCCGGCGCGATCTCGAGCAGCAGCCGCGGGTCGAACGGCTTGGGGATGATATAGTCGGGGCCGAACAGCGCGTGCGCGCCGCCATAGGCCGCCGCCACCGTTTCCTCGACCTCGGCGCGCGCCAGTGTGGCGATCGCCTCGACCGCGGCAAGCTTCATCGCGTCGTTAATCTCGGTCGCCCCGACGTCGAGCGCGCCACGGAAGATATAGGGGAAGCAGAGGACGTTGTTGACCTGGTTGGGGTAATCCGAGCGTCCGGTGGCGACGATCGCGTCGGGGCGCAGCTCGCGCGCGATCTCGGGCAGGATTTCCGGCTCGGGGTTCGCCATCGCGAGGATCAGCGGGTTGGGCGCGAGCAGCGGCAGCCATTCGGGCTTCAGCACGCGCGGTGCGGACAGGCCGAGGAAGATGTCGGTGCCGGGCAGCACGTCGGGCAGCGACCGCGCATCGGTCGGTCGCGCATAGACGGCCAGATCGGCATCAAGGTTGGCGCGCCCCGAATGAACGACGCCGTCGATATCGGTCAGCGTGACGTTGGCGCGGGGCAGGCCCATCGCCACCAGCAGGTTGACGCAGGCGAGCGCCGCGGCGCCCGCGCCCGAGGTCACCAGCCGAACCTCGCCGAGCGACTTGCCCTGCAGCTGCAGCGCATTGCGGATCGCCGCGGCGGCGACGATGGCGGTGCCATGCTGGTCGTCGTGGAAGACCGGGATGTTCATCCGCTCGCGCAGGCGCCGCTCGATCTCGAAGCACTCGGGCGCCTTCACATCCTCGAGGTTGATGCCGCCGAAGGTCGGCTCCAATGCCGCGACGATCTCGACGAAACGGTCGGGGTCCGGCGCATCGAGTTCGATGTCGAACACGTCGATCCCGGCGAACTTCTTGAAGAGCACCGCCTTGCCTTCCATCACCGGCTTCGACGCCAGCGGGCCGATGTTGCCGAGGCCGAGCACCGCGGTGCCGTTGGTGACCACCGCGACGAGATTGGCGCGCGCGGTATATTCGGCGGCGCAGTCGGGATTGGCGGCAATCGCCTCGCAGGGCGCCGCGACGCCGGGCGAATAGGCGAGCGCCAGGTCATGCTGCGTCGCCAGCCGCTTGGTCGCGGTGATCGCCAGCTTCCCCGGCATCGGATTGCGATGATATTCGAGCGCGGCGCGGCGGAGCACGTCGTCCATGTGGGGTTGCCTTTCGCTGCTCTCAGCTCGTTGAATTCATGGTGCCCACGGCCGGGATCGAACCGGCACGAACCTTACGGAACGAGAGATTTTAAGTCTCTTGCGTCTACCAATTCCGCCACGTGGGCCTTGAGGGAAAGTCGTTCAGATTTCGCCGTCGACCGGCTCGACGCCGGCGGCGCGTAAGCCGTCGAGGAGGGCCGCCGCGCAGGTGGCGAGGCCGTGCGGGTCGGCGCTGCGGATGACAAAGTTGGCGCCGACCTTGCCGTCGCGCCAGAAGGGGTAGCTGCCGATCTGCACGCCGGCGTGCGCCGCCTCGGTCTCGCGCAGCAAGTCGGCGACGGCGCTCTCGCCGATCCACGCGCCGACGCTGCGCGACAGCATCGGCGCGCCGCCCTCGAGTATGCCATCGAGCCCAGCGAGCATGCCCTGCGTGATCTTCGGGACGCCCGCCATGATGAAGATGTTGCCGACGCGGATGCCGGGCGCCCCCGATACCGGGTTGGGGAGGAGTTCCGCCCCGTCGGGCACCCGCGCCATGCGCAGCCGCGCGTCGGTGATGCGGTCGCCATAATAGGCGCGCAGCGCCGCCTCGGCATCCGGGTGCATCACCACGGGCACGCCGAGCGCGGCGGCGATGGCGTCGACGGTGATGTCGTCATGCGTCGGGCCGATGCCGCCGGTGGTGAACAGATAGTCGCAGGCGGGCGGTTTCAGCGCATTGACCGCTTGCGCGATCGCCCCCATCTCGTCGGCGACGACGCGCACTTCTTTCAGGCGGATGCCCTGCACGTTGAGCCATTTGGCGAGATAGGCGAGGTTCGCGTCCTGAGTGCGCCCGGACAGGATTTCGTCGCCGATGATGATCAGCGCAGCGGTCCAGATTCGGGAAGCGTCGGCCATGGCTCCTCCCGCTTAGCGCGTGGCGCGCGGGCCGCCAATGCGTTAAGGGCTTTCGACATGAACTACGTTGCCGCCATCGATACCGACACCGCCGAACCGACCTCGGCGATCAAGCTGCACGGGCCGGAAGGCTTCGCCGGCATGCGCAAGGCCGGGCAGATCGCGGCGCGCGTGCTCGACATGCTCGTCGCGCATGTGAAGCCGGGCGTGACCACCGGCGAGCTCGATCAGCTCGCCTATGACGCGGTACTCGAACAGGGCGCCGTGCCGGCGACCGTTTTCTACCGCGGCTACAGCCACTCGCTGTGCACCAGCATCAACCATGTGGTTTGCCACGGCATTCCGGGGTCGAAGAAGCTGGCGTCGGGCGACATCGTCAACATCGACGTCACCGTGGTGTTCGACGGCTGGCACGGCGACACCAGCCGCATGTACCTCGTCGGCGACGTGCCGCTGAAGGCGAAGAAGCTCGTCGACGTCACCTATGAATGCCTGATGCGCGGCATCGCGGCGGCGAAGCCCGGCAACACGCTCGGCGATATCGGCTACGCCATCCAGAGCTATGCGGAGAGCCAGCGCTATTCTGTGGTGCGCGACTTCTGCGGCCATGGCCTCGGGCGCGTTTTCCACGATGCGCCGAACGTCGTTCATGTCGGCAAACCCGGCCGCGGTGTCGTGCTGAAGCCCGGCATGTTCTTCACCATCGAGCCGATGATCAATCTCGGCCGCGCCGATGTGAAAGTACTCGACGACGGCTGGACGGCGGTGACGCGCGACCGCTCACTGTCGGCGCAGTTCGAGCATTCGGTTGGCATCACCGAGGACGGCTGCGAGATCTTCACGAAGAGCCTCGCCGGCCTCGACGCGCCGCCCTATTCGGCCTGACCTCTTGGCGCGGGAAGACGACGCTGGATCAGCCGACGGCCACCGCGCCCGGATGCGGGCGCGGCTGATCGCCGGCGGCGAGGACGCTTTCCACGACTATGAACTGCTCGAATATGTGCTCGCGCTGGTCACGCCGCGGCGCGACACCAAGCCGCTCGCCAAGCGGCTGATCGCCGAGTTCGGCACCTTGTCGAGCGTGCTCGCGGCGACGCCGGCCGAACTGTCGCGTGTCGATGGCCTCGGCGACACCGGCATCGCCGCGCTGAAATTCGTGCAGGCGGCATCGGTTCGCGCGCTTCGCGACGACATCACTGGCCGGCCGCTGCTGTCGAGCTGGCAGGCGGTGATCGACTATCTCCACGCCGACATGGCCCATGGCGCGGTCGAGCGGTTTCGCGTGCTGTTCCTCAACAACCGCAACCTGCTGATCCGCAGCGAACTGATGGCCGAAGGCACCGTCAACCAGGCGCCGGTCTATGTGCGCGAAGTGATGAAACGCGCGCTCGAACTGGGCGCAACCGCGATCGTGCTCGCGCACAATCACCCCTCGGGCGATCCGCAGCCGAGCCGTGACGACATCGCGATGACCGCGCAGATCGCCGCCGCCGGCAAGGCGCTCGGCATCGCGCTTCACGACCATGTGGTGATCGGCCGATCGGGCCACGCCAGTTTCCGGCAACTGGGCCTGATCTAGGCGGGCTTTTTTGTCAGCAGCGCCATCAGGTGCCAGCCGAGCTGCTTTCCGAACGGCAATCGGCGCACCGGCAGCGGCGGCGCGTGCATGAAGTCCTTGCGGGTCTCGATGAGGTCGAACCGGTCGAAGTCGCGCTCGATCTCCGCCGCTTCATAGACCTTGCTGTACGGATTGCCCGGCCCGTCGGTATTGGCGTGAATGAAATTCTCGAGCCGCAGATAGCGCGCCATGCCGAGGCGCCGCGCGTTCGCCAGATGCCCGCCGACGATCCCGCCGGCGCCTGGCCGCAACAGCCGCATGAGGATCAGCGCGAGCCGGCGCACCACCGTGATCGCCAGCCAATAGTTCAGCGAGTGCTTCGCATAGAGCATCGCCGCCAGCCGGCCGCCGGGTTTCAGCACGCGGGCGATTTCCGCCTGCGCCAAGCCGATCTCGGGGATGTGATGCAGCACGCCCCAACTATAGACGAGGTCGAAGCTCGCGCCGGGGAAGGGCAATGACCGGGCACTGCCCTGCACCACATCGTCGAACTGCAGGCCCTTCATCTCGAGCCGGCGGCGGGTGCGCGCGGCGGCCTCGGCGGTGAGGTCGATGCCGGTCCAGCGCGCGCCGCGGCGGATCAGCTGCTCGGCGTCCGCCCCCTGGCCGAGCCCGATTTCGAGCACGCGCAGGCCATCGACGTTGAGATAGTCCAGCCAGCCGAGAATGTGCCCCTCGGTTCGATACCGATATTCGTCATAGGTGGCGAAGAAGGCGGCCCAATCCTCGGTGCCCTGATCGACGAGCGTCTCGCCGCACGGATTCTGCTGCCAGAACTCGCGGATTCCGCTCTCTTCGGCGCGCGCCTCGACCATCGCTTCCCCCTCGCCGGGCATGGAGCCCGCGATCGGCGGAAGCGTCAAGGACCAAGGAAAAGGGGAGCTGCGTACGCAGCTCCCCTTCCGGTCAGAAGTCGTCCGGCCTTAGTTTTTGGGCGGGGTGTCCGTCACCATGGTGTCGTCGGCCTGCTTGGGCTCGACCGCCGGATCGGCGGGCGTCATGTCGGTGCTGCTGTCCGCGGGGGGCGCGGCGCTGTCATCCGGCATGGCTTCGGGGATCGGCGTCCCGGTGCCGGCGCCCGTAGTCGCCGCGCCGGGTGCAGGGTTGGTGGCCGGCGTCATGTCGGTGCTGCTGTTCGCGGGCGGCGCGGCGCTGTCATCCGGCATGGCTTCGGGCATCGGCGTCCCGGTGCCGGCGCCCGTGGTAGCCGCGTCAGGCGCAGGGCCGGTGGCCGGCGTCGCGGTCGACGCCATCGCCGCCGATCCGCCGGTCTGCCAGGCCGCCAGTTCGCTGCCATCGACCTTGCGGTCCCGGTTCGTGTCGGCTTTCGAGAAATCCGCGGCAGTGGTATTCAGCAGCTTGATCGCGCCGTTTCCAGACGCGCGGCTGAAGCGCTCGCGCTTCGCCTCGGCCGTCAGTGCGCCGTTGACTGCATCGACGTGCATCGCGAATTCGAGCGGGGTCAGCGCGCCGTCCCTGTCGGCGTCATGCTGCGCCCAGTTCGTGTCGGCGGCGGCGGTGACGGACGCCCCCATGGTGGCGCTCGCATCCATCGGCGCAGGCGTTTCGACGCTGGTCGTCGAGGTCACCGTGGCTTCGGTCGCGGGGGCTTCGGTCGCTGGGGCGCTCGTGTCGGTGTCGGAAGAGGTCGCCGGTTCGGCGGTCTGAGCCAGCGCGCTCGTCCCACACATCAGGGCGGCGGCGAACGCGATCGGGGCAAGGCTGCGCATGGTCAGCTCCTTTATATTTTCTTTCAGGTGCCCACCAACGGACAGGGCTCCCCGCCGGTTCCGGCGAGGAGCCCTGTATTTGGCTCAGCTCAGCTTAGTTCTGGGGCTGTTCCGGGGCCGGCTCGCTGGTGCCGGCACCAGCGGTGACACCGAAGTCGGCCGAGGCCAGCTGCGGGGTCAACTCGCCGGCCATCGCCAGCTTGGCCTGCTCGCCCTGCAGCGTCTGCACCATGACGGTGCCGTCGGCGAGGACGCGATGCACGGTGTAGTGGTCGCCACGAGCGATGATCTTGGTGACCGCACCCGACTCAACGGTCGGCGCCGGGGCCGGAGCCGCAGTCATCTCTTCCTGAGCGACGGCGGCGGTGCTGCACACGAGGGCGGCGGCGAGAATGATGGTACGCATAGCTAAAAGCTCCTACTCAACATACGAAACTGTAAACGACTTCCTCACACTCCCTGTCGTTTCCCGCCGAGGCTTTCTGCCTGCCCAAGGCGTAGGCGATCAGAGACATGGGAAGAACGTTCGTTACGGTTGCGGGTTCCGAAAATCGTTCGTATCCCCTTGACACGAATCACTAATTGTTTCGCGAACGTATATAAATCAGGAGCTTGGCTGATGATTCCCCGCTACTCGCGGCCCGAGATGGTGGCGCTTTGGGAGCCCGAGGCGCGCTTTCGCATCTGGTTCGAGATCGAAGCGCACGCGATGGATGCGCTCGCCGAACTGGGCGTGGTGCCCGCCGACGCGGCGAAAGCGGTGTGGGAACGCGGCGGCTTCGACGTGGCGCGCATCGACGAGATCGAGCGCGAGGTGAAGCATGACGTCATCGCCTTCCTGACCTCGCTGGCCGAGCATGTCGGCGAGGAAGCGCGCTTCGTCCATCAGGGCATGACCAGCTCGGACGTGCTCGACACCTGCCTGAATGTGCAGCTCGTCCGCGCCGCCGACATCATCATCCGCGATCTCGACGAATTGCTCGTCGTACTGAAGCGCCGCGCCTTCGAGCATAAGCTCACCCCGACCATCGGCCGCAGCCACGGCATCCACGCCGAGCCGACCACGTTCGGATTGAAGCTCGCGCAGGCCTACGCCGAGTTCGATCGCTGCCGCGCGCGCATGTTGCTCGCGCGCGAGGAAGTGGCGACCTGCGCCATTTCCGGCGCCGTCGGCACCTTCGCCAACATCGACCCGCGCGTGGAAGAGCATGTCGCCAAGGCGATGGGCCTCGCGGTCGAACCGGTGTCGACGCAGGTCATCCCGCGCGATCGCCACGCCATGTATTTCGCGACGCTCGGCGTCGTCGCCTCGTGCGTCGAGCGGCTGGCCACCGAAGTGCGCCATCTGCAGCGCACCGAGGTGCTGGAGGCCGAGGAATATTTCTCGCCGGGCCAGAAGGGCTCGTCGGCGATGCCGCACAAGCGCAACCCGGTGCTGACCGAAAATCTCACCGGCCTCGCGCGTCTCGTGCGCGGCTATGCGATGCCGGCGATGGAGAATGTCGCGCTGTGGCATGAACGGGATATCAGCCATTCGTCGGTCGAACGGATGATCGGCCCCGACGCGACGGTGACGCTCGACTTCGCGCTCGCGCGCCTGACCGGCGTCATGGACAAGCTCGTCATCTATCCGGAGCGGATGGAGAAGAACCTCAACAAGATGGGCGGGCTGATCCATTCGCAGCGCGTGCTGCTGGCGCTGACCCAGGCCGGCGTCAGCCGCGAGGACAGCTACCGCCTCGTGCAGCGCAATGCGATGAAAGTGTGGGAATCAGACGGGGCGCTGCAGCTGCTCGACCTGCTGAAGGCCGATACCGACGTCACCGCCCGGTTGAAGGTCACCGAGATCGAAGCGCTGTTCGACCTCGGCTACCATTTCAAGGCCGTCGACACGATCTTCGACCGCGTCTTCGGCAAGGCGTAAGCGGTTAGGCGGCGGCGAGCTGCGGCATGCCGCGGCGCTGGCCGGTGGCGAGCAGCGGGCTGTTGCGCAGCGGCAGCACGGTGCCGCAGAACGCGCACTCGGCGACCATGCGGCCGATCATCCAGTTGCTGTGGGTACAGCCCGGACAGTGGTTCACGGCATCGCTGCGGTAGACCAGCGCGAACGGACGCGCCAGGAAGTCCATCGAATACGCCATAACGCTACTCCAACAACTCATCTCGAAATCGTAACGTATTGACGCTCGACCTCCGTTTTTTGTTGCATGAACGGAAAACAACAAAAGACGGCCGGCGATGACTCGCCGGCCGTCGGGCCTCCGCCAAGGGGAAACGGAGGCGGCAAGGGGGAGGATTATCCCTTGCGCTTGGCCTTCCACGCCTCGCGTGCCGCCGCGACTTCCTCGCGGGTCACGGTGCCGTTCTTGTCGGCGTCGAAGCGTTCGAAATACTTGCCGCCGCCCGCCTGGAACTCGGTGAGGCTCAGGCGGCCGTCCTTGTTGGCGTCGCGCGCCGCGAAGCGCTCGGCGGCCTTGCCCTCGCGATTGGCGAAGCGCTTCTCCATCCGATCGCCGCGCTTTTCGACGCGGGCCTTGGCTTTTTCGCCGGCCTTTTCCGCCCGCTCGGCGCGCTTCTCGGCCCATTTGGCCTTGGCGTTGTCCTGCTGCGCCTTCAACTCGGCCGGGGTGACGAAGCCGTCCTTGTTGCTGTCGATCATTGCGAAGCGCGTCGCCGCCTTGGCGTCCACCTCGGCGCGGGTCACCGACCCGTCGCTGTTGGCATCGAACTTGGCAAAGCCGCGATGGCCGCCGCCCTGGCCTGGCGCAGCAAAGGTCACCGCCGACGCCAGAATCGCCGTCGAGACGGCCAGAAGAATCTTGGTACGCATGCCCAACTCCACTCACTGTTGTGATATAGATACGGCGTGCCTTTTAGAATTCCCTCGCTGAACCCGGCGTTTATCTTCGGTTCAGCTTGCCGAAAGCCGGAGCGTCAGGCAGCGTAGCGGGCGAAACGGTCCTTGCCGTCTCGCTTGGCATTGTAGAGCGCGCGGTCGGCGTGCGCGATCAACAGCTGCGCGTCGCAGCCGTCGTCGGGGGCCAGCGCGATGCCGATGGAGGCGGTCACGCGCACGCGCGCAGGGAGATCGATGTCATGCGAGGCGCCGATCACCGCCATGATCTTCGTCGCCAGCGCTTCGGCGCGCGCGGCGTCGGCGCGCGGCATCACCACCAGGAACTCGTCGCCGCCGATGCGATAGGCGCGGTCGTCGCCGTCGAGCGCGGCGGCGAGGCTGCGGCCGATCCGTTCGAGCAGCTTGTCGCCGACGGCATGGCCATGGGTGTCGTTGACCGTTTTGAAGCCATCGAGATCGACATAGAGCAGCGCGAAGCCGGCCTCGCCCGGCGTCGCGCGCAGGCGGGAGCAAGCGCCGTTCAGCTCCTCGTAGAGCTGCGCGCGGTTGCCGAGGCCGGTCAGCAGGTCGGTGCGCGCCATCTGCCAGTTGCGCTGCTCGGCGCGCAGCATGCGCACGAGGATGTGATGGTTCTGGATGGTCTGCGCGCTGGTGGTGACGCCGATCAGCGCGAACTGCAGCGCCGCCAGCCACACCGCGCCGCCGGCGAGCACCGCCAGCGACCAGCAGACGGGCGCGCCGACCAGCGTGATGGTGACCAGCGTCAGTCGCGGAAACGCCGCCCAGCGCGACACCAGGCCCGCGAACACCCCCATCACCGAAATCACCGCCATCAGCGTCAGCGTCGGATCGGCGGTGCTGATGCTGGCGGCGCAGCCGAGGCCGAAGATGACGAACAGCACGAAGCTCGACGCGACCACCGCCTCGCGGCCCTCGGTCGGCGGGCGGATGCCGTCGTCGTAGCGGAAGGACAGGTAGAGGCGGTAGGCGATCAGCACCGCGTCGATCGCCAGCCAGGCGAAGGCCCAGCCCGACCGCGTGATGATCGCGGCGGCCACGCTCATGATCAGCAGCGCGGCGCAGGAGATATAGACGGCGGGCCGGCGCTGGATCAGCGTGGTCAGCAGCCGGTCGCGCACCTTCGGCGGCGCGCCACCGGTCAGCCAGCGGCCCACGGCGCTCACCGCCGCTACCGCCATGCCGGCTCTCCGATGCTGCGTGCGTCCCGCCCGATCGCCAAGATCTCAGTCCCCCGGCGCATCTATCCACGCGCGGAGGCCATCGGCAACAGGGTTAAGCATCCATTTGGCGACCGAAAGTCACCGAATGGCGCGAGAGCTCGGCGCTAGAGCCCGAGCGCGCGCTTCACCTCGCGCCAGTCGACGAGCTTGAAATTCTGCGTGCCGCCGGTGTCGATATCGTCCTGGATCGCGAGCAGTCCTTCCGGGTAGGCGCCGATCGGGCCCGAAAAGCCGTCGAGCCCGTCGGTGCCGGTCACCGCATCGACGGCGCCGGCGCCCTCGACGCGGAAGCGGCCGCGATAGACCGGCGTGTCGCCGTCGACCCGCCACACCGCGAAGGCGCTGTCGCCCTGGCTCGACACCACGAGATGAGTGACCTCGCCGTCACGCATCAAGGTCACGCCCTCGACGTCGGTGACGAGCTGCTTGCCGTCGGCGGTGCCGACCTGCAGCCGGTCGTTGCCCGCCGCGGGATCGAGCGCATAGCGCCACACGCCCTTCATCTCCTCGCCGACGTAGAGGCGCCCGGCGCGGTCGTCGATCACACAGCCCTCCGACTGCGAGCCGATGGCGAAGCGCCGTTCCTCGACGCCCTTCGGCTGACCATTCTCGGCGGTGATGCGGTACTGGCGGACCTCGCCGTCCTTCGCCACCAGCACCGCGACGACCTGATCGCCGCGGCGGCCGAAGCAGAAGCCATAGGGCTCGACTACATCGGAGGCGATCGCGCCCCAGGGTCGCACCGCGTTGGCCGGATCGGTCGAGGCCGGATCGAACAGATACAGCGCGATGCCCTTGCGCGCGCCGCGGTCGGAGGCGGCAATCAGCAGCTGCGGCTTGCCGTCGACGACGAAGTCATCGCGCAGGTCGACATTGTTGAGCAATCCTTCCGGCAGGAACTGCAACTGCGCGCCGTCGACGCCGTAGACGTAGAGACCGGCCTTCTTGTCGGTGCCGACAATCAGCCCGGGCAGTTCCTGACCCTTGAAACGCAACATACCGCCCGCCGGCGGCGCCCAGATCGCCGGATCGTCGGCGGCGTCGGCATTGGCGGTCGCGACCGCCGTCGTTTCCGCCGCCGCAGGCACCGATACGGCCGGGTCACCCGTGATTTTCGGAGCGCATCCAGACAAAAAAGCAAGACTTGCGATCGTTGTCACAGAAACGAAACAGTTCCGAAAAGAAATCATCACTGGCTCCCCGGTAAAGCGGCGCGGCACGCCGTCGACATACAGCTTGTCGGCGCGGCGTCAACTTCGATCGAGCTGGAGCGGGATGATATGAAATCGACGACTCTTCTTCGCCTGAGCGCGGCTTTGCTGCCGCTCGCCTTCGCCGCTCCCCTATTCGCGCAGGAGGCAACGACCGGCGCCGGCGAGGTGGCGGAAGCCGAGGACGCGGTGGATTCGCAGGAAATCGTCGTGACCGGCGAGCTCTACTTTCGCAACCGCACGCTCGATGCCAACCCGGTGCTCTCCTACGATCTCGAATATTTCCAGCGGTTCGAGCCGGTGTCGGTCGGCGAGATGCTGAAGCGCGTGCCGGGCGTCACCTTCACCTCGGACGTGCTCGAATATGACGGCGTGCAGATGCGCGGCCTGCCGTCGGGCTTCACCCAGGTGCTGATCAACGGCCGCCGTCCGCCGGGCGGCGAGAGCGACCGCAGCTTCTTCGTCGACCGCCTGCCCGCCGAGCTGGTCGAGCGGATCGAGATCGTCCGCGCGCCGCGCGCCGATCAGCCCAGCGAAGGCGTCGCCGGCACGCTCAACGTCGTCACCAAGGAATCGGCATCGTTCGACGGCGGCTTCCTCAAGGGCGGCGTGCTGATGAACGAGGACGGCAAGCTCCGTCCGTCGGGCGCGATCGCCTATGCCGACGGGAAGGGCGACACCACGCTTTGGGGCGCGCTCAACTATCAGGGCCGCCGCAACCCCAAGAAGAAGACCACCGACTTCTTCGACGGCGAGTTCGCCGAATATACCGGCCGCGAGCTGCAGGACGACACCCGCGACGGCACCGACATCTCGGGCAATTTCGAGGTGACGACGAAGAGCGATGCCGGCCGGCTGCGCATCAACGCGCTGGTCGTCGACACCGACCGCGACGAGGATGAGGTCTCGACGATCTTCGAGGGCGATTCGCCCGCCGATCTCGATCTCGACAGCGTGGAGATCCAGCGCGAGCGGATCAGCCAGCAGACCTATGCGCTGGCCGCCGACGGCGAGCTCGCCGTGGGGCCGGGCGATCTCGGCGCCGCCTTCGGCTGGTCGGGCTTCCGCGACAAGAGCCGCGTCAGCACGGAGGAGGGCGACGACGTCGACGATGTCGACCTCGTCGAGCGCGAGACGCTCGACATCCGCGACAGCGAGTTCACCCAGACGCTCTACTACGCCTTCGGCGAGGATGACGCCCGGGTGCGTGTGAAGGTCGGCATCGATCTCCTGCAGAAGGAGCGCGACGGCACCAACCGCGTGTTCGAGATCGACGGCACCGACGTCAGCGAGGAAACCGGCCCCGGCGCGATCTTCACCATCAAGGAAAAGCGCTATGACCCCTATGCCCGCGTCACCTTCACGGCGAGCGAGGCGATCACCATCGACGGCGGCCTGCGCTACGAGATCACCCGCCGCGACACCACCAGCGACGACGGCACCGCCGACTATGACGCCGAAAGCCTCAACCCGTCGCTGCACCTGCGCTGGGCGCCGAGCGAGGCGGGCCAGTTCCGCGCCTCGGTCGCGCGCACCGTGCGCCGCCCAGACTATGATCTGATCTCGCCCTACACGCAGGAAGAAGAGCCCGCGGACGAGGACGACCTGGTCGGCAACCCCGGTCTCGCCAACGAACGCGCCTGGGGCGTCGACGTCGGCTACGAGCATCGCGTTGGCAGCAACGGCATCGTCGGCGTCAATATCTTCTACCGCGACGTCTCCAACCTCATTGAGCTGGTCGACACCGGTGAGGTCGCGTCGGGCGGCGGCAACGTCTACACGCCGCAGAATATCGGCGACGGCAAGACCTGGGGCATCGAGTTCGACCTGTCGACCTCGCTCGCGGTTGCGGGCCTGCCCGATACTGGCGTGTTCGCCAACTACACCTATCTCGACAGCGACGTGACTGATCCGTTCACCGGGCTCGAGCGCCGGTTCAACGGCCAGCCGCACCACGTCTACAACATCGGCTTCATCCACAATCTGCGCAGCGCCGGCGTCAGCTTCGGCGCCTCGCTGTCGGGCCGCAGCCGGTCGCTCGAATCGCAGCTCGATGAGACGGTGGAGCTTCGCTACGGCCGCGATCTCGAAGCCTTCATCGAGAAGCGCTTCGCCGATGCCTTCGTGGTGCGCCTGTCGGCGCAGAACCTGCTCGATCGCAAGAAGAAGGAAGATTTCCGCTTCTACGATGGCGACTCGGTCGAGGACATTCTCGAGGCGCGCGCCGGCAACGACGTGGAGGAATCGGAACTGGAGAGCGAGCGCTCGGGCGCGCTGTTCCAGCTCACCCTGCGCGCGGCCTTCTAGCCTCGGCTAGCTCCGCTCGAACGCGGGCGCGAAACCGAAGCGCGCGAACAGCGCATCGACCTGGAACGAGGTGAAGCCGGCGTCACGCGCCGCCTTCGCCTCGCGGGCGACGATGCGGTCGCTGCCCAGCCGGGCGGCGACGGCGAGCCGGCGCAGCGTCTCGAGCCGCGGATCGGCGAGCGCCGAGGCGACATGCAGCCCGAGTAGCCGCTCGAAGAAACGGCCGATGCGGCCAGGCTGGCGGAGCGAGGCGAGACCGTCGTGCTGCGCGACCTCGATCGCCGCCTCGTCAAGCCGGTCGAAGACCGGCGTGGCGGGGCGGCGGGTGCGGGCCTGCGGGGTGGTGTTCAGGCCGGTCAGATCGAGATACGCCATCGCTTCCTCCATCGGGCCGCCCTTGGGGGCATCGGCGACCGTCGATGCAACCGGATGTACGCCCGGTCTCCGCCGCGATCATTCAGACGCGCGGTTCGCGGACCTATACGTTGGTTTATCTGCCTGCCCGATGAACGAATGGGCCGGGCCCGAAACAAAAGCCAAACGAAAGCGGGCGGCGCTTGGGGAAGCGCCGCCCGCCAGGGTTTCCGCGGGACCTCGGGGGAGGGGAGGAAGGGCTCCCGCGGGAAGAAGGGCCGGAACGGGGCTTTGGGGGAAGACCGTTCCGGGTCAGGCGGCGAAGCCAAGAGGGGGAGGGCGCTCGCCGTCTTCGCCATCATCAATGGCAGACGGCGCCTGTTCACGACATTCTACGTGGGTCTGCGAAAACTATACCTGCGTATGGTTCGGGCAGTCGTCGCCGTCGTGCGCCGGCACGGTGAAGCGGAAGGCAGCGCCAGTGCCCTCGCCCAGGCAATATGCGTCGATCACGCCGCCATGCGCCTCGACGATGGTGCGCGCGACCGACAGGCCCATGCCCATGCCGGTCGGCTTGGTGGTGTAGAAGGCGCCGAACAGCTTCGATGAATCACAGCCCGGGAAACCGGGACCGGTATCGGCGACCTCGAACAGCACCGCGTCGCCCTCATGGCGCGAGGCGACGGTCAGCTGGCGGGTGCCGGCCGGCTGGTCGGCCATCGCCTGCGCGGCATTGATCATCAGGTTGATCGTCACCTGCTGAAGCTGGATGCGGTCGGCGTTGATCGGCGGCAGGTCGTCCGCCAGCTCGAGCCGCAGTTCGACCCCGCCGGCATCGAGTTGGCGGCGCACCAGCGCGACCGCGTCATGCACCATGGTATTGGGGCAGAACACCTGCCGCTCGGTCTCACCCTTCATCGCCAGCGCCCGCGTGCGCGCGATGATCTCCGAGGCGCGCGTCGCCTCCTCGATGATGCGGTCGATCGCCGCCTTCACCTCGCCGATGTCGGGCACCGGCCGGTTGAGCCAGCGCAGCGCCGCGTTGCCGTTGGCGGCGACGGCGGCGAGCGGCTGGTTGACCTCATGCGCGATCGAGGCGGTAAGTTCGCCCAAGGTCGCGACGCGCGCGGCATGCGCCAGATCGGCTTGCACCTTCGCCAGCGCGCGCTCCTTGGCGACACGCTCGCTGATATCGACGAAGCCGACCGTCACATAGTGCGCCGGGCCGGCATCCCGCGGGAACGCGCAGGTGAACAGCACGTCGACCAGCCGTCCGTCGGCGCGCAGCAGCACCGTCTCGACCTCATAGGTGGCGTCACCCTGGAAGGAGGCGGCGACGCTGCCGACGAACGCCGTTTCGCTCGCCGGTGGCCAGAAGCGACTGACGCTGCGCCCCGCCACCGCGTCGCGGTCGACGCCGAACAGCGAGGCCGCCTTGTCGTTGACGTCGATGATGCGCACCGCGTCCATCGCCGCGCGGATGCGCAGCGGGTCGGTGGCGAGTTGCGCGATCGGGTCGGTGACGCCCCGCTCGACTTCGGCCATCAGCAATGCGGTGACGCCGGAAACATCGATTTCCCAGAAGGCGACGGCATTGCCGTCGAACACGCTGCGGAAGCGGTGCTGCTGCACCGCGACGTCGAACACCAGCGTATAGAAGCCCGCGAAGCCGCGCGGCCCCATCTTCGGCACATAGCGGATGGCGGCATCATGGAGCGTGCCGTCGCGATGCGGCACCGGCGCGTCGAACGACACCTGCTCGCCGGCGGCGACGCGCGCGAGGTAGGGCAGGCGCTTGGCGTAAATCTCGGGCGGCAGGAATTCGCTCATCGGCAGCCCGATCAGCTCCTGCGGCGACCGCCCGTACCAGCGGTTGTGGTGCGCGTTGGCGAAGCGGCAGACGAGATTTTCGTCGAAGAAGGAGATGAGCACCGGCACCGCGTCGGTGAGCATCCGCAACTCCTCGAGCGCGGCGAGCGGGCGGTCCAGCTGATCGAGTGGCGACATGCCCTTATAATTGACGATCGGCGCGGCTTTGGTCCAGCATCCGCCGATGACATCCCCCGAAACTGCGGCCCCGGCCGTTCACGTCATCGACGACGATGCCGGCCTGCGTGCCGCGCTCGACAGCCTGTTCCGCTCGGTCGGCTATGCGACGCGCCTCTATGGCAGCGCCGCCGAGTTCATGGCGGCGGGCGCCGGCGACGGTGCCGGCTGCCTTGTCCTCGACATCCGCCTGCCCGGCACCAGCGGCCTCGACTTCCAGGACCAGCTCGCCGACGCGGGCGTCACGATGCCGATCATTCTGATGACCGGCCACGGCGATATCCCGATGACGGTGCGCGGCATGAAGGCCGGCGCCGTCGATTTCCTGCCCAAGCCCTTTCGCGAGCAGGACATGCTCGATGCGGTGGCCGCCGCACTGGCGAAGGACGCCGAGGAGCGCGCCGCGCGCAGCCAGAGCGATGGCCTGCGCAGCCGCTTCGACTCGCTCTCCGCGCGCGAACGCGACGTGATGGGGCGTGTCGCGACGGGCAAGATGAACAAGCAGATCGCCTTCGACCTCGGCCTGTCCGAGATCACGGTGAAGATTCATCGCGGCAACGCCATGCGGAAGATGGGGGCGAAGACGCTCGCCGACTTCGTGCGGATGGCGGAGACGCTGAAGTTGCCCGCCTAGGTTGGCTCCTCGAGCAGCGCGCCGCGCTTCGCCACGATCGTCGGCACCAATGCTTGGCCTGCCACGTTCACCGCCGTCCGCCCCATGTCGACGATCGGGTCGATCGCCAGCAGCAGGCCGGCGCCTTCCATCGGCAGGCCGAGCGTCGACAGGGTCAAGGTCAGCATCACCACCGCGCCGGTCAGCCCCGCCGTTGCCGCCGAGCCCACCACCGACACGAACGCGATAAGCAGATAATCGGTCGGCGCCAGCGCCAGCCCATAATATTGCGCGACGAACAGCGCGGCGATCGCCGGGTAGATGGCGGCGCAGCCGTCCATCTTGGTGGTGGCGCCCAGCGGCACCGCGAAAGCGGCATAGTTGGCGGGCACGCCCAGCCGCTCGACGACGCGCTCGGTCACCGGCAGGGTGCCGATCGACGATCGCGACACGAAGCCCAGCTGGATCGCCGGCCAGGCGGCGGCGAAGAAGCGGCGCGGCGACAGGCCGTTCGCCAGCAGCAGCAGCGGATAGACGAGGAACAGCACGAGGCCGAGACCGACGTAGATCGCGATGGCGAACCAGCCGAGCGCGCTCAGCGACTCCCAGCCGTAGCGCGCCACCGCGTCGCCGATCAGCGCGGCGGTGCCGATCGGCGTCAGCTTGATCAGCCAGCCGAGCAGCTTCCGCGCCACCGCCAGCAGCGACGCGTTGAAGCGCAGGAACGGCCCGCCCGCCTCGCCGCTCTTCACCGCGGCGGCGCCGACCGCCAGCGCCAGCACGATCAACTGCAGCACGTTGAACGAGAGCGAGGTGGTCGCGCTGCCGTCGGCAAGCTTGGTCGAGGCCGAAAGCGCGAGGAAGTTGCCGGGGACGAGGCCTTTGAGGAAATCAAGCCAGCCGCCGACCGCCGAGGGCGCCGCGGCCGTGCTCGCCGCCACCGTCGATCGCGCACCGGGCTCGATCAGCAGGCCAAGCGCGACGCCGATCACGACAGCGATCAGCGCTGTGACCGCGAACCAGCCGAGCGTCCGCCACGCGAGCTTCGCGGCATCGGTCAGCTCGCGCAGCGCCGCCACGCTGGCGATGATGGCGCCGAACACCAAAGGCGGCACCAGCAGCTTCAGCAATTGCACGAACGTCGCGCCGATCGTCTGCAGCGCCACCGCGAGCCCGGAGGGCGCGTCGGCCTGCCCGAGGTCGCGGGCGAGCAGGCCAAGGCCGATACCGGCGACGAGGCCGATGGCGACCTGCGTACCGAAGGACGGCCGAAGGCCGCGCGGGCGGGGAAGACTGAGCGTCGCAGTCATGCGATAACAGGTGGCGTCGAGAACCTTGGTGCGCCACGAAGCATTTCTACCGCGCCTTGAAGCGGTTATTTAACCGGCGCGAGTCATGACGAGCGCATGACGATGCTATCCTCGGGTATAATTTCGGGGCGTGTCGCGTTTGGGCATCTAGGACTGGGCGCCCGGCTTCGGAGTCGCGCCGTGAAGGATGTAGTGTGACGTGAGTGATTGTCCGCTGATCTCGGTCGTCGACGACGACGAAGGCGTTCGCACCTCGCTCGACGGGCTGGTGCGCAGCCTCGGCTATCGTGTCGAAACCTTCGGCTCGGCCGAGGCCTTCCTCGACTCCGATGCGCGCAACACCTGCGACTGCGTGATCAGCGACGTGCAGATGGACGGCATGAGCGGCATGCAGCTCGCGCAGGAGGTCACGCCCTCGGGCACGCCCGTCATCCTGATTTCCGCCTTTGCCGATGCCTGCGCGCAGGCGAAGGCCGCAGCCGCCGGCGCGCATTGCCTGCTGAAGAAGCCGTTCGACTGCGAACAGCTGATCGGCTGCATCGACAGTGCGCTCGAAGAATAGTGCGGGCGACTAACACCCGCGTATAGGCGCGGCATCCGCAAAGCCGATCGTTTCACCCCCGCGTAGAATGTCGCGGGCGCTTCGGTGCGCGCATCTTCCAGGCATGAACTTGCCTCTGGAAGGACGCGCCATGAAGCTGACCCCCGCCACCCCCGACGCCTATGGTTTCCACCGCGGCCGCCAGACCGTCGATCGCGGCGCGGTGCTGATCGCGGCAGTCGTATCGCTCGTCGCCGGCATCGGCACCGTGCAGGCGACGCTCAGCCTGCCGCTCGGCGTCATCGCCGGCGGCACGCTGTTCGCGGTGCTCGCGCCGCTCTTCTCCGCCACGACGCGCTGAGGGGGCCGTGATGACCGATCGCTATCTGATCCCGGGCCTGCGCACCCCCTTCGTGAAGGCAGGCGGTGTCTTCGCCGGGCAGGATGCGCTGTCGCTCTCGGTGCCGATCGCGCAGGCGATGGCTGAACAGGCGCGGCCCGACCTGCTGGTCTGGGGCCAGGTAATCCCGAGCCCGCGCGTGTCGAACATCGGCCGCGAGCTGCTGCTCGATGCCAAGCTCGACCCGACCATCCCGTCCTTCGCGACGACGATGGCTTGTTCGACCAGCATGATGGCGGCGATCGAGGCGGCGGGCCTCGTCGGCCACAGCGATTTCCATCTGGCGCTGGTCGGCGGCGTCGAGACAATGAGCCGCGTGCCGATCGCGCTGACGCCCGGAAAGGCGATGGCGCTGATGGCTGCCGCCCGCGACCCCGCCGCGATTGCCGAAGCCGCAAAGACACTCAGCCTCGCCGACTTCGACCTGCCGGTGCGCGGCTGGGCGAACCGCATCAGCGGCCGCAGCATGGGCGAGCATACCGAGGATACGGTCAAGCATTTCGCCATCGCGCGCGCCGCCCAGGACGAGGTGGCATTGTGGAGCCACCAGCGCGCCGTCGCCGCGCAGGGCAGCGGCTTCTTCAGCGATCTGATCCTGCCGTTCGGCGAGGTTGCTGCCGACAATCTGCCGCGCGGCGATTCCACCGCCGACAAGCTCGCGTCGCTGCCACCCGTGTTCGACCGCAGCGGCGCCGGCAGCATCACCGCCGGCAACAGCTCGCCACTGACCGACGGCGCCGCCTCGCTGTGGGTTGCCGATGCCGAAGGCCGCGCACGATTGGGCGGCCGGCCGGCGGCGCGGCTGGTCGACTGGCAGCTCGCCGCGATGGACTGGCACGAGGAGGGAATCCTCATGTCGCCGGCGCGCGCCATCCCGCGGCTGCTCGCGCGTAACGGGCTGACCTTCGCCGACATCGACCTGTTCGAAATCCACGAGGCCTTCGCCGGCCAAGTGCTCGCCAACGTCAAGGCGGTGAGCGACCCCGCCTATCGCCGCGCCAATGCGAAGGTCGACGTCGATCTCGGCGACTTTCCATGGGAGCGGTTCAACCCGAACGGCGGCTCGCTCGCCATCGGCCATCCCTTCGCCGCCACCGGCGCGCGCATCCTCAGCCAGACGGTGAAGGAGCTCGCCGTCCTCGGCCCGGGCCGCAAGGCGATCGTGTCGATCTGCGTCGACGGCGGGCAGGGCACCGCCGTGCTTCTCGAATCCGCCTAGGCGTAGATCGCGACCGTCTGGCGCGCCGCCATCACCGGGCGGCCGTCGGCGGTCCACATCGTCATCGTCTGGCTCGAATAGCCATCGGCGACGGTGTCGCCGACCACGTGCAGCAGATGCCAGGCGCCGCCGTCGAAGCTGTCGGCGAGCACGTCGACCGACCAGGTCATCGTGCTGATCGGCGCGCGATCGGTGAACATCGTCATCGCCGCGGGCGGCGGCGCGTCGCCGAGCGCCAGCAGGCTCGCCGGGCCATCGGGCGCGGCATCGTCGCGATGCCGCAGCCACAGCAGCAGCTCGGGCCGCTTCGCGCCGGTCACCACCGTCGCACCGCCGGCGCGGCGGCTATCGAGATGCTGGGTGAACACCGGCGCGACCGGCGGCTGAAAGAACGGCTCATAGGCGTCGGGCGCCTCGACCTTCGGCATCGGCAGCTCGGTGTAGCGATGTGCGGAGTCGCGCGCGGCGCCGAAGCACAACAGCAACTGCGCCGCCGCGCCCGCCTCGGCGGTGACGCCGACCGAGATGAAGGCGGAGGATTTGCCGGCGCGCAACAAGGTCGGCGTGATCTCGATCTCCCCCGCCGACGGCCCGACATAGGCGATCTGCGCCGACCGCAGCGGCGGCAAATCGGGGTAGGCGCGCTGCACCGCCTCGACGGCGAGCGCCGCCTGGATGCCGCCGTAGAGCGTGCGGCCTTGCCGCCAGTCGTCGCCGGGGCAGGCGCGGTAGAGGCCGTTGTCGGCGGTCAGCGTGGCGAGTGTCTTGGAGAGCGTCATGCCTCCGGGATGCCCCAGCCGCGCTGCCGCGCCAACTATACCTTATGGTGTGCCCTCGGCGGGCAGGGTGAAGTGGAATCGCGCGCCGCCGGCGGGCGCGTTGGCGGCACTGATCTGCCCGCCATGGTCGTCGATGATCGACCGGCAGATGGAGAGGCCGATGCCCATGCCGTCGGCCTTGGTGGTGAAGAAGCTGGCGAACAGGCTGCCGAGATGCTCGGGCGCGAAACCCGGCCCGCTGTCCTCGATCTCGAGCGCGGCGCCGGTGCCGTGCGCGCGGCTGCGCACGATGATGCCGCGCCGGGTGACGCCGGCGCCCGCCATCGCCTGCATCGCGTTGACCATCAGATTGACCAGCACCTGCTGCAACTGCGTGCGGTCGCCGAGGATCGGCGGCACGCCGGCGGCAAGGTCGAGCGTCAGCGTCACCCCCTGCGCCTGCATCTCATGGCGCAGGAACAGCGAGGCTTCCTCGACCAGCGCGTTGACCGACAGCTCGGCGCGGGTCGGCGCGCTCGGCGTGGCGATGCCGCGGATGCGCTTGATGATATCGGCGGCGCGGCGCGCATCGGCAACCATGCGGCCGGTCAGCGTGTGTACCTCCTCGACATCCGGCTCGGGGCGCCCCAGCCAGCGCAGGCTCGCCTCGCCGTTGGTGGCAATGGCGGCGAGCGGCTGGTTCACCTCATGCGCGATCGAGGCGGTCAGTTCGCCGAGCGTGGCGATGCGCGCGGCGCGGGCAAAATCGGCCTGCACCCGCTGCAGCGCCGCCTGCGTCTCGACCCGCTCCGTCAGGTCCATGAAGGTGACGACGTTGATGCCGAGTTCGGTCAAGGTCGGCGGGAAGGCGATGTTGTAGAGCACGTCGACGACGCGGCCGTCGCGCGTCGAGATCTTCGTCTCCTCGACATAGCCGGGCTCGCCGCGCAGCCGCGCCAGCAGCGAGCGGCGGATGGTGTCGGGCCGCGCCTGCCACGCCGGTTCGATCGGCCCGTGCAGCGCGGTCGGGTCGGTGACGCCGAACAGCTTCATCGCCGCGTCGTTGACCTCGTCGATGGTGACGAGGCGCAGCGCTTCGGTCAGCAGTTCGTCGTCGGTCGCGATCTTGTCGGCGACATCGACCCCGGCCGTCTTCATCGCCGCGATCTTGTCGAACAGCGGCCGCATGTCGAGCTGCAGCAGCGCGATCGGCATGTGGTGGAACAGGTTGCGGTAGCGCGTCTCGCTGTGCCGCAGATGCGCTTCGGCGGCGGTGCGGTCGGAGATGTCGATGACGCCGATCAGCAAGGTGCCCTTGGCGATCGATTCCGGCGGGAAGGCCGCGGTGAACAGTGCATCGAACACGCGACCATCGAGCGTGCGCAGCGGCGTCTCGGTGACGTAGTTGGGCTTGCGGGTGACCGCCGAGATTACGCTCGCGGCGAAGACGTGCAGGCTCTCATCGGGCCAAAAGGGTTCAAGGTCGCGCAGCAGCTCGCCCTTGTCGCCACGCCCGAACAGCGCGACCGTCTGCTCGTTGACGTCGACCACCCGTGTCGCGCGGATCATGCGCCGCACATAATCGGGATTGGCGGCGAAATAGGCCGGATAATCGGTGACGCCTTCGCTGCGCAGTTCGCGCAGCATGTCACCGATCGGGGTGAAGTCGATCTCCCAGAAGGACGCCGCCATCGCCTGGAACAGGTTGCGGTAGCGGTACTCGCTGCGCTGGAGCGCCTCCTCGACCGCGCGCCGCTCGGTGACGTCGCGCCCCGTTTCTATGATCTCGACCGGCGCTCCGTCAGCGTCGCGCCGCACCGACCAGCGCGCGTCGATGGTCAGCATGCGGCCGTCGGCGGCGGCGCGCGAAAGGCGCCCTTCCCAGCGGCCCGTCTCCAGCAGTTCGGCCTCGCGCGCGGCATCGCGCTCGGGGCGGCGCGGCGGCAGCAATTCGTTGACGAGACGACCCACCGCCGCTTCGCGCGACCAGCCGTAGAGCGCCTCCGACGCGGCGTTCCACGAGCGGATGTACCCCGCGCGGTCGCGCACGAAGATCGAATCATGGACGAGGTCGAAAATGTCGACCGTCGCTTCGAGTGTCCCGCTGTCGTCGCGCCCCGCCATGCGCGCGAGCCTAGCCGATCGCTCGCGTGGCCGTCACGCGGCGAGCGCCTGTTCGATACAGGCGATCAGCTCGCTCGCCTCGAACGGCTTGGTGAGCAGGCACAAAGCACCGCTATCCTTCGCGCGTTCCCGCAGCGCCGGCTCGCTGCGCGCGGTGATCATGATCACCGGCGTAGAGTCATGGTCGGCGCTCAACTGCTGCTTCAACTCGATGCCGCTCAGCCCCGGCATGTGGATGTCGGTGACGATACAGTCGAAACCCGCGGCGCCGCCGGCCGCGAGGAACTGCTCGGCAGAGTCGAAACCCTGCGCCCCATAGCCGAACGACTTCACGAGGCTCACCAGAGCCCCCCGAAGCGAGTCGTCGTCGTCGATAATCGAAACCTGCGGCACGCAACGTCCTTTCACGAAGCGCCGGCTTTGCCCAACAGGCCGGACGCTGCCGCTTGCGTCGCACAGGCGGTTCGCGGTGCCTATAATCCGATGGTGTTATCAGGCCGGGCGGGCGAGGCTCAGCGTGTCGGCCATCCGCACCAGGTCGGCGAGGGTGCGCGCGCCCATCTTGCGCATCGCCGAACCGCGGTGGATCTTCACCGTGACCTCGCTCAGCTCGAGATCGCCCGCGACCTGCTTGTTCATCTTGCCGGCGGTGACCAGCGCCATCACCTGACGCTCGCGCGGCGACAGCGTCTCGAACCGGTCGCGGATGTGGGTGGTGCCGGCCTCGGCGCCGCGCCGCTTGATGTCGCGCTCGATCGCGATGGCGACGGCGTCGAGCATGTCCTGGTCGCGGAACGGCTTGGCGAGGAAGTCGACCGCGCCCGCCTTCATGCCGCGCACCGACATCGGAATGTCGCCGTGCCCGGTCATCAGGATGACGGGCAGGCCGATGCCGCTCTCGGCGAGCTGGACCTGGAAGTCGAGGCCGCTGGTGCCTGGCAGGCGGATGTCGAGTACGATGCAGCCGGGCCGGGCTGTGTCGACGCCGTCGAGGAATTCCTTCGACGAACCATAGAGGCGCGCCTCCATCCCGACCGAACGGAACAGGCTGCCGAGCGCCTCGCGCAATGAGTGGTCGTCATCTACGACATGGACGATGGGGGCGTCGGCCATGGGTCCCTCCGATGTGGCGCCGGGAGCTTAGGCCAGGTCGCCGCATCCGCCGATAATACCATGGTATGGGACGCGCCTGCCAGCGCGCGACCCTCATCCTTTGGTGTGCAAAACCTGTCCGCGCGTCCGAATTGAGGGACGCGCCGACCCGGCAGATCATCATGCTCATCCTGTCAAAGGAGCCGCATGATGGACGCCCAAACTTTCCGCTTCGACGACCGCCCCGCCGACCTCGTCACCGGCCTTTCGCAAACGCCGGCCCGCGAAACTCCGCCGCCGCTGTTCGAGCTGCCGTCGGTGATCTTCGCGGCGATGGCGGTGGCCTATCTGCTGTTCATCGCGGCGATGCTGTTCAGTTTCGGCAGCGGCGCCGGGATGCCGCTTCTGCTCGGCATCGTCGGCTTCTACCTGCTGATGTATCTCGGAACCCCGGCGGTACTCGCGCATCTCGGTCTTCATCGCCGCGCGACGCCCTTTCGCGGCATCGACACGCCCGGCGGCCGGATGAGCCCCGGCGCGGTGCTCGGCCAGGTGCTCGTCGTTCCCGCCTGCGTCGCCGGCTTCGGCTTCGCCATCGGCGTCATCGTCGCCTTGCTGTAAGCTGGCGGCGGCAGACTTCCCCCGACCCCCCTCGAAGGAGCATGCACATGAAGATCGATCGTACCGGCTCGGCCGGCTGGACCGGCGGCCTCAAGGACGGCCGCGGCCGTCTCTCGACGCAAAGCGGCGCGCTTAAGGATTACCCTTACGGTTTCTCCAGCCGCTTCGAAGGCGTCGCGGGCAGCAACCCCGAGGAGCTGCTCGGTGCCGCGCATGCCGGCTGCTTCACCATGGCGCTGTCGCTGATCCTCAGCGAGGCGGGGCTGACCGCCACCTCGATGGAGACGACCGCCAAGGTGACGCTCGAAAAGCTCGACGACGGCTTCGCGATCACCGCGATCAAGCTCACGTTGCGCGCGGAGATTCCCGGCGCCGACGACGCGACCTTCCAGGAGCTGGCGGCGAAGGCCAAGGCCGGCTGCCCGGTCTCGAAGGTGCTCAACGCCGACATCAGCCTCGACGCGACGCTGGTTTAGAAATCCACTTTCATTCGTCATCCCGGCGAAGGCCGGGATCCATCCAACGGTCGGCATGGATCCCGGCCTTCGCCGGGATGACGAACGGGGGATTCATGCCCCCTAATACCAACGTGTCATCGGCCCGGCCCGACGTCTGATTCCGTTGCGTGATGTGCGTCCTACACTGGCTGCATCGAACCGGAGGAACCGCCATGACCCGCCCCACCAACTCCATCGTCTTCGTTCACGGCGCCTGGATGACCGCGCGGTCGTGGGACAATTTCCTGCCCCCGTTCGAAGCCGCCGGCTACACGGTGCACGTCCCGACCTGGCCCGGCCTCGACGGGCTTTCCGCCGCCGAGATCAACAAGGCGCCGCCCGCCGGGCTCGGCTCCTTGCGCATCGGCCAGATCGTCGATCACTATGCCGACTTCATCCGCACCCTGCCCGAACCGCCGGTGCTGATCGGCCACAGCTTCGGCGGGCTGATCGTGCAGCTGCTGCTCGACCGCGGGCTCGGCGCCGCCGGCATCGCGCTCGATCCCGCGCCGATCGGCGGCGTGCCCGCCGGTTGGCGCGCGCTGCTGTCGGCCTTCCCGATCCTCGCGCGCTGGAACGGCTGGAACCGGCCCTATGCGCTCGACCTCGGCGAGTTCGCCGCGAAGTTCGCCAACGCCGCGCCCGCCGGGCAGCAGGCGGAGGCGCATCGCAGCGTCGTCATCCCGACGCCGGGGCGCATCTTCTACCAGGCGGCGTTCATGCTCGGCACCTGGATCAGCCCGAAGCGCCGCAACGTGCCGTTGCTCGTCACCGGCGGCGAGCGCGACAATCTCGTCACGCCGTTCATGTCGCGGCTGACCTATCTGCAGCAGAAGCGCTCGCCGGCGCGCACCGACTATCGGCTGTTCAAGGGCCGCTCGCATTTCCTCACCGCCGAACCCGGTTGGGAGGAGGTTGCCGCCACCTCGGTCGCCTGGCTCGACACCGTGCTCGGCACGACCGCCGACCGGCCGTTGCGCGCCGCCGCCTGACCCTCGAAGCCTTTCAACCGATCGCCGCCCCTCGACCGCGACAGGAGGACCCATGTCGACCACCAACCGCACCGCCCTCATCACCGGCGCGTCCGCCGGTATCGGCGCCACCTATGCCGATCGCCTCGCCCGCCGCGGCCATGATCTCATCCTCGTCGCCCGCGACGCCGCGCGGCTGACGGCGCTCGCCGATCGCCTCCGCGCCGAAACCGGCGTCGCCGTCGATGTGCTGCCCGCCGACCTCACCGATCGTGCGCAGCTCGCCAAGGTCGAAGCGCGCATCGCCGACGACACCGCCATCTCGATGCTGGTCAACAATGCCGGCATGTCGCTCGGCGGCACCATCGTCACCGCGCCCATCGCCGACCTCGAGCGGCTGATCGCCCTCAACGTCACTGCCCCCGCGCTGCTCGCCGCCGCAGCCGCCCGCGCGTTCGTCGCGCGGGGTGGCGGCGCCATCGTCAACATCGCCTCGGTGCTGGCGCTCGCGCCGGAGATGTTCGATTCCGCCTACAGCGGCACCAAGGCGTTCATGCTCAACCTCAGCCAAGGCCTCGCCGCCGAGATCGGCGGGAAGGGTGTGCAGGTTCAGGCGGTGTTGCCCGGCGCCACCCGCACCGAAATCTGGGAGCGCTCGGGCATGAGCGCCGACGCGCTGCCGGCGGAAATCCTCATGGAGGTTGGCGACCTCGTCGATGCCGCGCTGACCGGCCTCGACCGCGGCGAGACCGTCACCATCCCGCCGCTCGCCGACGACAGCGGCTGGCAGGCGATGCAGCAGGCGCGTCTCGCGCTCGCCCCGCATCTCTCGAAGCGCGACGTCGCGCCGCGCTATCGCACGACATAGCGCGGCCGATCAGCGCATCGCGTTGCGTCGAAACATTTCTCCCGCCGAAATCTATGGCGCCCACGTCGCATTTGTTGATAATGGGTTGCAATAAGTGAAGCGAGCGGGGGAAATTTCGTGGATATCCGCGACGGGGCGCAGGCGCACCGGCTGAAGATCATGGGTGCCGTGCTGCTGGCCGGCGGCGCGCTCGCCTATTGGACGCTCGGCGGCGAGCCCGAGGGCGAAGCGGCCGACGACGACATCGCGCCGGTGCGCGTGGCCATCGTCGAGCGCGCGCCGTTCGATGTCGAGCTGAAGGCGCTCGGCACCGTCACCCCGCTGGCGACCGTCGCGGTGCGCAGCCGTGTCGACGGTGCGATCACGCGGCTTCATTTCCGCGAAGGCCAGCAGGTCGGCCGCGGGCAGTTGCTCGCCGAAATCGACCCGCGTCCCTTCCAAGCCAGCCTCGCGCAGGCGGTCGGCGAACGGCAGCAGAATCAGGCGCAACTCCGCCAGGCGCAGAGCCAGCTCGGCCGCCATCGCGAGCTCGCTGGCAAGGGCTTCACCACCAAGGCGCAGCTCGAGCAGCACGAAGCGCTGGTCGGCCAGCATGGCGGCGCCGTTGCGACCAGCAACGGCCGCATCGCCGACGCGCGGTTGCAACTTGAATTCTCGCGCATCCGCGCGCCGATTTCGGGGCGTATCGGCTTTCGCGGCGTCGATGCCGGCAATCTGATCAGCGCCGGCGACGCCGCGCCGATCGCCACCATCACGCAGGTGCAGCCGATTTCGGTGGTGTTCACCGTGCCCGAGACTCAGGTCGACGCGGTGCGCGCGGCGATGGGCGCGGGTGCTTTGCGCGTCGAGGCCTGGGATCGCGGCGAGCAGGCGGTGCTCGCCACCGGACGCCTCACCAACATGGACAATCAGATCGACGCCGGCTCGGGCACGTTGCGGCTGCGCGGCGAATTCGCCAACGGCGACGCGCGGCTGTTCCCCAACCAGTTCGTCAACGTGCGGCTGGGGCTGCAGACCTTCGCCGACGCGATCACCGTTCCCGCCGTCGCGGTGCAGCAGGGCACGGCCGGGCCGTTCGTCTACGTCGTCGACAAGGACGGCGTCGCCCGCCGCCGCGTCGTGACACTCGGGCCGACCGATGGCGAGCGCACGATGATCCGGCGCGGCGTGACGCCCGCAGAACGCGTGGTAATCGAGGGCTTCGACAGCGTGAAGGACGCCGAGAAGGTCGAGATCATCGGCACGCCTGCCGCCGCCGCCGGCGCCGCTTCCGCCGCCGACAAATGAACATCTCGCGCGGGTTTATCCTGCGGCCCGTTGCCACCGCGCTGTTGATGGTGGCGCTGCTGCTGTCGGGGATGATCGCCTATCGGCTGCTGCCCGTCGCCGCGCTGCCGCAGGTCGATTACCCGGTCATTCAGGTCTTCACCTTCTACCCCGGCGCCAGCCCCGAGGTGGCGTCGAGCGCGGTGACCGCGCCGCTCGAACGCCGCTTCGGCCAGATTCCCGGCCTGCGCCAGATGTCGACGAGCAGCTCGGGCGGCGCCTCGATCGTCACGCTGCAGTTTGCGCTCGAAGTGCCGATGAGCATTGCCGAGCAGGAGGTGCAGGCCGCCATCGCCGCCTCAGCGACCTTGCTGCCCGACGATCTGCCGACGCCGCCCGTCTACCGGAAGGTCAATCCGGCCGACACGCCGATCATCACGCTGGCGGTCAGCTCGGCGGCGCTGCCGCTGCCGGCCGTCTACGATCTTGTCGACACGCGCATGGCGCAGAAGCTGTCGCAGACGCCGGGCGTGGGCATGGTCAGCCTCGCCGGCGGCCAGCGCCCCGCGGTGCGGCTGCAGGTCGATCCCGCCGCGCTCGCCGCGCGCGGGCTCGACATGGAGGATGTGCGTACCGCCATCAACGCCGCCTCGGTCAACCAGCCGAAGGGCAGCTTCGACAGCCCGACCCGCTCGATCATGATGGACGCCAACGATCAGCTGTCCTCGGTCGAGGATTATCGCGGGCTGGTGATCGCCTGGGTCAACGACGCACCGCTCACCCTCGGCGAAGTCGCGCGCGTCGAGGCCGGCGCTGAGGACCGGCGCCTCGCCGCCTGGTCGGGCCGCGTGCCGGCGGTGCTGGTCAACATCCAGCGCCAGCCCGGCGCCAACGTCATCGAGGTGGTGGACCGCGTCCGCACCCTGCTCCCCGAACTGACCGCCGGTATGCCCGCCTCGGTCGATGTCGAGATCCTCACCGACCGCACCGAGACGATCCGCGCCTCGGTGCGTGGCGTGCAGGTGGAGATGGTGTTCGCGGTGGCGCTGGTGGTGCTCGTCACCTTCCTGTTCCTGCGCAACCTGCCCGCAACGATCATCCCCGGCCTCGCGGTGCCGCTGTCGCTGGTCGGCACCTTCGGGGTGATGCATCTGCTGGGGTTCAGCCTCAACAATCTGACGCTGATGGCGCTCACCATCGCCACCGGCTTCGTCGTCGACGACGCGATCGTCATGCTGGAGAATATCGCCCGCCATCTGGAGAAGGGCGAGAAGCCGATGCAGGCGGCGCTGAAGGGCGCGGGCGAAATCGGCTTCACGCTGGTGTCGCTCACCGTCAGCCTGATCGCGGTGCTGATCCCGCTGCTGTTCATGGGCGATGTCGTCGGGCGGCTGTTCCGCGAATTCGCGATCACGCTGGCGGTCGCCATCGCCATCTCGTTGCTCGTCTCGCTGACGCTTACACCGATGATGTGCGCGCGGATGCTCAAGGCGCATGCGGTGAGCGACAAGAAGGATATCCTCGACCGGCTGATCGATCGCTACGGCGTGTGGCTGGACTGGGCGTTCGCGCGGCAGCGGCTGATGCTCGGCGTCACCGTCGGCACGCTCGCATTGACCGCTTTGCTCTATCTCGCTGTGCCCAAGGGTTTCTTCCCGGTGCAGGACGCTGGCGCGATTCAGGTGGTGACGCAGGCGCCCGAGGATATTTCCTTCGCGGCAATGGCGCAGCGGCAGCAGCGGCTGGTCGATCTCGTGCTTGCCGATCCGGCGGTCGACAGCGTCTCCTCCTTCATCGGCGTCGACGCCACCAACCCGACGCTCAACAGCGGCCGGATGCTGGTCAATCTGAAGTCGCACGGGTCGCGCGACGGCGCGCTCGAGGTGATGGCGCGCCTCGGAAAGGACGCCGCCGCCATCCCCGGCATTCGCGCCTATATGCAGGCGGTTCAGGAACTGAACATCGACGACCGGGTCAGCCGCACCCAGTATCGCTTCACCCTGTCGACGCCCGACGCGGCCGTGCTCGCCGACTGGACGCCGCGCCTTGTCGAGAAGTTGCGCGAAGCGAAGGTGCTCGCCGACGTCAGCGACGATCTCCAGTCGGGCGGCTTGCAGGCCTTCGTCGAGATCGACCGTGCCGCCGCCAGCCGCCTCGGCATCAACGCCGCCGACATCAACGCCGCGCTCTACAACGCCTTCGGCCAGCGCCAGATCGCGACGATGTTCACGCAGGCGAACCAGTATCGCGTGGTGATCGAGGCCGATCCGGCGCTGCAGCAGGGGCCGGAGGATCTCGGCCGCATCTTCGTCAAAGCCGCGGGCGGCACGCCGGTGCCGCTCGCCAACCTCGCGCGGATCGAGGTCCGCGCCGCGCCGCTGCTGCTCAATCGCGTCGGCCAGTTCCCGGCGGCGACCGTCTCGTTCAACCTCGCCCCCGGCGTGTCGCTCAGCGATGCGGTGGAGGCGATCGACACCGCCTGGGCCGAGCTCGGCGCGCCGCCCTCGGTGGTGCTCGCCTATCAGGGCGCGGCGAGCGCGTTCGAAGCCTCGCTCGACAGCACCTTGCTGCTCGTCCTCGCCGCAGTAGTGGTAATGTATCTGGTGCTAGGCATGCTCTACGAGAGCACCATCCACCCGATCACCATCCTGTCGACCTTGCCGTCCGCCACCGTCGGCGCGCTGCTGGCGCTGTTCATCGCCCGCCAGCCGCTCGACCTGATCGCGGTGATCGGCATCATCCTGCTCATCGGCCTCGTGAAGAAGAACGGCATCATGATGGTCGACTTCGCGCTGGAGGCGGAGCGGCGTGAAGGCATGGCGCCGCGCGAAGCGATCCGGCGCGCGGCGCTGCTGCGCTTCCGCCCGATCCTGATGACGACGCTCGCCGCGCTGTTCGGCGCGCTGCCGCTGATGTTCGCGCAAGGTGCCGGCGCAGAGCTGCGCCAGCCGCTCGGCCTCGTCATGGTCGGCGGCCTCATCGCCAGCCAGATCCTGACGCTGTTCACCACGCCGGTCGTCTATCTGTTCTTCGACCGGCTGGCGAAGCGCCGCCGCGGCGCCGCCACCGAACCCGCCGCCGCGTGATCGCGCGCTTTTTCATCGCCCGGCCGGTGGCGAGCATCCTGCTCGCCGTGGCGATGATGCTGATGGGGCTGCTCACCTATCGGTTGCTGCCGACGGCACCGCTGCCCGAAGTCGACATGCCCGCCATCTCGGTCGAGGCCAGTCTGCCCGGCGGCAATCCGCGCACCATGGCGGCGGCGGTCGCGGTGCCGCTGCAACGCGCGCTCGGCAGCATCGCCGGCGTGCAGCTGATGGAGGCGACGAGCGGGCAGGGCTCGGTCGAAATCGAGCTGATCTTCGAGCTCGGCCGCGACATCAACGACGCCGCGCGCGACGTGCAGGCGGCGATCAACGCGGCGCGCGGGCAATTGCCGGCGGGCATGCCGTCGGAGCCCAGCTACCGCAAGCTCAACCCCAGCCAGGCGCCGATCATGGCGCTGGCACTGTCGTCGGAGACGCTGCCGCCGGGCCGGCTCTACGAGGAAGCCTCGTCTATCCTCGCGCAGAAAATCTCGCAGGTGCCGGGGGTCGGCGAAGTGTCGATCGGCGGCGCGTCGCTGCCCGCCGTCCGCATCCAGCTCAACCCGCATGCGCTCGCCGCCAACGGCGTCGCGCTCGACGAGATTCGCGCCGCCATCGCCAATGCCAATTCGCTGTCGCCATTGGGCGCCACCGAGCGCGACGGCCGCAATTGGCAGATCGGCAGCAACGCGCAGCTCCGCGACGCCGCGAGCTACGGCAACCTTGTCGTCGCGCGGCGCGACACTGGGCTGGTGCGGCTGTCCGATGTCGCGACCGTCTCCGAATCCACGCAGAACCGTTATGCGATGGGCTTCCATAACGACCGCGACGCGGTACTGCTGACCATCCGCCGCCAGCCCGGCGCCAACATCGTCGCCACCACCGATGCGATCCGCGACAGCCTGCCCGGCCTGCGCAGCCTGATGCCCGCGCAGGCGCGGCTGGAGGTGGTGCTCGACCGCTCGCCGGGCATCCGCGCCACCATCCGCGAGGCGCAGCTGGCGCTTGCGCTGTCGGTCGGGCTCGTCGTCCTCGTCGTCGGCTTGTTCCTGCGCCAGTGGCGCGCCGCGCTCATCCCCAGCCTCGCGATTCCCGTCGCGCTGATCGCCAGCTTCGGCGCGATGTGGGCGATGGGGTTCAGCCTCAACAACCTGTCGCTGACCGCGTTGATCGTCGCCGCCGGGCTGGTGGTCGATGATGCCATCGTCGTGCTCGAAAATATTGCGCGCCATATCTCGGCCGGCCTGTCGCCGGCGCGCGCGGCGGTGCGCGGCGTGCGCGAGGTCGGCTTCACGCTGATCGCGATGAACCTCGCGCTGCTGGTGGTGTTCGTCGCCATCCTGTTCATGGGCGGTGTCGTCACCTTGCTGTTCCGCGAATTCTCGCTGACGCTGGCCGCGGCGATGGTCTTCTCGCTGATCGTCTCGCTGACCTTGACCCCGGCGCTCTGCGCCCGCCTGCTGCGCCGCGAGGATGCCGCCGAACCGACCGAAGGGCGCTACGCGCGGGTCGCCGCTTTCTACGAACGCTCGCTCGACAAGGTGATGCGCCACCCGCGCCTCGCGCTCGGGCTGTTCGCCGTGGCGATCGCGCTCAACGTCGGCCTCTACATCCTGATCCCCAAGGGCTTCCTGCCCGAACAGGACACCGGCCAGCTCACCGCCTTTGCGCGGGGTGACGACGGCATGTCGTATCAACTGATGCAGCCGAAGATCGAAATCTACCGCCGCTACCTGCTCGCCGATCCGGGGATCGCCGACGTGGTCGGGCAGGCGGGCGGCGACACCGGCATCAACAATGCGTTCATGATGGTGCGGCTGAAGCCTGTCGAGGAGCGTGGTGAACCGGCGGGCGCGGTCGTCGACCGGCTGCGCGCCGGCATGCCCAAGGTGCCGGGCGGCGTGCTGTGGGTGAATGTCGATCAGGACATCCAGCTCGAACCGCCGGGCCAGCAAGGGCAGGAATATGATCTGCGGCTGCTGTCGCCGAAGCTTGAGGGACTGAAGGGCTGGCAGCGCAAGGTCGCCGCCGCGCTGGAGGAGGTGCCCGAGCTCACCGACATCGACGGTCGCGCCGACGGCGGCAACCTCCAGATCGATCTCGACATCGACCGCGACGCGGCGCGCCGATTGGGCGTCGACATGCGGACGATCACAACCGTCCTCAACAACAGCTTCAGCCAGCGGCAGGTCGCGACCATCTACGACAGCCTCAACCAGTATCGCGTCATCCTCGAGCTGGAGCCGCGCTACACGCAGGATCCGGCGGTGCTCGATCTCGTGCAGGTCATCGCCGCCGATGGCCGCCGCGTGCCGCTGTCGTCGCTCGCGACGCGCAGCTACAGCCTCGCCAACGACTGGATCCAGCATCGCGACCAGTTCGCCGCGCGGCGCATCAGTTTCACGCTCGCCCCCGGCGTCTCGCTCGAACAGGCGAAGACCGCGATCGACCGCGCGCTCGCCCCGCTGATGCTGCCGAGCGACGTCCAGGCGAAGCTCGCCGGCGAACTCGACATGGCCGGGGACAGCATGCGCAACCAGCCGCTGCTGCTGTTGGGCGTCATCCTCGCCGTCTACATCGTGCTCGGCATTCTCTACGAAAGCCTGCGCCACCCGCTGACCATCCTGTCGACCCTGCCGCCCGCCGGCATCGGCGCCTTCGCGGCACTGTGGGTGACCGGCTTCGAATTCTCGCTGATCGCGCTCCTCGGGCTGTTCCTCCTCATCGGCATGGTGATGAAGAACGCCATCCTGATGATCGACTTCGCGCTGATGCTGCAGCGAAAGCAGGGCAAGACCGCCGAGGATGCGATCCGCGCAGCCGCAAAGCTGCGCCTGCGCCCGATCCTGATGACCAACATGGCGGCGATCCTCGGCGCGCTGCCGCTGGTGCTGGGCGCCGGCGAAGGGTCGGAGATGCGCCAGCCGCTCGGCATCTGCATCGTCGGCGGGCTGTTGGTGAGCCAATTGCTCACGCTCTACAGCACGCCGGTGATCTATGCGCTGGTCGACCGGCTGGGCCGGCGCGCCGTGACCGCACCGCTTTTGCCCTCGGCCCCGGAAACGCGCTAGGGCTCGCGCGGCGCAGGCCAAAGGAGCGAAAAGCGGGGCGATGACGGGAAGCGGCAGGAGCATCGGGCTGATCGCGACGCTGGTCGTCGTGCTGCTCGTCGCCGCGGCGCTGTCGCTGTCGGTCGGTACCGCGTCGCTTGGCGTCGAGCGCACGCTCGCGGCACTGACCGGCGGCGGCGATGCGACCGCGCGTACTATCCTGTTCGAACTGCGGCTGCCGCGCGTGCTGCTGGCGCTCGGCGTCGGCGCGATGCTCGGCATCGCGGGCGCGGCGATGCAGGGCTATCTGCGCAATCCGCTCGCCGAACCCTCGGTCCTCGGCGCCTCGAACGGCGCGGCATTGGGGGCGGTGGCGGCGCTCTATTTCGGGCTCGCGGCGCTTCACCCCGCGCTGCTGCCGGCGCTGGCGATCGGCGGTGCGCTGCTGGCACTGCTGCTGCTGTTCCTGCTCGCCGGACGATCGGAAAGCGCGCTGACCCTCATCCTCGCCGGTATCGCCATCGGCACGCTCGGCGGCGCGGCGATCAGCCTGGCGCTCAACATGTCGCCCAACCCGTTCGCGGCGATGGAGATCATGAGCTGGCTGCTCGGCTCGCTCGAGGACCGGTCGATGCAGCATGTGCTGCTGGCGCTGCCCTGCATCGCGGTCGGCATAATGCTGCTCGTCTGGGACGGTCGGGCACTCGATGCGCTGACGCTCGGCGAGGACGGCGCACGGTCATTGGGTGTCGATCTGAAACGCACCCGGCTGCGGTTGCTTGCCGGTGTGGCGATCGGCGTCGGCGGCGCGGTGGCGGTGTCGGGCGCGATCGGCTTCGTCGGGCTCGTCGTGCCGCACCTCATTCGCCCGCTCACCGACCGCTCGCCCTCGTCGATCCTGCTGCCGTCGGCGCTTGCCGGCGCGGCACTGCTGGCGATCGCCGATGTCGCGGTGCGGGTGATCCCGACCACCAACGAGCTGAAGCTCGGCGTGGTGACCGCCTTCCTCGGCGTGCCGGTCTTCCTCTTCCACCTGATGCGGGAGCGGCGGCTATGGTAGCGCTGTCGGTGGAAACGCTGGGCGTCACGCTCGGCGGGCGTCGCGCTGTCGAGGGCGTATCGGCGAACTTCGCGCCGGGCGGGCTTGTCGGCATCATTGGGCCGAACGGCGCCGGCAAGTCGACATTGGTCCGCGCGATGCTCGGACTCGTCGAACCCAGCGCAGGCGACGTCCGCCTCGATGGCGCGCCGATCGCCGGACTGCGCCGCGCCGAGATCGCGCGGTTGCTCGCCTATCTGCCGCAAGGGCAGGTGCTGCACTGGCCGCTAGCTGTCGAGCGGGTGGTAGCGCTCGGGCGCCTGCCGCTGCTCACGCCGATGTCGCGGCTTGCCGCTGCCGATCTTGAAGCGGTGGATCGCGCCATGGCGCGCGCCGACGTCACGCATCTGCGTGGCCGCGTCGCCACCGAACTGTCGGGCGGCGAGCGGGCGCGCGTGCTGCTCGCTCGCGCGCTCGCGCAGGAATCGAGCGCGCTGATCGTCGACGAGCCGCTGGCCGCGCTCGACCCCGGCCACCAGATCGAGATCATGGACCTGCTGCGCGCGCAGGCGGCCGCGGGACAACTGGTCATCGCGGTGCTGCACGATCTCAGCCTCGCCGCGCGCTACTGCGACCGGCTGCTGCTGCTGGATGGCGGGCGGCTGGTCGCCGACGGGACGCCTGACGCGGTGCTGACGCCGGAGCGGTTGGCGCAGACATTCGGCGTGCGCGCCTGGTTCGGCAGCGACGGCGGCGTGCCGCTGATCGTGCCCACGGCGCGGATCGGCGGCTAGCCGGCGGTCTTCGTCAGCGCGATCAGCGCGTCGATATCGACATGCCGTTCGAGCGTCGCGGCGATGGCGTCGAGCGCCTCGTCGATCGAGGCGTGATAGTCGCGCCCGCTGCCGTCAACGCCGATCGTCGCCAGCCATGCCTGTCGCTGCTCGGGCGCGGCGAGCAATCCGTGAACATAGGTGCCCGCTACCAGCCCGTCGGCGCTGCGCGCGCCGTCGTGGCGGCCATCGGCGAACTGCACGACCGGCCGCGCGGCGTCGGGACCCGAGGTTTCGCCGATGTGCATTTCATAGCCGGCGAACGGGGCGCCGAGCGCCATGCCTTCGACGCGGCGCAGCGCCTTTTCCGGCGTCAGCACCGTCTCGACATCGAGCAGCCCGAGTCCGTCGGCGCTGCCCGCCGGCCCCTCGATGCCGTGCGGATCGGCGATGCGCCGGCCGAGCATCTGATAACCGCCGCATAGCCCCAGCACCGGTCGCCCGCGGCGGTGGTGCGCGAGGATGTCGATGTCCCAGCCCTGCGCCCGCAGGAAGGCGAGGTCGGGGAGGGTGGCCTTCGATCCGGCGAGGATGATCAGCTGCGCCTCTGCCGGGATCGGCTGGCCGGGCGGCACCATGCGCAGCTCGACGCCGGGCTCGAGCTTCAGCGGGTCGAGGTCGTCGAAATTGGCGATGCGCGCGGTGATCGGGCAGGCGACGACGACGCGGCCGGTGGCAGGCGCGTCGTGGCGCTCCAGCACCACGCCATCCTCGCTTGGCAGCCGCGCTGCTTCGGGCAGCCACGGCACCACGCCATAGCCGCGCCAGCCGGTGCGCGCCTCGATATCGCGATAGCCGTCGTCGAACAGCGCCGGGTCGCCGCGGAATTTGTTGACGAGGAAGCCGCGGATCATCGCCGCGTCCTCGGGGTCGATGACGACGCGCGTGCCGACGATCGAGGCGATGACGCCGCCGCGGTCGATGTCGCCGACCAGGATGACCGGCACGTTTGCGGCGCGCGCGAAGCCCATGTTGGCGATGTCGCCTGCGCGCAGATTGGTTTCGGCGGGCGAGCCCGCGCCTTCCACAACGACGATGTCGGCGGCGGCCCGCAGGCGATGGTAGCTCTCCAGCACCTCGGGCAACAACGGCCGTCGGCCTTCGTGCCAATTCTCCGAATGAAGCGTGCCGCGCATCCGGCCATGGACGATCAGCTGCGAGGTGCGGTCGCCCTGCGGCTTCAGCAGCACCGGGTTCATGTCGACGGTCGGGTCGACGCGCGCTGCGAGCGCCTGCAGTGCCTGTGCGCGCCCGATCTCGCCGCCGTCGACGGTGACCGCGGCGTTGTTGGACATGTTCTGCGGTTTATAGGGGCGGACGTTCAGGCCCCGATTGGCCAGCGCCCGGCACAGGCCGGCGACCAGCACCGACTTGCCGACGTCCGACCCGGTGCCCTGCAGCATGATCGCTGCCATATCCGTCCTGATAAAACGCGGTGACCAAGGAAAACGGTGCCGGATGAGGGGATCGAACCCCCGACCTTCGGTTTACAAAACCGCTGCACTACCGCTGTGCTAATCCGGCGCGCCGCCGCCCTTCTAGGGTAGCAGCGCGCCGGGGGTCAACGCCGTGACGAGCGGGGGACAGGAGGACGCCCCGGGCGGGGACTTGGGGGCAAGGATGCCCGGGGCGGCTCGTCACGGCGCGGGAAAGGTTGGCGCCGCTTACGACTTCGGCGGCTTCTCGGTCTTGGTCACCGACTTGGTCTTGCCGTCGGCATCGGTCTTCGCTTCGACCTCGGTACTGGCGCCATCGGGCGTTTCGACCGTCTGCGTCGTGGTGGTTTCACCCGCGCCCGTGGTCACGGACTCGTTGGTCACTTCGGTGCCGGTCGCGTCGACCGTGGTGCTGGTCGTCGCTTCGACCGGAGCGTCGGCCGGCGGCGCGGAAACGGTCTGAGCCTGGGCCGCAGCAAGGGGGGCGGCCAGCAGCACGCCGGCGAGAAGGATACGGTTCATGGGGGGAATTCCCTTTTTTGTTTTACACATACAAATGGGCGAGCCGGGCGCAGGATGAGGGGGACACGCACCCGGCTCGCCGTTGAATTCGGCAGCCTGGCCGTGAACCGAAAGTGAATAGAGGGGCAAAAGCGCGACATCCCGACGCGCCCGACGGGACGAGCCGAGAAGTTCGCCGCCCGGTCGTTACGTTGCCGCGCGAGTCGCTGCGCACCGCAAAAGCGCTTGCCTAACCGTTGCAGCCGCGTAACGTGGCAGCGCTTTCCGTCGGCCCGTGGGGGGTCGGCCTGAAGGGGGAAATGACGATGAAGAAGCTTGCGATTTCGCTGGCGATGGTTGCGGCTCTGGGCGTTTCGGCCTGCAGCGAGAAGACCGAGGAGGCCGCTGAGGTCACCGCGGATTCGGCTGGCGCCGACGTTGAAGCCGCCGCCGCCGATGTCGGCGCGGCGACCGAAGCGGCCGTCGACGACGCCGGTGCGGCGGTCGACGCGGCGGCGACTGATGCGGCGGTGGCCACCGATGCGGCGACCGCCGAAGTCGGCGCCGAGGTCGAGCAGGCCGGCGAAGAGATGCAGAAGTAAGCTGCCTCACCGCAGATCTACTTTCGGAGAGGGCGCCTTCGGGCGCCCTCTTTCGTTTGACCCTGATGTTGGTTGAAACGGAACTCGCGCGCACCCGCGCACATTGAGCCCCCAACCACTTCCGGCATCGGCCGGATTGGCGTTGAGGGAGCCACCGATGCCGCCGATCGCCCGTTTCGAAACCCTGACCCGCATCGGCTTCGCTGCCCGCGGTCTTACCTACATCCTTATCGGCTGGCTGGCGCTGCGCGCCGGGCAAGCCGCCGGCGCCTCCGAGGCGCTCGGCACGCTCGCGGGCGACGGCTTCGGCACCGGTCTTCTGGCGCTCGCGGCGGTCGGCCTCGCCGCCTATGGCGCTTGGCGACTGCTCGAGTCGACGCTCGACCTCGAAGGGGCCGGCGACGATGCCAAGGGCAAGGCGGTGCGCGCCGGCCATGGCCTCAGCGGTTTCGCGCATCTGTTTCTCGCGCTGGCCGTCCTGCAGATGGCGCTCGGCAACGGCGGCGGCAGTGACGACGGCGACACCGCGCGCTCCGCGACCTCCTGGCTGCTCGGCCTGCCCGCCGGCGGCGTGCTGGTGCGCCTCGTCGCGGTCGGTCTCGTCGCCGCCGGCATCTTCCAGTTCGTCGAAGCGGTGCGCCTCAGTTTCCTGAAGCAACTCGACCCGCCCGCGGCGCGCAAGGCCTGGGTGCAGTGGGTTGGCCGGCTCGGCTACGCCGCGCGCGGCATCGTGTTCGGGCTGGTGGGCCTGGGCTTCTGGCGCGCCGGGGACAGCGCGAATGCCGCTGCTGCCGGCGGCATGGGCGACGCGCTCGCCGGCGTCTCCGGCTGGATGTTCACGGCCGTGGCGCTTGGCCTGCTGCTGTTCGGTGTCTTCAGCCTTGTGCAGGCGCGCTACCGCCGCATCGCCGACCCGCAGGTCGGTGATCGCATTCGTTCCGCGCTGTGAGATGAAGTGCGGACCGGCCCCGGAGTGAGGGGTCGTTTGGGGCCGGTCCGCCCAGGGTCAGACTGAAGGGAGTCCGCCGGCGTTACAGGGGGGACTTGTCGCCGGTGGGTTTCAGCCTGGAGCTCAGGTCGCGATGATCGCCTCCACGGCTGGATCGGGGCGGGTGTCGAGACGCAGCACGGCATTCACCGTCAGCGTTTCGGCCGCGCCGCGGTCGGCGTCGTCGACACGCAGCGGCGCCCGGGCGTCGTCGGCATCGAGCGGCACCGCCGGCTTCGGCACACCGGCCATGGCGAAGCCGACGGCCAGCGCCGCCGCTCCCTGCCACCCCTTGAGCCTCATCCTGTCAGCCACCGCTGATCCTTCTCGACAAGCGTTCCGCGATCCAGTATCGCAAAGCGACATAATCACTAGTTGCGTAACTACTAAACAAGGTGAGCCGGCGCAAGCCCCGTTTACCAGGAGAGACAGAATGCCCCGAGCCGCCCCCGATGCCGCCCAGGCCGCGCTGACGAAAGAGCTGCGCCGGGAGGCCGGACAGTGGCTGAAGGCGGCGCGCGAGACGACGGGCATCACGCAGGCGGAACTCGCCGAGCGCGTCGGGCTGCGCTATTACACCTTCGTGAGCCAGGTAGAGAGCGGCTTGGGCCGCGTTCCCATCGATCTTCAGGCGGCGTGGGCCGCCGCGCTCGGGCAGGAGGCGCAGGCCTTCGCCAAGCATCTGCTCGGCTATTACGAGCCGGAGCTGTTCCGGCTGCTGTTCGGCAATGCCGCGCGTCGCGCGGGCAGCGCCAAGGCTTAAGGCGCGATGGGGGCAATCCTCCCTTTCCGCATCCCGCAGCGCGGCGACTGGTCGCCGGGCGAGCGTGCCCGGCTCGACGAGCTCGCCGCCCGCTTTGCCGATGAGGCCGGGGTCGAGGTCGCCTACGGGCTGACCGATAGCGGCGATCCCTGGTGCGTCGTGCTCGATTCGCGCGACGAGGTGCTCGTCCATGTCGCGCGCGAGGGCGGCAGCTTCGTCGCCCACACCGCCGACGATTTGTTCGTGCGCTCGACCGATCTCGCCACCGCCGTCGAGCGCGTGCTCGGCGCGCGCTGGAACGAGGACCGTACCGATGTGGTGGTGCCCTTCGCCACCGCCGGCCGCGCCTCGGCGCAGGTGGTGACCGCGGTGCTGGTCGTCGCCTCCTTCGTCTATCACCATCAGGTCGAGGCGCAGACGACCGACGAATGGGCGTTCGCCGCGCAGCGGGCCGGGAACGCCGACGATGATCGCGACGCGCGCGACGCGGCGAAGCCGGTCACCGCCGCCGACCTGCTGCCCACCAAGGATTTCCATGCCGCCGTCACGGCGGTGGGGCTCGACGACAGCAATCTCATGCTGCCGCTGCTGATGGAGTCGGACGGGACGGCGGACGCGCCGTCGCGCGCCGTGCCGGAGCCGTCGATGTCGCCCGGCCAGCATATCGCCAAGCTGGTGATCGACGCCTCGGCCGAACAGCCGGGCGGCGATCTCGCGCCGAACGTCATCGTCGGCACCCCCGGCGATGACCGGCTGGAGCGCAACAGCGGCATCGATGCACCGCATCATCTGCTCGACGGCGGCGACGGCAACGATCATCTGAAGCTCGATCCCGGCACCGTCGCCATCGGCGGCGCGGGCAACGACACCTTCGAACTGAACGCGCCGCAGGGATCGACCGCCGCGACCCTGCTCGGCATCATCGTCGACTATGATCCGAGCTACGACGTGATCGTGTCGAACCAGCCCGGTGGGACCGCAACGGTTGTCGTGCTGGACCAGGTCGCGCTGCCCAACATCTTCGACGATCCGAACTTCAGCCTCGGCTCGCTGTCGGCGTCGTCGTCGCTGCCGGTATTGCCCGGCCAGCGCCTGACCCTCGATCTCGATGGCGACGGCATCGCCGACGGCTATCTGCTGCTCAACAACATTGCCGCCGAGCCGATGGCGATGAACGACGTGCGCGAGGCCTTTGGGCTGCGGGGCGGGCCGACCTGGAACCATCCGGCCAACAGCGGCGACAACGCTGCGCACAATATCACCCCGGTCAGTCCGGCGGTGTTCGAAAGCCACATCGCGCCGCCGCCCCATGCCGGGCCGGAGCCGATCGCGACCCTGCCGCCAGCGCTTCCCGAAGTCATCTGATCGTTCCGTTCCGCTGCTGGCGGGCGGCTCTTGCCATGTCAGATATTCAGTAATAACTAGACTATGAAACAATCATAGTCGGCCTCGATTGTCGCCGGGCCGCGAAGCGGGGATTTGCTCATGCGTTACATGTTGCTTGCCGTTACCGCGTTGCCCCTCATCCAGGTTGCGGCGGCGCACGCCGAAACCAGGATCTCGACCGCCACCACCGCGCCGGTTGCGACCTCGACCATCGCCAGCGGTGCGCGCGACGATCTCACCATCGAAAAGGCGGGCTCGATCAAGCCGGCGGCAGCAGGCGTGGCCGTTACCGTCGACAGCGCAAACAACGTGAAGAACGACGGCGAGATCAACCTCGACGACAAGGATAACTCGGTGGGCGTGCGCTTCACCACGACCGCCGCCGCCGGATCGGAGAACAACGGCACGGTGCGCCTCATGGAGGATTTCACCGGCACCGACGACGATAAGGACGGCGACCTCGACGGCCCGTTCGCCAAGGGGACCGGCCGCCACGCCATTCGTCTCGATACGGGCGTGACGGTCACCGGCAACATCACCAACAGCTCGGCGGGCGTGATCTCGGTCGAGGGCAATGATTCGTCGGGCATCCGCCTTGACGGGCGGCTGGTCGGCAACCTCAACCATGCCGGCGTCGTCTCGGTCACCGGCGACCGTTCGGTCGGCGTGCTGGCCACCGCCGTCGAGGGCATTGTCGCGCTCACCGGCTCGGTCACCGCGATCGGCGAGGGCTCGACCGCGGTCTCGCTCGGCGACGTCAGCGGCGTCGTCCATCTCCAGAACGCAATCAGCGCCACCGGCTATCGCAGCACGGATCGCGGCACCGACGCGGTGCGCGCCAAGCTCGATGCCGATGATCTCCGCCAAGGCGGTGCAGCGGTGCGGATCGCCGGCAGCGTCGGCGGCGGCATCCTCCTCGACAAGCCGCCGGTCGACGGCAACGCCGACGACAAGGACGAGGACAAGGACGGTGTCCCCGACGCCGACGAGCGCAGCGCGGTGCTGACCTCCTACGGCGCGGCCCCGGCGCTCGACCTCGGCGGCGCCGGCGCGCCCACCGTCATCGGCCGCGTCGGCACCGGCGACAATGCCTATGGCGTCGTAAACAAAGGCCAGATTCGCGGCCTCGGCATCAACGACGGGGTCGCTGCCACCGCGCTTCGCATCGGCCAGGCCGGCGGCGGGACGACGCGCGTCGAGGGCGGCATCAACAATATCGGCGGCACGATCAACGCCGCCTCCTTCGGCGCGGCGGCGACGGGCATCCTGCTCAACGCCGGCGCGCGGGCCGACGAACTGCGCAACAGCGGCGAGATCGGCGCGGTCGCCACCACCGAAGGCGCCGCCGGCGCCGCGGCCGTGCGCATCGAGGCGGGCGCCACCATGACCGCGATCCGCAACAGCGGCACCATCGGCGCGACGGTCAACGGCGAGGCGGCCGACTCCGTCGCCATCCTCGACCGCTCGGGCACACTCGCCACCATCGAGAACACGGGTCGCATCCTCGCGAAGATCACCCCGACCGACGACGCCAACGACAAGGACGACGCCGACCTCGATGCGGGCAACGAGGCCATCACGGGTCGCGCCGTCGCCGTCGATCTGCGCGCCAACACCAGTGGCGCGCTGATCCGTCAGACCCGCGCCTCGGCGACCGCCGACCTGCCGTCGCTGACCGGCCAAGTGCTGATGGGCAGCGGCGCCGACCGGGTCGAGCTGCTGAGCGGCAGCTATCTGGGCATGCTGTCGTTCGGCGCCGGTGCCGACACACTGCTGATCGACGGCGGTGCGACCGTGACCGCCGAGCTGGTCGATTCGGACGGCGCGCTCGCCGTCAGCCTCGGCAAGGGCTCGCTCACCGTCGTCAACACGGCACCCCTGGCGCTGAGCTCGCTAAGCATCGGCGCCGAAGGGCAATTGCGCGTGGCGATCGACCCGGCGGCGGCAACCGCACTGCGCTTCGATGTGGCCGGCGCCGCCACCATCGCCAGTGGCGCGAAGATCGAGATCGAGCTGGGCTCGCTGTTGCGCGGCACCCGCGAGTTCGAGATCATCCGCGCCGGCTCGCTGACCCTCGGCGACGCGACGACGACGCTGACCGGCGCGCCCTATCTCTACGCCGCCACCCTGCGCCGCGACGCCGCAACCAACAGCCTTTACGCCGGCGTCCGCGCCAAGACGGCGGCCGAGCTTGGCCTCAACCGCTCGGGCGCCGAGGCCTATGCGGCGGTGTTCGACCGGCTCGACCGCGACGCGCGCATCGAATCGGCCTTCCTCGGCGCCGAGGACGAGGCGGCGTTCGACGCCCTCTATAACCAGATGCTCCCCGACCATTCGGGCGGCTCTTTGCTGTCGGCCGCCGCTATCTCATCCGCAATGTCGGCGGCGATGGCGGCGCCGGTCGGCCGCGTCGAGGGCGGTAGCGGCCTCGCCGTCTGGGGGCAGGAAATTCTGTTCAACCTGCGCCGCGACGCCGACGACGCGGCGGGCTTCAAGGCCAACGGCCTCGGCCTCGCCGCCGGTCTTGAACGCGCCGGCAACGGCCATGCGCTCGGCCTCGCCGCCAGCTTCGTCGCCACCACCTACAAGGATCGTGGCGCCGCCGCCGATGAGGAAGTGGTGATGCAGTTCGCGCAGGCCGGCGCCTATTGGCGCGGCGAGATCGGGCGCCTGCGCGCCAATGTCCGCGCTGCGCTCGGCCATGTCTGGTTCGACAGTGACCGCAAGCTGGTCGGCGCCGGCGTCGACCTCGCCGCCACCGCCGACTGGACCGGCTGGCTCGGCGACGCGCATGCCGGCGCGGCCTACGAGCTCGGCAGCGGCTGGCTGGTCGCGCGGCCTGAACTGTCGGTCGACTATGTCTACCTGAAAGAGAAGGGCTACCGGGAGAGCGGCGGTGGCGAGGGCTTCGATCTCGCCGTCGACGGCCGCGACGGCCAGCTGCTCACCGGCACCGCCGCGCTGACCCTCGGCGCGCGCTTCGGCGACACCTTCCGCTGGGGACCCGAGGTGAAGGCCGGCTGGCGCCAGCGCCTCGCCGGCACCCCCGGCCGCACCACGGCCCGCTTCCTCAGCGGCGGCAGCGACTTCACTTTGTCGCCCGAGGAGGTGCCTGACGGCGAGAAGATGGTGCAGCTCGCGCTGCGCGGCCAGACCGAGGACATCGCCTTCGGCATCGAGGTCGGCACCGCGTTCGACGGCGGCTACCGCCAGCACGACGTGCGCGCCACGGTACGCTTCGCCTTCTAGGGCGAAGCGTACCGGGCGGGGGTAACGGCTACTTCAGCCCGGCGGTTGCCAGCAGCATGGTGAGGCCGATGGTCATGCCCTTCAGGCTCGACCCCTTCTCGACGTCGATCCATTCGTCGAGCGAATGAGCGCGGCCGCCGCTGCCGCCCGAGCCGATGGTGATGCCGGGGATGCCGAGCGACATCGGCATGTTGGCGTCGGTCGACGACGCGCCGAGGTCGGGCTTCAGGCCATGCGCGCTCACCGCCGCCGACGCGATCTGGACGAGCGGCGCGGTCTCGGGCGTCGTGCCCGCCGGCCGGTCGCCGATCATCTTCAGCTCGGCGACGATCTTGCCCTCGCGGGTCGAGCGCGCGGCGTTCTCCGCCTCGGCCGCCGCCGGCATGATCTCGAGGAAGCGCTTCTCGAGCTTGGCCAGCTCATCCTTGCTGACCGAGCGCATGTCGAATTCCATCCAGGTCGCATCGGGGATCGAGTTGACCGAGGTGCCGCCGCCGGTGACGCTCGCGGCATAGGTGGTTTTCGGCTCGGCCGGCACCGCAATCTTGTAGAAGTCGGTGACCGCCGCCGACATCGCCACCATCGGATTGACGAGGCCGAAGGCGCCATAGCTGTGGCCGCCCGGCCCCTTGAAGGTGACGCGGTAGCGCTTCGATCCGACGCCGCCGTTGACGACCCGCGCCGCCGACGTGCCGTCCATCGAGAAGAAGCTGTCGATGCGGTCCTTGTACTTGCCCTTGGTGAACAGGTAGCGGACGCCGCGCAGGTCGCCCGGCCCTTCCTCGCCGACGTTGCCGACGAACAGGATATCCTTGTCGGTGGCGATCTTCGCCGCGTTCATCGCACGGACGTAGCCGAGCAGCACCGCGAGGCTGCGCGTGTCGTCGCCGATGCCCGGCGCCAGCAACCTGGTGCCCTCGCGCTTCACCTTGATCGGCGTGCCCTCCGGGAACACCGTGTCGAGGTGCGCGGCGATCATCACCAGCGGGCGGCCGGCCTTGCCGGTGCCGCGGCGCAGACCCATCACATTGCCCTCGGCGTCCATCTCGACGTCGGTCAGCCCGGCGGCCTTCAGCATCGCCATATAGGCTTCGGCGCGCGCCTTCTCCTTGAACGGCGGCGCCGGAATCTCGGTCAGCGTGATGATCTCCTCGACGATCCGCTCATGCTCGGCGTCGAGGTGGGCGATCGCGGCCTTGTAGCCGCCGCTGCTCATCACCTTCGCCACCTTCTGCGGCGCGGTCTGGGCGTAAGCGGCGGGCGCAGTCGTCGCGAGCAGCGCGGCGGCGAGAAGGGCGAGGTGGCGCATGAAGACTCCCTGGGGCGGGCGCCGGTTCAGGACTCGCCCGGCGCTCTCGCCTCGATGGATAGAGCGTGGATGCGGTCGGGCGCAATGAGGTCGCCCAATGCTGTATACACCGCCCGCTGCCGGGCTAACCGGTTCTGGCCGGTGAAGGCCGCGCTGGTCAGCCGCACGGTAAAATGGCTTTCGGCATCGTCGCCGCGGTGGCCGGCATGGCCCGCATGCTTCGAGCTGTCGTCGACGATCTCCAGCCGGTCGGGCGAAAGCGCTGCCCGAATGCGCCGGTCGATTTCCTCTGCCACGCGTCCCATTGCGCTCTCCTGCGTTGAAGCCTGTCGCCTATATAGAGAGGACAATGACTGAGCCTAGATTCAAGCGCGGCAGCCGTTTTCACGGCCGCGTCGAACATGACGAGCCCACGCCCTGCGGTGCGCCCGGCTGCAAGGAGGCCGGCGAATTCCGCGCGCCGTCCCGCGATGGGGCGCCGGGCGACGGTCCCCGCGCGTGGCGCTGGTTCTGCCTCGATCATGTCCGCGAGTTCAACGCCGGCTATAATTTCTTCCAGGGCATGACCGCCGACGAGATCGCCGCCGCCCAGTCGCCGCACCCCTCGTGGGAGCGCAAGACCCGCGGCTTCGCCTCGAACGCCTACGCCCGCGGCGATGTGCAGGACCCGCTCGACATCCTGTCGGGCCGCTACGGCGCCGGCAGCTTCGCGCGGGCGACCGCGAAGAACGGGCGGGTACTCAGGGCGAAGGATCGCGAGGCCCTGTCGGTTTTGCGGCTCGACGACGAGGCGAGCCTCGCCGATATCCGGCGGCGGTACACCGAGCTTGTCAGGCGCTACCACCCCGATGCGAACGGCGGCGACCGGACGCACGAGCGGCAGTTGCAGGACGTGATCGATGCCTATACGCACCTCAAGTCCGCGCCCGCCTTCGCCTAGGGAGTCCTGAATCTTGGCTACCAATTCGCGTCCCGACATCGATCCGCATGCGACGACGGTGCTGTCCGCGCCGGACACGACCGTCGATGCGCGCGAGGTGTTCGGCCTCGACATCGACTGGCAGGTGCCGGCCTTCTCGGTCGCCGACGAGCGTGTGCCCGATCGCGACGACACCTATGTGTTCGACGCCGACACCACGATGGCGATCCTCGCGGGCTTCGCCTTCAACCGCCGCGTGATGATCCAGGGCTATCACGGCACCGGCAAGTCGACGCACATCGAGCAGGTCGCGGCGCGCCTCAACTGGCCGTGCGTGCGCATCAACCTCGACAGCCACATCAGCCGCATCGACCTCGTCGGCAAGGACGCGATCGTGCTGCGCGAGGGCAAGCAGGTCACCGAATTCCGCGAAGGCCTGCTGCCCTGGGCGCTGCAGACGCCGACCGCGCTGGTCTTCGACGAATATGACGCCGGCCGCCCCGACGTGATGTTCGTCATCCAGCGCGTGCTGGAGGTCGAGGGCAAGCTGACCCTGCTCGACCAGAACCGCGTCATCCGCCCGAACCCCTATTTCCGGCTGTTCGCCACCGCGAACACCGTGGGCTTGGGCGACACGACCGGGCTCTATCACGGCACGCAGCAGATCAATCAGGGCCAGATGGACCGCTGGTCGATCGTCACCACGCTCAACTATCTGCCGGCCGAGACCGAGACCGACATCGTCTCGAAGAAGGCGCCGAATCTCGACCGCAAGACCATCGCCAACATGGTCAAGATCGCCGACATGACCCGGCAGGGCTTCGTCGCCGGCGACATCTCGACGGTGATGAGCCCGCGCACCGTGCTCACCTGGGCGCAGAATGCGGCGATCTTCGGCGGCAACCTCGGCTTCGCCTTCCGCGTCTCCTTCCTCAACAAGTGCGACGAGGCGGAGCGGTCGCTGGTGGCGGAATATTACCAGCGGGTGTTCGGCGAGGATCTGCCGGAGAGCGTCACCGCGAAGGCCAAGAGGTGATTCCTGCCACGGCGCGAGTATCGATTTGCGCCGGTCTGATGGCCGGGATAGTTGCGGGCTGCTCACCTGAAGCGCCGCAACAGGAGAAGCGGCAGGAGGTTGTCGCGGCGCCGCGCCCCGCATCGGTGACGGGCTGGGAAGACTATAAATTCGGCATGTCATTTGATGAGGCCGTCACCGCGCGCTCCGACGTGGAGTGGAATGCGGTGTCATTCGTTGAATGTCGGCCGGAGATGGCGACTAAAGGCTGTTATCTCGTCTCCGATGATCGGGAAACATACCTCCCATTGATCGACGGCATCGCGTTTTCTCCCAATCTGACGTTCAACGCACGGGGAAAGCTAATCTCCGTGGCGCTCGATTTTGACGAGGAGGGAGAGGTTACAAAAAGCCAGTGCCTCGACATTCTCGAGCGCACGATAGACCGGATTAGCAGCACCTACGGACCCATCGACTACTGGCGGGAGCGCCCTGGTGTGGACGGTGAGGAAAGGGGCTGGAAAAAGGTGGTAGCGAAAACGGCAGCGGGCAACGCGTATCGATACGGCTTGCAGGTTGCTGACGACGACTACGTAACCACACCGATGCGAACGCATCGCCCTGACAGTGTGCCACTTGATAGCGATCGACCCATCACAGAGTGGGGCAGCGGCCCATACGTGACTGTGTTCTCCCATTTGATCACGCTGGGGCGAGGCAATCGCTCCTGTTCCGTAAACATCGACTATCGTTCGGGCGAAGAGCGTCCGTCTCGCTAAGGTTGTGGCGAGATTCACACCTACGCCACTCAGGTGCGGTGGCTGAAACTAACTGGAGGCGGACCTAGTCCGAGTTCATGGCCGGCCCCGAAAATCCCATCGAAGACTTCCGGCAGGCACTTGCCGCGACCTTGCGGGCGCTAGGCCATGAGCGCGAGGCGGAGCTCAGCTACACCGCCGACAAGCCGGGGATGAGCGGCAAACAGGCGCGCGTGCCGCAGCCGGCGCGCAACCTGCCGCCCGAACAGGTCGCCGAGGCGCGCGGCTGGGCCGACGCCTTCGCGCTGCGCCAGCGTCACCATGACCCCAAGCGCCATTTGGCCGACCAGCCGCCTGCCGGCCTGCCGCGCGACATCCACAACGCCGTCGAGCAGGCGCGTATCGAGGCGATCGGCGCGCGCGCGATGGCGGGCGTCGCCACCAACCTCAGCCGGATGACCGAGGCGCGGATCAAGGCCGACCCGATCGCCCGCGCCCGTACCGAGGCGGAGGTGCCGCTCGCGACCGCGCTGGCGCTGATGGTGCGCGAGCGGCTGACCGGCGAGCTGCCGCCCGCCGCCGCCGCGCCGGCGCTGGAAATGATCTGCGCGCGCATCGAGGAGAAGGCCGGCAGCCATCTCGACGCGCTGACCGACCGCATCGACGACCAGCAGGCGTTCAGCGCGATGCTGCGCCGCGTCCTCTCCGACCTCGGCCTGACCGAGGACATTGGCGAGGAGCCCGAGCAGGACGATTCGGAGCAGCAGGACGAATCGGACGAGGAAAAGCCGAGCGACGGCGACGACGACAGCGATGACGAATCCGGCGGCGCCGAGTCGGATACCGAGACGCGCGCCGAGGAAAGCGACGAGGCCGGCGACGAAGGCTCGACCAAGCAGGCCGAAATGGACTCGGACATGATGTCCGACGCCGAGATGGGCGAGGAAGGCGAGGAGGGGATGACCCCCTGGCGCCCGAACCAGCCGATGTCGGACCTGCCGCCCGACTTCGACTACCGCGCCTTCACCGACAAGTTCGACGAGATCGTCGGTGCCGAAGAGCTGTGCGACGCCGAGGAACTGACGCGGCTGCGCGCCTATCTCGACCAGCAGCTCACCCATCTGCAGGGCGCGGTCACCAAGCTCGCGAACCGGCTGCAGCGCCGGCTGATGGCGCAGCAGAACCGCGCCTGGGACTTCGATCAGGAGGAAGGCCAGCTCGATGCCGCGCGCCTGTCGCGCATCGTCGCCAACCCGATGCACGCGCTCTCCTACAAGGCCGAGCGCGACACCGATTTCCGCGACACCGTCGTGACGCTGCTCATCGACAATTCGGGCTCGATGCGCGGGCGCCCGATCTCGATCGCCGCGATCTGCGCCGACATCCTCGCCCGCACGCTCGAACGCTGCGCGGTGAAGGTCGAGATCCTCGGCTTCACGACGCGCGCGTGGAAGGGTGGGCAGGCGCGCGAGCGCTGGCTCGCCGAGGGCCGCCCGGCGAAGCCCGGTCGCCTCAACGACCTCCGCCACATCGTCTACAAGACCGCCGACGCGCCATGGCGCCGCGCGCGCAAGAACCTCGGGCTGATGATGCGCGAGGGGCTCCTGAAGGAGAATATCGACGGCGAGGCGCTGATGTGGGCGCACCGGCGGCTGCTCGGCCGCCCGGAGGATCGCCGCATCCTCATGGTGATCTCCGATGGCGCGCCGGTCGACGATTCGACGCTGTCGGTGAACAGCGGCAATTATCTCGAGCGCCACCTGCGCCAGGTGATCGGCTGGATCGAGGGCAAGTCGCCGGTCGAGCTGATCGCCATCGGCATCGGCCACGACGTCACCCGCTACTACAAGAGCGCCGTCACCATCATGGACGCCGAGCAACTGGGCGGCACGATGGTCGAACAGCTCGCGCAGCTCTTCGAGGAAGACCGCGGTATCGGTGGCCGGAAAGTGGCACGCCGCTAGAACTGCGCTGCCCCGTCCCTCTCCCGCTTGCGGGAGAGGTTAGGTGAGGGTGTGCGAGCGTAGCGAGCCCCCAGCCGACAGACACCCTCACCCTCCCATCCTCCTTCGCTAAAGCTTCGGAGGAAGGGACCCTCCCTCTCCCGCAAGCGGGCGAGGGGTACACCCCGCAACCCCGCGAGGGGTGACGCGCCCGACCCCGCCCGCTAGCTTGCCTCCCGGACAGGGAGGGTTCTCACGCATGAAGAAGATTTTCGCCGCCGCCACGCTTGCGGCGCTGCTGGGTTCGGCCGCGCACGCACAGGATGTCACCGCGCTGAAGGCGCAGGCCGTGGCCGGCGTCGAGGCGCGGGCCAAGATGGCGCAGGTGCTCAACGACCAGATCTTCAGCTTCGGCGAGCCGGGCTTCGAGGAGGTCGAGACCTCCAAGCTGATCACCGCGACGCTCGAGAAGAACGGCTTCACCGTGAAGCGCGGCATCTCGGGCATGCCGACGGGCTGGGTCGCCACCTGGACCAACAAGGTGAAGGGCAAGCCCGCCGGGCCGACCATCGCGCTCGGCTCCGACATCGACGGCGTGCCGCGCACCTCGCAGAAGCCGGGCATCCCCTGGCATGACCCGCTGGTGGTCGGCGCGCCGGGTCACGGCGAGGGCCACAACTCGGGCAACCCGCTCAACATCGTCGCCGCGCTGGCGGTGAAGGACGTGATGATCCGCGAGGGCATCCCCGGCACCCTGATGCTGTGGCCGGGCGTCGCCGAGGAGCTGGTCGCGGCGAAGGCGTACATGGTCCGCGACGGCGTGTTCAAGGACGTCGACGCGGTCATCTTCACCCACGTCGACGACAATCTCGCGGTGTCGTGGGGCCCGACCTCGGGCACGGGCCTTGTCTCGGTCGAATACAACTTCCTTGGCGAGACGGCGCACTCGGCGGGCTCGCCGTGGCGTGGCAAGTCGGCGCTCGACGCCGTCACCCTGATGAACCTCGGCTGGGAGATGCGGCGCGAGCATCTGCGGCCCGAGCAACGCTCGCACTATGTCATCAAGAAGGGTGGCGACCAGCCCAACGTCGTCCCCGCCGAGGCGAGCGTCTGGTATTATTTCCGCGAGCAGAGCTTCGACGCGATCGCCAAGAACTTCGAAATCGGCAACACCATCGCCGATGCCGCGGCGAAGATGACCGACACCACGGTCAGCCGCCGCATCCTCGGCACCGCAGCACCGCGTCACTTCTCCAAGCCGATCGCCGAGGCCGCCTACGCCAACATCCAGCAGGTCGGCCTGCCCAAGTGGACCAATGACGAGCAAGCCTTCGCCAAGGCCGTCCAGACCAACCTCAAGGTGAAGAAGGTCGAGGGTCTGTCGACCGAGCTCGACAAACTCGAGCCGCCGGCGGAGGAGCCCAAGTCGGGCGGGTCGGACGATATCGGCGATGTGTCGTGGGTCGTGCCGACGATCACCCTGCGCTACCCGGCGAACATTCCCGACGTCACCTACCATCACTGGTCGGCGGCGATCGCGATGGCGACGCCGATCGCGCACAAGGGTGTCGTGTCGGGCGCCAAGGTGGTGTCGATGACGGTGCTCGACCTGCTCACCAGTCCGACGCTGCTCGGGGAGGCCAAGACCTATTTCACCGACGTGCAGACCAAGGAGCAGAAATATCTGCCGATGATCGGCCCGAAGGACCAGCCGCCGGTCACCATCAACGCCGACATGATGAGCGGCTACCGCGCCGACATGCGCAAGCTCTATTACGACCCGGCGAAATACCCGACCTACCTCGACCAGCTCGGTATCAAGTTCCCGACGCTGAAAAAGTAGCCGGATCGGTCCCTCTCCCGCTTGCGGGAGAGGTTAGCTGAGGGTGTGCGAGCGCCAGCGAGCCGCTTGCGCGGTACACCCTCACCCTCCCACCGCTTCGCGGCGAGCCCCTCCCTCTCCCGCAAGCGGGCGAGGGGTAAAGGGAGCGCCTCCCGTTAATCTCCAGTAAATATACCCGTTCATTTTCGATAAATACTTCGGTTCACAAGCGGTTCAGTCGAATAGATTAAATCTAGACCTCGGAAACCAAGTAACGGCTCGCCCGTTATTGATGCAGGTTCCAACTGATTTGTTCAGGAGGTCGACATGAAGAAGATCGTTCTTACCGCCGTTGCCGCAACGATGTTCGCGGCCCCCGCCATGGCCCGCCCGCCGCAGCATGCCCCGGCCCATGGCTGGCGCGCGCAGCAGTATGCGCAGAACTATCAGCAGCCGCGCTACTACAATGACGGTCGTGCCTATTACGGCCAGCAGCGCGCCTACAACGACGGCGTCTGCCGCAAGGATTCGAACACCGGCGGCACCGTGCTCGGCGCCCTCGCCGGCGGCGTGGCGGGCAACGTCATCGCGGGTCGTGGCGACAAGACGCTCGGCACCGTGATCGGCGTCCTCGGCGGCGGCATCGCCGGCCGCGAGCTCGACAAGCGCAAATACAGCTGCCGCTAAGCCGGCAGTTGGTGAGGGGAGGGCCCGCCGGGAAACCGGCGGGCCCTTTTCCTTAGGCCTTGGCCAGCCGGCTCTTGCGCATGCCGTAGGCGAGATAGACCAGCACGCCGAGGACGTTCCAGACGAGGAAGTAGAATTGCGTCTGCGTCGGCAGGCTGAAGAACAGGTAAGTACAGCCGAGGATCGCCGCGATGCCGACCGGCCAGGCCAGCGGCGTGCGGAACTTGCGCTCCATCTCCGGCGCACGGACGCGCAGCACCAGCATGCACACCGACACCGCGACGAAGGCGGCGAGCGTGCCGGCGTTGGCGAGCGCGGCGATCTCCTCCAGCGGGATCAGGCCGGCGATGACCGCCACGATGACCGCGGTGAAGATGGTGATCCGCACCGGCGAGCCGCGGCTCGACACCTTGGCGAGGCTTTCGGGCAGCAGGCCGTCGCGCGCCATCACGAAGAAGATGCGGCTCTGGCCGTAGAAGAAGGCCAGGATAACGGTCGGCAGCGCGATCACCGCGGTGGCGGCGAGGAAGGTCGCCACCCCCGGTTGCTGCAGCTGGCGCATGATCAGCGCCAGCGGCTCGGGGCTGTTGGAGAATTGCGTGTAGCTGAGCGCGCCGACGGCTGCGACCGCGACACCCATGTAGATGATCACGCACAGCAGCATCGATCCGACGATGCCGATCGACAGGTCGCGGCTCGGGTTCTTGGTCTCCTCGGCCGCCGTGGCGATCGCGTCGAAGCCGTAGAAGGCGAAGAAGATGATGGCCGCCGCCGCCATCACGCCGACCTCGGCCCCCGCCTCGCCGCTCTTCGGGAAGCCGAAAGGCATGAACGGCTCGAGGTTGTCGGCGCTGAAATAGGGCAGCGCCACCGCGACGAACACCGCCAGCGCGATCGTCTTCACCACGACGAGGATGGCGTTGAGCGTCGCGGATTCTTTGGTGCCGATGATGAGCAATCCGGCGACGACGGCGATGATGAAGATCGCCGGCAGGTTGACGATGCCGCCGAGCTCCGGTCCTCGCATCAGGCTCATGGGCACCCCCGCCCAGGCCTCCAAGAGCGGCGCGGCATAGCCGGACCAGCCGACCGCCACCGCGCTCACCACCAGCGAATATTCGAGGATGAGGCTCCAGCCGATCACCCAGGCGAGCGCTTCGCCGAGCACGACGTAGGAGTAGGTATAGGCGCTGCCCGAGGTCGGGATCATCGTCGCCATCTCGGCGTAGGCGAGCGCGGCGCAGGCGCAGATCAGCCCGGCGATGGCGAAGGACAGGATGACCGCCGGCCCGGCCTTGCCGGCGCCGACGCCGATCAGGGTCAGGATGCCGGTGCCGATGATGCCGCCGACGCCGAGCGCCAGCAGGTGCGGCCAGGACAGCGTCGGCTTCAGCCGCTGCGCCTCACCGACTCCAGCCAGGTCCATCGACTTCTTGCGCGTGAGAAAACTCATTCCATCGCCCCATATTATCGTTTCGGCCAAGGAGCATGCCGAACCGGAACCCGTCAAGGCGCGGCCCGTTGGTCGCCCGAGTTTCGGAAAGGACCATCATGCTGGAAAAAGTCCCCGCGAGCATCGGCCGCGCCCTCTCGAACGTGCGCGCCGGCGCCACCAAACTGGCGATCTACGACGAGGCCTTCGCCGACGTGCCGGAAACCATCGAGGTGCGCAGTCCGTCATTCGCCGACGGCCAGGCCATCCCCGAACGCTACACCGCCGACGGCGCGGGCACCTCGCCGCAGCTCGCATGGCGGCTGCCCGGCGATGCCGCGTCGCTGGTGCTGCTCGTCGAGGATTCGGACATTCCGGCGCGCGAACCGCTGGTCCATGCGATCGCCTGGAACCTCGACGCGGATCTGCTGGGACTTCCCGGCGGCGCGCTCAGCGGCGAGCCTTCGGTGCCGACCGGGCGCAACTCCTTCCTGCGCAGCGACTGGCTGCCCTGCGACCCGCCCACCGGCCACGGCCCGCACCGCTACGCCTTCCAGCTGTTCGCGCTCGACAAGCGGCTCGACTTCGACAGCCCGCCCGGCCGCGGCGCATTGCTCGCCGCGATGAAAGGCCATGTGCTGTCCAAGGGCGTGCTGATCGGCACCTATGAGCGCGTCGCGCCGGAGGGTGCTGCCAGCGGCAAAAACGTCGCCGCCGTCGCCGCGCTGGCCTTCGGCGCCGGCCTGCTCAGCGTCGCCTTCTGGCGCCTGCGCAAGCGCAACCGCGCCTGAATCCCCTCGCCCGCTTGGGGGAGGGGGATTAGGAATTGATCGCGCTGAGGAACGCGGGCCCGTAGGCGTCGAGCTTGCGGGCCCCGACGCCGCTGATCTCGCCCAGCGCGGCGAGGCTGGCGGGTTTCAGCTGCGCCATCTCGCGCAAGGTCGAATCGTGGAAGATCACATAGGGCGGTACGCCCTGATCGGAGGCGAGCTGGCGGCGCAGCTCGCGCAGCCGATCGAACAGCGGCGCATCGGCGGCGTCGACCGGCGCGGTGCCGCGTTTCACCCGCGTGCGCCGCGTCCGCTCGGGCTCGATCCGCAGGGTGAGCGATTGCTCGCCTTTCAGCATCGGCCGCGCGTTCGGCCCCAGCGACAGCCCGCCATGCTCGGGATCGATGCGCAGCGCATCGGCGGCGACCAGTTGCCGGCTGAGCGCCCGCCAGCCGCGCTCGTCGAGCTCGGTGCCGATGCCGAACACGCTCAGCGCGTCATGCCCCAGTCGCTCGACCCGCTCGTCGCGCTTGCCGTGCAGCACCGACACCAGATGCCCGAGCCCGAAGCGCTGGCCGGTGCGGTAGACCGTCGACAGCAGCTTCTGCGCCGCTTCGGTCGCATCGCGTGTCTCGGGCGGCGTCAGGCAGGTATCGCAATTGCCGCACGGCTCGGGCGCCGGCTCGCCGAAGTAAGTGAGCAGCGGAATGCGGCGGCAGCCGGTGGTCTCGCAGAAACCGACCAGCGCATTGAGCCGCTGATGGTCGGCGCGCGTCTTGGCCTCGTTGATGCCGCCCGCTATCTCGATCTGGTTGCGCGACCGGCCGATGTCGGCGGCGCCGTACAGCATGAAGGCGATCGCCGGGTCGCCGTCACGCCCCGCCCGGCCGGTCTCCTGATAATAATGCTCGATCGAATCGGGCAGCCCCATGTGCGCGACGAAGCGCACGTCGGGCTTGTCGATGCCCATGCCGAAGGCGACCGTCGCCACCATCACCATGTCCTCGGCCTTCACGAACGCCGCCTGATTGGCGTTGCGCACCCGGCCGTCGAGCCCGGCGTGATAGGGCAGCGCGTTGACGCCGAGCCCTTTCAGCCATTCGGCGGTGCGCTCCACCTTGTCGCGCGTGCGGGCATAGATGATGCCGCAGCCGTCCTGACTTTCGAGGAAGGCTTTGAGCTGCCGCTTCTCCTCGACCTTGCCGTGCACCTCATAGCGGATGTTCGGCCGGTCGAAGCCGGCGACGACCATATGATCGGGGTCGATGCCGAGCTGGTCGAGGATGTCGCGCCGCGTGATCTCGTCGGCGGTGGCGGTCAGCGCGATGCGCGGCACGCCCGGGAAGCGGTCGCACAGCGCCTTCAACTGGCGATAGTCGGGCCGGAAGTCATGCCCCCACTGGCTGACGCAATGCGCCTCGTCGATGGCGATCAGCGACAGCGGCACGCGATCGAGTTGCGACTGAAACCCCGGCAGGTTCGCCCGCTCGGGCGCCACATACAGAAGGTCAATCTCGCCGGCGCGGAGCCGCGTGAGGATATCGTCCTGCGCGAAGCGATCTTCCTGGCTGGTCAGCGCCGCGGCGCGCACGCCGTTGGCCGCCAGCGCCCGCACCTGATCGTGCATCAGCGCGATCAGCGGCGAGATGACGAGGCCGGTGCCAGGCCGTGCCAGCGCCGGGATCTGATAGCAGAGCGACTTGCCCGCGCCGGTCGGCATGATCGCCAGCACGTCCGATCCCGCCATCACATCGGCGATGATCTCCGCCTGCGGCCCGCGGAAGGACGAATAGCCGAAAACGTCGTGGAGGATTTGCTCGGGCAGGATCTGTTGGGGGCGCGACACCGGGGCACAGATAGCGGGGGTGGCGGCCTTCTGCTATGGCGCTTTCATGCGTTCGATCATCGCTCTGGCGCTGCTGGCGCTCGCCGCCTGCACGCCCGCCGATGCCGATACCCGGCCCGGCCTTCGTTCGATCAATGTCACCGCGACGCCGGTGCCGCTCGATGCGGCCGATCCGGCGCGCGACCGGGTGGGCAAACTGCGCTACCTCGGTGGCCTCGTCGTCAGCAGCAATGACCCGCGCTTCGGGGGGCTCTCGGCGCTGCGCATGATGGCCCCCGCGCGGCTGCTGTCGGTGACGGACGGCGGCCAGTGGGTGGCGCTCGATCTCGACGAGAAAGGCGACCGGCTGGTCGGGCTGAAGGGCGCCGCCGTCGACATCGTGCGCGGGCCGCAGCGCGAGCCGCTGAAGGGCAAGGCGCATGTCGATGCCGAATCGCTCGAGATCACGCCGCAGGGCATCGCCGTCGGCTTCGAGCGTGAGCACCGCATCTGGCACTACCGCACCCTCGGCGCCCCGGCGCGCGCCGAGCCGTTCGCCGACCAGCGCTGGCTCAGCAGCCTGCCGCTCAACGACGGCATAGAGGCGATGGCGAAGATCGGCTCGGCCTGGCTGTACATCGCCGAGGCGCGGCTGGCCGACGGGCGGCACGAGGGCATCCTGCTAAGTCCCGCCGGGCTCAACCGCAACTATGCGCGCGTTACCGTCGATGTGCCCGCGCCCTACAACCCGACCGACGCGCATGCCTATGGCGACGACCAGCTGATCATCCTCGGCCGCCGCTTCTCGCCGCTGGCCGGCGTCGGCGCGATCCTGCTGCGCGCACCGGTCGACCTGAAGACGATGAAGGTCGGCAAGTCGGAGGTGCTCGCCGAGCTGGCGCCGCCGCTCACCGTCGACAATATGGAAGGGCTGGCCGTCGTCCGCGAGCGCGGCCGGACCTTCGTCTACATGGCGTCCGACGACAATTTCTCGCCGCTGCAGCGCACGCTCATCCTGAAGTTCGAACTGCTGCCCTGAAATTCCCTCGTCCGCTTGCGGGAGAGGGAGGGGCCCAGCCGCAGGCTGGGAGGGTGAGGGTGTCTGCCGTGGCTCGCTGACGCTCGCACACCCTCACCTAACCTCTCCCGCAAGCGGGAAAGGGATTTCGTCATTTCTTCGCCGGCAGCTTCGCGACCAGCTTGATCTCGGCGATGCCGCGGTCGGGCACCAGCCGCGATATGCCAATCGCCGTCCAGGCCGGCGGCGGCGAGGCGAGATACTTCTTCTTCACCGCGGTCATCGCCGGCAGCTGCGTGGTGAGGTCGGTGTGATAGCTCGTCATGTCGACGACATCGTCCCAGGTCACGCCCGCGCGCTTCAGCGTGTCGCCCATCCGCTCGAAGGCGCGGGTGAAGCCGGCGGTGAGGTCGGTCTCCTTCGGGCCGACACCGACCACCACGCCCGACAGATAGACGGTGTCGCCCGCGATCACCGCGTCGGCGAATCCCCAGTCCTCCTGCAGCTCGCGCTGCTTCGGGTCGGTCGGCATGATGACGGTGCCTGTCTGCCGCGCGCCCGCGGCGAGCGCCGGGTTGGCGATGAGGGCGGCGAGGACGACGGACAGGGCAAGGCGCATCAAGGTCTCCGATTCGGGCAGGCGAGGCGCGGCTCTGGGCGAATCGGGGGCAAAGAAAAACCCGCCGGTGACGAACCGGCGGGCTTTTTCGACTGACGCAGTTGGTCGAAGGCTCAGGCGGCCTTCGCCTCGTCCTGCTTCTTCGCGATCTCGCGCTTCAGGCGACGCGCGGTCAGGCTGAGCTTCTCTTCCGAGGTCTTCAGCAGCCAGTTGTCGAGGCCGCCGACATGCTCGACCGAGCGCAGGCCGTTGGTCGACACGCGCAGGCGAACCGAGCGGCCGAGCGAATCGGACATCAGCGTCACGTGCTGCAGGTTCGGCAGGAACGTACGCTTGGTCTTGTTGTTGGCATGGGAAACATTGTGACCCACCTGCCGGCCCTTGCCGGTCAGCTCGCAAACGCGCGACATCGCTCAAATCCTATTCGTCAGACGGTTGTCCGGAAAGGCCGGCCATGTAGCGAACGTGCGCCGCGCGGTCAACCCGCCGGCCGCTTTCCGCAGCGTGAACTATGCGCGCTTCTTCGCATCAATGTCGGTCGCTGTCCCGCGTCCGCCGCGGGGGCCGACCTCACGGTAAGCGCCACTACCCGAATCACGGCCGACTTTGGCGGGGCCACGAGACAGGTTCATCATCCTTTCAAAGAGAGTCAGCGGGCGGTCATCATCGGTCGGCTCTTCGCTGGCGAGGTGCCGCGCGCGATCGACATGCTGCTGCAGCACATCGTCAATTCGCGTCATCCAACCCTCACCGGTAGCGCGGAAATATTCGACCACCTCGGGCGACAGCTTAAGCGTCTGCTGCACCTTTGCGGCCTTGCCTGCGGGCGGACGGCCCCGACCACGCTTCGACATGGTGTCGGTCGCCGTGCGCACGATGCGGTCGCCGATGCGCACCTCGGCATTGTCGAAGAAGTGCCCGTCGAGTTCCGGCGCGTCGTCAGGGTCAACCCAGTCGACCGGCGTAGAAGGCTTGTTCGCGGTCATTGGCTTTCCTCATTGAGATAATACGGCGGAAACCGTCGCGGGGCGTCCAAACGATAACGACCATGCGACGATTGAGGCGCCCCACTGTGATACAGCGCTCCTCGCCGTACTCCTCACGATCGTCGACCATTGTGTAGGTCGCACCGTCGAAAACGATCGCGGCGTCGGCAAAATCGAGGCCGCGGGCCTCAAGGGTCGCTTTCCGCTTGGCCGGATCAAAGGCGATTTCCACATTTATTAATGTAGTACCGAAATTCTTTCGCGGCAATAGAAATGGGTGCACCGATAATCGGAATTGGTGTGTTCGAAGGCTGGTGTAGCAGCGCCGAGGTTTCGCCGATGTGATCGCAACCGACGACTGGCGTTTGTCGATCGAGTGATCGACCAACCGCCTGTCGCGCTCGACCGCGGTCGTGGTGGGACCCTGTTGATCAGAATATCCGTTGCGGCGCCAGAATGGGGAGTGAGAGATGCGCCGCCTGACGATCGCCACGCTGATGCTGACCTGCGCCGAAGCCGCGCTGGCGCAGCGCGCGGACGACAATGCGACGACCAAGGCGGAAGACGCCTTCGGCACCAGCGTCGGCAACGAAAGTTTTGGCCTTTACAACCCCTTCTCGGTGCGCGGCTTCTCGCCGGTCGATGCCGGCAACGTTCGCATGGAGGGGCTGTACTTCGATCAGCAGGCGAGCCCTACCGGCCGGCTGATCGGCGGCACCACGGTGCGCGTCGGCCTGTCGGCGCAGAACTACCCGTTCCCCGCGCCCACCGGTATCGCCGACCACAGCCTGCGCAAGGCCGGATCCGACGCGAGCTTCAGCCCGGTCGTCGGGCTCGGTCCCTATGGCGGCTGGTTCGCCGAGTTCGATGCGCAGCTGCCGGTCAGCGATACGCTCAGCATCGCCGGCGGCTCAGGCTTCTACCGCGACCAGACGCATTTCGGCGGCGATCCGCATTTCTTCTCGATGTCGGTCGCCCCGCGCTGGCAGCCGGCCGAGGGCATCGAGGTCATCCCCTATTGGAGCCGCGTCCGCTATTCGAGCGAGGAGTCGGAGCCGCTGATGTTCACCGGCGGCGACTATCTGCCGCCGAAGATCAGCCGCAAGAACTTCTACCCGCAGGACTGGACGACCCGCACCGGCACCAACTTCAACTACGGCATCCTCGGCCAGGCGCCGCTTGGTGACTGGACCCTGCGCGGCGGCGTCTTCCGCTCGGTCAATGATCGCGAGAAGGGCTTCGCCAATCTGTTCACCGGCATCCAGCCGGATGGTGCGGCGCAGGAGACCGTCGTCGCACAGCGCGACGGCAAGTTCGCCTCGACCTCGGGCGAGGTGCGGCTGTCGCGCAGCTTTGATGAAGGCGACCGGCGCCACAGCGTCCATCTGGCGGTGCGCGGCCGCGAGCAGACCCGCCGCTACGGCGGCGACGATGTCATCAATCTGGGGCCGACGGTGATCGGCGTACGCGATCCGGTCGCGAAACCCGTGTTCAACTTCGGCGCGCAGAGCCACGACCGCATCGAGCAGAAGACCGGCGGCATCTCCTACGAGCTGCGCTGGCGCGACATCGGCGAATTCTCGGCCGGCATCCAGAAGACCGACTATTCGAAGTCGACCGACACGCCGACCGGCGCACTGCCGACCTCGAAGGACAGCCCCTGGCTCTACAACGCCACCGCGGCCGGCTATCTTTCCGACAGCCTCGTCGTCTATGGCGGCTATACCCGCGGCCTCGAGGAGAGCCCGCGCGCCCCCGATATCGCGGTCAACCGCAACGATGCGCCGCCGGCGATCCGCACCGAGCAGGTCGACGCCGGCATCCGCTGGGCGATCCGCCCGAACCTGCGGATGGTGGCGGGCGTGTTTGACGTGTCGAAGCCCTTCTACGATCTCGATCAGGCCAACATCTTCACCCGGCAGGGCACCGTCCGCCATCGCGGTCTCGAACTGTCGATCGCCGGGCAGATCCTCCCCGGCCTCACCATGGTCGCGGGCAACGTCCTCCTCGACGCCGAGGTGACCGGCGAGCAGGTCGACCTGGGGCTGATCGGGCCGGAGCCGGTAGCGACGACCAAGCGTTACACCATCGCCAGCCTCGACTACCGCTTCCCCAACTCTCCCTTCTCGATCGACGCCTTCGCCGAATCGACCGGCGACCGCGTCGCCAACCAGGCGAACACCTTCGTCGTCCCGCCGCGCGCGGTGCTCGCGCTGGGCGGTCGCTACCGCTTCAAGCTTGGCGACAAGTCGGCGACGTTGCGCGCGCAGGTTGGCAACGTGTTCAACAATTACGGCTTCGGGGTCGGCGGCGGCGGGCTGTTCGTCTACAATCTGCCGCGGCGGTTCACGATCAACCTCGCCGCCGATCTGTAGCGGAGACGCCCGTGGCCGACATCGTCAACCTGCGCGCCGCTCGCAAACGCAAGGAACGCGAGACGGCGACGGCCACCGCGGCGGCCAACCGCGCCCAGTTCGGGCGCACGAAGGCCCAGAAGCAGGCGTCGGAAATGGATGCCGAACGTCTTGATCGCACCCTCGACGGCGCGAAGCGTGATGACGGCTAGATTAGCCAGCCCCAGAGCAGCGGCAGCAGGATCGCCGTCGCGATCCCGGCGAGCGCCATCGTCAGCCCGCTGAACGCCGCGGCCTTGGCGCTGCGCCGCGACAGCGCGTCCGTCCCGACGATATGCGCCGACTGGCCGACCGCCACCCCCTCGGTCTCGGGGTCGTCCAGTCGCAGCGCCTTCAGGATCGGCGGCACCAGGATGGCGCCGATGATGCCGGTGACGATCACTAGCCCCGCCGCCAGCTCGGGCGATCCGCCGAGCCGCTCCATCAGCGCGATGGCGAAGGGGCTGGTCGCCGACTTGGGCGCCAGCGCGTGCTGCAAGGACAGGTCGAGGTCGAGCACGCGCGCCAGCGACACCGCGCTGGTGATGCCGGTCAGCGAGCCGCCGATGATCGCGATGGCGAGCGGCCGCGCGTTGGCGCCGAGTGCGGCCCGGTGCGACCAGATCAGATGGCCGAGCGCCACGATCGCCGGCCCGAGCAGCCAGCGCAGCGGCTGCGTCAGCTCGGTGAAGCGCGCGACCGGCAGTCCGGACAGCCAGAGGCTTGCCCCGATCATCGCGGCGGCGAGCAGGATCGGGTTGAGCAGCGGATGATGCCGCCCGTGATGCGCGATGCGCCGCGCGATCAGGAAGGCGGCAAACACCGCAGCGCAGGCGGCGAGGCTCGCGATCATCGCTTGAACCCCGCATACAGCAGCGCCGTGGTGACGCCGGTGAACACCGTGCTGATCACCAGCACGAGGATCAGGCGTGGCGCCACCTCGATCAGGAACGGCGCGAAGGCGGCCAGGCCGACCGCGGCGGGCACGATCAGCGCGCCGAGAAAGCGGGTGAACAGCCGCGCCGCGGGCAAGGTCCAGCTCGCGAACGCCGGCGACAGCTTCATCAGCAGCAGATAGGCGCCAAGGCCGATGATCGAGCCCGGAACGTCGATGTCGGCAAGCGCGGCGATGATCTCGCCGGCCATCCACAGCAGGATGAGCGCGGCAAAACCCGCCGCATACACGGCCCGCCCTTCCGCACGTGTCGGTTCGTCGTCGCCCACGGGCCGGAGCCTATAGACCGAGCCGCGCCGACCGCCTAGCGTGGCGTGCGATATGCCTCACTTCGCCATCCACTGCATCGACAAGCCCGACAGCGTCGAGCTTCGTATCGCCACCCGGGCCGACCATCTCGCCCACCTCGAAAGCGTCATCGACGACGTGCTCGTCGCCGGGCCGCTGCTCGATCTCGAGGGCAAGCCGATCGGCTCGCTGCTGATCATCGATTTCGCCGAACGCAAGGACGCGGTCGCCTTCGCCGCCGCCGATCCCTATGCGCTCGCCGGGCTGTTCGCGAGCGTCGCGGTGACGGCCTGGCGGAAAGTCTATCCGAAGTGAGTTCGGTGGCGGTCGACCGCGACGGGCCGGTAACGGTCATCGCGATCGACCGGCCCGACCGCCGCAACGCCGTCGACCGCGCCACCGCGCAATCGCTCTACGACGCTTTCCGCGCCTTCGATGCCGATGACACGGCCAGCGTCGCGATTCTCACCGGGCGCGGCGGCAGTTTCTGCGCCGGCGCCGACCTCAAGTCGCTGAGCGAGGGCGGCGGCAATGCCGTCACCGGGGAAGGCCTCGATTCGCTCGGGCCGATGGGCCCGACGCGGCTACGCCTCGGCAAACCGGTGATCGCCGCGATCGAAGGTCATGCGGTGGCGGGCGGCATGGAACTGGCGGTGTGGTGCGACCTGCGCGTCATGGCGGCCGACGCGACCTTCGGCATCTTTTGCCGCCGCTTCGGCGTGCCGCTGATCGACATGGGCACGGTGCGCCTGCCGCGGCTGATCGGCCACAGCCGCGCGATGGACCTGCTGCTCACCGGCCGTCCGGTCGGCGCCGAGGAGGCGCTCGCCATCGGCCTCGCCAACCGCGTCGCCCCGCCAGGCGGCGCGCTCGACGCGGCGATCGAGCTGGCAACGTCGATCGCCGCTTTCCCGCAGCTCTGCCTCAGGAACGACCGGCTGTCGGCGATCGAGCAATGGGAGCTGACGGAAGACGCGGCCTTGCGCAACGAGACGCGGCGCGGGCTGGCGGTCATCCGCAGCGGCGAAACCCTGTCAGGCGCGACACGCTTCGCCTCGGGCGCCGGCCGCGGCGGCAATTTCGAAAGCTAGCGAAATTCCCCCCTCGCCCGCTTGCGGGAGAGGGAGGGGCCCGCCGCGAGGCGGTGGGAGGGTGAGGGTGACCGGCGGCCGAAGGGCTCGCTATCGCTCGCACACCCTCACCTAACCTCTCCCGCAAGCGGGAGAGGGACAGATCGCACCTAATTCTAAACTCAGGTCTTCTTCTTCGATGGCTTCACCACGACGTACTGCGTCACGGTCTCGCCGCGGGTGCTCGATTCGAACTCCCAGTTCTTCAGGATGGTGGCGCAGACATTCTGCCCCATGGCGACATCCTCGAAATTGGTCTCCAGCACCTTGCACGACATCGCGTCGCCATCGCTGCCGACGGTGTAGGTGACCTTGGCCCACGACGTGCCCGGCGCCGGCTTCTGCGGCTCGGCGGCGGTGGCGGCGGTCGCAACGGTGGCGAGCAACGCGGCGGCGAACAGACGGACCATCCCTCAGTCTCCCTCTCAGAACGTCGATCAGCTTATGCTAAATCGCCCGGCCCATCCAGTAGTTACTTAAGGCGCGGTTCGGTCGGCCGATCCACTGGCGGAAGGGCATGCGTCGCGTATCTCGACCGATGCGACCATTATGGGCGACGGCTCGCCTTGTTGCAGTGCATCAAATCGACTATATGCGCCCCCGATCAGCCGGGGCCGCGAAGGTGCCCGGCTCTTTTCTTACTCAGGGCTAGACATGAACCTGCGCAACATCGCGATCATCGCGCACGTCGACCACGGCAAGACCACGCTCGTCGACCAGCTTTTCCGCCAGTCGGGCACCTTCCGCGACAACCAGCGGGTGGCCGAGCGCGCGATGGACTCGAACGACCTCGAAAAGGAGCGCGGGATCACCATTCTCGCCAAGTGCACCTCGATCGAGTGGGAAGGCACGCGCATCAACATCGTCGACACGCCCGGCCACGCCGACTTCGGCGGCGAGGTGGAGCGCATCCTGTCGATGGTCGACGGCGTCATCCTGCTGGTCGACGCTGCCGAAGGCGCGATGCCGCAGACCAAGTTCGTCACCGGCAAGGCGCTGGCGTTGGGCCTCCGCCCGATCGTCGTTGTCAACAAGATCGACCGGTCGGACGCCCGCGCGCAGGAAGTGCTCGACGAGGTGTTCGACCTGTTCGTCAGCCTCGACGCCACCGACGAGCAGCTCGACTTCCCGGTGATCTTCGCCTCGGGCCGCAACGGCTATGCCGGCGACAACCCCGACGTGCGCGAGGGCGACCTGACGCCGATGTTCAAGGCGATCGTCGGCCACGTCCCGGCCCCGAAGGCCGACCCCAATGGCCCGTTCAAGTTCCTGGTGACGCTGCTCGACCGCGACAACTTCTTGGGGCGCATCCTCACCGGCCTGATCTTCTCGGGCTCGATCAAGGTCAACGCGCCGATCCAGGTGCTCGATGCCGACGGCAACATCGTCGAGACCGGCCGCGCCTCGAAGGTGCTGGCGTTCCGCGGGCTGGAGCGCGTGCCGGTCGACGAGGCGCAGGCAGGCGACATCATCTCGATCGCCGGCCTCACCAACGCCACCGTCGCCAACACCATCGCCGAGCCGGGCGTCACCGAGCCGCTGAAGGCGCAGCCGATCGATCCGCCGACGCTGTCGATGCGCTTTGCCGTCAACGATTCGCCGATGGCGGGCCGCGAAGGCACCAAGGTCACCTCGCGCATGATCCGCGACCGCCTGTTCCGCGAGGCGGAATCGAACGTGGCGATCAAGGTCACCGAATCGGCCGACAAGGACAGCTTCGAGGTTGCCGGCCGCGGCGAGCTTCAGCTCGGCGTGCTGATCGAGACGATGCGCCGCGAGGGCTTCGAGCTCGGCATCAGCCGGCCGCGCGTCCTCTATCGCAACGATGACGCCGGCAACCGGCAGGAGCCGTACGAGACCGTCGTCATCGACGTCGATGAGGAATATTCGGGCACCGTCGTCGAGAAGATGGCGACCCGGAAGGCCGAGATGACCGACATGCGCCCGTCGGGCGGCGGCAAGATCCGCATCAGCTTCTCGGCGCCGTCGCGCGGCCTGATCGGCTATCATGGCGAGTTCCTGTCGGACACCCGCGGCACCGGCATCATGAACCGGCTGTTCGAGAAATACGGCGCCTTCAAGGGCCGTATCGAGGGCCGCCGCAACGGCGTGCTGATCTCGAACGGCGCCGGCGAGGCCAACGCCTATGCGCTCGGCCCGCTCGAGGAGCGCGGCGTGCTGATGGTGGCGCCGGGCGAGGTTCTCTACGAGGGCATGATCGTCGGCGAAAACGCCAAGGACGACGACCTCGAGGTCAACCCGATGAAGTCGAAGCAGCTGACCAACTTCCGCGCCTCGGGTGGCAAGGACGACGCGATCCGGCTGACCCCGCCGCGCCGCCTCACGCTGGAGCAGGCGATCGCCTACATCGACGAGGACGAGCTGGTCGAGGTGACGCCGAAGTCGATCCGCCTGCGCAAGGTCCATCTCGACCCGCACGAGCGCAAGCGCGCCTCGCGTCAGGCCGCCGCCAGCTAAGGCGAGCGCACCGTTCGTCGCGCCGCGGTGAAACCATCGCGGCGCGAGGAACGTTACGCCCCTGTTCAACGACGAGCCGTGCGGTTCGTCCGACAGGGAGGAATATACATGGCTGATGGACTTGATCGGCGTGGCGGCGGTGGCCGCACCGTCGTCATCATCCTCGTGGTCGTCGCGGTTCTGGCGGTGCTCGCCTATGCGCTCGGCCTGTTCAACGTCGACGCCGAAGGCGAACTACGGACCCCCGAGGTCGCCGTGGCCGTCGAGGGTGGCGAACTGCCCGAGGTTCAGGTCGAGACCGCCGACATCGATGTCGGCACCAAGACCGAGACGGTGGAGCTGCCCGAGGTCGACGTGTCGACGACGGAAGAGGAGATCAAGCTCCCGACCGTCGAGGTCAGCCCGGCCGGCGACGACGGCACGACCCAGAAGTAAGCGCTCACGCGCGGACGAGCGAAGGCCCGCGACACCCGTCGCGGGCCTTTTCTTTTGGGCCGGCCACGCTAACCCTCGCGCGCATGGCCTTTCCGGGTTCAAATGCGATGGCGGTGGCGTTCGACGAAGCGCGGGCGGCCGGCGCGCGCGGCGAGGTGCCGATCGGCGCGGTGATCGTCGATGCCGCCGGCAGCATCCTCGGCCGCGCCGGCAACCGCACCCGCGAACGCAACGACCCGACCGCGCATGCCGAGGTGCTGGCCATCCGCGCCGCCGGCGCGGTGCTCGGCAGCGAACGGCTGATCGACTGCGATCTCTATGTGACGCTTGAGCCGTGCCCGATGTGCGCCGCCGCCATCGGCTTCGCGCGGGTGCGCCGGCTCTATTATGCGGCGCCCGACCCCAAGGGCGGCGGCGTCGATCATGGCCCGCGCATCTATGCGCATCCGACCTGCCATCACCGCCCCGAAGTCTATGGCGGCATCGGCGAGGCGGAGGCGGCGACGCTGCTCCGCGATTTCTTCCGCGAGCGGCGCTAGCCGCGGCCCTCGGCTCGGCACACCCCCAAAAAGCACGTCATTCCGGCGAAGGCCGGGATCCATACCGAGCGGGGCATGGATACCGGCCTTCGCCGGGATGACGAAACCGAAGGGCTTTAACACCCTTCCCGTCAAATCAGCGCGCGCTGACGTCCTGCTGCGTCACCGGGACGACGCGGATGTTGACGCGGCGGTTCTGCGCGCGGCCGACCTCGGTGTCGTTCGAGGCGACCGGCTGCGATTCGCCCATGCCGCTCGTCGCGATGCGGGCGCGGTTGACGCCCTGGCCCGACAGATAGTTGGCGACCGAGGCGGCGCGCTGCTCGGACAGCGTCTGGTTGGCGGCGTCCGAGCCCACCGAATCGGTGTGGCCGATCACGTCGATATAGGTCGAATTATACTGCGACAGCGTCTGGGCGACCTGGTTCAGCGTGCCCTGGAACTGCGGCTGGATCGTCGACTGGCCGAAGGCGAAGGTGATGCCGGCGGGCATGTTGAGCTGAAGCTCGTCGCCCTGGCGCACGACCTCGACGCCGGTGCCGGCGGTCTTCTCGCGCAGTTCCTTCTCCTGCTTGTCCATGTAGGAGCCGATGGCGCCGCCGGCGATCGCGCCGATGCCGACGCCGACGATCTTCTCGGTGCGGTCGCCCTTGCCGCCGATGATGTCACCGGCGAGGAAGCCCGCGCCCGCGCCGAGCGCGGCGCCGATGGCGGCCTTGGAAATCTTCTTCTCGCCGGTCACCGGATCGGTGGTGCAGGCGGCGGTCGAGGCCAGCAGGCCGATCGCCGCGGCGCTCATGATGAAGTTCTTGCGGAGCATATTGCCTCCCAGGGCTGTTAATTCGTTGTTACGGGCACTGATACGCCGCGCCATGGTCACCTGTTCCTCTGCATCGCCTTAACCGGCGATGACCGCGCGGTTCAAATGGAGAAAGCGCCGGATCATCGCCGCGACCTGATCCATCACCTCGAACTGCACCATATGGCCCGACCCCGCGACCTGCGCGGTCGAAACGCGGGGGGTGAGCCGCGCCACGTCGGCGGGCCGGTTCAGCGCCTTGTCGATAGCGATCAGCAATGTCGGGCAGGTGACGGCGGCAATGGCGGCGCGGCCGTCCCAGCCGAGGATCGCGTCCCAGGCGGCGCGCGTCACCGCCGGATCGGTCGCCTTCATCACCTGCACCAGCGCCTCGACGGCCGCCGGGTCGCTCGCTTCGACGATCTGGTTGCGGCCGAACACCTCGATCATCGACGGGATATCGACCCGCGCCAGCTGCACCCGCATCCCTTCGCCGAACGCCAGCGACTTTTCGTGCGGCGCGATGAAGGCGGGATCGAGCAGCACCAGCGCCGCCACCCGCTCCGGCGCGGCGACCGCGGCGGCGATCGCGACCTGCGCGCCCATCGAATGGCCGATCCAGACCCCCCGTGGCGGCGCGACGGCCAGCGCGGCGGCGGCCTGCGCCTCGATGCTGTAGTCGGTCGCCTTGGGGCTGCGGCCATGGCCGAGCAGATCGACGAGCGTCACCTCATGCTCGGGAAACGCCTCGGCAACGGGCGCCATCGCGCTGTGATCGCAGGTCCAACCATGGACCAGCATCAGCGGCGGTGCGCCGCTTCCGCGCATCAGGTGAAACAGTTTTTCCATCGGCTGGTCGTTTCGGATGCTGCACGATCGCTTGGCAAGCGTTTATACATGCGACTGAACAACGGAGGGATCGTTTACACCCTGATGCACCCTTTTCCCTGGCTCGATGTCGCGATCATCTTCGCGCTCATCGCGCTCAACGGCTTCTTCGCGATGTCCGAGCTGGCCATCGTCTCTGCGCGCAAGCCCCGCCTCCAGGCCCTGGAGAAAGCGAAGAATCGCGGTGCCACCGTGGCGTTGCGCCTCCAGTCGGATCCCGGCCGCTTCCTGTCGAGCGTTCAGATCGGCATCACCCTCGTCGGCATCGTCAACGGCGCCTATTCGGGCGCGACGCTGTCCGATCCGATCGCGCAGCGCCTCGAATGGCTCGGTCTCGATGCGGAAAATTCCGCCGATGTCGGCTTCGCCATCGTCATCGCACTGACCACTTATTTCTCGCTGATCGTCGGCGAGCTGATCCCCAAGCAGTTCGCGCTGCGCAATCCGGAGCCGATCGCGGCGATGGTCGCGCCGGTCATGTCGGCGGTCGCCTGGATCGGCGCGCCGCTGGTCTGGCTGCTCGACCAGTCGATCGGCCTCGTGTTCCGCCTGCTCGGCCTCCAGCGTGAATCCGAAAGCCAGGTGACGGCGGAAGAACTCCACCTCGTCGTCGCCGAGGCCACCTCGGCCGGCGTCATCGAGGAGAGCGAGCGCGCGATGATCTCAGGCGTGATGCGGCTCGCCGACCGGCCGATCCGCGCCGTCATGACGCCGCGCGGCGAAGTCGACTGGCTCGACGCCGACACGCCCGAGGCGTTGGTGCGCGAACGGCTGGTGGCGACGCCGCACAGCCGGGTGCCGATCGCCGAGGGCACCGTCGACAAGATCATCGGCGTCGTCCAGGCGCGCGACGTGCTGGCGGCGCTGCTCGAGGGCAAGCCGCTCGATCTGCGCGCGCTCACCCGCTCGGTGGCGGTGGTCCCGGACCTGATGGACGCGATGGACGCGCTGGCCGCGCTGCGCGATGCCGAAGTGCCGATGGCGCTCGTCCACGACGAATACGGCCATTTCGAAGGCGTCGTGACGCCCGCCGATCTGCTCGCCGCCATCGCCGGCGCCTTCCGCTCGGACGTCGATGTCGGCAGCGATCCGCCCGCCGTCGAGCGCGAGGATGGCTCGTGGCTGCTGTCGGGCTCGATGCAGGCCGATGAGATGGGCGAGCGGCTGGGCATCGACTTCGACGACGACCGCGACTTCCACACCGTCGCCGGCTTCGTCCTCGATCAGCTCCGCCACCTGCCGGAGACCGGCGAGACCTTCACCGCCGGCCAGTGGCGCTTCGAGGTCGTCGACATGGATGGCCGCAAGGTCGACAAGGTGATCGCCACCTGCTTGCCGCGCCCGGCGACCGAAGGCGACCTCTAACCCGGCCTACGCCTTGCCCTGCGCCTTCAGCGCCTGCTGCCAGGCGAGGTCGGCGAGCGGCTGCACGCGCTCGCTCATCGCCTTGGCATGCGCGCTCGCCGCGGTCCCGCGCACCACGCGGCCGCGGATGCCGTGGATGATGCCGGCCAGCCGGAACATGTTGTAGGCGAGGTAGAAGTCGAGGTTGGGGATGCCGTCGGGCCGGCCGGTGCGGCGGCAATAGTCGGCGACATATTCCTCTTCGCTCGGCAGCCCCAGCGCGTCGAGGTCACGCCCGGTCAGCCCCGCGGTTTCTTGCGGCGGCATCCGGTACATCATCAGATGGTAGGTGAAGTCGGCGAGCGGGTGGCCGAGCGTCGACAGTTCCCAGTCGAGCACCGCGTTCACCACCGGCTCGCTGGCGTGGAAGATCATGTTGTCGCAGCGATAGTCGCCGTGGACGATCGAGGTCTCGTCGCCCGCCGGAATGTTTGCCGGCAGCCATTCGACGAGCTTGTCCATCGAGTCGAAGCGCCCGGCCTCCGGGTCTTCGACATATTGCTTCGACCAGCGGCCGATCTGCCGCGCGAAATAATTGCCGGGCTTGCCGAAGTCCGACAGGCCGATCGCGGCGTAGTCGGTGTTGTGCAGGTCGGCCATGCCCTTGTTCATCGCGTCGAAATAGGCGCGGCGCTTCTCGCGCGGCTCCTCGGGGAAGGTGGTGTCCCAGATCACCCGGCCCTCGACGCAGTCCATGATGTAGAACCAGGTGCCGATGACGCTTTCGTCGGTGCAGAGCGCATAGGTGTTCGCCACCGGATAGCCGGTCTTCCCGAGCGCGGTGATCACTGCATATTCGCGGTCGACGGCATGCGCCGATTTCAGCAGCATCCCCGGCGGCTTGCGGCGCATGACATAGTTCTTGGCGGGCGTGATCAGCTTGTAGGTCGGGTTCGATTGCCCGCCCTTGAACTGCTCGACCGTCAGCGGGCCGTCGAAGCCTTCGACGTTCTGGCCCATCCATTCCTGAAGCACGCCCACGTCGAAGCGGTGCTGCTCACGGACCTCGGCGGTTCCCGAGAACTGGTCCTGCTTGCTCGCCATTACGCCTCCCGTTCAACCGCCCGCCAGCCGATGTCGCGGCGGCAGAAGCCGCCCGGCCAGTCGATCTTGTCGACGGCAGCATAGGCGCGGGCCTGTGCGGCGGTCACGCTGTCACCAAGAGCAGTTATGCCGAGCACCCGGCCGCCGTCGGCAAGCAGCCTGCCGCCCTCTTCGCGGGTGCCGGCATGGAAGACGGTCGCGCCCGTCGCCTCGGCCTCGGCGATGCCGCGAATTTCGGTGCCCTTCTTCGGCGGCCCCGGATAGCCGTTGGCGGCCATGACCACGAGCAGCGCGGTTTCATCCTTCCACTTCGGCGCGATCGACCACAGCTCGCCCTCGGCCACCGCGAGCAGCAGTTCGAGCAGGTCGCTGTCGAGCCGCGCCATCAGCACCTGGCATTCGGGGTCGCCGAAGCGGGCGTTGTATTCGATCAGCTTCGGCCCCTCGTCGGTCAGCATCAGCCCGGCATAGAGCACGCCGTGGAACGGCTTGCCGCCCGACGCCATCGCTCGCGCGGTCGGCTCGATGATCTCCCGCATCGCGCGCGCCTGCAGCTCGGGGGTCAGCACCGGCGCCGGCGAATAGGCGCCCATGCCGCCGGTATTGGGGCCCTTGTCGCCGTCGCCGACGCGCTTGTGGTCCTGCGCGCTGCCGAAGGCGACGGCGGTGGCGCCGTCGACCAGCGCGAACAGGCTCGCCTCCTCGCCGGTCATGAATTCCTCGATGACGACGTTGGCGCCCGCCTCGCCGAGCCCGCCCTCGAACATCATGACCAGCGCCGCATCGGCCTCATCATAGCTCTCGGCGATCACCACGCCCTTGCCGGCGGCAAGCCCATCGGCCTTGATGACGATGGGCAGCGGCTGCTCGGCCACATAATTGCGCGCCTCCTCCAGCTCCTCGAAGCAGGCATAGGCGGCGGTGGGGATGCCGTGCGCGAAGCACAAATCCTTGGTGAAGCCCTTCGACCCTTCCAGCTCGGCGGCGGCAGCCGACGGCCCGAAGGTCTTCACATGCTCGCGGCGCAAGGTATCGGCGAGGCCGTCGACCAGCGGCTGCTCGGGACCGATCACCACCAGCCCGATGTCGTTGGCATGCGCGAAGGCGACCACCGCCTGATGGTCGGCCGGGTCGAGCGTGACGAGATCGGCGACCTGCGCGATGCCGGCGTTGCCGGGCGCGCAATAGAGCTTGCCGAGGCGCGGCGACTGCGCAAGCTTCCAGCAGAGCGCATGTTCGCGCCCCCCGCTGCCGATCACCAGGACGTTCATGGCACTTGACCCCTTACCGCTCGATGCCGCGGCGTTGTAAGGGGCGGGGACAGCGGAGACAACATTGACCCAGCCGCCTGCCAATACGCCCGAGTTCTCGGTCTCCGAGATCGCCCACGCCCTGAAGCGCACCGTCGAGGATGCGTTCGGCCATGTGCGCGTGCGCGGCGAGATTTCCGGCCTGAAGGTCGCCGCCTCGGGCCATGTCTATCTGTGCCTGAAGGACGAGAATGCGCTGCTCGACGGCGTGATGTGGAAAGGGCCGGCCAACGCCCTGCGCTTCCGGCCCGAGGATGGCCTCGAGGTGATCGCCACCGGCAAGCTCACCACCTATCCCGGCCGCTCCAAATATCAGCTGATCATCGAACGCATGGAGCCCGCCGGCGCCGGCGCGCTGATGGCGCTGCTCGAGCAACGCAAGACGAAGCTCGCCGCCGAAGGCCTGTTCGCCGCCGAGCGCAAGCGGCCGCTGCCGTTTCTGCCCGGTGTGATCGGTGTCGTCACCTCGCCGACCGGCGCCGTCATCCGCGACATCCTCCACCGCCTGTCCGACCGCTTCCCGCGCCATGTGCTGGTGTGGCCGGTGCTGGTGCAGGGGGAGGGGGCGGCGGAGCAGGTGGCGCGCGCGGTACGCGGCTTCAATGCGCTGCCGCCCGGTGGGCCGATCCCGCGCCCCGACCTCCTCATCGTCGCGCGCGGCGGCGGCTCGATCGAGGACCTCTGGGCCTTCAACGAGGAAGTCGTCGTCCGCGCCGTCGCCGACTCCGATATCCCGACGATCAGCGCGGTCGGCCATGAGACCGACACCACCCTCTGCGACTTCGCTGCCGACCGCCGCGCGCCGACTCCCACCGCCGCCGCCGAGATGGCGGTGCCGGTGCGCGACGACCTCATCTACACCGTCGGCACGCTCGGCCTCCGGCTCGACCGCGCGCTGTCGAAGGACGTGGCGGCGCTCGGCGAACGGGTGCAGGCGGTGGCGGCGCGGCTGCCGACCCCGCACGCGCTGTTCGCGCTCCGCCAGCAGCGCTTCGACGACCTCGCCGACCGGCTGCCGCGCGCGCTCGGCGCCAATGCCCAGCGCCAGCGCGTCCGCTACGAACGCGCCGCCGCGCCGTTGCGCCCGGCGCTGTTCACGCAGGGGCTGAAGAACGCCACCCGCGACCTCACCCAGCTTGGTCAGAAGCTCGACGCCGCGATGGCCGATCTGCTGCGCCGCAAGCGCCATGCCTTCGATCCGGTCGCCCGTGTCGCCGAGACGCTCAACCCGCGCGCGACGTTGCAGCGCGGCTATGCGGTGGTGACGCGCGGCGACGGTCATTATATCACCGGGGCAGACGAAGCCCGCGCCGCGGGCGCGCTGACCATCGAATTTGCCGACGGCAAGGTCGATGTCACCACCGGCGAGGCGCCGGCGGCGCCGCGCTCCGCACCGAAGCCGGCACCGCGACCGCGCGATGCGGGTCCGGCAGGGCGGCAAGGAGAGTTGTTGTAATGCTGAACATGAGCGGTGGCCGCGTGGCGCGGCTGCAATATCTGTCCGGAAGCTATCGGGTGATGACGGCGGGTGACCATGTCCTCTGCGCCGTCACCGGCCAGCGCATCGGCATCAACAACCTGCGCTACTGGTCGCACGAGCTGCAGGAGGCCTATTCCAACGCCGAGGTCGCGGCGACACGCTATGCCGAGGCGCGCGCCAAGGGACAGCTTTGACCCGTTCTCTGGCGATCGCCGCGCTGACGGCGCTCGCCGCCTGCACGGCGCCCGCCGCTGAACCGGTCGCGCCACCCGCGCCGCCACCCCCTCCGCCGCCGGTCGAGCGCATCCTCGACGGCAGCTTCGATTTCCGCGGCGCGATCGTGCAGGGCGGCCTCGCCGTCGGCCAGGCGCCGGCGGGCGCGGTGTCGGTGACGCTCGACGGCAAGCCGACACGGCTCGATCCCCAGGGGCGCTTCCTCGTCGGCTTCGGCCGCGACGCGGTTCCTGATGCGCTGGTTGAAGCCCGCCTCGCCGATGGCACCCGCGTGCGGCAGGCGCTGAAAGTTGGCCCGCGTGACTGGCGGATCGAGCGCATCCCGCAACTCGCGCAGAGCAGCACGCCCAATCCCGAATATGAAAAGCTGCGCAGCGCGGAAGTCGCGCGCATCGCCACCGCACGTTCGGCGACGAGCGACGCCATCGGCTGGACGCAGCGTTTCGCCTGGCCGGCGACGGGCCGGATCAGCGGCGTTTACGGTTCGCAGCGCATCCTCGGCGGCGTGCCGCGCGCGCCGCATGCCGGCGTCGATATCGCGCGGCCGAGCGGTACGCCGGTCGCGTCGCCCGCCGATGGCATCATCGTCCTCGCCTCGCCACCGAAGTTCAGCCTCGAGGGCAATCTCCTGATCATCGATCACGGCAACCGGCTGTTCTCGAGCTTCCTTCACCTGTCGCGCATCGATGTGAAGGTCGGTGACGTGGTGCGCCAGGGCCAGCCGGTCGGCACCATTGGCATGACCGGCCGCGCGACCGGGCCGCACCTCCACTGGGCGATGAGCTGGGGCGATGTCCGCGTCGATCCGCAGCTGCTCGTCCCGCCGATGCAGCCTTAGGACGCGTAGTCCTCGCGCCGCTCGGGCGCATGGCCGCTGCTGTCGGCGACCAGGAAGAACTCGCGCACCATCTTCTGCTCGATCTCGGTCAGGTGCGGGTTCCACACGTCGAGGATCAGCACGGCGCGCAGCTCGTCGCTGTTGTTCCACGCCTCATGCTCGATGGTATCGTCGAAGCCGAACGCCTCGCCGACCTTCCATTCGCGCGTCTCGCCGCCAACCCGGAACTGACAGCCCGGCGGCACGATCAGGGGCAGGTGGACGATGGTGCGCACGTTGGTGACGCCGGTATGCGGCGGGATGTGCGTGCGCGGGCGCAGCACCGAGAAGAAGGCGGTCGGCGCGCGGGCGGGCAGCTCGGCGCGCGGCACTTTGGCGAGCGCTGCGGCGGTCGCCGGGCAGCGCTTCAGCGCCGCCTCGACCGGCTCGCCATATTTCCAGAGATAATAGGCGCCCCACGCCAGCGAATTGTCGAGCGGCGTCCATTTGGTCTGCGGCGCGCCCGGCGGCATCGACACATAGGGGACGAAACCCTCGTCGCCGTGGGTCAGCAGGTCGACCAGCTCGGCGCGGATCGCGTCGGTCGCGGCTTCCAGTTCGGCCATCCACGGGAAGCGGCGGCGCGGGAAATATTCGTCCGCCGGCAGGAAAGGGAAGTGCAGCCCGGCGCAGTCATTGGTGTAGATGCGCCGCCGGCCGAGCGTCGCATCGATCGCGGCGTCGACGCGGCGCAGCTCGGCATCGCCCGCCGCGGCGCGCGTGGCGGCGAGCCCGGCATCGACGGCAGCGCCAAGTGCGGCGCACTGTTGCGTGACGAAGGCCTGCCCGTGGTCGAGAAGCTCGGCGAGGGCCGGCGGCCGCTGGTCGGGCGGCGGCGCGACTTGCAGCACCGCCGACCAGCTGACCGCGGCCTGCCCCAGCTCGCCGAGCCGCTCTTCCAGTTCGGCGCGGCGCAGCAACGCCATGAAGTGGCGGGCATCGACCGCGAGCGCGCTGTTGAGCGCGGCCCGCTCGCCCTCGACATCGCCCAGCTCGCGCTGCGCCTTGGCGAGGTTCAGCCACAGCGCCGGCGCCTGGGGGTCGGCGGCGATGGCGCGGCGGAAGAAGTCGGCGGCGCGCGCCGGCTCGCCGCTGCCCAGCGCCTGCACGCCGGCCGCATTGAGCTGTTGCGGCGTCTCCGCCGCCCCGCCGCTCCCCGACATGATCGTCAGCCGACGCGCATCGCGCGCACGCCGCGCAGGCCACCGACGCTGAAGAAATAGCTGCCCATGGCGGCCTTCTTGATTTTCACCTTGTCGCCGGCCTTCGGCATCTTGCGCAGCGGCTCGGTGGTCCGCCACACCGCGTCGTCGGCGACGGTCACCGTGTAGTTGCCGTCGCGGTTCTGCCGCGCCGACTTCACGGTGGTCTCGACCTCATCGGGCTGTTCTTCCTTGGCGCTGTCGTCGTCGGAGAAGAAGGGAAGCTTCGGCAGGGTGAAGCCGAACAGCGAGCGCCGGGTCTTGCGCACGTCCTCGCGGCTGACCACGGCGATGTCGCCCTTGTCGGTGGCGCTGGCGAGCACGCCGGTCGCCTTGTCGTAGCAGGCGAGGCGCTTGGCGTCGTCGGTCTCGGCCCGGCATTTCATCACGTCGCCGACCACCGGGGGAATGCTGGTTTCGGCGGCAACGACGCCGGTCGTCATAAGCACCGCGAGCGCCGCGGCTGGACCGATGAACTGCTTCATGTCTCTATCCTAACCCCCAGAAGAATCGCCGTCCTATGTGTCACATCGGTCTGGTTACCGGGATGTGTCGATTCTGCAACAATCTCCCCCAGACTGTTGTGCAAATCCGCAAACTCGGTTGCGGACACCCCCCGCCCGCTCTCATAGACAGCCGGTATGCAGCCGCATTCTGTCCCTGGGAGGGGGCGCGCGGTGTGCAAACGGAACGGACCAACAAGGGGACAGAGGACCGATAATGTCGAACAGCCTCCTCAAGAAGAACCTGCTCCGCTCGACGATTCTCGTCGGCGCGGTTGCCTATTCGCTTCCTTCTTACGCGCAGACCGCGACGGCTGATGCCGACACGGCTGCCGAAGAGGAAATTGTCGTCACCGGCTCGCTGATCCGCAACCCGAACCTCGAGGCGTCGAGCCCGGTTTCGGTGATCGGTCAGGAAGAGATCGAGCTTCAACAGGCGAACGTCGCCGAAGAGCTGCTGCGCGAGCTGCCGGGTGCGACCCCGTCGATCGGTTCGGCGGTTAACAACGGCAACGGCGGCGCCTCGTTCGTCAACCTGCGCAACATGGGTTCGAACCGCAACATCGTGCTGCTCGACGGCAACCGCATTGCGCCGTCGAACTTCATCGGTCGCGTCGACCTCAACAACATCCCGCTGGCGCTGATCCAGCGCACCGAGGTTCTGACCGGCGGCGCCGCGACGACCTACGGCGCCGACGCCGTGTCGGGCGTTGTCAACTTCATCACCCGCAAGGATTTCGCGGGCGCCGAGATCAACGTCTCGGAGCAGATCACCGAAGAGGGTGACGGCAACCGCTTCCGCGCCGACCTCACCGTCGGTGCGAACTTCGACGATGGTCGCGGTAACGCGGTGTTCTCGGTCGGCTACCAGGAGACCGATCCGGTCTATCAGGGCGCGCGCGACATCTCGGTCCTGAACGTCGACTCGTACTCGGGCGCCATCGGCGGCGGTTCGGGCACGGCGGTTCCGTCGTCGTTCTCGTTCAACCGTGCCGGCATCGCCGCGGCGACCCCGGCCCCGGCCGGCGTCTTCGGCAACACCCGTCAGGTTGGCCCGCAGTTCGGCGGTGGCGTGAACCCCGCCCCTGCGAACGCGAACCAGATCTACGCGCCGTTCAACTTCAACCCGGCGAACATCTTCCAGACGCCGTTCGAGCGTTTCAACATCTTCGGTCAGGCGAATTATGAAGTCGCCGACGGTGTTGAGATCTACACGCGCGGCCTGTTCTCGAAGAACACCGTCAACACCATCATCGCCGCCTCGGGCGTGTTCGCCTCGTCGGTGACCATCCCGGTGTCGAACCCGTTCCTGCCGGCGGCGCTGCGCGCTCAGTTCTGCGCGAACAACGACTTCCAGCATGGCGGTGCGAACGGCTCGGGCGCTAGCGCCGGTACCGTCGGCAACACGAACACGGCTGGCATCCAGACGATCACCCCGGCCGAGTGCGCCGCGGCGGCTCTGGCGACCTCGCCGACCGATCCGAACTACCGCACGTTCGTGACCAACCTCAGCCGTCGTGCGACTGAGGCCGGCCCGCGTATCTCGAACTTCCAGACGACGATCTTCGACTATCAGGTCGGCGTCCGGGGCGATTTCAGCGAGTCGCTCAGCTACGACTTCATGGGCGCCTACGGCGAAAGCGAGAACACGCAGACGCTGCAGGGCTACGTCCTGACGTCGCGCGCTCGTCAGTCGCTGCTCGCCACCAGCACCACGGCCTGCCTCAACACCGCCAACGGGTGTACGCCGGCTGACTTCTTCGGTGCCGAAGGCGCGCTGACTCCGGCGGCGATCAACTTCCTGACCTCGGAGTCGACCACGACCAACCGCACCTCGCTGTCGCAGGTTCGTGGTACGGTCGCCGGTGAGCTCGGCTTCTCCTCGCCGTGGGCGGAAGAGACCGTCGGCTTCGCCGTCGGCGCCGAGTACCGCAACTACACCGCGTCGCAGCGCGCTGACTCGCTGGCCCAGCAGGCTGGTGAGCTCGGTGGCTCGGGCGGTGCTGCGCCGGTCATCGACGGTGCGTACAACGTCAAGGAAGTCTTCGGCGAGCTCATCGCTCCGCTGATCGAGGACAAGCCCTTCTTCGAGAGCCTCAGCCTCGAAGCCGGCGTTCGCTACTCGAAGTACGAAGTGCAGGCGGCTGGCAACCCGTCCTACGACGCGACCACCTACAAGGTGGGCGCCCAGTGGGAGCCGGGTGCGGGCGTGAAGTTCCGCGGTCAGTACTCGCGCGCGGTTCGCGCCCCGAACATCGGCGAGCTCTTCTCGCCGGTTAACACGGGCCTGACCACGCTCAACACCGATCCGTGCCAGGGCACTGCCCCGAACGCCAACGCCGAGCTCCGCGCGATCTGTATCGCTCAGGGCGCCCCGGCGTTCGCGGTTGGTGGTATCGCTCCGCCGACGGCCGCGCAGGTTAACGCCACGGGTGGCGGCAACCTGAACCTGAAGCCGGAAAAGGCCGACACCTACACTGTGGGTATGGTCTTCCAGCCGGAGTTCGTCCCGGGCCTCAGCCTCGCTATCGACTGGTTCGATATCAAGGTGAACGGTGCCGTGTCGGCTCCGACCCCGGGTGACGTCATCGCGGCGTGCTTCGGCTCGACCGTGACCTCGCCGCCGGCGGGTGCCTCGACGACCCCGGCCTGCTTGGCGATCCGTCGCGATCCGGCCACCGGTTCGCTCTCGGGCAGCCCGGAAACGACCCCGGGTATTCCGCTGAACATCTCGAACCTCGGTACGCTTACCAACCGCGGTATCGACTTGACGGCGAACTACTCGACCGATCTCGGCTTCGCGAACCTCGCGCTGGGCTTCGTGGGTACCTACAACAAGGACTCGAAGTTCAAGGCGACCCCGACTGCCGTCGATCGTGAGTGCGTCGGCTTCTACTCGCCGAACTGCGGCTCCATTCAGCCGAAGTTCCAGTTCTCGCAGCGCACGACGCTCAGCCTCGGCGATGTCGATGTGTCGCTGCTGTGGCGCTACCTCGACGCCGTCGAGTTCGAGCCGCTGGAGATCGTCGAGAGCGGCGCTGCTCCTTGCGGCCCGGGCAACACGGCTGGCGCTTGCGGCACCAACGGGTTCAACTTCCAGGAGATCGATGCCTACCACTACTTCGATCTCTCGACCCGTTTCGGCGTCACCGAGAACATCAGCCTGACCTTCTCGGTCGAGAACCTGTTCGACAAGGACGCCCCGCTCGTCGGTGCGTCGGTCGGTAGCACCGCCTTCAACAGCGGCAACACCTACCCGTCGACCTACGACGCTCTCGGTCGCAAGTTCGCTGTTTCGGCTCGCGTCCGCTTCTAAGCGCGACGCCGGTCAACCGGACAAGGGAAGGGCGGGCCGAAAGGCCCGCCCTTTCTCTTTGTGTGCAAGGCGCCGGGGTCAGGCCAAAAAAAAGCGGCCACGCAGGGCCGCCGGTCACATCGAGACGCTGCGGATCAGCCGAGCAACGGCGCGCCCGGATCGATCGCGACGCCGGCATTGGCGGCAACCGCCTCCGCCCATGCCGCAACCTTCTCGATCTCATCGCCGAACCGGGTGTCGGCTTCGCGCTGCTCGGCGGCGCGATCATCACCGCCGAAGGCGGCTTCGCTCTTCGAATGCCGGGTAAACGCCGGTCCTGCCACCACGGCGTCAAGCGCCGCTTCGTCGAGCGCAACGCCAAAGAGCGCCGACAGCGCCGCCATCGTCTCGCGCGGGCGTGCGGTTACCTGCTCGCTGCTCAGCGTCCGTACGCGGTCGGGCCCGAAGCGCGCGACCAGTCGACCGAACAGCGCATGCTGCGCCAGCCAGCCGACCGCGGCCGCCTGCAGATCGGTGTGTCGCAGATAGGCCTCGCCGTCGAACCCGAGGTCGATCAGCCGGTCCTTCAGCAGCTTCACCAGCAGGTCGCGCACCCACAGCCGCCCGTCCATGCCCTTGCGCGCGATCGAATTGAGATAGTCGCGCAACGGCGCATAGAGCAGCAGCGCGTTGGCTTGTGGGCGCATCGTCAGCATCGCCGGCGCGAAGGCGTTGGCAACGTTCGACGGCTTCATCACCAGCGTCTCGCCGTTGCCGAACGGCCGCGCGAGAAGGGTCAGCGCATCGTCCAGCACCTGTGCGGCCGGCGCCGGCTGCGCGCCGCGATGGGCCCAGCCGACGAGGTCGTTGAGGATATAGGGCTCCTTCAACCCCATCGCCTTGCCCTCGATGTCGAAGGCGCGCGCCAGCAGCGTCGAACAGCAGAAAGCCGAATGGAAGATGAAGTGCAGCGGCGCGGGCCGGGTCGCAGTGGCCATCACATCGGTGCGGCGCAACACCATCGGCGCATCGCCCGCCGGCAGATAGTCGTCGGTCAGGAACGTCGCGGCGCGATGCTCGGCGCGCGGCGTCCGCCGGAAATGGATCGCGTCCTCGCCCGGATCATAGCGATGCGGCAGCCATTGCGCCTCGCGGGCGACGGCGGCGATCAGCGTGTCCGGCGAGGAAGCCATGTCGCCGTCATGCCGGGGATGTCGCCGCCCCGCAACCACCGACTACGCGCGCACTCGCTCGACGCCGATGTCCAGTTTATGCTAAACATGGGCCGGGAAATATTGAGGGAGTGCGAGGAAATGCGCCTGATCGCCGCCACGCTGATCGTCGCCGTTGCCGGCCTGTCATCGACCACCGCCGTCCTCGCGCAAGGCGAGGCCAAAGTCGTCGGAACGACCGGCGATGAAGGTGTCGGCGACCAGCGCATCATCTGCCGCAAGCAGACCGAGGTCGGGTCGCTCGTCCGCAAGAAGAAGATGTGCTTCACCAAGGCCGAATGGGATCTGATTGCCGAGCGCGAGCAGGTCGGCGTCAAGCGCACGCAGGACGAGCTCAGCGCTCGCTCGACGGGCAACTAGCGCCGGGCAATCCAAAGAAAAGGGCCGCGCTTCGAATCCGAAGCGCGGCCCTTTATCGTTCAGGCGCTCACTTCTTCGCGGGATTGCCGGTTGGGAAGCCGCGGTTCTCGAGTAGCGCATCGACGTCCGGATCACGGCCGCGGAAGGCGCGATAGGCCTCGGCGCGGTCGATGACGTTGCCCTGCGCCAGGATGATGTCCTTGAAGCGCTTGGCGGTCGCCGGATCCCACGGGTTGCCGGTCTCCTCGAACGCCGCCCAGGCGTCCGACGCCATCACGTCCGACCAGAGGTAGGAGTAATAGCCTGCCGAATAGGCGTCGGAGGTGAACAGGTGGTTGAACTGCGGCAGGCGGTGCCGCATCGCGATCTCCGCCGGCGCGCCGATCTCCACCAGCGTCTCGCGCTCGAACTTGTCGGCGTCGACCACGCCGCCTTTCAGCATGTGCAGCTTCATGTCGACGATCGCCGAGGACAGATATTCGACCGTCGCATAGCCCTGATTGAACTTCGATGCGTTGCGCACCTTGTCGACCAGCGCCTGCGGCATCGGCTCGCCGGTCTTGTAATGCTTGGCGTAGCGGTCGAGCACCTGCCGCGTCAGCACCCAGTTCTCGTGCACCTGGCTCGGGAACTCGACGAAGTCGCGCGGCGTGAAGGCGAGGCCGGGGTAGGTGCCGGTGTTCAACAGGCCGTGCAGCGCATGGCCGAACTCGTGGAACAGCGTCTCGGTATCGTCGAGGCTGATCAGCACCGGCTCGCCCGGCGCGCCCTTCACGAAATTGTTGTTGTTCGACGTGATCGCGGTGATCGGCCCGTCGAACTTGCGCTGGCCGCGATAGCCGGCGGCCCAGGCGCCCGAGCGCTTGTACTGGCGGGCGAAATCGTCGCGGTAGAACACGCCGACATGGCGGCCGCTCGCCTTGTCTTTCACCTCATAGACGCGAACGTCGGGGTGGAAGCCCGGCACCTGCCCGGTGATCTCGTGGAAGGTCAGGCCATAGAGCTGCTCCGCCATATAATAGGAGGCGGCGATCATGTTGTTCAGCTCGAAGTACGGCTTCATCTCGTTGGTATCGAGCGCGTACTTCGCCTTCCGGACCTTCTCCGCATAATAGAGATAGTCCCACGGCTCGATCTTGAGATTGGTGCCTTCCCCCCTCTTATTCTCGGCGTCGGCCACCGCCTGCATGTCGGCGACTTCCTCGCGGACGCGCGCAACCGCCGGCTGCCACACCCGCATCATCAGCTCGGTGGCCTTCGCCGGGTCTTTCGCCATCGTGTCGTCCATGCGCCAGTGCGCATGCGTCTCGAAGCCGAGCAGCTTGGCGCGGTCGGCGCGCAGCTTCACGATCTTGGCGATGACCGCATTGGTGTCGGTGGCGTTGGCGTTGTCGCCGCGGCTCTTGAACGACTTCCACACCGTCTCACGCAGCGCGCGGTTGTCGGCGAAGGTCAGGAAGGGATCGACCGAGGAGCGGGTGTTGACCACCGCCCATTTGCCGGAAAGCTTCCGCTCGTCGGCCGCCGCCTTGTAGGACGCGACCAGCGACGCCGGCAGGCCCTTCAGGTCGGCCTGATTGTCGATGACGGTCCACTTGTCCTCGTCGGACAGCACCTTCTGGCCGAAGTCGGAAAAGGCGCTGGCCAGCTCCTGGTTGACCTTCGCCAGCTCGGTCTTCTGCGCGGCATCGAGCTTGGCGCCCTGGCGCACGAAGCTGTCGTAGGTGCGCTTGGTCAGCCGCTGCTGTTCAGGCGTGAGCCCCGACCGCTCGCGCGCCTCGTAGACGGCGGCGATGCGCGCGAACAGCTTCTCGTTGAAGGTGATCTCGTCATCGGCGGCCGCGAGGATCGGCGACATTTCCTTGTCGACCGCTTGATAGGCCGGCGAATTCATGTTGCTGGTCATCACGCCGAACAGCACGTCGATGCGCTGCAGCGCCCGGCCGCCGCGCTGCATCGCCTCGATGACGTTGGCGAAGGTCGGCGCCGCCGGGTTCTCGGCGATCGCCTTCACCTCGGCGCGCTGCAGGTCGATGGCGGCGAGATAGGCGGGCTTGAACAGCTCAGGGCTGACCTTGTCCCACGGCGGCACGCCGCCATAGGGGCCGGTCCATTCCTTCAGCAGGATATTGTCGGCGGCGACCGCCGGTGCGGCGGCGCCTGAGGTGGCTGCGGTCTGCGCCAGCGCCGGCAGCGCGACGACGAACGCCAGCGCGCTCGCGCCGGCCAGTATCAGTTTGTTCAAATCGGCTCTCCCCGAAAATTGCAGACGGCCAGAGGGGCCGCTTTCCGCGCGCGGGCGCGCGAGATGGGTCGAATAGGGCGAAACCGGGCAGGAGCGTCAAGCGTCGGTTCGATGAACGACAATTGGCCGCGCCGAATCGTCAGTCGTCGGCGGCAATCATCGCCTCGACCCACGCGATGCGGGTGCGGGTCACCGCCTGCGCATGCGCATGGGCATGCTTCATCGCGGGGATCGGCCATTCCTCGGCAAAGCGTTCGATCTCGACGAGCTTTGCCTTCAAGGCCACCAGAAGCTCGGCGCGCCATCTCGCGCGCTCGGCCTTGCTCAGCATGTCGGCGAAACCGGCGTGCGTGCGCAGCGGGTCCTCGGGCAACAGGTAGACCGGCCGGATCGCCTTCACCCAGGCCTTCACCGCCGCCTTGCCGTCCTTGGTCACGCGGAGCCGCTCGGTCTTGCGCCCGTCGCCTTCGACGCGCTCCGCCTCGATCAGCCCGCGCGTGCGCAGCCGTTCGATGATCGGATACATCTTGCCCGGCGACGTCGAAAAGCTCGTCGTCGGGCTTTCGTTGAGCATCTTGCGGATCTGATAGACGGTCGTCGGCTGCCAGCGAGCGATCATCGCGAGCGTCAGGCTCTCGTGCTCCGAGAGGGCGGGCGCAGGGGAGGGGGGCATGGCCGGCACAGTCCATGCCCCGTCGCCGGGTGTCAATGTTCCCTGATGACCCATCGCCTACTTCCGTGAACCACCCAACGCCCGTCATCCCGGCGAAGGCCGGGATCCATGCTAGCGGTCGGTATGGATCCCGGCCTTCGCCGGGATGACGGGCAGAAAGGGGCGGGCGGCTAGCTTCCCGCCACCGACAAGGTTAGATGCCCGTCGCCCTCATCGACCTTCACCGTCGACCCGTCGGGCACCTCGCCCTTCAGGATCAGCTCGGCGAGCGGGTCCTGCAGATGCTTCTGCACGCTGCGCTTCAGCGGGCGGGCGCCATAGACCGGATCATAGCCGACCCGCGCCAGCCAGCGCGTCGCCGCCTCGGTGAGGTCGAGGCTGATCTTGCGGTCCTTGAGCAGCTTGGCGACGCGGCCGACCTGGATGTCGACGATTGCGCCCATATGCTCGAGCGCCAGCCGGTGGAACAGGATGATCTCGTCCAGCCGGTTGAGGAACTCGGGCCGGAAATGCCCGCGCACCACCTCCATCACCTGGTCCTCGACATCCTCGACCTTCTGGTCGTCGCGAAGCCCCGCGATGAACTGGCTGCCGAGGTTGGAGGTCAGGATGATCAGCGTGTTGGTGAAGTCGACCGTGCGGCCCTGCCCATCGGTCAGCCGCCCGTCGTCGAGCACCTGCAGCAGGATGTTGAACACGTCGCCGTGCGCCTTCTCGACCTCGTCGAACAGCACGACCTGATAGGGCCGCCGCCGCACCGCCTCGGTCAGCACGCCGCCTTCTTCATAGCCGACATAGCCGGGAGGGGCGCCGATCAGGCGGGCCACGGAATGCTTCTCCATGAACTCCGACATGTCGATGCGGACCATCGCCTGGCTGTCGTCGAACAGGAATTCGGCGAGCGCCTTCACCAGCTCGGTCTTGCCGACACCGGTCGGCCCCAAAAACAGGAAGCTGCCGAGCGGCCGGTTCGGATCCTGCAGGCCGGCGCGCGCCCGGCGCACTGCCTGCGACACGGCTTTCACAGCGGACGCCTGCCCGATCACGCGGCGGCCGATCGCCTCCTCCATGCGCAGCAGCTTATCGCGCTCGCCCTCCAGCATCCGGTCGACCGGCACGCCGGTCCAGCGCGACACGACGCCGGCGATATCCTCGCTGGTCACCTCCTCGCGCACCATCGCCGTCGCGGCGGCGCCCTCCGATTCCGCCAGCTGGCGCTCCAGCTCGGGGATGGTGCCGTAGGTCAGCTCGCCCGCCTTGGCATAGTCGCCGCGCCGCTGCGCCTGCTCGACCTCGAGCCGCGCCGCGTCGAGCTGCTCCTTCAGCTTGGTCGCGCCCTGCAGCTTGTCCTTCTCGGCCTGCCAGCGGCCGGTCAGCTCGGCCGACTGCTGCTCGAGGTTGGCGAGATCGGCCTCGAGCGCCGCCAGCCGGTCCTGCGAGGCGCGGTCGCTTTCCTTCTTCAACGCCTCGCGCTCGATCTTCAGCTGGACGATGCGCCGGTCGAGATTCTCGATCTCCTCGGGCTTCGACTCCACTTCCATACGCAGCCGCGACGCCGCCTCGTCCATCAGGTCGATGGCCTTGTCGGGCAGGAAGCGGTCGGTGATGTAGCGGTTGGACAGCGTCGCCGCCGCCACCAGCGCGCCATCGGTGATGCGCACGCCGTGGTGAAGCTCGTACTTCTCCTTCAGGCCGCGCAGGATCGAGATGGTGTCCTCGACGGTTGGCTCGCCGACGAACACCGGCTGGAAGCGCCGCTGCAGCGCCGGGTCCTTCTCGACGTGCTTGCGATATTCGTCGAGCGTCGTCGCGCCGACGCAGTGCAGCTCGCCCCGCGCCAGCGCCGGCTTGAGCAGGTTGGACGCATCCATCGCGCCCTCGCTCTTCCCGGCGCCGACCAAGGTGTGCATCTCGTCGATGAACAGGATGATCTCGCCGGCTGCGGCCTTCACCTCGTCGAGCACGCCCTTCAGCCGCTCCTCGAACTCACCCCGATACTTCGCGCCGGCGATCAGGCTGCCCATGTCGAGCGCCATCACCGTGCGGTCCTTCAGACCGTCGGGCACGTCGCCGTTGGCGATGCGCAGCGCCAGCCCTTCGGCGATCGCGGTCTTGCCGACGCCGGGCTCGCCGATCAGCACGGGGTTGTTCTTGGTACGGCGCGCCAGCACCTGGATAGTGCGGCGGATCTCCTCGTCGCGGCCGATGACCGGATCGAGCTTGCCGTCGCGCGCCGCCTGCGTCAGGTCGCGCGCGAACTTCTTCAGCGCGTCATAGCGGTCCTCGGCGCCGGCGGTGTCGGCGGTGCGGCCCTGCCGCAGCTGCTCGATCGCCGAATTGAGGCCCTGCGCGGTGACGCCCGCCTTCTTCAGCGCGTCGCCGGCGAGCGTGGTGCCGGCCAGCGCCAGCGCGAGCAGCAGGCGTTCGACGGTGACGAAGCTGTCGCCCGCCTTGGTCGCGATCTGCTCGGCGCTGTCGAGCACCCGCACCGTATCATTGTCCCACGACACATTCTGCGCGCCCGATCCCGACACCTGCGCGATCTTGGCCAGCGCCTGGTCGGTCAGCTGCGTCGCCGTCTCCGGCCGCCCGCCGGCGGCGCGGATCAGCCCCGACGCCATGCCCTGCTCATCCTCGAGCAGCGCCTTCAGCAGATGCTCGGGCGCGACGCGCTGGTGGTTGTTGCGGATCGCGACGGTCTGCGCCGACTGCAGGAAGCCCTTCGCCCGATCGGTGAATTTCTCGATGTTCATGTCGCCCCTGATCTAGGTGGTTGCGACCGATATGGTGTGACCTTGCGGCAACACAAGATATCGCACGCGACACAAATCACATCGTCGACGGACAGGCCAACACCCTCTCTTTACGCGCAGTTCCGGCGATCGGGGAGTCCGGCAGCGTGCGGCCCGCGTGTCTATCGTTGCGGCGGAGCTGTCGATGGCGCATGCAGCAGGCGACCGCCGACATCCGGCGCCGCCGCAGCCCTTCTTCGGCTGCTGTCCTGATCATGTTGATCTTCTGAACCACCGGCCGGCGCCCCTATCGCGGCGCCATGTTCCGCGTAGCGAGGCGTAAGCAATGGGTATCATGAACTGGTTCACGGGGCCGGCGGAGCCGCCGGAAGCTTTGCTGGTCGCCGCCGAGCGCGGCGAGCTGACCGCCGATCTGAAGCTGGAGCGGCTGCGCCGCGCGATCATCGATTTCCCGGGCCGCACCGAAAGCAACCTCGCGCGGATCATATATGGCCGGGACGAGGCGAGCCTCATCGCTGCGAGCGTCCGCAAGCTCGAAGCCGACGGCATCGCCACGCGCGATCCGGAAACCGGCGGCCTCTACGCCGCGCGGCGCTAACGGTTCTTCCGGCCCTCGATCAGCGCCTGCACCACGCTCGGGTCGGCGAGCGTCGAGATATCGCCGAGGTTCGAGGTGTCGTTCTCCGCGATCTTGCGAAGGATGCGCCGCATGATCTTGCCGCTGCGCGTCTTCGGCAGGGCCGGGGTCAGGTGGATGAAGTCGGGCGTGGCGATCGGGCTGATATGCTCACGCACGCAGAACTTCAGCTCCTTCACCATGTCCTCGGTCGCCTCCACGCCCATGTTCGGCGTCACATAGGCGTAGATGCCCTGGCCCTTGATGTCGTGCGGCACCGCGACGACCGCGGCCTCCGCCACGTCGGGGTGCGCGACCAGCGCCGACTCGATCTCGGCGGTGCCGAGGCGGTGGCCGGAGACGTTGATGACATCGTCGACGCGGCCGGTGATCCACCAATAGCCGTCCTCGTCGCGGCGCGCGCCGTCGCCGGTGAAGTACATCCCCTTGTAGGTCGAGAAATAGGTCTGAACGAAGCGCTCATGGTCGCCATAGACGGTGCGCATCTGCCCCGGCCACGACCGCGTCAGCACGAGGTTGCCGCTCGCCGGCCCCTCGATGAACTGCCCTTCCGCATCGACCAGTTCGGGGCACACGCCGAAGAAGGGCTTGGTCGCCGACCCCGGCTTCATGTCGATCGCGCCGGGCAGCGAGGAGATCAGCACGCCGCCGGTCTCGGTCTGCCACCAGGTGTCGATGATGGGCAGCTTCTCGTCGCCGACGGTGCGCCAGTACCAGAGCCACGCCTCGGGATTGATCGGCTCGCCGACCGATCCGAGCAGCCGCAGCGACGACCGGTCATGCTTCTTCACCGGCGCCTCGCCCTCGCGCATCAGCGCGCGCAGCGCGGTCGGCGCGGTGTAGAAGATGTTGACCTTGTGCTTCTCGATCACCTGCCAGAAGCGCGACACGTCCGGATAGTTCGGAATGCCCTCGAACATCAGCGTCGTCGCGCCCTGCGACAGCGGCCCGTAGACGATGTAGCTGTGCCCGGTCACCCAGCCGACGTCGGCGGTGCACCAGTGGATCTCGCCCTCGCGATAGTCGAACACATAATGGAAGGTCAGGTTTGCCCACAGCATGTAGCCGCCGGTGGTGTGCAGCACGCCCTTCGGCTTCCCCGTCGACCCCGACGTGTAGAGGATGAACAGCGGGTCCTCCGCCCCCATCGGCTCGGGCGCACAGTGGGCGGGCACGGTTTCGCGCGCCTCATGCCACCAGACGTCGCGGCCGTCGGCCATCGCCACCGGCTTGCCGTCGTGGCGCACGACCAGCACGCCGGTCACGCCGGGGCAGCTCTCCAGCGCCTTGTCGACATTGACCTTCAGCGGCACCGGCCGCCCGCCGCGCGCGCCGGCATCGGCGGTGATGACGAAGCGGCAGTCGGCATCCTGGATGCGGCCCGAGATCGCGTCGGGCGAGAAGCCGCCGAACACCACCGAATGCACCGCGCCGACCCGCGCGCAGGCGAGCATCGCCGTCGCCGCCTCGGGGATCATCGGCATGTAGATGGTGACGCGGTCGCCCTTGGTAACGCCCATGCCCTTCAGCACGTTCGCCATCCGGCACACTTCGCCGTGCAGCTCGCGATAGGTCAGCGTGCGGCTCGGCGCGTCGGGGCTGTCGGCTTCCCAGATGATCGCGGTCTGGTCGCCGCGCGTCGCGAGGTGGCGGTCGAGGCACTGGGTGCTGGCGTTGAGCACGCCGTCCTCGAACCATTTGATGTCGACCGGATCATAGGACCAGTTGCCCATGACCGTCGGCGTCTTCACCCAGTCGAGCCGCCCGATCTGGTCCCGCCAGAACCCGTCCGGGTTCTCCATCGACTGCGCATACAGCGCCTCGTAACCGGCGAGATCGCAATGCGTGCCGGCCTTGGCGGTGGCGGGCACGGCGATGCGGGTCTCGTCGGTCATGTCAGGCTCCCCAGGCGAAAAATTCCGCCCTTGNGCGGGAGAGGCTAGGTGAGGGTGTGCGAGCGCCAGCGAGCCTATCGCCGCTGGCGGGAAAACTGAGAGGCCGGTACACCCTCACCCTCCCACCGCTTCGCGGCGGGCCCCTCCCTCTCCCGCAAGCGGGCGAGGGGAAATGCGCTAGCGTTGACCGGCGGCGGCGAGGACCATTTCCAGCACGCCCTCCAGATTGGTGAGCGCATCGATGTTGGAAAAGCGGATTACCCGATAACCCTGCGCTTCCAGATATCTCGTGCGCCGCTCGTCATACTCGACCGCGTCCGCATGTTGGCTACCGTCCAGTTCGACGATCAGCCCCCCTTCAACGCACGCAAAGTCCGCGACGTATGGCCCCAAACTAACCTGCCGCCGAAACTTCAACCCGGCCAGTTGCCGGTTACGCACCGCCCGCCAGAACCGCCGCTCGGCATCCGTCGCCTCGCGGCGCAACCGCGCCGCTTCCGGATGCGTCTCCCGCGCGACGCGCGACAAGCTAATCCCGGAAGCTCGGATCGATCCGGTCAAGCTTCCTGAGCAGCGCCGGCCAGGCGAGCATCTGGTTGAGCGCCTGCATGCCGCGGCCCGACGACTGGTCCTTGACCTTCTCCGGCGTGCCCTGCGGCGGGTTGGAGAGGTTCTCGCGGCCCGCCGACAGCATATGGACCTGCGCCTCGCAGGCGCGCTCGAGGAAATAGAGGCGCATGAACGCGTCGGCGACGGTCTCGCCCACCGTCAGCGTACCGTGATTGCGCAGGATCATCGCGTTCTTGCTGCCCATGTCCTGCACCAGCCGCTCGCGCTCCTCGAGGTCGGTCGCGATGCCTTCATACTCGTGATAGGCGACGTCATGCTGTGCGATCATCGCGGTCTGCGTGTGCGGCAGCAGCCCGAATTCCATCGCGCTCACCGCCTGCCCGTAAGGGGTGTGCAGGTGCATCACCGCATGCGCGTCGTCGCGCGCCATATGGATCGCCGAATGGATGGTGAAGCCCGCCGGGTTGGTGATGTAGGGCGTCTCCATCACCGGGTTGCCGTTGGTGTCTATCTTCACAAGGCTCGACGCCGTAATCTCCTCGAACATCAAATTGTACGGGTTGATCAGGAAGTGATGCTCCGGCCCCGGCACGCGCACCGACAGATGGGTGAAGATCACGTCGTCCCACTTGTAGAGCGCGACCAGCCGATAGGCGGCGGCAAGGTCGACGCGGAGCTTCCACTCCTCCTCGGACACCTGATCGCGAACGTTGGGCTGGCTTTTCAGCGCGGTGGCCATGACTCGTCTCCCCAGCAATAAGTTGGCCGCAGTTTGCCTGAGTGCCACTCACTTGCACACCCTCCAATCCGCGAGCCCAATTCGCAAGTCGTGGCCGAACCGTCACAATCGACGCATAGTGAGGCCCAACGATAATCGGCACGGGGACAGGCTACATGATCGACTTGCGGCGGCGTTCGCTTCTGAAGGGCGGCCTGTTCGGCGCCGGCGCGCTGGCGGCGCCGGCCGCGGCGATCGGCGTGGCGCGCGGCTTCACCCACGGCGTCGCCAGCGGCGAGCCGCGCGCGACGAGCGTGCTGCTGTGGACGCGCTACGTCCCCGCGACGGGCGCCGCCGCGCCGCTGCGTTTCGAGGTCGCCGAGGATCCCGGCTTCGGCCGCATCGTGTCGCGCGGCGAGGCGGTCGCCGAGGCCGGAAACGACTATTGCGCCAAGCCGACCGCCACCGGTCTGACCCCGGGCCGCTGGTATTATTATCGCTTCACCGGGCCGGAAGGCGCGCAGTCGATCGCCGGTCGCACCCGCACCCTGCCCGAAGGTGGCATCCGGTCCTTCCGCATCGCCGCCTTCTCCTGCGCCAACAAGCCGTTCGGCTGGTTCAACGCCTATGCGCACGCCGCGGCGCGCAACGACCTCGATCTCGTCGTCCACCTCGGCGACTATATCTATGAATACCCCCGCGGCGATTATCCGTCGGAGCGCGATGCCCTGGCCGGCCGGCCGATCGCCCCGTCGACCGAGATCGTCCACCTCGCCGACTATCGCGCCCGCTACGCCAGCTACCGCGACGATCCCGACCTGCAGCGGCTCCATCAGCTCTATCCCAGCCTCAACATCTGGGACGATCACGAGATCACCAACGACGCGTGGAAGGGCGGTGCGCAGAACCATCAGCCGGAGACCGAGGGCGACTGGGAGGCACGCAAGACCGCCGCGAAGAAGGCGTTCCGCGAATGGCTGCCGATGTCCGACGCGGACTATGACAGCTACGAGGTCGGCGACCTGCTGACCCTCGTCCGCCTCGAAACGCGCCTCGTCGGCCGCGACGCGCAGCCCGATCTTGCGGGCGCCATCGCCCGTGCGACCGACCTGCAATCGGCGCTGGAATCGTTCCGCGACGGCCCGCTCGCCGACCCCAAGCGCTCGATGATGGGCGCGAAGCAGGAAGCCTGGGTCGGCGATCAGCTCACCCGATCGGTGCGCGGCAACAAGCGCTGGCAGCTCGTCGCGCAGCAGGTGCTGATGGGCGGCCTCACCACCGCGCGCGACGCCAGCGCCGACTGGCTCGGCGAGAACCCGTCGGAGCGCACGCGCTCGCGCTTCACCACCGGCCTCGCCGCGGCCAAGGCCGGCATCCCGTTCAATCCCGACGCCTGGGGCGGCTACCCGGCGGCGCGCGCGCGGCTGCTGTCGCAGGCGCAGAATGCCGGCGCCAATTTCGTCACCATCGCCGGCGACAGCCACAACGCCTGGGCGTTCGACCTCACCAACGACGGCAAGCCGGCGGGCGTCGAGTTCGGCACCAATTCTGTGACCTCGCCGGGCTTCGAATGGTCGCTGCGTGGCGTCGCGCCGACGCGGCTGGCGCAGTCGCTGGTGTCCTCGAACCCCGAGCTCAAATGGTGCGATACCTCGCACCGCGGCTACATGGCGCTGACCTTCACGCCCGACGAAGTGCGCTGCGACTGGCAGCTGCTCGACACCATTCGCGAACGCTCGGCCACTTGTGCTACGAAGACGGCGCGCGTGGCGCACGGGGCGCGACGGATGGGGTGAGCTGATCGCGGGATGAGCGGGTTGCACATCGAACCGACCGGGCAGGTCTGCGGCGCACGCGTCACCGGGCTCGATCTGCACGAACCGATGTCGCCCGACCTCGTCGCCGAGCTACGCGCCGCTTGGGTCGAGCATGCCGTGCTCGCCTTCCCCGACCAGCAGATCGACGATGACGATCTCGAACGCTTCACGCTCGCCTTCGGCCCGTTCGGCGACGACCCGTTCATCGCCTCGGTCCCCGGCCGCCGCCATGTGATCGCGGTCAAGCGCGCTGCTGACGAGACCGCGCCGCTGTTCGCCGAGAATTGGCACAGCGACTGGAGTTTCCAGGCGATCCCGCCCGCCGGCACCTGCCTGCGCTCGATCACCGTGCCGCCCACCGGCGGCCACACCCTGTTCGCCGATCAGCGCGCCGCCTGGGATGAATTGCCCGCTGACTTGAAGGCCCGCTGCGAAGGCGTCACCGCGCTCCATTCGGCGAGCCGCGCCTACGCACCCAGCGGCTTCTACGGCACCGCCGACAAGGGCCGCAGCATGGACATCCGCCCGTCCGAGTCAGCCACCGCCATCCAGCGCCACCCGCTGATCCGCCGCCACCGCGAAAGCGGGCGGCAGGCGATCTACAGCACCATCGGCTACATCGTCGGGCTCGAGGGCACCGACGAGCCCGAGGCGCTACTCGCCGACGTTTATGCGTGGCAGACGCAGGACCGCTTCGTCTACGCCCATGCGTGGGAGCCCGACATGCTGATCATGTGGGACAACCGCTCGCTCCTCCACCGCGCCACCGGCGGCTACGAAGGCCACGCCCGTTTGCTGCACCGAACAACAATCGGCGATACCGAATTTTAGTCGGTCGGCGCTGTACGCTTGCCTGCGCAGGTCGCCGCCCAGTCTTCTGACTCAACCCAGAGGTCATATTCGGGAAGGGCGTCGCATGGCGCATAAGGCTTAATGCTTCGATAGATGAGGCGGCTGAGGTCCGTGTAGTGGCTGACACACAAGCCGACGCCAGAGCTGATCTTCTGTCCGCGAACCCGCTCGAACGCCGTCGCGGCACCGTCAAGGCAACCGCCATAGCCCTTGCCGTTCCAATTGTCGGTTTGCTCGTCGAGCTGTTGCGTCATCCGGCGATAGGCATCGCGCGGCATGGTAAAGCGTGCGGCCGAGAGCAATATCGGCTTGTCGCCGTTCACCGACATCCGCAAGATCTCGCCCGATGCGCGCGGTGCATTGGCAGGGAGGGCGAGCGAAAGAGCATAGCTCTTATCACTGAGCGAGAAGTGCGTGCCGAAGCGGAGAGCATCACGGCCGAGGCTCGGCAGTGGAGGCAACAACGCCAGTTCCTGGGTGAGCGCCTTGCCGGCGGGCAGTGGCCCTTCGCGCGTGCGATTTTCGCGCCGCTGCTCGGCCCAGAGTGCCGCGATGCGGTAAATTTCCGGACCAGCGACCGCGGCCAGCGCGACCAACTCAGCGCAGAAAACAGCGGTCGTCACATAGCCGATGCGATGGAGCCATTTTAGACGCCGGCCGGCGTTGCTTGGTGCGACTGCGCTCATCGGCCGGCGTTCGACAGCGGGGGTGTAGTTTGGTGTGGGCAGTTCATTTTCCACTCCCCAACCTCGCGCCAAGGCTCACCTTCGTTCATCGCCTCACAAGGTACGTTTGCCCTGATGCCCTGATAGACAATCGTGCCGAGGCGGTCGTAGTGCGCCAGGCAAAACCCGCCACCAGATGTCACGCGGTTGCCGCGACCTCGCTCAAAAGCGGTGAAGCGGCCATCGCGCGTCTGACATGCGTTGCCCCACCCCTTGCCGGGCCAGCCATCGGTATGTGCATCAATCTGCTGCATCAGTTTGCGATGGGCTTCGGGCGGCATGGTGAAATGGGCGATTCTGACCGCCTTTTTTGGGTGAGGTTGGGTAAGCACTACTGTGCCGGTCGCTTCGGCGGCCCCGTGGCGCAACGACAGCAGCAGGGCGTGCTGATAATAGCCGGACGCGTCGGTAACAAAGCGCAACGTGTCGCTTCCCGGTTCTACAGTGGGCAACGCGGCCAGATTGTCGGATAGAAACGCGCTTGCTCTCACCGGCCCTTCACGCGTTCGGTTCTCGCGCTTCTGCTCGGCTCGAGATGACAGGTCGCTATAGAATGCCGGTATGCCAAGAGCTGCAATTACAATGGCCTGTAAGGCGATGACGCCCGTCGTGACATAGCCGAAGCCGTGCAACCAATTGAGCCAGCGGGCAGGGGGTGTCTCGCTGCCCACCGCCTTCAGCTTTCGGTTGTGCCTTGGCAGCGAAACCGGCTGAACAGGTCGCGGTGCGCCTCGATGATCCGCGCCGCGGTCGCCGGGTCGGGGTCGGTCGACCAGTTGCCGTGGTCGAAGGTGCCGCCGAGGATCAGGCCGTCGGCGCGCGGGAACATGTAGCCGGCATCGGCGGTCAGCGCGTAAGTTACCTCGGGCTGCGGCAGCAGGATGGCGAGCTGGCCGCGGATCGGCGTCAGCTCGCTGTCGCCGAACAGCTTGCCCGCGCCCAAGCCCGTGCAGTTGAACACCAGTTTCTCGGGCAGCGCGGGGATCTCGGCGGGCGTGTCGAAGCTGCGGATGGCGATTCGGCCGCCCGACACCTCGATGTCCTGCTGCAACTGGCGCAGGAACCGCCCGGTCTCGACGTACATGGTGTCGTAACGGAACAGCCGCTCGATCGGGAACGGATGCTCGCTCGCCGTCAGGCTGCGCGCCGCCGGATGATAGGGATACAGCGCCGCGGTCGGCGGCGGCGCCTCGCCCTCGCTGTAGGTGGTCAGCCAGCGCACGCCATAGTCGTCGCCGATCATGATCTGGAAGCGCCGCCAGCTATAGTCGAGCGCGGCGGCGAACTGCGCGCGAAACTCCGGCGTCACCGCGCTGTCGCGATAGACGCTGAACGGCCCCCATTGCCCGCCGGCGATGTTCGAGGTCGTGTCGGGCGGCAGCGCGGCGGTGTAGATCGTGACGGGGAACCCCGCCTCCTGCACCAGCCGCGCGGTGGTCAGCCCCATGATGCCGGCGCCGATCACTGCCACCGGCCCGCTGTGGCCGGGCAGGCCGAGCTGCGTCGCCAGCTTCGAGCTGCCCCAGCTCAAGGTGATGCCGCCGCCGCCGTGGCCGTAGTTGTGGACGAGCTTCGTCGCGCCCAGCGCCTCGGCGCGCACCACGAACCCCGACGGGCGATAGGGACGCAGGCCCACCACATGGCGGATCACCCGGCTCGGGTCGGCCTGCACGCGCGGCAGGCAGGCCGGCGCCGGGACAATCGGTGAGGGACGGGTGCCCGTCGCCGCGCAGCCCGGAAGCAGCGCGGCGGTCCCGGCGATCAGGCTGCGGCGATCGAGAAGCATCGCCGCTTTTTGACCGAGCTAGGCGGCGGGCACAAGCGCGCTGGACGGCCGCTTCATGAAGGTCAGCGAATAGACATAGGCGACCACCACCACCGCGCAGATCGCCGTCGCGCGGTACGCGTCGGGCGCATAGGCGAAGGCGAGGTAGCAGCCGATGGCGCGCGCCACGGCGTGCCGCATCCCGACCGGGTCGCCCGCCGCCCAGCCATAGGGAATCCAGATGACGCCGGCGAGGATCGCCATGCCGAGCACGACGATCGTCGGATCGCTCGCACCCTTCGCGCCGATGATCACCACCGGCACCGTCACCGCGATGCCCACGACCGAGATCAGGAACAGCTTTACCAGCGGATTGGTCGCGCCGCCCGCGAAGAAGTTGCGCCCCCGCAGCCGGTCGAGACCGATGGCGAGCGGCATGATCAGGCCCATGATGTAGAGCGCCAGCGTGCCGATCGTCGCCGGCGGCAGCCGCAACGCGGCGATTCCGAGCAGGCCCCAGGCAATCATGCCGGCGATCGGCATCGAAGTGGTGCTGCCGGCCAGATAGTCCGCGCGCAGGTCGCGCAGCGAGCGAGTGTCGTCGATCATCGTTCCCCCCGATCAGAAGAGCCGAAGTCTAGACCGCCGCCTGCAATCGGCAACTATGTCTTGCGGAGCGGCGGAATGTCGAAGTGCATCACATCCTCGCGCACCCCGAGCTTGGTGTAGAGCGCCACCGCCGGCGCGTCGCCATAGTCGGCCTGCACATAGATCACCCACGCCCCGCGCCGGGTGGCGATGGCCTGCACCTCGGCGATCAACGCGGTGGCGATGCCACGCCGCCAGTGCGTCTCGCGCACCGCAAGGTCGTAGATGTAGATCTCGCTGCGCGCCTGCTCGAGCTTGTCGAGCTCATAGGCGACCAGCCCGCCGACGACCGCCTCGTCCTCGACCGCCACCAGCGCGATGACATTGTCCTTCGCCAGCGTGCGCGCGGCGTAGCCGTCATCGGGCGGCGCGGCGGCATAATGGTCGGGGTCGTCGAACACCTCGGCGAACAGCGCATTGAGCGCGCGGAAGTCGGGGAGGTCGGTGGCGGTCAGGCGGCGAAAGATCGGCATCGCCCCGATCTAGGATATGCTGAGCCGCCGCGGAAGACCGTCGCTCGCCGACAATCCGCGGTCGTTCATGCCGCGCCGATTCCGCGTTTGCCGCCCACCCGCCTATCCTGCGCGGCAAGGAGAACGAGATGCTGCTGATGATAGCGATAGCCGCGACGCTTCAGGCCGCGCCGATCTACGATTATCGCCGCTCGAACCAGGACGGCAGCGAGGCCGAGCGCATCCTCGTTTTCCTGCCCGATCCCACCCACGTCGAGGTGGTGAAGACGCGCGAGCGCTGCACCAGCGCCGCCTATGTCACCGCCACGATGGCGCCCGATCGCACCTACGCGGCCGAGCTGGTCGCCGGCCGGCTGGAGCGGGACGCGGTGCAGCGCAAGATCGGTGTTCTCGACTATGACGCCGCGACGTCGACCATCCGCGTCACCATCGACGGCCTGCCGAAGCCGGAGACGCTGACCATCACGCCGGGCCCGTGGCACCTGTTCGACTACGACCTCGCCAGCCTGACCGCCGCGCTTGCCGGCCGAACGCCGCCCGCGACGTTGAAGTTCGCGCTGCCTCTGGTGTGGAACGGCGAGCCGCCGCTGCTCCGCGACCTCGGCGTCGTTACCGCCAACCGGGTCCGCAGTGAGCGTTTCGAGGGGCGGGCGGCGGTGCGCTATCAGGTGCGCGGCAGCGGTGCGTTCAAGGGCGGCCCGCTGTGGCTCGACGCGGCCAGCGGCGTCGTGCTCGGCGCCGACTGGCGCTCGCCCAACCATGCCGAATATCGCGACTTCCGGCTGCGGCTGCGCGACGTCCATGGCGGCGGCGCGGCGACATGGAAACGGATGCTGAATTCGCATTTCGCCGGCTGCCCGGCGAAGGCCGACTAGGCTTCGGCCAGCACCTTCGCGAGGAACGCCTCGACGGTCGCCAGCTCCACCTCCTTGGTGGTGAACGCCTGTCCGATGCCGCGCGCAAGGATCAGCCCGAGCCGGCCGCCCTGCATCTTCTTGTCCTGCGTCATGTGCCTGACCAGCGTGGCTGCGTCGGTTGTCAGCCCGATGTCGCGCGGATGCGCCGGCAGCCCGGCGCGGACGATATGCGCCGCGACCCGCTCGGCATCGGCGGCGGGGCAGAGGCCCAGTTCGGCCGACAACCGGAACGCCAGCACCATCCCGCACGCCACCGCCTCGCCGTGCAGCAGCAGGTCGGAGAAACCCGCTTCGCCCTCCAGCGCATGGCCGAAGGTGTGACCTAGGTTGAGCAGGGCGCGCAGCCCCGTCGTCTCATGCTCGTCGGCGGCAACCACTTCGGCCTTGGCGCGAACCGCCGTTTCGATCGCTTTCGCCAACGCGGCGGGGTCGCGCGCCAGCACCGCGTCGAGGTTGGCGTCGCACCAGTCGAAGAAGCCGGCGTCGCCGATCAGCCCGATCTTGACGATCTCGGCATAGCCGGCGCGCAGCTCGCGCATCGGAAGGGTGGCCAGCACGTTCGGGTCGATCAGCACCAGCGACGGCTGGTGGAACGCGCCGATCAGATTCTTCCCCGCCGCGCTGTCGATCGCCGTCTTGCCGCCAACCGAGGAGTCGACTTGGCTCAGCAAGGTCGTCGGCACCTGCACGAAGCGGCAGCCGCGCCGCAGGATCGCCGCAGCAAAGCCGGCGAGGTCGCCGATCACGCCGCCGCCCAGCGCCACGATGAAGTCGCCGCGCTCCACACCGAGCGCCAGCAGCCGATCGGTCAGCAGTGCGAGGTGCGCCCACGACTTGGTCGCCTCGCCCGGCGGCAGGATGATCGCCTCGACTTGGCGGCCGGCGCCTTCCAGCGCCGCGCGCAATGTGTCGAGATGCAGCCCCGCCACCGTTTCGTCGGTCACCACCGCCACCATTGCCCGCCCGCGCATCTCGGCGGTCAGCGCACCGGCTTCGCGCATTGCGCCCGGCGCGATCAGGATCGGGTAGCTGCGCGGCCCCAGCTCGACGGTCAGTTTCAAGGCGTGGTCTCCGGCTGCAGGGCGGCGAGAATCGATTTCACCGTCGCGTCGTGCGGCGCGGGGCGGCTTTCGACATGGATCGGGGCTTGCGCATAGATCGGGTTGCGCTTCTCGGCGAGTTCGGTGAGCACCGCCCGCGCATCGCGACCGGCTAGCAGCGGGCGATGGTCGCGGCGCCCCGTGCGCTCGACCAAGGTGTCGATATCGGCGTCGAGCCAGACGGCAATGGCGCGCTCGAGGATCAGCGCGCGCGTCTCGTCGTTGATGAAGGCGCCGCCGCCCGTCGCGATGATCTTGGGCGTGCCGTCGATCAGCCGCGCGATCACCCGCCGCTCGCCGTCGCGGAAATAGCTTTCGCCATAGCGCTCGAAAATTTCGCTGATCGAAAGCCCCGCGGCATTCTCGATCTCGGTGTCGGCATCGACGAACGGCAGGTTCAGCCGCGCGGCGAGCCTGCGGCCCACCGTCGACTTCCCCACCCCCATCAGCCCGACGAGGACGATCGGGCGGTCGGGCCCCGGGCCCACGGTATCTTTGGCGTCGCGCTCCATCGAAGCAGGGGCTATACACCGCGCGAGCGCCGGGCCAAATCCGTCGCCCCAGTATGCTGTGTAAAAGGTGGGTGAATGGGACGATTGCTGCTTTGGGTGCTGCTCCTCGCGCTGGTCATCGTCGTGGGCGGATCGATCTACATGATGTTCGCCGAACCCGAGGTCGCGCCGCAGCGCGTCGAGAAGATCGTGCCGAATGAAAAGCTGGGTCGATAGGGTGTATCCTCATGCCTGCCGGCCGTCTGGACGGAGCGGATTTGGCCCAGGGCTAGGAACGAGGAAGGGCGCGATGCAGTCGCATCGAGCCCGACGAGCGACGCCGCCATGGGCCAAATCCGCCCGCCGCGAAGCGGTTGTCAGGAGAAGCCCGCTGGTCAGCGTCGCTTGCTTGCGCGTAGCAACCGCTACGCGTCTGCGCTGCATTCCTTGCCAGCGGACTTCTCCTGACAATCCAGACGGTCGTCAGGCATGAGGATACACCCTTGGAAAGCGGCGCTCGCCGCGAGCGTCGCCACCCTCGCCACGGTCATCGCCCTCCCGGTCATCGGCCAGGAAGCGCCCAAGTCGATCCTGCCCGAAGGCTTCGACGACGCCCCGCCGCCGCCCGTCGCCCCCGCAGCGCCCGTGCCCGGCACGCAGCCGGCCGCGCCCGCCGCGACGCCTGAAGGCCCCGCGATCCTCGCCCCCGGCCTCGCCGATACAGCGCCGGCGATCAGCGTCGGCCCCGATCCGCTGCTGTCGGCGCCGACCTCGCGCAACGTCGATTTCGTCGGCTGGCTGTCGCCGCAGGCCGGCGGCTACGGCCCCAATATCTTCGCCGGCACCAACGGCCGCTTCCTCGACGGGCTGCTGAAGCGCCTCGACGCGCCGATTTCGTCGCGCTGGGTGCATATCGTGCTGCGCCGCGCGCTGCTGTCCGAAGTACCGACGCCCGCCGGCGCGCGTCCTGCCGACTGGGTGGCGGAGCGCGCCTGGGCGCTGGTGCGCATGGGCGAGGTCGACGGCGCCAAGCGCCTCGTCGCCGCCATCCCCGTCGATCGCTACACGCCGCGCCTTTATGCCGTCGCCGCGCAGGTCCACCTCGCTGCCGGCGACGCGCTCGGCCTCTGCGCGCTGGCGCCGACCGCCATCACGCTGTCGAAGGAAACGCTGTGGCCGCTCGCCAACGGCCTCTGTGCGGCGCTCGAGGGCGACGACCTGACGGCGGCTACCACCTTCGACGGCCTGCGCAATCGCGAGGCGGCGAGCCCCTTCGACATCAGCCTCGCCGAACGCCTCGCTACCGCCGCCTCGGGCACGGGCCGGGCCGCGAACGTCGAGTGGAACGAGGTGACGAAGCTCAACGTCTATCGCTTCGGCCTGTCCGCGGCGGGCGGCGTCGCCATCCCCGAGGAACTGGCTGCCAAGGCCTCGCCCGCCGTGCAGGCATGGCTGCTGCGCAACCCGTCGACCACGCTCGACCGCCGCCTTGCCGCCGCGCCCACCGCCGCGGCGCTCGGCGTCTCGTCGGCGGCGGAAATGGTGCGCGTCCATTCGGCCTATGCCGCCGACATGGACCCCTTCGCCTTCGAAGCGTCGCCGAGCGGCCGCCTGCGCGCCGCCTTCGTCGCCCGCTCCGCCGACGATCGCATGACCGCGCTCCGCACCCTCTGGGCGCGCGGCAACAATGAACGCGAACGCTTCGGCGCCAAGATCCTGACGGCGCAGGCCGCCGCCCGCTTCCCGGTCGACGACGCCCATGTCGAGGCCGCGCCGGAGCTGGTCGAAAGCGCGCTGTCCGCCGGCTACACCAACGCCGCGATGCGCTGGTGGCCGCTCGCCGACGATGAAGGCGGTTCGGTGCGCGACCGGGTCTGGGCGCTGGTCGCGCTCGCCGACCGCACCGGCAGCATCCCCGCCGACACCGGCCGCTTCGACGACTGGTTCGGCAGCGAGAAATCGCGCGTCGGCGAAAAGCGCGCCACCTACCGCGCGCAGCTTCTCGCCGCCGCTTTGTCGGGTCTCGGGCGCGGCAGCGATTGGGACGAAATGCTCGACGATCTCGAAGTCGCGCCGCTCGACAATGCTTGGTCGCGCCGCCTCGATGCCGCCGCGCAAGGGCGCCGGATCGGCGAGGTCGCGATCCTCGCCGGCATCGGCCTGCAGCGGGGCGTGCCGCCGCGCCATCTGCAGAAGATCATCGCCGCCTACGCCCGTGTCGGCCTGCAGACCGAGGCGCGCATGCTCGCCGTCGAGGCGCTGACGCGAGCCTGATGGGCAGCGTGTCGGATCGCGAGGCGATCGCGCTGTTCCTCGACATGCTGATGGCCGAGCGCGGAGCGGCGGCGAACACCATCGCCGCCTATGGCCGTGACCTGTCGCAGGCCAGCGAATTGCTTGGCGGCAAGCTGGCCGAAGCCGATAGCGCGGCGCTCGCCGGCCTCGGCGCCGAATGGGCGACGCTCGCCCGCGCCTCGGTGGCGCGCAAGAGCTCGGCGCTGCGCCGCTTCTTCGCCTTCCTCGTCGATGAAGGCCATCGCAAGGATGATCCCTCGCGTGACCTGCCGCGCCCCGGCAACGCGCGCCCCTTGCCGAAGACGCTCTCCAACGCCGACATCGACCGGCTGTTCGAGGTGCTGGAATCTACCCCCGACAGCCCCGCCGCCCGCCGCCGCCGCGCGCTTGTCGAGCTGCTCTACGGATCGGGCCTGCGCGCCACCGAGCTGGTGTCGCTGCCGCGCGGCGCGATCCAGCCGGGACGGCCCTATGCGGTACTGCGCGGCAAGGGTGACAAGGAACGGCTGGTACCGGTCGGCGAGCGCGCGCTTGCCGCCGTCGCGTCGCATGCCGAACTCGTCCCCGCCGACTCGCGCTACCTGTTCCCGTCGGGCGCCAAGCATCTGTCGCGCGTGCGCCTGTTCCAGATCGTGAAGACGCTCGCGGCCGAAGCCGGCATCCCGCCCGATCGCATCAGCCCGCACGTCCTGCGCCACGCTTTCGCGACACATCTGCTCGAAGGCGGCGCCGACCTGCGCGCGCTGCAGATGATGCTCGGCCACGCCGATATCGCGACCACGCAGATCTACACGCACGTCCAGTCGAAACATCTCGTCGACCTCGTGCAATCGAAGCATCCCTTGGCTGACGCCAAGTCCTGATCCCCCACGCGCCATCGTTGACGCCCTCGGCGCGGCGGCTTATCCCCCGTGGCCATGGTCACCTTCCTCGAATTCGAGAAGCCGGTCGCGGAGCTCGAAGCCCGGATCAAGGAACTTAAAGGTTCGTCGTCGAGCCTCGACATCGCGCCCGAAGTCGAGAAGCTGGAGGCCAAGGCCTCGAAGCTGCTGCGCGACACCTATGCCAAGCTGACACCCTGGCAGAAGACGATGGTCGCGCGCCATCCGGCGCGCCCGCACTTCAAGGATATCGTCGGCCGGCTGATCGAGGATTTCACGCCGCTCGCCGGCGACCGCAAGTTCGCCGAGGACGCCGCCATCCAGGCCGGCCTCGGCCGCTTCCGCGGCCAGCCGGTGATGGTGATGGGCCACGAAAAGGGCTCCGACACCGCGAGCCGCATCAAGCACAATTTCGGCATGGGCAAGCCCGAAGGCTATCGCAAAGCCGCGCGCCTGATGGAGCTCGCCGACCGTTTCAACGTGCCGATCATCACCTTCGTCGACACCTCGGGCGCCTTCCCGGGCGTGCAGGCGGAGGAGCGCGGCCAGGCCGAGGCCGTCGCGCGTTCGACGCAGGCCTGCCTGTCGGTCGGCGTGCCCTTCGTCGCGGCGATCGTCGGCGAGGGCGGCTCGGGCGGCGCGCTGGCGTTGGCGACGGCCAATCGCATCATCATGTTCGAACATTCGGTCTATGCGGTGATCTCGCCCGAAGGCTGCGCCTCGATCCTGTGGCGCACCGCCGACAAGGCCGCCGATGCGGCCGAGGCGATGAAGCAGACCGCGCAGGATCTGAAGCGCCTCGGCGTCATCGACACCATCGTCGAGGAGCCGCTGGGCGGCGCACAGCGCGCGCCCGAAGAGGCGATCGACCGGTTGGGCGATGCCGTCGCGCATGAGCTGCAACAGCTGTCCGGCCTTACCCCGGCGCAGCTCAAGGCCGACCGGCGCGGCAAGTTCCTCGCGATGGGCCGCGCCGCCTAGCTATTTGCCGGCAGTAACGGGTCGGCCCCACGCGTCGCGCGGCACCGCCCCTTCGGTGGTCGACGTCGCGGTCGTCGTGCAAGCCGCCAACGCGAACGCCACGCACATCGTCAGAACGATCCGGATCATGGTCGAGGCTCCCTCGCGGTCACGGCAGCCTCATGCCGTGACGATGTGACGATAGCGCGAATCTCGACGAATGACGATGTGACCATTACGTGTCCGCAACGGCTTTTCCCTGACCGCTCGATGAACGCCGATGTCAGGCCGAGTTCAGCGACAGGCCGTTATGGGAACAGCCTTTGATGCGTGGGGTTTGGACGCTGAAGATATTCGTGAAGGACGTGACATGACCCGCCGCCATTCCGCTTCGTTCCTGGCCATCGCCGCCGTCACCGCGGTGGCGCTGTCGGCCGGCGCCGCGCAGCGCGCCGACGCCCAGGCGCGCGGCATCTCCGAAAGCGACCGCCGCCTCGGCGCGCAGGAGCATCCGAAGATCCTCGCCGAGTTCGGCGGCGCCTACAATGGCCCCGGCGTTGCGATGGTAAACAAGGTCGGCAAGTCGATCGCCGTGCAGTCGGGCATTGCCGCGACGGGCTCGGAATGCACCGTGACGCTGCTCAACACCACCGTGGTGAACGCCTTCGCCATCCCCGGCTGCTACACCTATGTGACGCGCGGGCTGCTCTCGATCATGAACGACGAGGCGGAGCTGGCCTCGGTGATCGGGCATGAGATCGGCCATGTCGCCGCCCGCCATTCGCAGAAGCGCCAGCAGCGCTCGACGATCGCCGGCCTCGGCTCGGTGCTCGCCGGCATCTTCCTCGGCGGTCAGGTGGCGCAGCTCGCCAACATCTTCGCGCAGGCGAACGTGCTCAGCTATTCGCGCAGCCAGGAATTCCAGTCGGACGACCTCGGCATCCGCTACATGAACGCGGCGGGCTACGATCCCTATGCCTCGGCCGACATGCTGAAGTCGCTCGGCGACCAGTCGGCGCTGGAATCGCGCCTGCGCGGCCAGACCGAGGCGGCGCAGGTGCCGACGTGGCAGCGCAGCCACCCGCTCACCACCGATCGCGTCAACCGCGCCACGCAGACCGCGCAGAAGACCGGCGTCCGCCCGGGCCAGAAGGCGCGCAACGCCGATCAGTATTTCGCCGCCGTCGACGGCATGCTCTACGGCGACGATCCGAGCCAGGGCTATGCCGAGGATTCGGTGTTCTCGCACCCGACCCTGAAAATCCGCTTCCAGGCGCCGCAGGGCTTCTACCTCAACAACGCCACCGACTCGGTGACGATGGAGGGGCCGAACAACCTGCGCGCGCAATTCTCGGGCGGCCGCCTGTCGGGCAGCCTCGACAATTATGTCACCGGCGTCGCGCAGGCGCTGGTCGGTCAGTCGCAGGGCGTGCAGGCCGGCTCGATCCAGCGCACCAACATCAACGGCATGCCGGTGTCGATCCTGCCGCTGCGCGCCCGCACCCAGTCAGGCAATGTCGACGTGCAGATCGTCGGCTATCAGTGGGACAGCGGCACCGCCTATCATTTCGTGACGATCGCGCCGGCGGGCAGCTCGGGCAATTTCGAATCGCTGATCCGCTCGCTGCGCCGCCTGTCGGACAGCGAGGCGGCGGCGCTCCGCCCGCGCGTCATCGATGTGGTGACGGTCGGTGCCGGCGACACCATCCAGTCGATGGCGCGCCGCATGGCGTTCTCGAATTATCAGCAGGAGCGCTTCCTCGTCCTCAACGACCGCCAGGCCAACCAGCCGCTGCGGCCGGGCGAGAAGGTGAAGATCATCGTCTACGGCCGCGGCTAAATGACTATTCCGCAAGCGCCGGTCGCCACGCCGCGGCCGGCGCTTCGCGCATCACCAGCCGGTCGACGAGCCAGCCGCTTGCCTTCCAGATGCCGAGCGTCATCCCCAGAGCGACGAGGCCGTCGGTGGCGTAATGCCAGCCGAAATGCACTGACCCGACCCAGATCGCGCCCGCAAAAACGGTAAGAATCCACCCGAGGCGGCGGTTCAGCTTCCACCCCGCGCAGGCCATCAGCACCGCGAGCGACACATGCATCGACGGCATCGCCGAGATGCCACCGCCGAACAGGTCGCGCTTGGCGACGAAATTGCTCCACAGCAGATCCTGCAGCCGCAGGCCATGCACACCGAACGTTGGATAGATCGTCTGGAGTTGAGCATCGACCGCCTGCAGCCGGTCCATCAGCGGCCGGAACTGCGGGTCACCGAAGGCGCGTTCGTAGAAGCAGGGACCGGCCGAGGCGAGAAAGTAGGCGGCGAACGAACCAACGATCATCCACGACAGCAGGAACGCGACGATGTAGCGCGCGCGCAGCCGCACCAGCTCGGGCCGCATCATGAAATAGATGATGCTCAGCCACATCATCACGAACCACATGTTGTAGCCCATGTGGAGGATGAAGGTGACCGGCGCGCTGCCGAACAGCGCATGGGTCAGCTCCCAAGGGTCGTGGCCCATGAAGATCGCGCGGTCGAGCCCGGCCAGCGCCCTGTCGAGGGGGAAGCCCTGGATGTGGCCGATCATCACCTTGAACGGCGTGAAGAAGATCATCAGGCAGAACCAGCCGGCGACGACAGTGGTGCGCGCGATCAGCCAGTCGGGGCGCAGCACCTGCGCGCGAAACTCGCTGGCCATCACCATCAGCGGCCGCTCGGGGCGGCGGCGGAGCATCAGGTCGAGCGCATAGGCGCAGAACACGAAGGCGAAAGCGGTGATCCAGATCGCCGCCATCGTATTGCCGATCTCCTTCATGAAGATCAACTCGAGCTGGCCGTGCGCGATGGCGACGGTCGAAACCGCGGCGCCATAGCCGGCGATCAACAGCGCGACGAGCGCGAACAGGCGGATTTCGCGGGCGGTATCGTGGCTCATGCGCCGATCATGCCTCGGGAAGCGTGAAGAAAGCGGAAACGGCGGCCTCCCCAAAAGCCTGCGCGTTCCCCCAAAAACGGCGAAGGGCGGCAGGTTTCCCTGCCGCCCGACACCCCACATGACGAGATCGTCTGCGGCTTAGCGCGCGTCCATCGCCTTCGAGGCGCTGGTGAACGTGCCCTGGATCGAGCTGCCCAACGAGTTCATCGCGGTGATCGCGGCCACGGCGATGAGCGCGGCGATGAGGCCGTACTCGATGGCGGTGGCGCCCTTGTCGTTCTTCATGAGCTTACGGATGAAAGCCATGATCAGTCTCCTTCAGTGCCCAAGCGGTAGTAAGTCCCTCTGTCCCGCACCCCGGGTCAGCACCTTGGCTTTACGCCCCCTAATCCTACCAATTGCTTAAAAGCGTCACTGAATCGTCGTTAACCGTCATTTTATTGACTTTCCGTTACGACACGGTGCCGAAACGATTGCTGGCCGGATGTCGAAAAGCTGACGCGCGCGGGGGAGGGTCAGTCCATCGCCTGGGCGGCGCTCGAGCTGACCTGAGTCCACATCGAAGCGGTCTCGTCGGCGAAGGCCTGCATGCCGACTAGCATGGCGAGCACCATCAGCGCGGCGATCAGGCCGTACTCGACCGCCGTCGCCCCGCGTATGTCCCGCAGCATTCGTCGCCACAGCTTCAAGGATTGGCCCTCGCCCAATTTCCCGGATGCCGTCCTAAAGGCGAAGCGTTAAGGAACCGGCATGAACGATGCTCATCAAGCGGTTAACCTCTGCCCCGGCGACGAGCCGCCATCGGGGCTGCCCATCGTCCTCGTCTCCGCCGTCGCGCTGGTCGACGCCGACGGGCGCGTGCTCGTCGCGCAGCGCCCCGAAGGAAAGCACCTCGCCGGCTTGTGGGAATTTCCCGGCGGCAAGGTCGAGCCCGGCGAGCCGCCCGAGCTGGCGCTGGTCCGCGAGCTGAAGGAAGAGCTCGGCATCGACACCGCCGCCTCCTGCCTCGCCCCCTGCGGCTTCGTCAGCCACGCTTACGAGAAATTCCACCTGGTGATGCTGATCTTCGCCTGCCGCAAGTGGAACGGCCGCCCGGTCGGGCAGCAGGGCCAACCCTTGCGCTGGGTGCGTGTGCCCGACCTGTTCAAGCTCGACATGCCGCCGGCCGACCGCCCGGTGCTCGGCCTATTGCAGGCGCTGCTTTAGCGCTTCGTTCAGCGGCGCGGCCGCCGCCCCCGGCGCCCAGCCGGCGAGGTAGAGCATCTGCACCCGCACCGCGACCTTGCCGTCGGCGCCCGCGCCCTGCTGGAACCGCTCGGCCGCCGCCATCAGCACGTCGCGCCGCAGCGGCCGGCGCGCCGACAATATGTTCGCCTCGCCCGCGCCGCGCAGTTCGGCCAGTGCGGGCAGCAGCCCGGCGTAGCGCACCTGCACGGTGTCGATATCGGCGACCGGCATGGTAAAGCCGGCGCGCTGCAACAGCCCCGCGGCCTCGGCGACATCGACCATCGGCATCGTCCGCGCCGACACCCCGCCGCGCAGCTCGCTCTCCGCCTCTAGAAACGCCCGCCGCACCTCGGCCAAAGTTTCGCCAGCGACAAACCCCGCGACGAACAGCCCGCCCGGTTTCAGCGCGCGCCGGATCTGCACCAGCGCCCCCGGCAGGTCGTTCACCCCGTGCAGGCTTCCCGCCGACACCACCAAGTCGAAGCTTGCATCCGCAAACGGCAGCCGGTCCTCGTCGGCGGCCACGCCGCCCGCCGCCTTCGCGAACGCCGCGCCCGCGTCGGCAAACGCCATCGCCCCCAGCCGCCGCCCCAGCCGCCCGTCATGGCTGCCCAGATCGAGCACCCGCGCAAACTCGCGCCCCGTATCCCCAACCCGCGCGACGATCTCCTCGATCATCGCGTCCTTCAGGAAGGCATGCGCGTCGAAGCCGGCGGCGGCGCGGTCGCGCTGCGCGCGCCGGGCGGTGCGGTCGAAAGGTTCGGCAGTATCCACGCGCGCGCTCTAGCCGATTGCGATCCGCCGCGTCACCCCGATCGCGTCGAGGAACGCCGCGTCGTGGCTCACCACCAGCAGCGCGCCGTCATAGCCGCGCAGGCCCGCCTCCACCGTCTCGATCGAGTCGATGTCGAGATGGTTGGTCGGCTCGTCGAGCAGCAGCAATTGCGGCGGCGTCGGCCCGCCCAGCACGCAGGCGAGCCCGGCGCGCAGCAGCTGCCCACCGCTCAACGTCGCCACCGTCTGCAACGCTGCGTCGGCGCGGAACATGTAGCGGGCCAGCGCGGCGCGGCAGGCATTCTCGTCGGCGACCGGGTTAAGGCGGCGGAAATTGTCGAGAATGGTCGCGTCGCGATCGAGCAGCGCTACCTCCTGATCGAACATCGCGAACGGCACGCCCACCCGAACACTGCCCTCCCACGGCGCCAGCCGCCCGGCGATCAGGTCGAGCAACGTGCTCTTGCCGCTGCCGTTCGCCCCGGTAATCGCGACGCGCTCCGGCCCGGTCAGGTCGAACGAAAAGTCGTCGATCAGCGGCTCGCCCGATACATGGCCGAAGGTCAGCCCGTCCGCGCGCAGCACGATCTTGCCCGGCAGCAATCCCGTGGGCGGCTGCACCACCTTGAACGGCTGCAACACCTCGACCCGTTCACGTGCCGCCGCCGCGGCGCTCGAAGCCTCGTCGCGCTGCTTGTCGGCCAGCCGCGCACCGGCGCCGCCGGTCTCCTCCGCCCGCCGCTTCATCGCGCCGATCAGGATGCGCGGCATGTCGCCCCGCGCGCCCTTCTTCGCGCCGACCGAGTCTTTCCGCGCCTTGCGCTCGACCATCGCCTGCGCGCGTCGGTCAATCTCGGCGACGCGGCGGTCGGCGACGGCGAGGTCATGTTCGGCCGCCGCCAGTTCCAGCGCCTTACGCTCGCGATAGGCACTCCAGCCGCCACCGTAGCGTGTCGCGCCCAGCGAGGTCAGCTCGACGATCGCGTCCATCGCCTCCAGAAGCTCACGGTCATGGCTGACCACGATCGCGCCCGCCCCCCAGCCCGCCAGCAGTTCGGCCACGGCCGCGCGCCCCTCGCGGTCGAGATTGTTGGTCGGCTCGTCGAGCAGCAGGAAGTCGGGCGCGGCAAAGGTCAGCGCGGCGAGCGCCGCCCGCGTCCGTTGCCCGCCTGACAGCTGGACCAATGGCGCATCGGGTTCGGCGGCCAGGCCGACGCTCGCCAACGCCGCCTCCATCCGCGCTTCGAGTGTCCAGTCGGCGTCCGACAGCTCATCGACACGCGCGTCACCCCGCGCCGCGCGGTCGAGCACCGCCAACGCCTCACGCACCCCGAACAGGTCGGCGATCGTCGCGTCAGGATCGGGCAACAGCTCCTGCCGCAGCACGCCGATGGTGCCGTCGATCGTGACGCGCCCGCTCAGCGGTGTCAGCTCCCCGGACATCAGCCGCAGCAGGCTGGTCTTGCCGGTGCCGTTGCGGCCGACAAGTCCGGTTCGCTCGGACGTGAAACTCAGGTCGAGGTTGGAAAGGACGCGACGTCCGTCAGGCGTCGCCCAGGAGAGATTTGAGAGTGTGATCGCAGGCATGGAATTCCCCGGCGGCAAGGTTCTGGGTCTTGGCGGTCGGGTGGAAATCCATGTCGTCTCTCCGGTCGTCGAACCCCGGCAAAATGGCGCGGGCGGCGGCGGCTTTCAACCCCGTGCTTGCCGGGCTACCCGCTTCGCGCCTAGCCTCCGCGCTCATGGGGTGGCTGCAACGAGCACTGGGGGCAGGGGTCGATCTCCTGCTGCCGCCGCGCTGCGCCGCCTGCGGCACCATCGTCGATGCGCAGGGCTCCTTCTGCCTGAAATGCTGGAGCGATCTGCCCTTCATCACCGCGCCGATGTGCGCCTCCTGCGGCCTGCCGTTCGAAACGCCGCAGCCCGAGAGCAGGCAGTGCGGCGCCTGCCTCGCCAAGCCGCCGCGCTACACCGCCCGCGCCGCGCTCGCCTATGAAGGCCCGGCGCGTGAGATCGTACTGCGGCTGAAGCACAGCGACCGCCAGCATCTCGCCGCCGACATGGCCGGCCACCTGCGCCGCGCCGCCGGCGAGCTTCCCGACGACGCGCTGATCGTGCCGGTGCCACTTCACCGCTGGCGGCTCTGGCGGCGCGGCTACAATCAGGCCGCCGAGCTGGCGAAAGCGCTCTCCAAAGCCACCGGCAAACCCTTGCTGGTCGACGTGCTGGTCCGCCACCGCGCCACCAAATCCAGCCAGGGCCTCAACCCCACGCAGCGCCGCCGCAACCTCGCCGGCGCCTTCGTCCTGAATCCCCGCGCGAAGCCGCTGATCGCGGCCAAGTGCATCATTCTGGTCGATGATGTGTTGACCACCGGGGCGACGGCGAACGCCTGCGCCCGCGTGCTGTTGCGCGGCGGCGCGACCTCGGTGCGGCTGCTAGCCCTTGCGCGGGTTGTGCGCCCGGACAGCACGGGCCATATCGCAAGCTGAAGGAGACATCCGTGGCGAAGGTCGAGATCTACACCAAATTCCTCTGCCCCTACTGCACGCGCGCCAAGTCGCTGCTGCAGTCGAAGGGCGTCGAATTCACCGAATATGACATCACCATGGGCGGGCCGAAGCGCGAGGAAATGCTCTCGCGGGCGCCGGGCCGCAGCACCGTTCCGCAGGTGTTCATCGACGACAAGCATATCGGCGGCTCCGACGATCTTGCCGCGCTCGACCGCGCCGGCGGCCTCGACCCGCTGCTCGCCTAGACGTGAGCATGCTCAAGGTCGGCGTGCTGCAGATGACGTCGGGCATCGACCCGGCGGCGAACGCGCGCGCCGTCGCCGACGGCATCGCCGCGCTGGCGGCGGAAGGCGCGCAGATCGTCTTCACCCCGGAGATGAGCGGTCTGCTCGATCGCGACCGCAGCCGTGTCGTCGCCAACTCGACCGTCGAAGCCGACGACCCTACGCTCGCCGCCGCCCGCGAAGCGGCGACGGCGGCGAAGGTCTGGGTCCACCTCGGCTCGTGCGCCATCCGCCCGACCGCCGACGCCGACCGCCTGCTCAACCGCGGCTTCCTGATCGACGACCGCGGCGTGGTGCGCGCCCGCTACGACAAGATGCACCTGTTCGACGTCGATCTGCCGACCGGCGAACGCTACCGCGAATCCGCCACCTACATCCCCGGCGAGGCGGCGGTCGCCGCCGACACGCCGTGGGGCCGGCTCGGCCTGTCGATCTGCTACGACCTCCGCTTCGCGCGGCTGTTCGAGGCATTGTCGGGCGCCGGCGCCGCGATCATCGCCGTGCCTGCCGCCTTCACCCGCCCGACCGGCGAGGCGCATTGGCACACGCTGCTGCGCGCCCGCGCCATCGAGGCCGGCGCCTTCGTCGTCGCCGCGGCGCAGACGGGCGAGCATGAGGATGGTCGCGCCACCTACGGCCACTCGCTGGTCATCGATCCGTGGGGCCGCGTGCTGCTCGACATGGGAGAGGCCGCGGGCCACGCGATCTGCGAGATCGACCTCGCCGCCGTCGCCGACACCCGCGCCCGCATCCCCACCATCGCGCACCGCCGCGACGTGACCCTGCGGGTCGAGGCATGATCGTCTTCGACCTCCGCTGCGCGCACGCCCATGTGTTCGAGGCGTGGTTCGGCTCGACCGAGGACTATGACGACCAGCGCACGCGCGGGCTGGTCACTTGCCCGCTGTGCGGCGACGCCGAGGTGACCAAGGCCGCGATGGCGCCCGCGGTGCCCGCCAAGGGCAACCGCGCGCCTGCCGGCAAGCAGCCGGTCGCCGCCCACCCGCCGGAGGCGGTCAAGGCCATGCTCGCCGCCATCGCCGAGGTGCAGGCCAAGGTCGAGGCCAATTGCGACTATGTCGGCAACCGCTTCGCCGACGAAGCCCGCGCCATCCACCACGGCGACGCCGAAGAACGCGGCATCTACGGCGAGGCGACGGTCGAACAGGCCGCGGCGCTGAAGGACGAAGGCATCGACGTGGCGGCGCTGCCGTTCAAGCCGAAACGCGTAACCGACGCCTGAGCGCTCTATTCCCCTCGCCCGCCTGCGGGAGAGGGAGGGGCCCAGCCGCAGGCTGGGAGGGTGAGGGTGACCGGCCGCCGACGGGCTCGCTACCGCTCGCACACCCTCACCTAACCTCTCCCGCAAGCGGGAGAGGGACGGTCAACACGCCGACAGTGGGCCCGCCGCAACATACCGAGGCTGTCGCTGCTCATCCTGCTTTGCTAGGTCACGCGGGCCGCGTCGTCCATGCGGCCAACCCTGAGCCCTGCGCGTTGGAGAGCCTGCGATGAAGAAGTCCGCGACCGATGTGATGGAAGAGGCGCTCTACGCCGCCGTCATTGATGCCATCGCGGCGCTGAAGGCGGCGTCGAAGGGCCTGCCCAACACGCTGCTGCGCGACATCGGCGCGATCCACGCCAACACCGCCGTCGCCGACCTGCCGAAGGAGGTTCAGGCCGCCGTCGCCGCGAGCGTGCGCACCACCTTCACCCGGCTGATGAAGGAGGGCTACACCGTCATCGGCAAGGACGCCCCACCGCCGCGTGCGCCGTCGGTCACCGGCCCGCCGCGCGGCGACCGCCCCTATCGCGGCGGTCCCGGTGGACGTCCCGGCGGTCCCGGCGGCCCGCGCGGCGATCGTCCGGGCGGCGGCCAGCGCCCCGGCGGCGGCCCGCGTGGCCCGAAGCCTGATGGCGGACCTCGCAGCGACGCCCCGCGCCCGCCGCGCCGCCCGAAATAGTCGAACGGCGCGGTGAAGATCGCGACGTTCAACATCAACGGCATCAACGGCCGCCTGCCGCGCCTGCTCGACTGGCTGGCGGCAAGCGAGCCCGACATCGTCTGCCTGCAGGAATTGAAGGCGCCCGACGAACGCTTCCCCGCGGCGGCGATCGAGGCCGCCGGCTACGAAGCGATCTGGCACGGCCAGAAAAGCTGGAACGGCGTCGCCATCCTCAGCCGCATCGGCACGCCGGTCGAAACGCGGCGCGGCCTGCCCGGCGACGGGGCCGACACGCAAAGCCGCTACCTCGAGGCGGCGGTCGGCGGCATCCTCGTCGCCGGCCTCTACCTGCCCAACGGAAATCCCGCGCCGGGCCCGAAGTTCGATTACAAGCTGGCGTGGTTCGAGCGGCTGCACGCGCACGCCGCCGACCTGCTGGCCAGCCAACTGCCCGTGGTCATCGCCGGCGACTTCAACGTTATGCCGACCGACCTCGACGTCTACAAACCCGAACGCTGGCAGGACGATGCACTGTTCCGCTCCGAGGTGCGCGAGGCTTTTGCAAAACTGGTCGCGCAGGGCTGGACCGACGCGATCCGCACCCTGCATCCGGGCGAGCGCATCTACACCTTCTGGGACTATTGGCGGAACGCCTGGGGCCGCAACGCCGGCCTGCGCATCGACCACCTCCTGCTCAGCCCCGACCTCGCCGCGCGGCTCGACTCGGCAGGGGTCGACCGCGAGGTGCGCGGGCAGGAGAAAGCCAGCGACCATGCGCCGGCATGGGTCGTATTGGGCGACAAGAAGCGTCGAAGGTCTGCCCCGCAAAGACCCCCGTCATCCTGACGAAAGTCAGGATCTCCCCGAGAGAAGCACCGCTGTCACGGCGCACCCGCCACTCCCCCAGAGATCCTGACTTTCGTCAGGATGACGTGTCTTGCCCGAACGCAAAACGAGGGGCGGCCCTGGGGATGGCCGCCCCTCGTCACACGTGGGAGTGTGACCCCTTGCGGGGTTACTTGGCCGCGGCGACCTGCACCGGCAGCGACTCGCCGCGGTGGAGCGCGGTCAGCACCGGCGCATCGGCCTTGGCGACCAGCGCGGCGACGGTGTCGGCGCGGCAGCGGTCATAGTCGCCCGACCAGCGGTCCCATTTGGCGTCGAGACCGCAGGCCCGCTCGGCGGCGGTACGCGCCCGCTGCAGCAGTTCGGCAGCTCCCGCCGGGGTGGTGACGTCGAGGCCGGCGACCGACACAGCGGCCGGGCGGCTGGTCAGCGGTTCCGCGGTGGCGACGACCGAGGCCGTCATCAACAGCGGGGCGAAAGCGATCAACAGACTCTTCATGGCCGAATTCCTTGGGGTCAGGGAGGGGAAGTCAGCACCGGTGCAGCCCCTATCTAGGCCGCAAATTCAGTTTCAACTAACAACGATGTTGCAAAGCGGTTCTGCAAAAGTGCAGAATGACAGGCGCCCTGACCCACACCATGTCCGTCATCCCGGCGAAGGCCGGGATCCATGCGCGGGCGGGTCTGGATCCCGGCCTTCGCCGGGATGACGCAAGGGGAGTGGCCGCGCCCCGCCCGAGGTGAACGATGCTCGACTGGACCGACCTGCGCTATTTCCTCGCCGTCGCGCGCAGCGGCAGCACGCTCGCCGCCGGCCGCGCATTGGGCGTCAGCCAGACCACCGCCGCGCGCCGCGTCAGCGCGCTTGAGGAGTCGCTCGAACTCACCCTCTTCGAGCGCCGCCAGTCGGGCTATGTCCTCACCCCCGCCGGCGAAACCCTGCTGACCAGCGCGCAGCGCGTCGAGTCAGCCGCCGGCGCCTTCGCCGACCTCGCCGCCGCGCAGACGCGCGAGGTCAGCGGCACGGTGAAGCTGACCACCGAGGAGATGTACGCCGTCACCGTGCTCGCCCCGATCTTGCGCGAGTTGCGCGAGGCCTATCCCGCCATCCGCATCGAGCTCGACACCAGCGACGAGGTCCGCGACCTCGGCAGCGGCGCCGCCGACGTGGCGCTGCGCAGCGCCAAGACGCTGGTCGGCGACGGTCTCGTCGCCCGCCGCATCGCCTGGGATCCGTGGACGGTCTATTGCAGCCGCGCCTATGCCGAGGCGAACGGCATCCCGCGCAACCGCCACCAGCTGAAGCAGCATGTGCTGATCGGCGGCGGCGGCAAGGACATCTGGCGCTACTATCGCGCGTGGTTGCAGGAGAGCGACCTCGAAGGCGCGGTGGTCATGCAACACAGCTCGCCGCTCGGCCTGCTGTCCTCGGTTCGCGCCGGCGTCGGCCTCGCCGCGCTCCCCACCTTCATCGCCGACCGCGACCCCGACCTCATCCAGTGCCTGCCGCCCAAGAAGGGTGGCGAAATGGGCCTCTACCTCGTCACCCACGAGCGCCTGCGCCACACGCCGCGGGTGCGCGCGGTGATGGATTTCCTGGCGGAGCGGCTGGTGCGCTAGCTTTTCGCGATCTCCTCGAGGAAAGCCACAAAAGCCACCGCCGCCTCGTCCATCCCGAGCACCTTCGGGTTCGAACTCTTGATCACGAAATACTCGTTCGGCGCGTGCGCGCCCGAGCCGTGGCCAAGCCCGAACTGGCCGGCGGGCAAATTCACCGGCGCGCCGGTGAAGGTGACGCCCGGCCAGCTGCCGGCGAGGCGCGGGTAGAGCGTCGTCGGCACGTTGAAGCGCTTGTAGGTCGCCTGCATCGCGCGGACGAGGTCGCTGTCCTCGGGCGTTTCGGTCGGGTCGTAGCCGCCCGAGACATTCACCTCGATGTCCTTGAAGCCGCGCTTGTCGAGGTGGGCGCGCAGCTTGGCGATGCTGTCGTCGCGCGTCATGTTGGGCACCAGCCGCATGTCGATCTTGGCGACCGCGCGGCTCGGCAAAATGGTCTTGCCGCCGGGGCCGGTATAGCCCGACACCAGCCCCTCGATGTTGATCGTCGGCTGCGCGGCGAGCCGCTCCAGCGCCGCCTCCCACGACATGTCGTCGATCCAGTGGGTGACGCCCGCCGCGCGCTTGGCGTCGGCCTCGTTCAGATTCTTCGATGCCAGCAGGATCAGCTCGCGCTCGCGCGGGGTGAGCGGCCGCACCTTGTCCATGAAGCCGTCGACCAGCGGCGTGTTGCCGTCGGGGGTGACCAGCGTCGACAGCGCCGCCACCAGCCGCCACGCCGGGCTGTCGACGCGCGCCTTCTGGCTCGAATGCAGATCCTCTTTCGGCCCGCGGCCCCATTTCTCGCCGCTCGCCACCAGTTCGAACTCGACGACGCCCTTGGCGCCCAAATTGATCTCGACGCCGCCGGTCGCCGGGCTCTGCCAGCCGGTCGGAATGATGACGCCGACGCATTTCTTCAAGGCGGCGAGCACGTTCGGCTTGATGACGATGTCGGAGAAATGCGGCGAGCCGATCTCCTCCTCGCCTTCCGCCACCAGCACGAGATTGACCGGCAGCTTCTTGCCCGCCTTCTTCATGCCGTGAAGCGCGGCGAGGAAGGTCGCCTGCGGGCCCTTCTGGTTGACCGCGCCGCGGCCCATCACCACCTGGCCGAAGCCCTCCTTGTCGAGCAGCCGCGCCTCGATCGGCGGCGACGACCATTCTGCCGGGTCATACTGCTTCACGTCGTACATGAAGTAGATGCCCATCGTGCGCTTGGCGCCGGCGTCCAAGGTCGCGAACACGCCGGGATGGCCGCGCGTCGGCACGATCTCGGCATGCTGGAAGCCGGCGTCGGTGGCGAGCTTCGCCATGTAGGCGGCGCCCTCGGGCATCGCCTTGTTCTCGGCGGCGATCGAGGGCAGCCGAATCCAGTCCTGCAGCCGCTTCACCGCCTCGTCATGGTTGGCGGCGACCGCCTTGCGCACGGCATCGAGCCCATCGGCGGCGAACGCCTTCGCCGGCGCCAGCAGCGCGGCGGCCGATGCCGCGGCGCCCGCCAGAAGCGTCCGCCGGTCGGTCGTCCAGTTGCTGTCGTTGCGCATCGAAATCCCCCTGTCCCGTGAATCCGTTCACGGGCCAGTAGAAGCGTTGCGCGCGCGGCCCGCAATCCCCGCGAAAACCTCAGGATATCGGTGAATCGTCGACCTTCGCCAGCCGCCGCGCGATGGCGCCGATCTCGTCGCGGCGCGCGACGGGCAGCGCATGGCTCAGCGGCTCGCGCTCGGCGAGCGGCCGGCGGCGCTCGCGGTCGACGGCGTCGGCCATCTCGGTCAGCGGCCGGGCGACCTGCGTGATCAGCAGATGGTGGAGCAGCAGGAGGACGCCGGTACCGCCCGCGACGACCAGCGCCAGCGTCTTCAGCGTCACCTCGGCGGCACGGCGACGCACATCGCCGCCCTTCGCGATGACGACGAAGCGCCAGTCCGCGCCGCGCAGCGGTGCCGCCGCGATGAAGTGATCGTCGTCGGCGTTGTAGGCGATGCGCGCCTGTTCGCGCGCCCTGTCGGCAAGCTGCGCAGCGCGCGACAGGCGCGCGTCGCCGCTGCGCGCGATATCGAGGTAATCGCGGCGGCGCTCACTGCCGCTGTCGGTGCGGAAGCGGTGGGCGAGAAGCTTGCCGTCACCGGTCAGCATCATGTGCTCGGTCCCGGGTAGCCGTCTGTGCGAATCGCTTCCGGTCAACTGGTCAAGTCGCAGCGCCACGCCCCACGCGCCGATATGCACGCCGTCGACCCGCGCCGGCGTCAGGCAGCCGACCATCAAGTCGGGCGAGCGGCTGTCGTAGAGCGGCGGCTGCGGGCGGGTGCAGCGCATCTCGCCGGTGGGGTTGGCGGCGGGGAGCGTCATCTGTGTGATGTCATCGACAGCGACGCTGAAATTCGCGGGCGCCTGGCGTCGATAGAAATCGAGCCGGGCCGGCTGCTTCGGTGAGAAGATGATCGCCCTGTTCGCCGGGGTGTAGAAGAAGAAATTGTCGAAGCGGAAGGACACCGCCGGCCCGAAGCGGCTGACGACGCGCAGCGCCGCGAGCAGCTCGGCCTTCTCGTCGCGGCCGAGGTTGCGGCCATCGGCGATAAAGGCGCCGATGCCGAAGACATAGGTGCCGTCGCCCGGGGCATATCCTTCGTGCAGCGCATCGCTGCTGCGCCGCGTGCCGTCGGCACGTAGCGGAAAAAGCCGGTCGAATTCGGTGTCGATCCGATCTTGATCGAGCGAGCGCAGCGAACGGGCGAAGCTGCTGTTTGCCTGATCGTGCAGCTTGGCGAGGTCGTCGAACCGCCGGCTCTCGCGCCCCGCGCGCTCCGCGGCGTGATTGACCAGCTCGGCGCGCATCTTCTTCACCTCGCCGGCGTGGACGGCGAGATAGGTCAGCGCCGCGCCGACGACGGTGAACAGCGCCATGACGATCGCGGTCGGCAGCAGCACGCGCGTGGTCACCGTCTGCCGCCGCGCGTGTTTGAAACCCCATCCCACGCCGCGACGCTACACCCGCGATTGGGGCGCGCGGTACCTCGGAAGGGTCCGAGGTGGACTGATCTACTGGAACAGGCGTGTCAGCAGGTAGAAGAGCGCGCCGACGCCTGCGGAGGCGGGAATGGTGATCAGCCAGGCGATGACGATCCGCCCCGCCACGCCCCAGCGCACCGCCGAGGCGCGCCGTGCCGCACCGACTCCGACGACGCAGCCGGTGATGGTGTGGGTGGTCGATACCGGGATGCCATAGGCGGTGGCGGCGAACAGCATCACCGATCCGCCGGTGGAGGCGCTGAACCCCTGGTGATGCGACAGCTTGGTGATGCGCGTGCCCATCGTCTGGATGATCTTCCAGCCGCCCGACAGGGTGCCCAATGCGATGGCGATATAGCAGCTCAGCACCACCCATTCGGGCACATGGAAGTCGCCCTCCAGCATGCCCTGCGAATAGAGCAGCACGGTGATGATCCCCATCGTCTTCTGCGCGTCGTTGGCGCCGTGGCCCAGTGAATAGGCGGCCGAGGAGATGAGGTGCAGCGGCTTGAACGCGGTTTCGGCGAAGCGCGCCGTTGCCTTCATCAGCGCCCAGGACGTGATCAGCATGATCGTCATCGACAGGAGGAGGCCGAGCATCGGCGACATCACGATCGCCGAGGCGGTCTTCAGGATGCCGCCCCACATCAGCCCATCCATGCCGGCCTTCGACACGCCGGCGCCGATCAGCCCGCCGACCAGCGCGTGGGATGAGGAGGAGGGGATGCCCTTCCACCAGGTGACGAGGTTCCAGAACATCGCGCCGACCAGCGCGCCGAAGATGACGGCCGGGTCGACGATATTCTTGTCGATGATGCCGTTGCCGATCGTCTCGGCGACCTTCAGCCCGAACAGCCAATAGGCGGCGAAGTTGAAGAAGGCGGCGAACACCACCGCCTGCACCGGCGACAGCAGCCGTGTCGACACCACCGTCGCGATCGAGTTGGCGGCGTCATGCAGGCCGTTCAGAAAATCGAACGCCAGCGCCAGCGCGATCAGCGCGACGATCCACGGCAGGGCGACGACGGCTGTCGTCATGCGTGATCGATGACCAGACCGTCGATCTCGTTCGCCACATCCTCGAAGCGGTCGACGACGCGTTCGAGGTGACTGTAGATTTCGCGCGAGACGATGAAGCGCAGCGTGTCGCTCTTGCCGTGGTTGACGAACAGCGACTTCAGCCCCGCGGCGTGGATGTCGTCGGCCTGGCCCTCCATCCGCACCAGCCGTTCGGTCAGCTCGTGCAGCCGCCCGGCGTTGGCGCCGATGTCGCGCAGCAGCGGCAGCGCCTCGGCGGTGATCCGCGCCGCGTCGACGATGATCGCCGCCATGTCGCGCATGCCGGGCTCGAACTCGGTGACGTCGTACAGGCGGATGGCGCCGGCGGTCTGCTGCATCTGGTCGATGGCGTCGTCCATCGAACTGATCAGGCTGATGATCGCGCTGCGGTCGAAGGGCGTCAGGAAGGTGCGGCGCACTGTCTGCAGCACCTCGCGGATGATGTTGTCCGCCTCATGCTCGCGCTCGACGATCTCGTTGATATGGTCGGCCATGCCGGGGCCGCCCTGCAGCAGCCGGGCGAGCGCGCCGCTGCCGGCCGTCAAGGTCGCGGCATGCGCTTCGAACAGGCCGAAGAAATTGCCCTGCCGCGGCATCAGCGCCTGGAACCAGTTGAACATGCGGAAGCCCTCTTTCAGCGTGGCGGCGCCGGTCGGACGCGACCAGCCGCGGATGTCGCGCTGGAGGGCGGCGGGCCGGAAGTTGCGGATGAGTGCCTTCAGATCGGGTTCGTCGACGGCGTCGGCGGCGGCGTTCAATGGAAACCAGCGGCGCTCGCGCTGATGCTGCTCCTTCCACTCGGGCAGTTCGTCGGTGACGCAGATCGGGAACACCTCGACATCGACCATCAGCGACGCGCCGGTCCATTTGGTCTTGCGATAGCGATAACCGCCGATCGGCGTCGGGCAGGTCGCGCCGCGCACGCCCGCCTCCTCCTCGGCCTCCTGCGCCGCCGCGGCATGCGCGCTCATCCCCGCATCGATATTGCCCTTCGGCAGCACCCAGCGCCGCGTCCCCCGCGAGGTGACGAGCAGAACCGACGCCGGCCCGTCCGGCGAATTGCCGGCGATCCGATAGGGCAGGGCGGCGATCTGGCGAATGGCGGTGTCCGATTGTTACAGATTTGTGACGGACCTAGCCCTGCCCGAGTCAGCCGTCAAACTCGCAGATGGTCTCGACAGTTCATGCAATGCGTGTATATGCACGCATCGGATGAGCAAGCTCGACATCGCCTGTGCCTGCGGCCGCATCCGCCGCGCCTCGCGTGCGCTGACCCGCCTCTATGATGCCGCGCTCGACGGCGCCGGCCTCACCACCACGCAATTCTCGATCCTGCGGTCGCTGGCTCGCCTCGACGGGGCCTCGGTGACCGAGCTGGCGGCGGCGATGGGGCATGAACGCAGCGGGCTCACCCGGCTGCTCCGCCCGCTCGCCGACGCGGGCTATGTGCAGATGGGCAGCGGCGTCGATCAGCGCAGCCATGGTCTGCGCATCACCGACGCCGGCCGCGGCGCCATCGCGCGCGCGCTGCCCGGCTGGGAGGCGATGCAGGCGCGCGTCGAAACCTGCCTCGGGACGGAGGATCGCGCCGCGCTGTTCGATCTGCTCGAACGCATCGAGGCCATCGATGCGAAGGCGGCGGCATGAACGCGCTCGCCCGCCGCAACCCCTGGCTGGTCGTCGCCTGCGGCGCCTTCATCGTCACGCTGGCGATGGGCGTGCGCCAGTCGTTCGGGCTGTTCATGCGCCCGATCGGCCTCGACATCGGCATCGGCCGCGACATGTTCGGCCTCGCCATCGCCTTCCAGAATCTGCTGTTCGGGCTGGTGCAGCCGTTCATCGGCGCGCTCGCCGACAAGCATGGCGCCGGCCGCATCACTGCCGTCGGCGCGCTGGTCTATGCCGCCGGGCTGCTGACGGCGGCGAGCGCCACCAGCGCCTTCGGCCTGCACCTGTCGTTCGGTGTGCTGATCGGCCTCGCCATGTCGGCGACCACCTTCGTCACCGTGCTCGGCGCCGTCGGCCGCGTGGTGCCGGCGGAAAAGCGCACGCTCGCCTTCGGCCTCACCACTGCGGGTGGCTCGCTCGGCCAGTTCCTCGTCGTGCCCGCCGCGCAAGGCCTGTTGAGCGAACTCGGCTGGCGCAGCGCGCTGATCGTGATGGCGGGCGTCGTCTCGCTGGTGTTCGTGCTGGCCGCCGGCATCGCCGGCAAGCCTCCCGAAGCGGAGGAAGAAGGCCCGCCGCAGTCGCTGTCGGCGGCGCTCGCGGAAGCCTCGCGCCATCGCGGCTATTGGCTGCTCAATGCTGGCTTCTTCGTCTGCGGCTTCCACATCGCTTTCATCGCCACGCACTTTCCCGCCTATCTCACCGACAAGGGCCTCGATGCGAAGGTCGGCGCGATGAGCCTCGCACTCGTCGGCCTGTTCAACATCTTCGGCTCCTATTTGTTCGGCGCCTGGGGCGACCGCTGGCGGAAGAACTATCTGCTAAGCGGCATCTATACGGCACGGGCGCTGCTCATCGTCGTGTTCGTCAGCCTGCCGCTCGGCAACGTCACCGCGCTCGCCTTCGCCGCCGGCATCGGCTTCCTGTGGCTCGGCACCGTGCCGCTGACCTCGGGGCTCGTCACCGGCATGTTCGGGGTGCGCTATCTGTCGATGCTCTACGGCATCGTTTTCCTCAGCCATCAGGTCGGCAGCTTCTTCGGCGCCTGGGCTGCCGGCTATGCCTATGACCTGACCGGCAACTATGATTTCGCCTGGGGCGCCTCGATCGCGCTCGGCCTGCTCGCCGGTCTCGTCCATCTGCCGATCCGCGACGAAGGGCTCGTCGCCCGCCCCGCCGCATGACCCGCAGCCACGCCCTTGTCGCCGCCGCCGGGCTGGTTGTCGGCCTCGCCGGATTGCTCCTCTGGGACCGCTGGGGCGCGCAGGTCTGGCTCGACGCCGCTATCGCCTATTGCTTCTAGGCTTTACGGTCGATCCCGCGGCACGCCGCGCCAGCCTCGATGCAGACCGGGTGTTGCCGCCTCGCTGGCGACGCTGCGCGGCGACTGATCGATTGCCGGACTGGCTGTCGTGCCCCATGATGACAGCAACTCACCGGGGGAGATTCACATGATCCGTCATTTGCTGCGCCGCCGGCTGCTGCTTGCTGCCGCGCCTGTCCTCGCGTTCGCCGCCCCCGTCGCGGCGCAGGAGGCGGTGCCCGCGCCCGTCGGCACCCTGATGCCGGTGTCGCAATTCACCCTCCCCAACGGCTTGCGAATCGTCTTCCACATCGACCGCTCCGATCCCGTCGTCGCCGTCGCGCTCGCCGCGCACGTCGGCTCCGGCCGCGAGCTGCCGGGCCGCACCGGCTTCGCGCATATGTTCGAGCATCTGTTCTTCCTCGACTCCGAAAATCTCGGGCCGGGCGGGCTCGACCGGCTGTCGGCGCGGGTCGGCGGCTCGGGCGCCAACGGCTTCACCAACCGCGACCAGACCATCTACTTGCAGACCGTCCCCAACGACGCGCTCGAAAAGATGATCTGGGCGGAAGCCGACAAGCTGGGCTACTTCATCGGCACCGTCACCGACGCCGTGCTGGCGAAGGAAAAGCAGGTCGTCAAAAACGAGAAGCGTCAGGGCGTCGACAACGTCCCCTACGGCCACGCCTATGGCGTGATGTCGGAGGCGATCTACCCGGCTGGCCACCCCTATAGCTGGTCGACCATCGGCTCGCTCGCCGACCTCGACGCCGCCACGCTCGCCGACGTGCGCGCCTTCCACAAGCGCTGGTACGTCCCCAACAACGCGACGCTCGTCATCGCCGGCGACTTCGACCCCGCGCAGGCCAAGGCCTGGGTCACCAAATATTTCGCCGACATCCCGCGCGGCGACGCCGTCACCCGTGAGCCGCTGCGCCCCGCCATCGTCAAGGCGACGCAGAAGCTGCTGCACGAGGACAGCTTCGCGCAGCTCCCCGAACTGACGCTCGCCTACCCGACCGTCCCCGCCTTCCACGCCGACGAATGGCCGCTGGCGGTGCTGGTCGACCTGCTCGCCGATGGCCCCGACGGCCCGCTCTACAAGCAGCTCGTCGAGGAAGATAAGCTGGCCAGCGAGGTCACCACCGATCTCAACCACGCGCAGCAGGCCGGCGAAATCTTCCTCAGCGTCCGCGCCTTCGACGGCGTCGATCTCGACAAGGTGAAAGCGGCGATCGACGCCGGCTTCGCGCGCTTCGAAAAGCAGGGCGTCGACCCCGCCGCGCTGGCTCGCGTGAAGGCGGCGCACGAGGCGGCCTATTACGGCCGCTACGAAGGCGTGCTCGGCAAGGCCGCCGCCATCGCGCGTTACGACGGCTTTCTCGGCAAGCCGGACTTCGCCGATACCGAACTGGCGCGGCTGCGCGCCGTCACCGCCGCCGACGTGCTGCGCGTCTACCGCAGCTACATCGCCGGCAAGCCCTTCGTCGCCACCAGCTTCGTCCCCAAGGGCAAGCCGGCGCTGGCGCTCGAAGGCTCGACGGTTGCCAAGATCGTCGAGGAACCGATCGTGCAGGGCGCCGAGGCTGCCGTCGATGCCGCCGCCGGTCGTCCCGCCGCACGGCCGAAGACCGCGTCGAGCTTCGACCGCGCCATCGAGCCGCCCGCCGGCGCGAAGCCGGTGGTGAAGCCGCCGGTGCCGTGGATCGCGACCGCCGAGAACGGCCTCGCCCTTTCCGGCATCGAGGCCGCCGAGCTGCCGGTCGCCAAGTTCGAGATCGCCATCGACGGCGGTCGCCTGCGCGACGATGCGGCGAAGCCCGGCGCCGCCAACCTCGTCGCCGCGATGCTGCCGCGCGGCACCGCGAAGCGCAGCCGCGCCGACTTCGAAAATGCGCTGAAGACGCTCGGCGCCGAAGTCGGTGTCGAGGCCGGCGACGAGCGGTTGATCGTCATGGGCTCGACGCTCGCGCGCAACTTCGCCGCGACGATGGCGCTGGTTGAGGAAATGCTGCTCGAACCGCGCTGGGATGCCGCCGAGCTGGCGCTGGCCAAGTCAGCTACCGTCGCCGCCATCCAGTCCGACCGCGCCGAGCCCGAAGCGATCGCCGAGATCGCCTTCGCCAACGCCGCCTACGGCAAGGGCCATGTGCTCGCCGGCGATCCGCGCGGCACCGAGTCCTCGGTCGGTGCGCTCACCACCGCCGACCTCAAGGCCTATCACGCCGGCCTCGCGCCCAACGCCGCGCGCGTCCGCATCGTCGGCGCGATCGACGCGGCAACGGCCCGCGCCGCGCTCGCCGGGCTGGAAAAACGCTGGACCCGCCGCACCGTCGCGCCGCTCCCTTCCGCTGCGTTCAAGGCCCCCGCGAAGACGCATATCCTCTTCCACGACGTGCCCGGCGCCAAGCAGTCGATGCTGTTGTTCGCCGCCCCCGGCCCGCGCCGCGCCGACCCGGATTTCTTCGCGCTGACCGCCGCCAATTTCGTCCTCGGCGGCGGCGGGTTCGCCTCGCGGCTGACGCAGGAGGTGCGCGAAGGGAAGGGCTACACCTATGGCGTGCGCACCCGTGTCGAAGGCGGGTCGAGCGGCGGCCGCTTCGTGATGACCAGCCCCGTCCGCTCGAACGTCACCTTGGAGGCCGCGACCTTGATCCGCGACATCATGCGCGACTATGGCCGCAGCTTCACGCCCGCCGACCTCGACCTCACCCGCACCTCGATGTCGAAAAGCCGCGCGCGCTCGTTCGAGACGCTGGCGGCGAAGCTGCGCATGCTCGGCACCATCGGCGACTATGGCCTACCCGCCGACTATGTGGCGCGCGAGGACGCCGTGCTCGATGCGCTCACCGTCGATCAGGTGAAAGGGCTCGCGACGCGCTGGATCGACACCGGCCGCCTGAACATGATCGTCGTCGGCGACGCGGCCAGCCAGGCGCCACGCCTTGATGTCCTCGGCTACGGCGCGCCGGTCAGGGTCGACAAGCGCTGACCGGGGGTCAGTCGGTCGTGTTCAGGTGCAGATAGGTCGGGTCGAAGCCACCGGCGTCGACCAGCCCGCGCCAGTTGGCGATGCGAACCTCGCTGCCGCGCGTTTCGACGAGCCCGTCGCCGCGCAGCCGCTGCAGGGTGCGGTTGATGTGGACCGGCGTCATGCCGGTGGCGTCGGCGAGATCGGACTGCGTCGCCGGCATCTCGAAGCGATCGGCGCGGCCGATGCCCGCGGCTTCCGCGCGTACCGCCAGCTCGCACAGCAGATGCGCGACGCGCGCATAGGCGTCGCGGCGGCCGATGTTCAGCAGCCACTCGCGCGAGATCGCCGCCTCGACCAGCGTCTCGCGCCAGAAGGCCCGCGCGATGCCACGGTGCGCCGCCACCGCCGCGAGGATCGCGTCGTGCGGCAGCTGCGCGACATGCACCGCGGTCAGCGCGGCCAGCCCGTGATCGGACACGCCGAGCAGCGCCGCATCGAGGTCGATCACGTCGCCCGGCAGGTGGAAGGACAGGATCTGCCGCGATCCGTCGGCGAGCAGCTTGAAGCGGAAGGCATGGCCCTCGAGCAGCACATAGGCGCCATCGGGGGTCTCGCCTTCGTGCAGGATCGGCGCGCGGGCGGCGATACGGCGCGGCCGCACCGGCATCGCCAGCAGCAGCTCGGTCTCGCCTTCGCTCAGCGACGCATGCCCCGACATCTTGCGCAGGAAAACGCGCGCCAGTTGCAGACGGAGAACTTCGGAATCGCCGTCTTCGACGGCCGGGGGGAACGCATTCACGCTAGCGGCCTAGCGGCTCGGCGCCGGTTGCACATTAGTATGTACGTCATCGTACAGTTGTCGCCCCGCCCGCCTTGCTGCGCATATCCTTAGGCGACGATGACGGCGCGGCGCCTTAACCTATGAAAGTCACGGTCGAATTTTGGCGCGGGGAACAGCCGTCCCTTGCGCGCGGTTCTGTCCGGCATGGGCAAGGTGACAAAAGGGACGGTGCGCAACCGCCTGCTGAAAGAGCTGTCCGATGAGGATTTCGATCGGTTGGCGCCGCTGCTGACGCCGGTCGAGCTGCCGAAGCATGCGGTGCTGATCGAACAGGACGGCCCCGTCCTGCATGGCTGGTTCATAGAGGACGGGCTCGGCTCGGTGATCGCGCACGCGCCCGACGGCGATACCGCCGAACTCGGCCTCTACGGCTTCGAAGGCTTCGCCTGCGTCCCGTCGATCCTCGGCGGCGGCCATTCGCAGCACAGCCTTGTCATGCAGGTCGGCGGCAACGGCCTCCGGCTCCGGGCGGACGCGCTGCAGCAAGCGATGAGGGAGAGCGAGAAGCTCCACGGCCTCATGCTCTGCTACGTCCATTACTTCCTGACGCAGGTCGGCCAGACCGCGGTGTCGAACGCGATGCACACGGTGGAGGAGCGGCTGGCGCGCTGGCTGCTGATGTCGCACGACCGATTGGACGACGACCGCATTCCGCTGACGCATGAATATCTGTCGGTGATGCTCGCGGTGCGCCGCCCCAGCGTCACCACCGCGCTCCATGTCCTCGAAGGCCTCGGTTACATCCGCGGCCATCGCGGCGTCGTCCAGATGCGCGACCGCGAGGGGTTGGAGAGCTTCGCGGCGTCGGCCTACGGCATTCCCGAAGCGGCCTACGAGAAAATGATTGGCCCGCTGCGCTAGCTGGTCTCCAGCTTGCGGGTAGGATCGTCGGTAATGTCGAGCCAGCGTAGCTCCGGCTTCCCGGCATTGCGCTTGATTAGCGAATTGATTGGTATCACCGCCGGTGCGACGAAGGTGAAGCGCTCGATCCGGTAATTGCCGGGGTCGCCCGTTGTCGCCGCGAAGGCGGCATAGCGGCGGCCCTCGATCGATTGAAGGACGGGGATCGCCCAGCCCTGCCGCTTCGATCCGCGCAGCACCTCGACCTCATCAACCTTACCGTCAGGCCGAACCCAGAATCCGACGTCCACCCAACGGATCGGCACGATCTCTCCCGAGGTCGCGCCCGTCGCTGCCGACGCCATGCCGTAGCGGCGGGCATGCTCGGCCGACCGGTTGACGGCGTCGTTGATCGGCGGCGCCCAGACCAGCAGCGGTTTCGACTTCGCCGGCTGCGTGCCGACCATCGCGATCATCCGCTCGGCGGTGCGATAGTCCTCGCGCTCGCGCGCCACCCGCGCTGCCAGCACCGCCGCCTGCAACCGCACGCGGCGATCGGCGCCCGCATCGTCGGCCATCCGCGTCAGCCGTTTTTGCGCGGCAACATCTTGGTCGCGCGCCGCCAGCAGCCAGGCGCGGCGCAGGTCGACGACATCGGCGAGCAGCGGCATGCCCGCCGCCCGCGCGCGCTTTGCGGCCGATTTATAGGATTGCTCGGCCTCGGCGAGGTTGCCGATCTTCTCCTCCATGCTGCCGCGCTGCGCGACTGCGGCGACGGCGCGGGGGTGGGTTTCGCCAAGCGCTCTGTCGAGGATCGCGATGGCGCGCAGGCCCGACCGTCGCGCATCGCTGTGCTCGCCGACGTGCAGTGCGACTGTCGAATTGGCATCGTAGAGCGCCGACACTGCGTCAGGATGCGTAGCTGCATTTTGGCTATGCCGGCGGATCGCACGCTTCAGCGCCTTGCGCGATCCGCGATAATCGCCGGCGAGCAATTGTTGCTGCGCATAGGCGAGGGTCGCATTGGCCTCGCGATTGGGGTCGCAACCGCCGTCGCGGCATGCCGCATATTCGGCGTCGATCGCCTTGCGCCCGACGACGGTGATCGTCGGATCGGTCTCGGGAACCGCCTGCATCGCCAGTAGCGCCACCAGGGGACCGATCATTGCCGTCTCTCCTCGCGATCCCGCGAGCAGAACATTGCGCCGATCCGCTGTCGAGCCGCCCGCGCTACTACCGCATATCCCCGGTGATTCCGCCGTTTCGGAACTAACTTAAGTTAGCTCCGTTATCGCTTTGATCGCCTCGGCACGGGCGGTCGACCATCGGCAGCGTTCCGCCGGTGCGGCGTACTCCTTGGTTCAATGGCGCGAACCGACGCCCGCCTCGCGGCATCTCGCGGGCGGGCGTCTTTCGTGGTCGCGGGGGAGCTTATGTCTGAAGCCGAACATAGGGCGGGGCGTTAGCAGTCCCTAGGTAAAGAGTTGCGTTGCGTATGAACGACGATGAACGGGGTGGCGACGTCGACCGTCGCATCGACAGGTGGGAGGAGCTGCGCGACAGTCTTGGTCGCGATGCGCCCCACTCGATGGTGGGCTTCCTCAATGCCGAGATGGACCGGATGCGGCTGAACAAGCTCGGCGCTGATCGGGAGCGCGCGGCCGACGAAGCTGAGGCTAAATCCCCGAAAAATCACGACTAAACGTCGGCGGCCTTTACACTCCGCAACAATGTGCAACATTCGATTCACGCTAACCCACGGGAATCGATGACTTAACCGCATATGGCACGGCTGCTGCTTCAGATTCCTCCAAATCGGGGGGAATTTTCCACATGAAGTTTGTTGCTGCTTTCGTCGGCGCCGTTGCGCTCGCCGCCGCGCCGCTCGCCGCCGCGCCGATCACCTGGCAGGCGCCGACCGCCATCACCACCGCCGACGCCGCGCTGAACCTTGGCGGTACCATCGAATATGCGGTGTCGTGGAACGGCATGGGGCCGGTCGATGTGACGCTCGCCGACAACAGCGTCGTCAGTTTCGAGCAGGGCCAGATCAACGGTACCGGCTCGGTGCAGGTCGGCGGCGCCTACGGCATCTGCGGCGGCAACTGCGCCGAATTCTACGGCACCTCGAACAGCGCCTTCAACAGCGCGCTCGGCGGCTTCGCCTTCGATGGGCAGCAGACCGCGACGCTGACCAACCTCACCATCGGCCGCGAATATTCGCTGCAGATCTTCTCGCTCGATAACCGCGGCTGCTGCGGCCACCAGGTCCAGTATTGGTCGGACATGGTCGGCAATTCGACCGCCGGCTACGCGCACAACCAGGCGATCTTCACCATCGGCACCTTCGTCGCCGACGCCGCGACGCAGAGCTTCCGCGGTTACACCAACCTCAGCGGGCAGTGCAGCGGGCAACAGTGCACCAACCTCAACGCGGTGGTGCTGCGCTCGGCCGATGTCGCCGAAGTTCCCGAGCCGGCGATGCTCGCGCTGTTCGGCCTCGGCCTCCTCGGCCTCGCGACGCGGCGCCGCACCGCCTGACCTTGCGATCCCGGCTCGCGCGGTGTTCAATCGCCGCCGAGCGGGGGCTCGCAAGGGAGAGGGTGATGAAGAAGTTTCTCGCCGCGGCGCTGCTCGCCGCTGCTGTGGCCGGCCCGGTGCAGGCGCACCATGGCTGGAGCTCGTATGACGCGGCCAAGACCATCGAGATCACCGCCGCGCTCGACAGCGTCACCTGGGGCAACCCGCACGGCGCCGCCAAGGTCACCTATCAGGGCAAGAGCTGGGACGTCGTCCTCGCGCCGGTCGCGCGCATGGAGACGCGCGGGCTGACGAAGGAAATGGTCGCGCCGGGCAAGAAGGTGACGCTTGTCGGCTATCCGCGCACCGACGGCACCCCCGAAATGCGCATCGAACGCGTGATCGCCGCCGGCAAGACGGTCGAGCTGCGCTGAGCGTCGCCGACCTCGCGGCGCTGGTCGAGGCCTCCTCGTTCGGCGCCTGGGCGCGCGGGTCGGCGGTCGCCTATCCGGCCGCCAATCTCGCGCATCTGCTCGGCCTCGTGCTGCTGCTCGGCGGCATCGGCGTCGTCGACCTGCGCCTCACCGGCCTGATCCGCCGGGTGCCCATCGAGCCGCTGCTCGCCGCGCTGACTCCACTCGCCATCACCGGGCTGTTGTTGCTCGTCGCCAGCGGCGCGGTGATGTTTGCTGCCGACGCCCGCTCGCTGGTCGCCAACCCGATGTTCCTCCGGAAGCTGGTGATGATCGCGCTCGGCCTCGCCAACGCCGCGCTGTTCGCCCTCCTGTGGCGACGGCGGGTCGCGGGCTGGTACGACCGGGTGCCGGCGGGCGCGCGCGCCGCCGGCTTCGCGTCCCTCATTTTCTGGCTGCTTGCCGCCGCCTTTGGACGCCTCATCGCCTACGTTTAGCGAACATGGGCGGAAACAAATGTGCGGCCCACGCCGTGTCCACCCGCTCCCGCTAGGGCGAGCGGGAGACAGCGGCGTGGGGCAGAAATGATCGACTTCATCACCCGGACCATCGAGCAGCTCGGCTATGTCGGCGTGGCGCTCTTGATGTTCATCGAGACGCTGATCCCGCCGATCCCCTCCGAGCTGATCATGCCGCTGGTCGGCGTCGCCGCCGCACGCGGCGAGATGAGCCTTGCCGGCGCCACCTTCGCCGCGATCCTCGGCGCCACCGCCGGCGCGACTATGTGGTACGCCGCTGCCCGCGCTTTCGGTCCCGACCGGCTGCGCCGTCTCGCCGAGCGCCACGGCCGCTTCTTCGGCCTTGCCGCCAAGGTCGTCGACAAGCCCGCCGCCTGGTTCGCGCGCTACGGCGGCTGGACGATCTTCATTGCGCGCATCGTGCCCGGCATGCGCGTCCATATCTCGATCCCCGCCGGCCTCGCCGGCATGCCGCTCGGGCGCTTCCTCGCCTTCACCTTCGCCGGCTTCGCCGTCTGGTACGGCCTGCTTGGTATCGTCGGCTACACGCTCGGCCTCAACGTCGAACTGATCGTGAAGCTGATCGCCTCGGCCGCGCCGTGGCTGTGGGCGAGTGTCGCGCTGCTTATCGGCTGGCGCCTGCTCGCCGCCCGCCGCGCCCGGGTCGCCTTCTGATGATCGTGCTGTTGCTCCGCTGGTGCGGCCTCTGGGTCGAGGCGCCGCGTGGGTCAGGCGGGCAGGCGCAACCGCACCACCAGCCCCGGCGCGCCGTCCGCAAGCTCTAGCGCCCCGCCGTGCGCGCGGGCGACCGCCGCGACGACGCTCAGTCCCAGCCCGAGGCCCGGCCGGCCGTCCGATCCCGGCACGCGGTAGAAGCGCTCGGTCACCCGGTCGCGATGCTCGGCCGGGATGCCCGGGCCATCGTCGGCCACCTCGATCACCGCGCCGCGCTCCTGCCGCCCGGTCAGCCGGATGCGGCTGCCCCCTGGTGCATGTTTCAGCGCGTTGTCGAGCAGGTTGGTCACCGCCTGGAACAGCAAATTCGCGTCGCCGCTCGTCGCCAATCCCTTGGCAATCTCGACATCAAGCGTCCGCCCCTGGGCTTCGATCTCGGGCGCATAGAAGTCGGCGGCATCGCGCAGCAGCGCTTCGAGATGGACCGGCTTGCGGTCGATGCTGTGGCGGCCGGTCTCCAGTCGCGCGATGCGCAGCAGCGAATCGAACGTCGCCTGCAGCCGCGCCGCTTCCGCCATCGCCGCATCAAGCAGTTCCGCCCGCGCGGCGGGATCGCGCGCCGCGCCCAGCTCGCCCAGATCCGCCTGCAATCGTGCCAGCGGCGTGCGAAGCTCATGCGCGATGCTGTCGGAGACCCGGCTCACCGCCTCGACCAGCTCCTCGATGCGCCCGAGCATATCGTTAAGCGTGTCGCCCAATTGGTCGAAATCGTCGCCGCTGCCGCGCGTCGGTACCCGGCCGGACAGGTCGCCGGCGATCACCTTGCGCGCGGTGGCATTCACCGCCTCGATGCGCCGCCCGACCGCGAGGCTCATCACCACGCCACCGGCAAGGCCCAGCACCAGCACGGCCGCGGCGCCCCACAGCAGCATCTGCTGGATCAGCTCCTCGCGCTCGGCGATGTCCTCCACGTCGCGGCCGACGAACAGCCGCGCGCCGTCCTTGAACACCTGCTCATAGACTAGCGCCTCGTAGTCATCCTCGTCGCCGTCGACATAGAGGTCGGCCTCGAAGCGCGCGAAGCCGCTGCTGGCGCGCGACGGCCAGGTGGGCAGGTTGGCGACGATGCCGCCGTCGGTGCCGGTGAAGGCGTGGAAGGCCTTGCGCTCGGAGATCGTCGTCGCGCGCTGCGCCAGCGCCGCTTCGAGCGCTCTGCGCCCGTCGACGATATAGATGTCGGCGAGCGCATCGGCCTCGGCGAGCACCGACTCCTCGACATCCTCGATCGGCTGGATCACCGTCGACCACCAAGTGACCGCGAGCAGCAGCGCCACCGAGATCGCGAACAGCGCGAGATAGATCAGCGCCAGCCGGAAGGTGAGGCTGCGAAAAAGGCGCATCAGTCCGCCCTGGCCACATAGCCAACGCCGCGCACCGTGTGGATCAGCGCGACGCTCTGGTCGCGATCCACCTTCTGGCGCAGCCGGCTGACATGCTGGTCGACGATGTTGGTCTGCGGGTCGAACTGATAGTCCCACACCGATTCGAGCAGCATCGACCGGGTGACCACGCGCCCGGCGTTGCGCACCAGATGGTCGAGGATGCGGAATTCGCGGTCGGTCAGGTCGATGCGCTTGCCGGCCCGCCGCACCTCACGGCCGAGCAGGTCGATCTCCAGATCGCCGAGCGTCAGCCTGGTCGTCTCGGTCTGCACCGGCCCGCGCCGCCCCAGCGCCTCGACGCGCGCCTGCAGTTCGGACAGCGCGAACGGCTTCGCCAGATAATCGTCGGCGCCGGCGGTCAGCCCCTTCACCCGCTCGTCGACCTCGCCGAGCGCGGACAGGAACAGCACTGGCGTGGTGTCGCCGGTGGCGCGCATCGTCTGCAGGATTTTCAGGCCGTCGACGCCCGGCAGCATGCGGTCGAGGATCACCACGTCGTAGGTCTCGCCCGCGACGCGAAACAGCCCTTCGCGGCCGTCGCTCACATGCTCGACCAGATGCCCGGCCTGGCGCAGTCCCTTTGCGACATGCTCGCCGACACGGGCGTCATCCTCGACCAGCAACAGGCGCAACGGGCAGGCTCCTTCCGGGCGGCTTCGGTAGCATGAAGGGCGGGACGCTCCAACGGAACGCCCCGCCCAACAAGATCAGGTCGAAGACCTCAGTCAGCGTAGATCGACGGCAGACGCTTGCCGGTCGCCGGGTCGAGCGCGATCTCGGCGGTGCCGGCGGCAGTGGTCAGCTCGACCTCATAGACCGCGCGGCCCTTCTCGATGTCGAAGCCGACTTCCTCGACCTTGCCGCCGGTCTCGGCCTCCAGCGCGGCGAGCGAGGCGCTCAGCGGGCGCGGCGCCTTGCTGAGCTTCTCCTTGGCAAACCAGCTCGCCCACAGGCTCTCCATGCGCTTCTTGCCGCTCGACAGCAGCTTGCCGTTCGTCGCATCGACGCGCGCTTCATAGAGGGCGCCGCCGCGCACCAGCTCGATCTCGTAGAAGAGCTGGCCCTTCTCATGCTCAAGCTCGGCCTCAAGCGCGCGGGCCGACAGGCCCTTTTCGGCGATGGCGACGGCGCGGGCGATGCCGATCGGCTCGGCGGGGAGGGGCTGGGCAGTGGCGGCAATCGCGGTGCCGGCCAGCAGCAGCGCGGCGGCGGCGGGGATGAACTTGGTCATGTGAATCTCCATCGGGGGGCAGCGGTTCGATGGAGCCTAGATGGCAGGGCCGGGTGGAGGGGGCATCGCCCCCGCATTTGATCTTCGCAATCTTTGCCGAAACTATTCCGCGAGGAATGTGGTGACCTCGCCCATGAACCGCTCGAACTGGTCATGGTGCAGCCAGTGGCCGGCATTCTCGAACTCGACGACGCGGGCATTGCTGAAATGCGCGATGCGCCCGTCCTTCTCCGGGTTCGACGCCCAGCTGTCGGCGCCATAGAGCAGCAGGGTCGGGCAGCTGATCGCCGCCCACAGTTGCTCGATCTCCGCCTGCGGGATGTCGTTGAACGGCCAGACGTTGAGGTGGTTGTCGAACTTCCAGCTCCACGTCCCGTCCTCGTTGCGGCTGATGCCGTGCACGGTCAGGTGGCGGGCCTGCTCGTCGGTCAGATAGGCATTCTCCGCCTTCATCCGCGCCAGCGCGTCTTCGAAGGTGGCATAGCGCTTGGGCAACCGGCCGGCGGCGGTGCGCTTGTCGGCGATCCACTTGCGCCAGCGCTCGGCGAACGGCGTCTGCGCCCGATCGGCGAGCACTTTCGGCGACGGCCCCAGCCCCTCGATTGCGACGAGCTTGCGCACCTTCTCCGGATAGAGGCCGGTGAAACGCAGCGAGACGTTGCCGCCGAGCGAATGCGCGACGATCGTCACCTGCTCGACGTCGAGCTGGTTCACCAGTTGCGCGAGGTCATAGATCATCGCGGTGATGTCGTAGTGCCCGTCCGGCGACCAGGCGCTGTCGCCGTGGCCGCGCAGGTCGGGGGCGATGACGTGCCAGTCCTTGCGCAGCCGCTCCGCCACCCAGTCCCAGCTGCGGCCGTGGTCGCGCCCGCCATGAACGAGCAGCAGCGGCGGCGCATCCTCATTGCCCCAGTCGGCATAATGGAGGCGCAGCCGCTGCGAAACGAAGCTGTGCGAGGTGGGGCCGTGCAGGGGCATGAAGAGGTCTCCGGCAGTTGCTGCGGGGTCATTGCGCCATCAGCGGCCCTAGTGACAATGGTCGGTTGCCATATCGGTGCGCCTGCCGCCACAGAAGAAGCGGCAGGACAAAGGGGAGTCGAAGATGGCTGATGCGTTCAAGGATCAGGTGCTGGCCGGCAAGGTCGCCTACATCGCCGGCGGGTCGAGCGGCATCAACCTCGGCATCGCGCAGCGCCTCGCGGCACAGGGTGCGAAGGTCGCCATCGTCAGCCGCAGCCAGGACAAGATCGACGCGGCGGTGAAGACCATCACCGATGCCGGCGGCACCGCCTGGGGCACCAGCGTCGACGTGCGCGACTATGCGGGCGTCGAGACCAGCCTCGCCGCCACCCGCGACAAGTTCGGCGAGATCGACGTGCTGGTCTCGGGCGCGGCGGGCAACTTCCTCGCCCCCGTCGTCGGCATGTCGGCGAACGCCTTCAAGACCGTCGTCGACATCGATCTGATCGGCACCTTCAACGTGTTCCGCGCCTGCTTCGACTATGTGAAGAAGCCCGGCGCCTCGCTGATCGCGATCACCGCGGGACAGGGCACCCATCCGATGATGTTCCAGGCACACGCCTGCGCGGCGAAGGCGGGCATCAACATGCTGACCCGCGTGCTGGCGATGGAGTGGGGCCCGGCGGGCATTCGCGTCAACGGCATCTCGCCCGGCCCGATTTCGGAGACCGAAGGCATGCAGCGCCTCGCCGCCTCGCCGGCCGCCGAAGCGGCGCTGAAGGGCCGCATCCCGCTGCGCGATTACGGCACCAAGCGCGACATCGCCGACATGGCGCTCTACCTCGCCAGCGACAATGCCGCCTACATCACCGGCGCGATCCTCGACGTCGATGGCGGCTCGTCGCTTGGCGACGCTTCGCCGAATGCGCTCACCCCGCCCAAGAGGTAAACCGCATGGATTTCGAGCTCGCCGAGGAGCATCGGCTGCTGCGCGACCTCGTGCAGCGCTTCGTCCGCGACGAGCTCATTCCGCTCGAACCCGCCGTCCTCGCCCGCGGCGCCGACGGCAAGGGCGCGGGACTGCTGCCTGAGGAGCGCGTCTGCCTCGATGCCGTGTCGAAGGACATGGGCCTGTGGAGCCTCGACGCGCCCGAGGAAGCGGGCGGCATGGGGATGCCGCATGTCGCCCTCGTCGCCGTCAACGAGGCGCTGGGCAGCACGGTGGCCACCTACACCCTGCCGCCCGACTCCCCCAATCTGCGCATGCTGATGGAAACGGTGAACGAGCCGCAGCGCGCGGCCTATCTGGAGCCCTACGCCCGCGGCGAGACGATCTCCGCCATCGGCATTTCCGAACCCGGCGCCGGTGCCGATCCGGCGGGCATGATCACCCGCGCGGTGCGCGACGGCGACGACTGGGTCATCAACGGCCGCAAGATCTGGATCACCCGCGCCGCCGAGGCCGACTTTACTATCCTGATGGCGATCACCGACGCCGAAAAACGCGCGCGCGGCGGTATGTCGGCCTTCCTCGTCGATCGCGACACCCCCGGCTTCAAGGTCGAACGCCGCATCGCCATGCTCGGCGGCGAATACACCTATGAAGTGCTGCTGGAGGACTGCCGCGTTCCCGGCTGGAAGCTGCTCGGCGCGGAAGGCGGCGGCTTCGGCCCGATGCAGGTCCGCCTCGGCACAAGGCGCATGGAAATGGCGGCGTGGTGCATCGGCGCCGCGCAGCGCGCGCTCGACATGATGACCGACTATGCGCCGCAGCGCCGCACCTTCGGCGAGCCGCTGTCGGCGCGGCAGGCGGTGCAATGGTGGGTCGCCGACGGCGCCACCAAAATCCACGCCGCGCGCCTGATGGCCTATGACTGCGCATGGAAGCTCGATACCGGGCGTGACGTGCGCAGCGAAATTTCGATGCTCAAGGTCTATGCAACCGAGATGGCGCAAGAGATCATCGACAACGCCATGCAATGTTTTGGAGCGATGGGAATGACCAAGGAACTGCCGCTGCAGCTGCTCGCGGGGCGCGTGCGCAACATGCGCATCTACGATGGCCCGTCGGAGGTGCACCGCATGGTCGTCGCCCGCAATCTGATGAACACCCGCGCATGAAGGCGCTGCTGTTCGCCGCCGGCCTCGCGCTCGGCACCGCGGCTGTTGCGCAAGGCAATTTCCGCGACACCGAGGTCGACCATCCCGCCGCCCCGCCGATCCTGCCGCTGAAGGACCAGGCGAAGCTCCGCGACGCCTGGCTCGCCGAGCGGCTGGAGACGGTGGTGCCGTCGCTGATGCGCGAACGCGGCGTCGACATGTGGGTGATGGTCGCCCGCGAATATCTCGAAGACCCGGTGGTCGCGACGATGCTCAACGCCACGAGCATGCATGCCCGCCGCCGGACGATTCTCGTCTTCTATGATCCCGGCGCCGGCAAGCCGGTCGAGCGGCTGACCGTCAGCCGCTACGGTCTCGGCAACCTCTTCACCGGCTCGTGGGAGCCCGAGAAGCAGCCCGACCAGTGGGTCCGCCTCGGCGAGATCATCGCGGCCCGCGACCCCAAGCGCATCGCCATCAACGTTTCGCCGCTCACCGCCTTCGGCGACGGCCTGACCAAAAGCCAGCATGACGGCCTGCTCGCCGCGATGCCCGAGAAATACCGCGCGAGAACCGTCCCGGCGAACGAGCTGGCGATCGGCTGGCTGGAAACACGCATCCCGGCGGAAATGGCGGTCTATCCGGACATCGTCCGCATCGCCCATTCGATCATCGGCGAGGCTTTCTCCGACAAGGTGATCACGCCCGGCAAGACCACCGCCGGCGATGTCGTCTGGTGGATGCGCGAGCGCGTCGCCGGGCTGAAGCTCGACACCTGGTTCCAGCCTTCGGTCGCCATCTTCCGGCAGGGCGAGAAGGCCGAACTCAGCGGCGACGCGGTGATCCAGCCTGGCGACATGCTGTGGACCGACTTCGGGATCATGTATCTGGGCCTCGCCACGGATACCCAGCACCTCGGCTATGTGCTGAAGCCCGGTGAGACCGACGCGCCCGCCGGGTTGAAGGCCGGGCTGGCCGCCAACAACAAGGTGCAGGACGCGCTGACCTCCTCCTATCGCACCGGGCTCTCCGGCAACGAGATGCTGGCGGCGGCGCGGGCAAAGGTGGCGGCGCAAGGGCTCAATGCGACGATTTACTCACATCCGATCGGCTACCACGGCCATGCCGCCGGCGCGGCCATCGGCTTCTGGGATGATCAGAAACCGAGCGAGCGCGGCGAGCACAAGCTGCGGCCGAACACCGCCTGGTCGATCGAACTGCAGGCGACGCACGCCGTCCCCGAATGGGGCGGGCAGTCGGTGAGTTTCCGGTCGGAGGAAGACGGTTTCTTCGACGGGACGCGGCTGCGCTACCTCGACGGGCGGCGCACCGCGTTTCATCTCATCGGCGGGAAACGCTGAACAGGCTGATCGCGATGGCGGCGATGACGCCGGTGGCGGCAACGCCAAGCAACTGCGAACTGAGCACCTCGGCCACCCACAGGTGAACGCCGACCGCGGTGACCGCGCCGCTGGCGATGGCGGCGAGCTTGCGCCACCGCGACATCGGGGCGGGGGCGGGCTCGTCAGCCATCGCATACCAGTCGGCATGGATGCGCAAGGTCACCCCGGGGCGGCGGGTGGCGAAGGGCGAGGCGGCGTTAACATCGAGGAAGGCCATGTCGATATCCTCAAGCGGGGCAGCCGGTGGGGTGATCGCTGCGGAACAGCGACCAGAGCGTCTGAAGCTGAAGCTCGCTGACGCCGGCGCGCAGCGCGGCGTCGATCTGCCGGCGCGACGGCAGGCGGGCGTGGCCGAGCAGCACCGCGAGACGTCGCAGCGCCTCGAGTTGCGGGTTGGCCAGCGGCAGCCGGTCGGCGCGCCCCAGCAGCCAGCGCATCATCTGCGACCGGCCGCTGTTCAGCGAGCTCAACGGGTCCGATGCACCCAGCCGCACAGCCGCCGCTTCGGCCTTGTCAAAGACCGGGGTGGGGGCGTCGAAAGCGGCGGCGGCAGGCAGAAACATCGGGTCGGCTCCGGAAAACGTCAGGCCGACGGGGGCGTCGGCATGAGTTGTTACGGGACAGACTCGTTAACGGATGCAGGCCTCGGCGATTTAGGCCGCGGAAATGATAATTTTCAGGTCGTGCGCTGCGTCGGGATGACAGCGAGCGTCATGCGGCCAAGACAGACGAGGCGGTCCTCCTCGTCGGTCACCCGCACCGTCCACACCTGCGTGGTGCGCCCGCGCGATTCCGCGGTGGCGACGGCATAGACGAAGCCGTCCTTCGCCGGGCGGATGTGGTTGCCGTTGATCTCCATGCCGACCACGCCGAACTGGCTGTGATCGACGGTGCTTGCGCCGCCGACCGAGGCGATGGTCTCGATCAGCACCATCGAGGCGCCGCCGTGCAGCCGGCCATAGGGCTGGCGGGTGCGCTCGTTGACCGGCATGCGCGCCTTCAGCCAATCGTCGCCGGCGTCGACGAACTCGATGCCGACGAAGCCGGGCATGAAGCCTGCGCCGAACGCGGTGAGCTGCGCCAGGTCCACCGTGCCGCCGTGCCAGATCGCCGCCATCGAAACGCTCCTCGAAGTTTCGACCCGCTATGCCGCAGGCGAGGGCGTCGGCGAACCGCGAAAAGCGTCAGTGGCCGTAGAGCTGGCGAAGCGGCAGCCCGACGCGCTTCGCCGCCTGATAGGGCGGGGTGCCGGGGATGGGGATACGGTCGGCGATGGCGCCGAGCGTCCGCACCAGCCGCTTCTCGAAGCCGCTCAGCCGCCACTCCGGCCCCAGCTCCAGCCGCTCGATCACCCATTCGGGCAGCAGCTCGACGCCGGCGCGGACCAGCAGCCGCTGCAGCGGGCGCAGCGGGCCTTTGAGGCCGATGCGCGTCGTCATGATCGACAGGAACTCGTCGACGATCGGGTGTGGCTCGAGCAGCGGCCGCATCGCCTCGACCTGCGCCTCGCACTCGGCGACCGATCGCGGCGCGCCGGTGGCGCCGAACAACTGCCCGCCGATCTCCGATTCCGCATAGGCCCGGTCGCGCTCGGCGCGGGAGAGTGTGTTGGCGAACCGCGAATAGGCCTCGATGAAGCCATAGGACGCGGTGGCCTGCACCCAGTCGAGCAGCACGGGGTCGTTGGCGAAATAGGGCAGGCCGCCCGGCGTCTCGCCCTTCACCTTGTCGTGCATGCGCACCACGCCCTTGATCACCTGCCGCGCGACATTGGCCGGCGCGTAGAAGGTGACGTGGGTCGCGAGGCCGGTACGGCGGATGCGGGTCAGCGGGTCGGTCGGGAAGATCGAATGGCCCCAGACGCCCGACCGCACCCGCGGCTCGGCGAGCTCGAGCAGCACCGCGGCGACGCCGCCGATGAACAGCGAGATCGGGTTCTTGAACACCCGCCACGAGATGGAATCAGGCGCATAGAGCGCGGGCGCGCCGGCGGGCGACGTGAAGTCGATGCTCGGCATGCCGCGCGATGTGCGCTTCGCTGCCCAGTTGATCGGTTCGGCATTCATGGCATCTAGATTGGCGATGCGGCGCTAAGCTGCAAGCTGGCGGGCGTGGCAGGAGGACAAGTGGGTCTCGATAGCGAGCAGGGCTGGCAAACGGTCGAGGCGCTGGTCGACGCGGTGGCCGACGTCGGCGCGGCCAATGGCCTGCCCTTCGTCGCCGCGCAAAGCGACCTCGGCGACCCCGGGCCGATGAGCGACGCCCACGGACAGCCGTATGGCGAGCAGCGTCTTCGCTGGATCGACGAGGCCAGCCCCTATTGGCGCAACCGCCGCCTGGCGCTCGACGCGCAATTCCTCAACGCCGCCCGCGTCACTGCCGAGCCTTTCTTCTATACCGGCGGCAAGCTGGCGAGCTGGCGGCCGACCGCCCTGCTCGACGGCTTCGATTGCCACAACGTCACTGAGGCGACCGGCATCGCCGCCGCGATCATCGCCCCGGCGCATCTGCCGCGCGGCCGGCTCGGCGCGGTGGTGTGGGTGGCGCGCCATCCCATCGACGTGCGCGCCGTCTTCGCTGCCGAGGCGGAACGCTGGCAGGCGCTGGCGCTGAAGCTGGTCGCCGCGCATGCCGAGGTGACGACGAAGCGCCCGCTCACCGGCAAGCTCAAGACCTTGAGCCGCCGCGAGGTGCAGTGCCTGCGCTGGGCGGCGGCGGGCAAGACCGACGGCGAGATCGGCATCATCCTCGGCCTGTCGGTCTCGACCGTCCGCTTCCACCTCAGGAACGCCGCCACCAAGCTCGGCACGACGGGGCGCGCGCAGGCGATTCAGACCGCCGCCGGCCTCGGCTTCGTCGGCGCGCGATAAGCTACGACGTGTAGCAGGCTGGCGAAGCGCCGCCCGATCGCGCATCCTCCCGGTCAACGAATGACCTGGGGAGGCCATCGATGACCACCGACACGCTCGACCGAACCGCCGGCCGCTGGACCGACACCAGCCAGATGCGCACGCTCGCCGACATGGCGCGCTACCACGCGGCGGTGCGCGGGACCGAAACCGCCTTCGAGTTCGAAGGCCGCAGCACCAGCTTCGCCGGCTTCGACGCCGCCACCAGCCGCGTCGCGCAGGCGCTGATCGCCGAAGGGCTGAAGCCGGGCGACCGCATCGCCTATGTCGGCAAGAACAGCGACCATTATTTCGAGCTGCTGTTCGGCGCGGCGAAAGCGGGCGTGGTGATGGCCCCTGTCGGCTGGCGTCTCGCCGGGCCGGAGATCGCCTATATCATCGCCGATACTCGCGCCCGCCTGCTGTTCGTCGGCACCGAGATCGCCGACACCATCGCCGCCGAAACCGGCAACCTGCCCGCTGTCGAGCGCTTCGTGGCGATGGAAGGATCGGCGAACGGCTGGACCAATTACGAGACGTGGCGCGACGCGCACCCCGCCGTCGATCCCGAATTGCCGACAAAGCCCGGCGACGTGACGTTGCAGCTCTACACCTCGGGCACCACCGGCCACCCGAAGGGCGCGATGCTGACGCACGGCAATCTGCTCGACGGCCGTACCGAGGCGGCGGCCTCGGACGATCCGCGCCTGCAATGGTGCAAATGGGACGACAGCGACGTCAGCCTCGTCGCGATGCCGGTGGCGCACATCGGCGGCACCGGCTGGGGCATCATCGGGCTCTACAATGGCGCCAAGGGCATCGTCGCGCGCGAGTTCGACCCGTTCAAGGTGCTCGACTTCATCGAGCGCGACCGCGTGTCGAAAATGTTCATGGTGCCCGCCGCCCTGCAGATCGTCGTGCGCCAGCCGCGGGCGCGGGAGATCGACTACAGCCGGATGCGCAACATCCTCTACGGCGCCTCGCCGATCCCGCTCGACCTGCTGCGCGAGTGTATCGAGATCTTCGGCTGCGGATTCGTCCAGCAGTACGGCATGACCGAGACGACCGGCACTATCGTCTACCTGCCGCCGCAGGATCACGACCCGGCCGGCAACCAGCGCATGCGCTCCGCCGGCCTCCCGATGCCCGGCGTCGAGCTCGCCATCCTCGGCCCCGACGGCGAACATCTGCCGGTCGGCGAGGTCGGCGAGGTGGCGACGCGTTCCGCCGCCAACATGGCCGGCTACTGGAACCTCGACGAGGCGACGAAGAAGACCATCGCCGCCGACGGCTGGCTGCGCACCGGCGACGCCGGCTACATGGACGCGGACGGCTATCTCTTCATCCACGACCGGGTGAAGGACATGATCATCACCGGCGGCGAGAACGTCTATCCGGCCGAGGTCGAAAGCGCCGTCTACGGTCACCCCGCCGTCGCCGAGGTCGCGGTGATCGGCGTCCCCGACCCGACGTGGGGCGAGGCGGTGAAGGCGGTGGTGGTGCCGAAGCCCGGCATGACCATCGATGTCGCCGACATCATCGCCTTCGCGCGCGGCCGGATAGCCGGCTTCAAGGTGCCGAAGTCGGTCGACGTCATCGCCGCGCTGCCGCGCAACGCCTCCGGCAAGATTCTGCGCCGCGAACTGCGCGCGCCCTATTGGGAAGGCCGCGAGCGGCAGGTGAACTGATGCAGCTTGAATTGAATGACGCCGACCGCGCCTTCCAACAGGAGGTGCGCGACTTCATCGCCGCGAATTTGACGCCCGAGCTGCGCGATGCCGGCCGGCGCATGACCAGCGTGTTCGTCGAAAAGCAATGGAGCCTCGCCTGGCAGCGCATCCTTCATGCGAAGGGCTGGGCGGCACCCGCCTGGCCGGTCGAATTCGGCGGCCCCGGCTGGACCGACACGCAGCGCTACATCTTCGATGCCGAATGCGCCCGCGCCGGCGCGCCGCATCTGTCGCCGATGGGGCTGAAGATGGTCGCACCGGTGATCATGCGCTACGGCACCCCCGAACAGCGCGCCTACTACCTCCCGCGCATCCTCGCCGGCGAGGATTATTGGTGCCAGGGCTATTCGGAGCCCGGCGCCGGCTCCGATCTCGCGCGGCTTCAGATGCGCGCGGTGTCGGACGGCGACGACTATGTGCTCAACGGCTCGAAGATCTGGACGACGCACGCCCATTTCGCCAACCGCATCTTCTGCCTCGTCCGCACCTCGACCGAGGGCAAGCCGCAGCAGGGGATCACCTTCGTCCTCGTCGACATGGATCACCCCGGCATCAGCGTGGAGCCGATCATCACGCTCGCCGGCGAGCATGAGGTGAACCAGGTCTTCTTCGATGACGTGCGCGTGCCCAAGGCCAATCGCCTCGGCGAAGAGAATGACGGCTGGTCGGTCGCCAAATATCTGCTCGAGTTCGAACGCGGCGGCGGCGCCGCCCCCGGCCTCTACGCCGCGCTGCGCCGCGTGCGCGCCATCGCCGCGGTCGAAGGCGTCGACGATCCCGATTTCCGCCGGCGCCTCGCCGAAGCCGCGACGGTGATCGACGCCATCGCCATGACCGAACGGCGCGTGCTCGGCGCGCTGGCCACCGGCAGCAACCCCGGCCCGATCTCCTCGATCCTGAAGATTCAGGCGACCGAGGCGACGCAGCGGCTCGACGAGCTGGCGGTCGAGGCGAGCGGCCATTATGCCGCCGCGCAGCCGGTCGTGCCCGAACCCGGCCGCAACGACGGCAGCATCGGCCCCGAGCATGCCGGCATCGCGGTCGCCCGCTACCTCAACAACCGCGCCGCCTCGATCTACGGCGGCTCCAATGAAATCCAGCGCGGCATCGTCGCCAAGACGGTGCTCGGCCTCTAACGAAACCGCCCTCATTCCGGCCGGTCTCGCCGCGCGCAGGTGCGGCGGGGCCGTCCGCGCGACCGATTCTCAAAGAACTCGCGAGGGATTTTTAGAAACACTCCGTAACAAAATGCCTTGACGAATCTGCGAACGCCTCTCAATAGCGCAGCAATTGATATTCATTTGCACAAAGGGGCAATCTTCATGGCCGACGACCGCAACTATGGATCGAGCTACCTGGCGCTGACCTGCGCCGGCTTCGCGGCCATGCTGACGCCCACCGCGGCGCTGGCGCAGGACGCCGCCGAGGCGGCGCCGACGACCTTGAAGGGCGTCACCGTCACCGACACCGCGATCGAGGATGAGACCAAGTCGGAAGAGCTGGCGTCGCCGCGTTACACCCGCCCGCTGCTCGATACGCCGCAGACCGTCACCGTGATCACCGATCAGGTGCTGCTCGAACAGAACCTGCTCACCCTGCGTGACGCGCTGTCGACCGTTCCGGGCATCACCTTCGGCGCCGGCGAAGGCGGCGGCGGCTATGGCGACAGCATCAACCTGCGCGGCTATTCGGCGAACGGCGACATCCTCGTCGACGGCGTCCGCGACAGCGCGCAATACACCCGCACTGATCCGTTCAACCTCGAGCAGATCGAGGTGTCGAACGGCGCCAACAGCGTCTACTCGGGCACCGGCTCGGTCGGCGGCACGATCAACCTCGTCAGCAAGGTGCCGGCCCGTCGCGACGCGACGACGGTCACCGCGGGCATCGGCACCGACAATTATTATCGGGCCACCGCCGACGTGAACAAGGTGTTCGGCAACCTCGGCTTCCGCGTCAACGCGATGTACCACGAGAATGACGTGCCGGCCCGCGACGTCGAGCGCTACAAGCGCTGGGGCATCGCGCCGTCGCTGACCCTCGGCCTCGACGAGCCGACGCGCCTCACCATCTCCTACGTCCACCAGGAGGACGACAACACCCCGCAGTACGGCGTGCCCTACTACAAGAACGCGGTGAACGACGGCCCGCTGCCGGGCGCCGACCGTGAGGGCTATTACGGCTACGCGGATGTCGATGCGCAGGAAACCAGTGTCGACAGCGTCACGGCGATCTTCGCGCATGACTTCAGCGAGACGCTCGGCATCCGTAATCTGGCGCGCTACCAGAAGGTCACGCAGTTCGTGCTGCTCAACCCGCCGCAGGGCACCTACTGCCTCGCCAACGGCCGCCTGCCGACCGGCGCGGTCTGCGCCGCGCCGACCAACGCGCCGGGCACCTACTACCCGAGCGGCCCGCGCGGCACGACGCGCGACAGCGTCAACGACCTCTTCTACAACCAGCTCGACCTCAACGCCGAGTTCGATACCGGCGGCATCACCCACTCGCTGGTGGTCGGCGGCTCCTTCTCGAAGGAGGATTACCACCTCGACAGCGGCAACTCGCTGCGCAATCCGCTCGGCGCCACGCCGAACCCGGCGCTGCCGACGATCAACATCGCCGACCCGAACCCGATCTACGGCGGCCCGGTGAACTTCATCCGCACCGCCGCGACCGAGGGCGATCTGGAGGCCTGGGCGGTCTACCTGTTCGACACCATCGCACTCAACGAGCAGTTCGAGATCAACGGCGGCATCCGCTACGAGGATTCGGACAACCGCGTCACCAGCCTGTCCTACGCCAACAGCGGCGCGCTGACCGCGGCGCCGAGCACCTTCGGCGGCAACGACAAGCTGTTCTCGTACCGCGTCGGCGCCGTCTACAAGCCGGTGCCCAACGCCTCGATCTATATCGCGACCTCGAACTCCGAGAATCCATCGCGCACCAGCGTCAACGGCGGTTGCACGCAGAGCGTTACCCCCGTCGCCGGCGCCCCGGCGGTCACGGTTAACCTCTGCAACATCGAGCCGGAACAGGCGAAGAGCTACGAGGCGGGCATCAAGTGGAACCTGTTCGAGGACCGCTTGCAGCTGAACGGCGCGCTGTTCCGCAACGAGCGCAGCAACTACCGCGTCGCCTCGAACGACCCGACGCTTCCCGATCCGGTGCTCGACGGCAAGTCACGCGTCGACGGCTTCGCGCTCGGCGCCTCGGGTGAGGTCAACGACCGCTGGACGATCTTCGCCAACTACACCTACCTCGACAGCAAGGTGGTGCAGAACATCTCCGATCGCTGCCGCGACAATCCGGCGGCGGCGGGCTGCGGCACCGTGGTCGACGTGACGGCGGGCAACCCGCTCACCAACACGCCGAAGCATTCGGGCAGCCTCTGGACGACCTATGAGATCTTCGACGGCTTCAGCCTCGGCTACGGCTTCACCTATCAGGGCAGCTTCTTCCTCAACAACGGTGCCGCGCCGCTGTTCAAGTCGGACGATTATTGGGTGCACCGCGCCTATGCGTCCTACGAGATCACCGAGGGCGCCAGCCTGCAGCTCAACGTCACCAACCTGACGGACGAGACCTATTACACGCGCATTCGCAACAACGGCTGGGCGACCCCGGGCGAGGGCCGCGCCGCGATCCTCACGCTCAACTACGCGTTCTAAGCATCCTCCCCGTCCCCTCGCTCGCCGCGAGGGGACACAGGACGTCCCCCTCGGGCCCGGTTCGCCGGGCCCTTTTTTTGACCCATCTTAAGGCTTTTTGTCTGCGTCTCCGATATTGCGATTGATGTGCAATAGGCGGAGGTCTATGAGTGCGCGCGAAGAAGGGGCAGGCATGGCGAGTCTCGCGATACCGATGGCTGACGGAGCGGCGCCTGCTGCTGCCGCGCCGTCACGCGCCGCGCCTCCGGCATCCGTTGAGACGCAGATTGCCGAGAGCGCCGCCGGCTTTGCCGCGGGCGGCGGCCACAACTGGGCGGCGATCGGCGTCATCGGTGGCCTCCACGCTGCGGTCATCGGCCTGTTGCTCACCACCGGCGCGATCCACCTCGGCAACGCGCCGCCGCCGGTGCATGTCAATTTCGTCGAGGAAGTGATCCAGCCCGAGGATCAACCGCCGCCGCCCGTCGAGCTGGAGCCGGTGCAGACCGAGGTTTTCATCCCCGACGTGATCGTCGAGGCGGCGCCCCCGCCGCCGCCGACCATCACCGCCAGCCCCACCCCGCCGGCGCCGAAAGTGGTGGCGGCGCCCACGGTTCGCGTCAGCGAAGCGCCGGTCATCCCGCCCGATTTCACCGCCGATCAGCTCAACAATCCTGGGCCCCGCTACCCGTCGGCCTCGCGCCGCGCGCGCGAGCAGGGGACGGTGATGCTGAAGGTACTGGTCTCGCCCGACGGCCGCGCGCAGGAGATGCTTGTCGCCACGTCGAGCGGCTTCGTGCGCCTCGATGAAGCGGCGATGGCGACCGTGAAGCGCTGGGCCTTCCTCCCCGCCAAGAAGGCCGGCAAGGCGGTTTCGGCCTGGGTGCTGGTGCCGGTCACCTTCGCGATCGGCCCCGGCGACGGCGGTCATGGCCGCGGCGATCGCGGTCGCGGGGGCCGTGGCGACCGCGACGACCACCACCGCGGCGATCATGGTCCGCGCGGCCCCGAGGCCGAGACGCCGGGCACCGCGCCCGAGCCGACCAACTAATCCAGCATCGCCCCGAACGCCGGCGTCATCCGCTCGACGAAGCCGCCGTCGCGCTCGAGCATGAAATGCGCCGCCACGCCCCGCAGGCTGGCGAACTCGAGCCCCTTTACCGGCCCCAGCACGGTCAGCGCCGTCGCCATCGCGTCGGCCGCCATGCAGTTCGGGTGCAGTACCGTCACCGAGGCGAGCGCGTTGTCGACCGGCCGGCCGGTGCGCGGATCGAGCGTGTGCGCGAAGCGCTGCCCGCCCGCATCGAAGAAGCGGCGATAATTGCCCGAGGTCGCGATGGCGAGCCCGTGCAGCGCCGCCACGATCGGCGTCATCGCGATCCCCGGGGGCGCCTCGATCTCCACCCACCAGGGGCTGCGATCGGGCTTCAGGCCTGCGCCGGTCAGTTCGCCACCGACCTCGACCAGGTAATTCTCGACGCCCGCCGCGCGCAACGCCTCGGCGGCGGCATCGACGCCATAGCCCTTGGCGATCGACGACAGGTCGAGCCGCAGCCCGCCCGGCTGCTGCACCGCGCGGCGCTTGCGGTCGATCTTGAGCCGCTGCCAGCCCGCCGTTGCCAGCGCTGCCGCGATATCGGCGTCGAGCGGCGGCAGCTCCAGCGGCGCCGTCGGGCCGAAGCCCCACAGGTCGACCAGCCGCCCGGCGGTCGGGTCATAGGCGCCGTCGGTCGCCTCGGCGAGCGCCAGCGCATGGTCGAGCACCGCGAAGAACGCCGGCGGGAGTTCGCGCCAGCTGCCTGCGGCTGCGCGGTTGAAGCGGCTGATGTCGGAGCCCGGCTCCCAGTCGCTCATCTCGGCGACCACGCCGGAAAGCGCTGCTTCGACAGCCGTCTGTAAATCCGGCAGCCTTGCCTCATCCTCGACGACAACTCTCGCGCACCAGCTCGTCCCCATCGTCTCGCCGCCCAAAGCGGCAACGCGCCCCGCCGGTGCGATACCGGCGGAGCGCGTCAGGTCGCGCGGAACGAGGATGCGACGGTCGGCTATTGCGACATCACTTCGAGCGTGGCGACGTAGCTCAGCCGCCGCGACTTCGCCTGCGGCACCGACGTCTTGTTGTCCTGTGCCGAGGCCTCGATCCAGTACATGCCGGCGGTCGGCCAGGTGACGCTGAACTTCCCTTCCGCGTCGGTCTTCACCTTCACGTCGCCCAGCTTGTCGCGATAGCGGATGCCGCCGGGGACGACCTCGACCTCGATGTCCTTCGCCGGCGCGCCATCGATCAGCAGCTGGAAGGTCGCCGCCTCGCCCGCGACGATGTCGTTCGGGTGGGTGACCGGCACCATCTCCATGCCCTGGCCGGTCGGCTTCAGCGCGTCGGTGCTCGGCGCCTTGGCGGTCACGAAAGTCTCGACGCGGCCGGCGGCCTGCATGACGTTGAGGTCGGTGGCGTTCGCCGGCACTTCCTTGGCGAAGCCCTCGGCGGTGCCGCGCCAGCGCTTGGTCTCGGTGCCTTCCTTCCAGCTCGCCGACAGGCCGGCATTGACGCTGGCGATGCGGTAGGTGCCCGGTTGCGTCAGCTGCACGTCGAAGGTGCTGCGATAGCGGCCCGTCGCCTTGTTCTGCGCCTCGACCGGCTGGCCGTTCGGCCCGATAACCTGAAGGTTGGTCAGCCGCAGCGGCTGATGCTCGAAGTAGAACAGGTCGTTCGACACCGCGGCGTCGACGGTGACCCAGTCGCTGTTGCCCGACAGCACGGTGGCCGACGGCAGCAGCCACTGGCGGTGCGCGGCGGCCGGGGTGGCGATCGCCGCGAGCGAGAGCGCCGCGAGCGTCAGATGGCGGAACGTCTTCATATTGTTCACTCCCTTCACGGCTTGATCTCGAGGCCGATGGCGCCGAGTTCGCTCGTGCCCTTGGCATTGCCCGTCGTGCGCGCCTTCGGCGGCCACTGGAACGGTACGCGGATGATCTCACGCCCGCCGACCTCGCGCGCCGCTTCGACAACGAGGTTGTAGCTGCCGGGCGCCAGGCCCTTCAGCTTGGCGGCGTTGAAATTCTGCTTGTGGCTGCCCGGCGCGCGGGTCGCGCCGGTCAGGCCGTCGACCGGGAAGGTCAGCTCGCGGCCGGCCTTGCGCCACCAGGTGCGAAGGTCACGGAGCCACTTGGTGCCCTCATTGTCCTTCATGTCGAAGTCGTACCAGACGGCGAGGTTGTTCGCGACGCTCTGGTCGGGCTTCTCGACCCACAGCGCCACATACGGCCGGTGATATTCGGCGACGTTGAGGCGCGGAATCTCGACCGACACCGTCAGGTCGGCGGCGACCGCCGGCGTGGCGGCGAGCCCGGTCAGAAGGAAAGTGGCGGCGACACGCATCGGCAAGGCCCTCACATGTGAATGAAAAGAATGGCGATCAGCGCCGGAACGATCAGCCCCAGGCCCACCGTCGGCCAGGTCATCGGCCGGTTGCGGGCATGGAGCTGCAGGAGCACGAGGCCGGTCAGGCAGAAGGCGAGCGTCGCCACCGAGAAGATGTCGATGAACCAGCTCCACGCCTCGCCGGCGTTGCGGCCCTTGTGCAGGTCGTTGAAATAGGAAATCCAGCCGCGGTCGGTCAGCTCGTAGAGGATCTCGCCGCTCTCCCGGTCGATCGACAGCCAGGCGTCGCCGCCGGGGCGCGGCAGGCCGATATAGACCTCGTCCTCCGACCATTCGCCGGGCTTGCCGCCGAGGTTCACCGAGATTTCGTCATCGACCCACTTGCGCACGTCGGCGGGCACCGCGGCCTTGTCGCCTTTGGTGGCGTTGAGCGTGGCGAGCAGCGGCGCGGGCAGCGTCGCGGTGCGCTCGCTGATCACCGGCGCCGACTCGACGGCGCCGGCATGATTGAGCGTGATCCCGGTGATTGCGAACAGCAGCATGCCGATCAGGCACACCGCCGAGCTCACCCAGTGCCAGGTGTGCAGCTGCTTGAGCCAGAAGGCCCGCTTCGCTTTTGCCGTCTTTGCCGTCATGCCCCGGAGTCGAATCCCCTTGCGGCGCCTTCATACCCATATGCGGTGTAAGCGCAACTCATTCTCAATAAGGATTCGCACAAGGCGGCGCGGCAGCATGTCACAATCAACCGCGCTATAGCGTCAGATGGGGAGAAATAGCCGCTGAGGGAGATGACGATGGCTGCTGCGAACATGGGGTGGGGCAAGTGGGTCACGCTGGGTCTGGCGGCCGCCGTCGGGCTGCTCGGCATCGGCAATGGCATCGCGATGCTGGTGATGCCGCAGACCTGGTTCTGGTCGGTGAAGGGCGTGTCGCTGACCGGCGGCTACAACGCGCATTTCATCCGCGACATCGGCATGGTCTATCTGCTGACCGGCGCGGCGATGTTCGCCGGGATGGCGCGGCCGGCCAACCGCACGCTCCTTTGGGGCGCTGCCGCCGGCTGGCTCGGCGCGCACGCACTCTTCCATCTCTGGGAAGTCGCCGCCGGCATCTGCGGGCCGGAGGCGATCGCGCGCGACTTCATGGGGGTGACGCTGCCGGGGCTGCTCGCCGCGGGGCTCACCTGGTACTCGACGCGCGACTGACCCCGGCCGGCCTCAGCGAGCCGGGGTTGCCGCGATAGCTCTGGATCAGCGGGCGCCGGCGCCGCTCGCGGTCGCGGCTTCGGCGAGCTGCACGTCGGACGGCGCGGTGCCCATCACATAGTCGATGGCCTTGCCGTCCCAGGTGCCGACGACGCGGCCGCCCTTCGACACCTTCACGCGGAAGGTCTTGCCGGTGTCGGGGTGGCGGCCGGAGATGCGCAGCCAGCCGCCGACATCGCGGGTCTCGACGACATAGCCGCTCTTCTCGTCGACATAGCGGGTCGAACCGAGCGGCAGCGCGGTGGCGGCGTTGGCGGTGAAGGCGAGCGCGAGCAGCGCGAGGCGGGCGGTCTGGAACATGGGAGTCCTTCCTGTTTCTTCGCACCCGCCGGCCTCGTCCGGGTCAGCTCTTGTGCGCTGCAACATGATGCGCTCATGGCCGGCACGAGCCATCGCGCAACGTGCAAGCCGCCTTGCAACGGTGACAAAGCATGGCCGACCCCAAAGGCCGCTTGCCAAGCACCCGCTGCGCTGCAACAATCGCGGGCAACAACAAAGGCGAGCATGAATCCAGTTTTTATCGGCCGGGCCCGGGGGCCGGCGGAGGGTTTATGTTCATTGCGTTGGTCGGCAACGACGGTTCTATCGAGATGATCGTCCCCCATATGATCGTGCGCGCCGCGCCCTGCGCCGGCGGCACCCTGGTGACGCTCAGCGACGGGCGCCGCATTTCCTCGCTCGACGACATCGCGACTTTGCGCCGCCGCGTCCGCGCGGTCGGCCACAGCGCGCCCGGCCGCACGCGGCTGCTGCGCCGTCTGTGGATCGCCGACATCTGGCACGCGGCGCGGGCGCGGCTGCGCCTGCCGCTGCGACGGGCGGCCCGATAGATCATGCGCCGCTTACCGCCGATGGGCGCGCTCGAGGCCTTCCTCGTCGTCGCGCAGAACCGCACCCTCGCCGCCGCCTCGACCGAGCTCAACCTCAGCGTCTCGGCGCTGAGCCGCCGCATCCAGGCGATCGAGACCTATGTCGGCCGACCGTTGTTCGAGCGGCTGCATCACGAACTGCGCCTGACCAGCGAGGGCGAATGGCTGCTCGATCAGGTGCGCCCCTCGTTCGAGGCGCTGGCGCAGGCGCTCGGCGATCTGAGCCAGGCCGATGCGCACAACGTCACGCTCGGCGTGCCGCCGTCCTTCGCCAGCGCCTGGTTGTTTCCGCGGCTCGCGCGCTTCAAGGCGGCGCACCCCGAGATCGATGTCAGCTTCGATTCGTCGGGCGCGCCCTTCTCCAAGCTCGGCAGCAGCCTCGATGCGGTGATCGTGTTCGCCGAGGATGTCGCCGGCGAATTCTACGCGCGCGAGGTGCGCAAGCAGGCGGCCTTCGCCATCTGCGCCCCCGGCTATCTCAAGGCCGGCGAGGACGTGCGGACGATGGTGCAGACGCGCACGCTGCTGCTGCACGACGGCCTGCCCAAGGTGCTGCCGCTCTGGCTCGCCGGCATGGGGCTGTCGGACGTGACGCCGCGCAACGTCGAACATTATGACAGCGGCCCAATGCTGCTCGCAGCGGCGGAAAGCGGCCTCGGCGTCGCGCTGACGCTTGGCGACACGGTGCGCTTCTATCCGGGCGAGGGGCGGCTGGAGCAGCCCTATGGCGAGGGCGTGCCGACGCCCTACTCCTATTATTTCGTTTGCAAGAAGTCGGCGCTGCGTGGCCGGGCGCTCCGCCGCTTCCACGACTGGATCTTCGCCGAAGCCTCCAGCGACGGCCAGGCCATCGCCGCCTGATTCTTTCCGGCGCGCGTCTTTCGCGACGCCTGCCGAATCCCGCTGAAACGAAAAAAGGGCCGGGCACTTGGCCCGACCCTCTAGTTCGATATTCCTTGGGGAGGAATGAGCACTATTGTGCATCGCAGCAGCGAAAGCACGAGCGCATTAGGTGCAATGAACGTTGCGGAAAGTGCAACGGCCTATCGATTCTAGCAATATGCACAAAGTCACTGTTGCGGAGTCGCAACAGAAGAACCCGGCTGCCGCGGATGTTGCAATTTTCTTGTTGTGCGCCGCAGCAACGATGGCAGTCTGCGCCACCGGAGGCCGCCGCACTTACAAGAGCGGTCCCACAACCCGAGCGAGCCGACCTGGATGGATCTAGGAAGGTGGGTTGAATGAAGAATTTGTCCAAGATTGCGGCGCTGCTTCTGGCCGCGAGTTCGATGCCTGCGCTGGCGCAGGAAGAAGCCAGCGAGCCGGTAACCATCACGGGTTCGGCGACGGTGGTCTCGCAGTATCGTTTCCGGGGCATTTCGCTGTCCGACGAGGAAGTCGCCATTCAGGGCGGCTTCACCGCCGCGCATGAATCGGGCTTCTACGCCGGGACCTGGGGCTCCAGCCTCGCGGGCTTCGGCTCGTTCGGCGGCGCCAACGCCGAAATCGATGTGTTCGCCGGCTATGGCGCCGATCTCGGCGGCGCGACGCTCGACGTCGGCCTGCTCTGGTATCTGTATCCCGGCACCGACGGCACCGACATCGCCGAGCCCTATGCCTCGATCACTGCGCCGTTCGGCAACGCGACCGCCAAGTTCGGCGTCGCCTATTCGCCGAAGCAGGATTCAATCGGCTCGGGCGACAACCTCTATGTCTTCACTGATCTTGCGACGGCGATCCCCGATTCGCCGGTGAAGGTGAAGGCGCACCTCGGCTATTCGACCGGCGATTCCACGCTGACGCCGACGGGCGACTATCTCGACTGGCTGGTCGGCGTCGACCTGAGCTGGAAGGCGCTGACCTTCGGCGTCGCCTATGTCGACACCAACATCACCAGCGGCGACGCCGCGGCGGCGACGTTCGACCACAATATCGTCGACTCGGCCGTCATCTTCTCCTTGTCGGCCGCCTTCTAGGCGCAGCCGCTGCGGCCGGCGCGGAGGGGCGCCGGCCGTACACCCACCGGAATCTGCGTATCGCCGGGGGGCGTTGCGCGGGGCCGGCGCCGCAAAGGTCGGGCGCCGGCCCCGTTGCGTTTCAGGCAAACAGCGTTCGCGCCCGCGCGAGACCTTCGAGTCCCGCATCAAGCGTCGCATCGGCCTTGGCGAAGCATAGCCGCACGACATGGCGCACCGGGTCCTCGGCATAGAAGGCCGATACCGGGATCGCCGCGACCCCGGCCTCGCGCACGATGCGTTCGCAGAAACTGACGTCGTCCGCATCGATGCCCGAGACAGGCAGGTCGACCGACAGGAAATAGCTGCCCTGCGAGGCGAGCGGCACATAGCCGATCTCGACCAGCCCCGCCGCCAACCGGTCGCGCGACCGCTGCAATGCCGCGCGCATATCGTCGAAATAGCCGCGGTCCTTGCCCAATCCGTACGCCGCCGCCGTCTGCAGGTTCGGGGGTGTGGTGAAGGTGAGAAACTGATGGCTGCGCGCCACCCGCTCGGCGAGGCCGGGCGCCGCGACCAGCCAGCCGACCTTCCAGCCGGTCAGCGAGAAGATCTTGCCCGCCGACCCCACCTTCACCGTGCGCTCGCGCATGCCCGGCAGCGCCATCAGCGGCACGTGGCGCCGGCCATCGAACACCACATGCTCCCAGACCTCGTCGCTCACCGCGATCAGATCGTGCCGCACGCAGGCGTCGGCGAGCAGTTGCAATTGCCCCCGGTCGAACGCCACGGCGGCGGGATTGTGCGGATTGTTGAACACCATCAGCCGCGTCTTCGGCGTGATCGCCGCCTCGATCGCTTCCGCCGTCAGCTTCCAGTCGGGCGGCGCCAACCGCACCAGCTTAGGCACCCCGCCGGCCCGCCGCACCATCGGCAGGTAGCTGTCGTACAGCGGCTGGAACAGCAGCACCTCGTCGCCCGGCTCGATCAGCGCGAGCAGCGCCGCCGCCAGCGCCTCGGTCGCGCCCGAGGTGACGATCACCTCGTCGGCCGACAGCTCGAGCCCCTGATGCGCACGGTAATGGTCGGCTACCGCCTGCCGCAGCTCAGGGATACCCCGCATCGGCGGATACTGGCTCGCCGCCCCGGTCAGCGCTGCGGCGGCCTTGTCGATCACGTCCTGCGGCCAGCCGAAATCGGGAAACCCCTGGCCCAGGTTCACCGCGCCATGCGCGCGCGCCAAGCCCGACATATGCTCGAAGATCGTCGTGCCGGGGCTCATTCGGCCTCAGGTAAATGCCGCATCGGCGCCAGCGCGATCAGGCTGATCAACCCGGCGCCCGCGAGATAGAAGCCGACCCACGCCAGCCCGCCGCGCTCGGCCAGCGCCTGCGCGATGATCGGCGTCAGCCCGCCGCCGAGGATACCGCCGATATTGAACGCCATCGACGCCCCGGTGTAGCGCACCCGCGCCGGAAACAGGCTCGGCAGGAAGGCGCCCAAAGGCCCGTAAGTGAGCCCCATCACGGCAAGGCTCAGCGACAGGAACAGCCAGATCAGCAGCAGCGATCCCGCGCCCATCATCGGCCCGAGCAGCAGCCCCGCCGGCACCGTCAGCAGCGCGCCGAGCATCAGCACGCGGCGCGGGCTGCTCCAGTCTGACAGATAGCCGGCGGCGATGATGCCGCCCGCGAGGAACAGGATCGCGCCGAGCTGCACGATCAGGAACCGCTCGCGCGGGTACCCGAGCACGGTGGTGCCGTGGCCGAGCGCGAAGGCCGTCGCGAGGTAGAAAAGCACGAAGCAGGCGACCACCGCGAAGGTGCCGCCCACTAGCGCGCGCGGATGCTCGCGGATCACCTCGGCGAGCGGCACCGCCGCCGGCTTCTCGTGCGCCATCGCGTCGGCGAACGCCGGCGTCTCGGTCAGCTTGGCGCGGACCCAGAGGCCGATCGCCACCAGCACCGCGCTCAGCAGAAAGGGGATGCGCCAGCCCCATTCGACAAACTGCGCCTCGGTCAGCAGCAGCCCGAGAATCAGGAACAGGCCGTTCGACGCCAAGAATCCGACCGGCGCACCCAATTGCGGGAACATGCCCCATCTCGCGCGGTGCCCCGGCGGCGCATTCTCGACCGCGAGCAGCGCCGCGCCGCCCCATTCGCCACCGAGCCCGAAGCCCTGCCCGAAACGCAGCAGGCACAGCAGCAGCGGCGCCACCCAGCCGACCATCTCGTAGGTCGGCAGGAAGCCGATCGCGAGGGTCGACCCGCCCATGATCAGCAGCGAGGCGACCAAGGTCGACTTGCGCCCGATCCGGTCGCCGAAATGCCCGAAGGCGATGGCGCCGATCGGCCGCGCGACGAACGCGACGCCGAAGCTCGCATAGGCGGCGAGCAATTGCGCCGACGACGAGGTCGACGGGAAGAACAAAGGCCCGAACACCAGCGCCGCGGCCGTGGCGTAGATGTAGAAGTCGTAAAATTCGACCGCGGTGCCGACGAGGCTGGCGCCGAGAATGCGGCGGGCGGGAACGGGCTTGGTGTCCATCGCCCAAGCTGTGCGCGGCCCCCGCGCAAAACTCAACGCGCAAAACTCAACGGCGATTAGGCGGCCACGCGTGCCGGCATCGGCACCACCACCGGCGGCTTCGCCGTCTCCGTCCAACGCCCCTCGATCGCCCGCGTCGCTGCGGTAAGCTTCCGCGTATCCTCCGGCGCGCTCTCCAGCACATGCCCGTCGTCGCGCATGTCCGCCGACCACAGCCGGCCGAGGATCGCCCAGGTCACCTGCCAGGCGTTCGGCCGCAGCACATTCTGCGCGATGTGGCCGGTGAACAGATGCACGACCAGCCGGTCGCGCTCGGCGTCGTCGGCGAACTCGAACACCACGCCCAGCCGCCCGCTGGCGCGCACCACCTTGCCGCCGATCGCGCCGACCCCGGCGATCGCCACCTTCACATGCTCGCCCACCGTGAACGCCGGCGCCTCGGGCCGCAGCCCGACGCCGATGCCGGACAGCGACATGTCGCCCCCCTTGGTCGCATACCAGTCGCCCGCCGCGGTGAAGATCGTCACTTCGGACGACAGCGGAAAGCGCTCCTCGGCGCGCATCGGCGACTTCTGCAGGCACATCATCGCGACGAGCAGCAGCACGACGATGTTGAGCCCGCCCCAGAACACCATCATCGGCATCAGCGCCTGTTCGTCGATGATGCGAAAATCGGGATGCGCGTTGAGCCCGAGCCCGACGATGGTCAGCGCGATCAGTGCGCTCGCGGTGAACCAGATGCCGGTCTCCCACCCGGCTCCGGCTGCCGCCGACCCCTTGGGCGTCACCTTGAAGATTAGGCCCTTCGGCCGGAACAAGGTCTGCAACGCCACGGGGAGGATGCGGAAGCTCTGGAACGATCCGAGGACATGCGAGGCGGCGGGGAAGTAGCGGCCGGCGGCCAGCATGGTGATCCCGCCGACCAGCCCGACGATCATCGGCAGCGCATAATGGAGGAACCCCGCCATATCGACGCGCAGCATCGGCGGCAGATTGAGCCACATGAACACGATCGGCGTGATGAACGAGAAGATCGTCATCAGGCTCTGGCTGATCCACGAACTCGGCAGGAACAGCAGCCGGTGGACGAACTTGAGGCCCGGCCCCAGCGGCCCTTCCTTCAGGTGCAGAATCTGGATGCCGCCCTGCGCCCAGCGCTGGCGCTGCACGAAGAAGGCGGCGACGCTCTCAGGCGCCAACCCATGCGCCAGCGGCTCGTTCAAATAGCGCGTGACATAGCCGTTCCGCAGGCTCGCCATCGTCAGCAGCATATCCTCGGTGATCGACCCTTCGGGCAGCCCGCCGCCGATGTCGTCGAACAGCTTCCGGCGCGTTACCGAGTTCGACCCGCAGCAGAAGGCCGCGTCCCAGGCATCGCGCCCGGGCATGATCGCCTCGAAGAAGAAGCGCTGGTCGTCGGGCATCGACCCGCGCAGCTGCAGGTTCGATTGCATCGGGTCGTGGTTGTAGAAGCTGTGCGGCACCTGGACGATGCCGATCTTCGGATCGTCGAAGAAGCCCATCGTGCGCATCAGGAAGTCGCGGCGCGGCACAAAATCGGCGTCGAACACCGCGACGAATTCGGCGCCGGTCACCGCCAGCGCATGGTTGATGTTGCCCGCCTTGGCGCCCTTGTTGTCGGGCCGGGTGATGTAGCCGGCGCCCTTCGACGCCGCATATTCCTGCAGCCAGGCGCGCCGTCCGTCGTCGAGCACCCAGACGCGCACCTCGGGCCAGTCGAGCGCAAGGCAGCCGAGAATGGTTTTCTCCAGCACCTCGCGGCCTTCGTTGTAGGTCGCGACGAACACGTCGACCGGCGGCAAGCGCTCGGGTGCGGCGGCCCGCAGCCGCGCCTCGCCGATGTCGGCCTCGCGGCTGCGATCCGCTTTCCGGGTCAGCGCGAGGTACAGGATACCCGCGTCGAACAGCGAGATCGCCTCGATGGCGAGGCAGGTCAGCGGCCACCAGAACATGGCGCCGCTTTGCTCCCACGGCATCGTCACCGTCAGCCGCCAGTGGAGATAGTAGAAAACCGCCGCCCAGGTGGTGGCGGTGATGCCCAGCCGCGATTTCCACACGCGGCGGAAGAACAGATGCCCGGCGATCACCAGCGCCAGCGGCGCCAGCGTCACCGCATCGATGTACGGCACCCCCGGGCTCCCGCTTAGCCGAAGCGGACTTCGGCAAGCCGGCCGACGTCGCAGCGCCGCTCGGGCGAGCCATGCGCCGGCGTGTCGAGCGTCACCTCGACGCTGATCTCGCGGTCGCTCGGCAGCGAGGAGGTCTTCGCCGCGAACAAGGTGTCGCTGCGCTGCGCCGCCGCGCCCGCGACGCGGGCGACACGCCCCGACTGCCAGCCGTCGCTGCCGATCAGCCGCACCTCGGCCTTGTTGCCCGGCCGGATCGCCTCGGCGCGCCGCTCAGGAAGCGCCACCTCGACGAAGCGCCGGCGGCAGTCGACGAGGTCGAGCACCGGCTCGCCCGCCCGCACCGCCGCGCCGGGGCTGGCCAGCTGCGACCACACCAAAGTTCCCGGCGGCGCCGCGAAATGCGCGCGCGCGTTCGCCTCGGCCCAGCGCCGCAGCGCCTCGGTGCGCTTCGCCGTTTGTTCGGAGACGATCTGCTCCAGTTGCTGACGCTGCAGCATCAGCCGGTCGCGCTGCTGCTCGGCGTAAGGCGCGTCATTATAGCCATCACCGATATAGACGCCGCGTGCCGCCGCCTCGCGCATCGCCTGGAACGAGCCGAGGCGTGCCTTCTCGGCATCGCAGCTTCCCGCCGCCATCGCGGCGGCCGACCTCGCGCGTTCGAGGCCGGCCGCTGTCATGAAGCCGCTCGCCATCAACTTCTCGGCGCGGACCAGCGCAGCCTGGCTCGCGCTCTTTTCAGAGTCGCAGGCAGAGGCGGACGCACCGGTGGCGCGGATTTCGGCGTTGAGGCGGCGGGCGGACGCGGTGGAGAAAACCTGGGCGCGCCCGGCCAGGCGCACTTCCTCGCTCGACAGTTCGGCGAGCTGCCGCTCGGCCAGCGCGAGGGCTGCGGTGGCCAGCTCGGCATCGGCCTTGAACTGGGCGACGTCGCCGGTGTCGTGCGACGGGGTGACGATGCTGAGGCGCGCCGGGGCGGCATAATAGCTGCCGACGGCGGGCAGCTCGGGAACGGTACCCTCGACCACCGCGGTAAGCCGGATGATCGGCGCGTTGACCGCCGCGCGGGTGGAGACATCGCCCATCACATAGGGCGCAAAACTCCAGCCGCCGAACGTCGCCAGCGAAATGATCAGCGCGACGCGTACCGGACGCGATCGGGCGATGCCCTCGAGCCTTCCCATCGGAAACCTGCCTTGTTGACTGAATTGCATGCGACGCAACCGCCCCTCGTCCGGCACCGCCGGCGGGAAAGGGCCGCGGCCGCCGAAACACAGGCGGCCGCGAGTCATCCGGGGGGAGTGCGACCAATGAGGACGGACGGCCGCGACAGGATGTCTGCAGCTGATAACGCCAGATTGGAGGTAATCTTTAGGTGCCGGTTCGACGAAATTTTCGCCGGTTCGGCGGACGCGTCAGGCGATGCGTTCGGGCACGATCTGCGCGTCGTGGATGACGTCCTCGGTGGGCGCCAGCGCCTCCCAGGGGAACACGAACCAGTCCTTGGTCACCGTCCGGTCGATCGTCCGCGCGCGATAGTCGACGCGCGCCTTCGACACCTGGTTGTCGATCAGCACGCCGAACCGCACCTGCGTCAGGTCGGCGCCCGCCGCCGCCAGCGCGCCGCGCAGCCGCTCGATGGTGCCGCCGCTGTCGTTGATGTCGTCGACGACCAGCAGTTTCTCCCCGCCGAGCGTCCGTGCCGCCAGCTTGCCGATCAGTGCCGCGCTGAACTCCTCGACGTCGGATGACCAGTCGACCGACAGCATCGGCAGGTGCGTCGCGTGCGACAGGTAGGTGCAGGGCGCGAGCCCGCCGCGGCCGATGCCGATCAGATGGTCGGGCCGCCAGCCGCCGCTCCGCACCGCCGCCGCCAGCGCCCGCACGTCGGCGACGAATTGCTCGTGCGAGATCGGGGTCAGGATCGGATCGCTCATGCCGACGCCGCCGCATAGGCATCGACGCTCGCCACATGCCGCGCGATCGTCGCGTCATCGAGAAACGAGCCGAGGAAGCTGTTCTTCGCCAGGGTGACGAAGTCGGCGCGGCTCAGCCGGCCGGTCGCGGCCAGCGCGCGGAAATTGTCGTTCACATAGCCCCCGAAATAGGCGGGATCGTCGGAGTTGACCGTCGCCCGCAGCCCCGCATCGAGCATCGCCCGCATCGGATGCGTGTCGAGGTGATCGACCACGCACAGCTTCAGGTTGGACAGCGGGCACACCGTCAAGGTCATCTTCTCGCGCGCCAGCCGCGCGACCAGCGCCGCATCCTCCAGCGCGCGGTTGCCATGGTCCAGCCGGTCGATGTGCAGCAGGTCGAGCGCCTGCCGCACATAGTCGGGCGGCCCTTCCTCGCCGGCATGCGCCACCCGCTTCAGCCCCATCGCGCCGGCGCGTTCGAACACCCGCGCGAACTTCTCCGGCGGATGCCCGACCTCCGACGAATCGAGCCCCACCGCCGCGAGCCTGTCGACCCACGGCTCCGCCATCTTCAAGGTTGCGAAGGCCGCGTCCTCGTCGAGATGCCGCAGGAAGCAGAGAATGAGCTTCGACGTCAGCCCATGCCTGCCTTCCGCCTCAGCCATCCCGGCGAGCAGCCCGCGCATCACCACATCGAACGGCACGCCCCGGTCGGTATGCGTCTGCGGATCGAAGAAAATCTCGGCGTGGCGGACGTTGTCCGCCGCCGCCCGGTCGAAATAGGCGAGCGCCAGGTCGCGGAAATCGTCCTCGGCGCGCAGCACGTCGGCGCCCTGATAATAGATGTCGAGGAAGTCCTGCAGCCGCGAAAAGCTGTACGCTGCGCGCAATTCCTCGACCGTCCCGAACGGGATCGCGATGCCATTGCGCTGCGCCAGCGCGAACATCTGCTCGGGCTCCAGCGATCCCTCGATATGCAGGTGCAGCTCGGCCTTGGGCAGGCCGGCGACGAAGGTATCGAGATCGGTGGGCGCCATCCCTGCTGACTGGCATGATTCGCTGCGCTGCGGAAAGCACGCGCTGACAAGTTTCGGTCAAGGTGGCGCGAATGTCACGTTGCCGCCCCGCGCGCGGGGGTCTAGGGCGGGGGCGAATGCGTATCCTCGCCATCGATTTCGAAACCGCCGACGTCACGCGCGACAGCGCCTGCGCGGTCGGGGCGGTGCTCGTCGAAAACGGCCGGGTGGTCGAAAGCTTCCACCGGCTGATCCGCCCGCCGCAATCCTATGTGCTGTTCACCGCCATTCACGGCATCCGCTGGGAAGACGTCGCCGACCAGCCGCGGTTCAACGAGATCTGGCCGGACCTCGCGCCGCTGGTCGCCGCCGCCGACCTGTTCGCCGCGCACAACGCCGGCTTCGATCGCAGCGTGATGTTCGGCTGCTGCGCGGCCTATGGCATCAAGGCGCCGACGCAGCGCTGGCTCTGCACGGTGAAGCTGTCGCGCACGCTCTGGAACATCTTCCCGACCAAGCTGCCCAACGTCTGCGATCATTTCGGCATCCCGCTCGATCACCATGACGCGCTGTCCGACGCGAGCGCCTGCGCCGAGATCGCCCGCCGCGCGGTGATCGGCGGCAACGTCCTCGAATGCGGCATCCTCGGCGACCGCCGGCTGGTCGCCGCCTAGAGTACGTCGCCGACGCCCTCGACGACCCCTTCGATCAGCTTGCCGCCGGCATCGAGCACCGCTTCCCCGGCGTCGAGCGCCAGCCGGCCGGTTGCCCGCGTCGCCGATAGCGCGATCCGCGCGGCGGCTTCAGGCGCTTCGAGCAGAATGTTGAAGCCGATTTCGGCGCCCACCTCCTCGGCGACCTCGCGGGCTTTCGACTTTTTCCGCGCCGCCATTGTCAGTCGCGTGCTTCCACCGGCTTGGCGGGTTCGGCGAGCTTCGCGGGCTCGGGCGCCGGCGGGCTGGCGATCGTACCCGCCGCGCTGGTCAGCCCGGCGAGCGACGTGCCGTCGAGGCCCAGTTCCTTGATCAGTCCGTCGACCAGCGGCGCCTGCGCGCGGTAGCGCAGCGCGGCGTTCACCGCCGCCGACGCGAGATTGGAATCCCCGTCGCCGCCACCGCCGCCCAGGCCCGCCGCGCCGCTGCCGGTGATGCCGTCGACCTGCACGATCTTGATGCTGTCGATCGATTCGAGCGGCTTCGCCGATTCACGGATGACCTCGGGCAGCACGCGCAGCAGGGCGAGCTTGGTCTGCAGCGAGATCTGGTCGCTCGACAGCAGGTTCGCCGCCTCGTTGATCGCGCGCTGGCCGGCGGCCTCGACCTCGAACCGCACTCGCGACGCCTCGGCCCGCAGCTTTTCCGCTTCGGCCTCGCCCTGTGCCGCCATCCGCGCCGCCTCGGCGCGGTCGGACGCCGCCTGCTTTTCGGCGTCGGCCTGCACGCGAACGCCGATCGCCTGCCGCTCGGCTTCCTTTGATGCTTCGATCAGCTCGATACGCTTGGCGCGGTCGGCGACTTCGGTCGCGCGCGCCGTCGTCACTTGCTCCTCGGCGGCGACGGCGGCGGCGCGTGCCTTGTCGGCCTCGGCCTTCGCCTGGCTCTCGTCGCGCGACTTGGCGGCGATGGCGATCTGCTGCTCCTGCCGGGCGATGGCGACCGCCTGCTCCTGCGCGATGCGCGCCTCGCTCACCGCGCGGTCGGCTTCGATCTGCGCCGAATCCACCTGCTGCTTGGCGGAAATCTTCGCCTGCTCGGCCTCGCGGCTGCGCTCGGCCTGCTGCTGCGCGACCTCGGCCGATTGGGCGGCGCGGCGGGTTTCCAGCTCGCGCTCCTGCTCTAGCCGCGCGAACTCGCCCTCGCGCGAAATCTCGAGGCTCTTGCGCTCGGCCTCGAGGTTCTTGGTCTCGATCTGGACGCGCGTGTCCTGCTCGATGTCGTTGCGCGCTTTCTTGCGCAGCTCGATCTGCTCGGTGAGCTTGGTCAGGCCCTCGGCGTCGAAGGCGTTGTTGGCGTTGAAATGCTCGATCGAAGTCTGGTCGAGTCCGGTCAGCGACACCGACTCCAGTTCGAGGCCGTTCATCGCCAGGTCGGCCGACGACACCTGCTGTACCTTCTGCACGAAGTCGGATCGCTGCTCGTGCAGCTGGCTCATCGTCATCCCGGCGGCGACCGACCGCAGCGCGTCGACGAACTTGCCCTCGATCAGCTCTTTCAGCTGCTCGGGGTGCATCGTGCGCATGCCGAGCGTCTGAGCGGCGATGGCGATCGACTCGCGGTCGGGGCGCACGCGGACATAGAATTCCGCCTTCACGTCGATGCGCATCCGGTCGGAGGTGATCAGCGCGTCGGCGTTCTTGCGCTCGACCGCGAGGCGCACGGTGTTCATGTTCACCGGCATCGTCTCGTGAAGGACGGGCAGCACCAGCGCGCCGCCGTTGATGACGACCTTCTCGCCGCCGAAGCCGGTGCGGACGAAGCCGATTTCCTTCGATGCGCGCTTGTAGAGCCGTGCCAGCACCACCCCGAGGATGATCAGCGTGATGAGCGCCACGCCGGCATAGAGGGTGATCGCGATCAGCGAGCCGGCGCTCTGCGCCACACCGGCGGGGACGAGTTCGTTCATCACAGGGCTCCCAGGTCGACCGCGGCGCGCGGCACGATGCCGACCGCCCGGAAATGGTTGGTTTCGCGGGCGACGATCAGCACCTCATCGCCTTCGAGGAAAATCTCGTCGGCGGTGTTGGGCTCGACGAGAATGTAGTGGCTCTGGCCGTGCACGTCATAGGCCCGCGCCCGCGCCGGCGAGCTGGCGGTCGCGGTGCCGACAACGATGGTCGCCCGCCGACCGACGAGGGTGCTGAGGCTGACGGCGGTTGTCTCGTCGCGCGGCATAATGCGGGCGATACCGCGCGCCAGCAGCGAGGTGACGGGCAGCGACGCTGCGGCGGCAGCGGGGACGGCGATCCACGGCGCGAGCAGTGCGCCAGCGGCGCCAGTCGCTAGTTGCTGGAGGATCAGGCCGGTGACGCCGAAGCTCGCCAGCGCCACGACGATAACCATGAGAAGCGGCAGCCGGCCGATGCCGAGCCAGCCCAGCCAGCCATGGTCGAGCCCATCGGCTTCCAGGTCGACCGCGCCCGTGCCGAGCCCGACGACCTCGACGATACCGATCAGCAGCATCAGCAGCAGGGCGGCCGAGAAGGCGATATTCTCCGGCGCGAGAAGAAAGTTGAGCATGTCCCCCCAATGACCTCACCATCGAAGATAGGAAGACCGGCGCTCTCCCTCAATGGGATTCGGCCGCACTCGTTACGGTAGTAGTTATCCCCAAGGCATAAGCGCCGGTCGTTACGTCGCGGCGACGGGACGCTTCAGGGGATTGCCGCCTGAAACGGCGTAAACGTCATATTGCAGTTGGAACGATCGCGCCGCTGAAGGCGTCTCGCAAGCTGCGGTATCAAGGGGCCAGAGCTTGTCGTTTCGCACGTTCGCTATTCGCTGCCTGCCGCTGGCGCTGCTCGCCGGCTGCACGGTCGGCCCCGACTATAAGGCGCTGAGCCCGGCCGAGCTGGGCGTGCCGGCGCGCTTCAACGCCGCCGCCGCCGATGTTGTCACGGCCGATCAGGTCGATCTCGCCCGCTGGTGGCGCGGCTTCAACGACCCGACGCTGACCACACTCGTCGAGCGCGGCCTCGCCGCCAATCTCGACATCTCGCAGGCCGGGTCGCGCCTGCGGCAGGCGCGCGCGTCGTTGCGCGGCACCCGTGGCGCGCTGTTCCCGACGCTGTCGGTCGGCGGCTCAGCGTCGCGCACCATCGGCCGCTCCGACGGCGCCTTCGTCGACGACAATGGCAACGTCACTACCACCGAAGGCGACCAGACCCGCTTCCAGCTCGGCTTCGACGCGGCTTACGAGGCGGACCTGTTCGGCGGCACCCGCCGCTCGATCGAGGCGGCGCGCGCCGATCTCGCCGGCAGCGAGGCGAGCCTGCGCTCGACGCAGCTCACCATCGCCTCCGAAATCGCACTCTCCTATCTCGACGCCCGCTTCGCGCAGGTGCAGCTCCGCGTCGCGCGTGACAGCCTCGCCTCGCTCGACGAGACGGTGCAGATCGTCGACTGGCGCGTGCAGGCCGGCCTCGTCGGCTCGCTCGATCTCGAACAGGCGCGTCAGCTCCGCGCCCAGACCGCCGGCAACATCCCGCAGCTCGAAGCCAGCTACACCGCCGCGGTCAACCGCCTCGCGGTGCTGCTCGGCGAGACGCCCGGCGCGGTGACGCCGCTGATCGACGCGGCCGCCGCGCGCGACATCCCGCTGGCCCCGGCGGCGTCGGACATTCCCGCCGACGTGCTGCGCCGCCGCCCCGACATCAGCATCGCCGAACGCAGCCTCGCGGCAGAGACCGCGCGCATCGGCGTGCAGACCGCGCAGCTCTATCCGGCGCTGCGTCTGTCGGGCTCGTTCGGCGGCTCGGGCCTCTCCATCGGCGATTCGATCGACACCTCGATCGGCAACCTCATCGCCAGCATCACCGCGCCGATCTTCCAGGGCGGGCAGATCCGTGCCGCCATCGAAGGCCAGCGCGCCGCCACCGACGCCGCGCTCGCCGCCTATCGTCAGGCGGTGCTCGTCGCGCTCGAGGAGACCGAGAACGCGCTGACCCAGGTCGCCGCCTCGGAGCGCCGTGAGCGCGAGGTGCTCGTCGCCGACGAGGCCTCGCGCAACGCCGTGCTGCTCGCGCGCAGCCAGTATCGCGCCGGCCTCTCCGACTTCCAGTCGCTCCTCGAATCCGAACGCAGCCTGCTGTCGAGCCAGGAGAGCCGCGTCGCCGCCCGCGCCGACCGGGCGATCGCCACCGTGCAACTCTACAAGGCGCTCGGCGGCGGCTGGCAGGCCGCGCCGCTGCCCGCCAGCGTCACAACTTCTGCAGCGAGGCCCTGATGGCAACGACCCCACCGCCCGCCGACAAGGCCGGTCTCGACGATTTCCTCGGCGCCAAGCCGCCGTCGCCGCTGCAGAAATATCTGAAGTGGGGCGCCATCGCGGTCGGCGCGCTGCTCGTTCTCTGGTTGCTCGCGAAGATCATCGGCGGCGGCGAGGAAGCGCCGCAGTATACGACCGTCCCGGTCGAGCGCGGCTCGCTGCGCGTCACCGTCTCGGCGACGGGCAACCTCCAGCCGACCAATCAGGTCGATGTCGGCTCCGAACTGTCGGGCACCGTCACCGAGGTCAACGTCGACAACAACGACAAGGTGCGCGCGGGGCAGGTGCTTGCCCGCCTTGATACCTCGCGCCTGCAGGACGCGATCAACCAGGCGCGTGCCTCGCTCGCCGCTGCGCAGGCCGGCGTCGCACAGGCCCGCGCCACCGCGACGCAGGAACGCGCCGACCTCAACCGGCTGGAGGAGGTTCGCAAGCTCTCGGGCGGCAAGGTGCCCGCCGCGACCGAGCTCGACGCCGCCCGCGCCGAATATCAGCGCGCGCTCGCCGGCGTGTCGTCCGCCGAAGCCTCGGTGGCGCAGGCCCGCGCGCAGCTCTCCGCCGACGAGACGCAGCTCTCAAAGGCGATCATCAAGTCGCCGGTGACGGGCGTGGTGCTGTCGCGCCAGATCGAGCCCGGCCAGACCGTCGCCGCTTCCTTGAACGCCCCTGTGCTGTTCGTCATCGCCGAGGATCTCGCGCAGATGCAGCTTGAGGTGAAGGTCGACGAGGCCGACGTCGGGCAGGTCGACAGCGGCCAGCGCGCCGAGTTCGCCGTCGACGCCTTCCCCGGCCGCCAGTTCGCCGCCTCGGTGAAGCGTGTCGACGTCGGCGCCAACGCCGGCACCGCCTCGTCTAGTTCGACCACCAGCACGTCGACCACCGGCCAGGTCGTCGCCTACACGGCGGTGCTCACCGTCTCCAACCCCGACCTCACGCTCCGCCCCGGCATGACCGCGACGGCGGAGATCGTCACCGCCGAACGCAACGGCGTGCTGCTGGTGCCCAACGCGGCGCTGCGCTTCTCGCCCGACGCGGCGGCGCGCGGCGGTTCGCAGGGTGGCGTCACCTCGGTGCTGGTGCCGCAGCGTCCGCGCCGCGGCGGCAATGCCGAGCGCGATGTCGCCATCGGCCGCGGCAGCAAGCAGACCGTCTACACCGTCGGCGCCGACGGCCAGCCGACCCCGATCCAGGTCACCGTCGGCGACAGCAACGGCAGCCAGACCGAAGTGTCGGGCCCGCAATTGAAGCCCGGCCTCAAGGTCATCACCGGCCAGCTCGCCAGCGGCGAGGCCGCCGGCGGCGCGGCGCCGGGCGGCGGCAGCGGCGGTCGAGGCCAGCGTGGCGGGTGATCATCTGATCTCGCTGCGCGGGATCACCAAGACTTTCGGCACCGGCCAGGCCGCGTTCCGCGCGCTGAAGGGCGTCGACCTCGATATCGAGGCGGGCGACTTCGTCGCGGTGATGGGCGCCTCGGGTTCGGGCAAGTCGACGACGATGAACATCCTCGGCTGCCTCGATGTGCCGACCGAGGGCAGCTACCAGTTTAAGGGTGTCCACGTCGAACAGCTCGATCGCGACCAGCGCGCGCTGCTCCGCCGCCGCTATCTCGGCTTCGTGTTTCAGGGCTTCAACCTGCTCGCCCGCACCAGCGCGCTCGAAAATGTCGAGCTGCCCTTGGTCTATCGCGGTGAGGACAAGAAGGCGCGCCACGATCTCGCGATGGCGGCGCTCGACAAGGTCGGGCTCGCCGACTGGTGGGACCACACGCCCGCCGAACTGTCGGGCGGCCAGCAGCAGCGCGTCGCCATTGCCCGCGCCATCGTCACCAGCCCCTCGGTGCTGCTCGCCGACGAGCCGACCGGCAACCTCGACAGCGAACGCTCGGTCGAGATCATGGAGCTGCTGTCGGGGCTCAACCGCGAGGGCGGCATCACCGTGCTGATGGTCACCCACGAGCCCGAAATGGCCGCCTTCGCGCGCACCATCGTCCGCTTCAAGGACGGGCTGATCGAAAAGGTCGAGCGCAACGAGGCCCGCCCGTGAGGATGCTCGGCACCACCATCACGCTCGCCTTCCGCGAAATCCGGCGCCACCTGCTGCGCTCCTTCCTCACCATCCTTGGCATCGTCATCGGCGTCGCCGCCGTCGTCACCATGGTGACGCTCGGCAACGGCGCGACGGCGGCGGTGCAGGAACAGATTTCCGGTCTTGGCGCCAACATCCTGCAGATCCGTCCCGGCCAGGGCTTCGGCCGCGGCGGCGGCGGGCCGCAGCCGCCCGACTTCGACGAAAAGGATGTCGAGGCCATCGCCGAACAGGTGGCGGGTGTCGCCGCCGTCGCTCCGCAGGCGCAGTCGTCGGGCATGGCGGTCAGGAATGCCGCCAACTGGTCGACCACGATCAACGGCACCACCGGCGCCTATTTCACCGCGCAGCAATGGGCGCTGGCGTCGGGCCGCATCTTCACGCCCGCCGAGGAGCAGGGCGGCAAGGCGGTGTGCATCATCGGCGCCACCGTTCAGCAGAATCTGTTCCGCCGCGACGATCCGGTGGGGCAGCGCATCCGCATCCGCGACATCTCCTGCGAGGTGGTCGGCTCGCTGGTGCGGCGCGGGCAGGGCGGCTTCGGCAACGATCAGGACGATGTCGTGATCATGCCGATCAAGACGGTGCAGCGCCGCTTCACCGGCAGCCGCGACATTCGCAACATCATGGTGTCGGTGAACCCGGCCTATGACAGCGCAACGGTGCAAAGCTCGATCAGCGACCTGCTGCGCGAACGCCGGAAATTGCAGGGCGGCGAGCCCGACAATTTCAACATTTTCGACACCGCGCAGATTTCCGAAACCCTGTCGGGCACCACGCGTATCCTCACCGCGCTGCTCGGCGCGGTCGCGGCGGTCAGCCTGCTCGTCGGCGGCATCGGCATCATGAATATCATGCTGGTGTCGGTGACCGAGCGCACCCGAGAGATCGGCATCCGCCTCGCCATCGGCGCGGTGGCGCGCGAGGTGCTGCTGCAATTCCTCGTCGAGGCGATTGCGCTCGCCTGTCTGGGCGGCGTCATCGGGCTGATCCTCGCGCTGCTCGCCTCGGTGTCGCTGGCGCCGCTGCTGCAGGTGCCCTTCATTTTCGACCCCCAGATCAACCTGCTCGCCTTCGTGTTTTCGGCGCTGATCGGCGTGGTGTTCGGCTATTTCCCGGCGCGCCGCGCCGCCTCGCTCAACCCCATCGACGCCCTCCGCCACGAATAAACTTATCCTCCCCGGAACGGGGAGGGGGACCCTGCGCAGCAGGGTGGAGGGGTCACGGCGCCGCCACCCCACCACCGCCTGCGGCGGCCCCCCTCCCCTTCCAGGGGAGGATCGGCTAATCGACGTGAATGGAACTCGACCTCCTCCTCTACCGCTATTTCGGCACCAATGATTTCGACGCGATCACCCCGGCGGTGTTCGACGCCGGCCGCGACCGGCTGACCTTCGACTTCGCCGACGAGAAGGACCCCGGCCGCCGCTTCGCGCTGTGGACCCTGATGTTCGTGTTCGAGATCGCGCCGAGCCCGGAGGAAGCCTTCAAGACCGAGGACGAGCGCCGCGCCGCGCGCATGTTCATCGACGCCGCCGCACAGCAAGGCGACGATGACGACGATTGAGCTGTCCGCCAAGGAAGCCCGCCGCATCGCCCTGACCGCCTCGGGGCTGGCGAAGCCGCGACCCGCACGCCCCGGCCCGGCGGCGTTCGATGCGATGCTCGACCGGCTGTCGATGGTCCAGATGGACTCGGTCAACGTGCTGGCCCGCGCCCACTACATGCCCGGCTTCGCGCGGCTGGGCGACTATGACCCCACGCTGCTGGACAAAGCCGCCTGGAGCCGCAAACGAAGTTTGTTCGAATATTGGGGCCATGCCGCCTGCCTGATCCGCACCGAGCTTCAGCCGGCGCTGCGCTGGCGGATGGAAGGGATGCGCGCCGGCACCGACGGCTATGTCGGCCTGCGCCGCTTCGCCGCCGAGCGTGGCGACTTCATCGCCGAGGTGCTGCGCCAGATCGAACAGCGCGGCCCGCTGGCGTCGCGCGAGCTTGAAGGCGGCGGCAAGGCGACCGGAAGCTGGTGGGGCTGGTCCGAAGGCAAACGCGCGCTCGAATGGCTGTTCTCCGCCGGCCTCGTCACCACCCACTCGCGCCCCGGCTTCGAGCGCATCTACGACATCACCGAGCGCGTCCTTCCCGAGGCGGTCGCCCTCCCGACGCCGACCCGCGAGGAAGGCCAGCGCCAGCTCATCCTCGCCGCCGCGCAGGCGCTCGGCGTCGGCACCGTCGCTGACCTCAGCACCTATTGGTACATCAAGCCGAAGGAAGGCGCGGCGCGCATCGCCGAGCTGGTCGAAGCCGGCGCGCTCGTTTCTGCGAAGGTGCAAGGCTGGCGCGATGCCGCCTGGCTGCTCCCCGGCATCACCTCGGCGCCGAAGCCGCAAGGCGCCGCCATCGTCTCCCCCTTCGACCCGCTGATGTGGGAGCGCGACCGCGTCGAGCGCATGTTCGATTTCCGCTACCGCATCGAAATCTACGTCCCCGCGCATCTGCGCCAGCACGGCTATTACGTCCTGCCCTTCCTGATGGGCGACCGCATCGCCGCGCGCCTCGATCTGAAGGCCGATCGCAAGGCCGGCACGCTGGTCGTGGCCGCCTCCCACCTCGAACCCGGCGCCGACCTCGGCGCCGTCGCCCCGGCGGTCTCCGCCGAACTGGCGCTGCTCGCGAAGTGGTTGAAGCTCGGCGCCATCCGCATCGACCCGCGCGGCGATCTCGCGCCGCATCTTTCCTCCCAAGGTTGAGAGCGGCGCGCCGCTGCCGCGGAGGTGGTAGGCTGTCCATCCTTGGGGAAGGAGGCCGCAATGACGGCAGGCTATGATCTGGTGATCCGCGGCGGCACGGTCGTCGACGGCAGCGGCAATGAGCGTTTCGACGGCGATGTCGCCATCCGCGACGGCCGCATCGCCGCGGTCGGCGCCTTCGCCGGCAGCGGCGCCGAGGAGATCGACGCGCGGGGCCGGCTCGTCACCCCGGGCTTCGTCGACATCCACACCCATTATGACGGCCAGGTCACTTGGGACGACCGGCTGCAGCCCTCGTCGTGGCACGGCGTCACCACCGTCGTCATGGGCAATTGCGGCGTCGGCTTCGCGCCGTGCCGCGCCGACGATCGCGACCGCCTGATCCGGCTGATGGAAGGCGTCGAGGACATTCCGTTTCCGGTGCTGACCGAGGGGCTGCCGTGGAACTGGCAGGACTTCCCGAGCTACCTCGATGCCCTCGCCGCCCGCCGCACCGACATCGATTTCGCCGCGCAGCTCCCGCACGCCGCGCTCCGCGTCAACGTGATGGGCGAGCGCGGCACCAACCGCGAGCCCGCCAGCGATGCAGACATCGCCGCGATGGCCGCGCAGGCGGAGGCCGCGATGCGCGCCGGCGCACTCGGCTTCACCACCTCGCGGACGCTCAACCACCGTACCAGCGACGGCCAGCCGACCCCCACGCTCACCGCCGCCGAGGACGAGCTGCAGGGCATCGCGCAGGGGCTGAAGCGCGCCGGCAGCGGCGTTCTCCAGTTCGTCACCGACTTCCCCGATCCGCTCGCCGAATTCGGCATGATGCGCCGCCTCGTCGAACGCTCGGGTCGGCCCTTGTCTTTCTCGCTGGTCCAGGCCGACCGCGCGCCCGATGCGTGGAAGATGCTGCTCGGTCTGCTCGAGGCGGCGACCGCCGACGGCCTCGAAATGCGCGCGCAGGTCGCCGGCCGCCCGGTCGGGATCATGCTCGGGCTCGAGCTGACGCTCAATCCGTTCAGCTTCCACCCGAGCTACCGCGAGATCGCGAAGCTCCCGCTCACCGAGCGTGTCGCCGCGCTGCGCGACCCGGCGTTCCGCGCCCGCCTGCTCGCCGAGGAAGCGGTGGGCGAGAACCCGATGGCGCGCGACACGCTCACCAATTTCGCGCGCATGTGGCTCATCACCACCCCGCCCGACTACGAGCAGACCGCGGAGACCACCGTCGCTGCCCGTGCCGCCCACGCCGGCGTCTCGCCCGCCGCCTACGCGCTCGACCATCTGCTCTCGGGCGACGGCCGTGGCATGATCTACCTGCCGTTCCTCAACTATTCGAACGACTCGCTCGTGCCCGCGCTGGCGATGATGCAGCACAAGGACACCGTGCTCGGCCTGTCGGACGGCGGCGCGCATGTCGGCACCATCTGCGACGGCAGCTTCCCGACCTCGATGCTCGTCCACTGGACGCGCGACCGTACCCGCGGCCCGAAGCTGCCGCTCGAATGGGTGATCAAAGCCCAGAGCGCCGACACCGCGGCCGCTGTCGGCCTGCACGACCGCGGCCTGCTCAGGCCCGGCTACAAGGCCGACCTCAACATCATCGATTACGACCGGCTGACCCTGCACGCGCCCGAAGTGCGCTTTGACCTACCTGCGGGCGGCAAGCGGCTGGTGCAGCGCGCCGACGGCTACGCCGCGACGATCGTCTCCGGGCAGGTCACCTACCGCCACGGCACCGCCACCTCGGCGCTGCCCGGCCGCTTGGTACGCGGCGGACGAAAGCCGGCTTGAACGATCGTTACGGCTGGGGTCTAACAGGCGCCATCCTGACTCCTCGCTCAAGGACCTGCCCCCGATGAAGCCGACTCTCGTCTCGCTGTTCGCGCTCGCCGTCGCCCTGCCTGCCGTCGCGCAAACCCCGCCGCCGGTCGCGGCGACGCAGGCGCCGGAGGATCAGGCGACCGATCCCGACCGCGACGCGGTGCTCCCCACGCCGACCCCCGGCGCGGCCTCGGGCACCGGCGACGCCGCCAAGCCCGACCCGAAGAAGTGGGACGTCAACGCGCCGACAGGCGCCACCATCCGCCAGGTCGCCATCGACACCGACGAAGGCAGCTGGATGGACGTCGACGTCAGCCCGGACGGCCGCACGCTCGCCTTCACCTTGCTCGGCGACATCTACACCATGCCGATCGCCGGCGGCACGCCGCGCCGCATCGCGGAAGGGCTGGCCTATGAATCGCAGCCGCGCTTCTCGCCCGACGGCCGCCGCATCGCCTTTACCTCGGACCGCGGCGGCGGCGACAATATCTGGGTGATGAACGCCGACGGCAGCGACAAGAGGCAGGTGACCAAGGAGGACTTCCGCCTCCTCTACCAGCCGAGCTGGAGCCCCGATGGCCGCTTCATCGCCGCGAAGAAGCATTTCACCACCGGCCGTTCGCTCGGCACCGGCGAAGTGTGGCTCTACCACGCCTCGGGCGGCGGCGGCGTGCTGCTGGTGAAGCGCCCCAACGAGCGCCACCAGAAGGAGCTGGGCGAGCCGGCGTTCAGCGCCGACGGCAAGAGCGTCTACTACACCAAGAACGTCACCCCCGGGCCGACCTTCGAATATGCGCAGGATTCGAACACGACGCTGTTCGAGATCGAGCGCTACGACCTCGACAGCGGCGAAACCTCGACGATCGTCTCCGGCAACGGCGGCTCGGTCCGCCCGACCCCGTCGCCCGACGGCAAGCGCCTCGCCTTCGTCCGGCGCGACGCCGGCAAGTCGAAGCTCTACGTCCGCGACCTCGCCTCGGGCGTCGAGACCAAAGTCTATGACGCGCTCGACCGCGACGTGCAGGAGACCTGGGCGGTCACCGGCGTCTACCCGAACATGGCGTGGACGCCCGACAGCCGCTCGATCGTCTTCTGGGCCGGCGGCAAGCTGAACCGCGTCGACGGCGATGGCGGCAACGCCCGCCAGATCCCGTTCCGCGTGTCGGACACCCGCGGCACCGCGGTCGCCACCCACCCGCAGATCGAGGTGTCGCCCGACCGCTTCACGACGAAGATGACCCGCTTCGCCGAGGTCTCGCCCGATGGCCGACAGGTGGTGTTCGAAAGCCTCGGCAAGCTTTGGGTGAAGCCGATGGCCGGCGGCGCGCCGAAGCGCCTGACCAGCGGCGGCGGCGACGGCTTCGAACTTTTCCCGTCGTGGTCGCGCGACGGCCGCACCCTCGTCTATGTCGACTGGACCGACCGCGGCCTCGGCCGCCTGCGCACCGTCGCGGCCTCGGGCGGCAAACCCCGGGACGTCACCAGCCAGCCCGGCCACTACGCCCGCCCAAGTTTTTCGCCCGATGGCCGCACCATCGTCTTCGAACGCGGCAGCGGCGGCCGCATCACCGCGCCGACGTGGAGCAACGACCCCGGCGTCTACCGCGTCGCCGCGTCGGGCGGCACTCCGGTGCGCGTCGCCAAGGACATGGCCCGCCCCCGCTTCGGGTCGGCCAACGACCGCCTGTTCATGGTCGCCGCCAAGGACGGCAAGCGTCAGCTGATCAGCACCGACCTGAGCGGCGAGGCGCAGCGCGTCCATGCCAGCGGCGAGCTCGCCAACGACTATGTCGTCTCGCCCGACGGCCGCTACGCCGCCTTCCGCCAGAATTATCAGGCCTTCGTCATGCCGCTGATGCCCGGCGGACAGGAAGTCGCGGTCGACATGAAGGGCGGCGCGATGCCGGTGGTGCGCGTCAGCGACGCCGGCGCCGACTATATCCACTGGTCGACCAACGGCGCGCAGCTCCACTGGAGCCTCGGCCCGACGGTCTTCACCGCCGCCACCAGCGCGCTGTTCCGTAGCCAGCCCGCCGGCGAGGACGCGCCGAAGTTCGAGGCGCCGAAGACCGGCGTTTCGCTCGCCCGCGAGGTCGCCGCGTCGAAGCCCGGCGGCACCGTCGCCCTCACCGGCGCGCGCCTTGTCACCATGGCGGGCGCCGACGGCGGCATCATCGACGACGGCGTCGTGGTCATCCGCGGCGACCGCATCGCCGCCGTCGGCCGCCGCGGCGAGGTCGCCGTTCCGGCAGGCGCGACCGTTGTCGACGTCACCGGCAAGACCATCATTCCCGGCCTCATCGACGCGCACGCGCACGGCCCGCAGGGTAGCGACGAGCTGGTGCCGCAGCAGAACTGGACCGCGCATTCCGATCTCGCGCTCGGCACCACGACGATCCACAACCCGTCCTCTTCGGCGAGCGACTTCTTCGCCGCGCAGGAAATGCAGCGCGCCGGCCTCATCCTCGCCCCGCGCCTGTTCTCGACCGGCGAGGTGGTCTACGGCGCCAAGGCGCCCGACGGCTATGCGCAGATCGACAGCCTCGACGATGCGCTGGCGCACATCCGCCGCCTGAAGGCGCAGGGCGCGCACAGCGTGAAGAACTACAACCAGCCGCGTCGCGAGCAGCGCCAGCAGGTGCTCGCTGCCGCCCGTCAGGAAAATATGCAGGTCGTCGTCGAGGGCGGCTCGCTGTTCGGCCTCGGCATCAGCCACATCATCGACGGCAACTCGACCTTCGAGCACAATCTGCCGCTCGACACCTTCTACAAGGACGTCGTCGACTTCTGGGCGGGCAGTCAGACCTATTACACCCCGACCTTGGTGGTGACCTTCGGCGGCCTCGCCGGCGATCCCTACTGGCGCTCGCACACCAACATCTGGGAGCAGCCCTTGCTCGCCGCCCACGCCCCGCCGGCGCTGCTCCGCGCCGACGGCGCCCGCCGCAACTCCGCGCCCGAAGCCGACTTCGTCGATGACGAGGCCGCGCGCGAGGCGCACAAGCTGGCGAAGCGCGGCGTGCCGGTGTCGATCGGCGCGCACGGCCAGCAGGCGGGCATCGGCGCCCATTGGGAGCTGTGGTCCTTCGTGCGCGGCGGCATGACGCCGATCGAGGCGCTGCGCGCCGGCACCATCGTCCCGGCGCAATCGCTGGGCATGGCCCGCGACATCGGCAGCCTCGAGGCGGGCAAGCTCGCCGACCTGGTGGTGCTCGACGCCGACCCCACCGCCGACATCCGCAACAGCGAAAAGGTCAGCCGCGTCATGCTCGGCGGCCACCTCTACGACGCGGCGACCCTCAACGAGGTGTCGACGGGCACCCGCAAGCGCCCGCCCTATTGGTGGGAGTGACGAATTTACATTTGTTAACTCGGGAAAATCGCCCGCCTCTGGCACAAGGGCCTCAGCAGCAGGCCGGGGGGCTCGCTGCGGGGTTACAGAGTATGGGGGACATCGGCTGGGGGGTTGATGTTAAGAGCGCCCGGAGCGACGGCTCCGGGCGCTCTTTCCACGTCTGAGCCACCCACCACCCAAGTCCCTCTCCCGCCTGCGGGAGAGGCTAGGTGAGGGTGTGCGAGCGCCAGCGAGCCATGATCCAGCAGACACCCTCTCCCTCCCACGGCTACGCCGCGGGCCCCTCCCTCTCCCGCAAGCGGGCGAGGGGAACCTGTTGCGATGCGCTGACGGACGGGCGCTTGCGTCGCTGATACAGCGCCCACCGGCCAAATCCTTCTCCCGCCTGCGGGAGAGGTTAGGTGAGGGTGTGCGAGCATCAGCGAGCCACGATCCGGCCGCTAACCCCGCGCCGCAAACCGCGCCCGAACCGCCGCGCTGAACGTCCGCCCCACCGGCACGAGCCGGCCATCGCTCAGCCGAACCCCCGCCGCCTCCATCCCCGCCACCGCGCCCTCGGCCACCCACCAGCGCCGATGCACCTGCGCGCCCAGCCGCGCATCGAGCAGCGCCACCGCATCCGCCATCCGCATCAGGATCAGCGCGCTTTTCCCCGCCGCCCCATACACGCGCAGATAATGGTCCTCGGTCTCGATCGCGACGATCTCGCGCCCCACGTCCGCCGGCAGCTTGCCGGTCAGCGCAACCGGAAACCCCGCCGGCTCCGCCGCCTCGCCTGACACCGGCAGCACCGGCGCCCCCGCCTCACCCTTCGCCGAGCTGACCGCCGTCGCCCACGCCACCAGCAGCTGCACCGCCGCCACCGCGACGAACAGCGCCGGCAGCTGCGCGGGCGCATAGACCCGCCCCGGCTGCACCAGCGACATCGTCCACGCCACCACGAAGGTCATCGGCACCGCCGACAGCAGCGCCACCGCGCCGATCCGCGCCACCCCCGCGCGCAGCTTCGCCAGCGGCAGCACGGCTTGCGCCGCCATCACCGCCACCACCCCGGCGAGGGTCAGCCCCAGCCAGAAGCCATAGCGCGTCGCGGTCGGCAGCGCCGGATAGGTGCCGAACGGCCCGGCAAAGCCGAGCAGCAGCCCGACCGGAATCGCCGCCAGCACCGGCCGCGCTCCCCCTCGCAAAAACCGTTGGCGCTGCGCGAACTGCATGCTTCCCACATTGGCGAAAAAGCCAAGGCTATTGGCGAAACCCCGCCTTGTCGATGCGCCGCCGCCCGGGCGATGGCCCCGCCGCCGGCGCCACCCGCGCCACGACACCCGAACAAGACGGAGACTGAACATGCGCATCCTGATGACGACGCTTGCCCTTGCGGCGGCGGTTACCGGCCCCGAAGCCCTCGCCACCTCGCTGACCATGGACTGCGGCCCCGCCACCCCCGTCGCCGCCGCCGCGCCCGCCGCCAGCCCGACCGCCGCCCCGGCCGCCCCCACCGAGGCCCCCAACCTCCACGGCAACTGGGATTTCCTGATGGACGTCGGCGGCACGCCCAGCTTCGGCCTCCTCTCGATCGGCCAGATCGACGGCGGCTACGGCGGCTCCTTGACCCCGATCCGCACCGCCCCCGTCGTCCTCCGCCGCATCACCTTGACCGGCGGCAACTTCCACATGGTCGTCGCCTCGCGCGAAGGCGACGTGCTGTACGACGGCATTCTCTCGCCCGAGGGCGACCGCATGTGCGGGATGGTCACCTACCACAACGGCCAGAGCTTCCCGATGCTCGCGCAGAAGCGGGCGTCGACGTATGTGTCGCGGCCTTGGGGGCAGGCGGGGCGGTAGCGGGTCATGATGCTGGGAGCGCCCGGCGGCGGCGGGCGATCCTTCACTCGACCGCTGTGCTTGCCGCCTCGCGCTTCAACTTACGTTGCACCGCTTTTCCAATCTCTGCGTTAACCCTAGCCCGAGAGCGACGTCTCAGTCTGCGAACCTGGGCCAAGATTTTCTTTCCAGCCGGACCAAACTCTTCGGTCGCACGAACTACGTAAGTCCAGAACGTCCATGTTTTATTGCTTGAGGTCGGTTCGAACCCCTCCACGCGACCAAAGCGCTTGCTGAACTGTTCGAAATTGAATGCCGCGCAAAGCTCGTCGTAGCTCTTTCCGGTGTAGCGTCTCACCGTGGCGTCGGCCTGATTGCGTGCGACGGACGCCACCTTACGATAGAGGTTCGACATCGTCGCGTCCCGAAGGAAAACATCTCGGCCATCAAAGCGGAAGCCGAGATACTCTAGGCCGTTTTTCCCCTTGCCGGCGATTAGCTCGCACGTCTGACCATTTGCGCTTTTCGCGTAGCGGATCAGTGATGACTTGCTCGGCTTAATCAAGAGCTGATCCCCATACGCGCGGATGCGCGCAGGCAAGTCATCCATAATCTTCTGGGCTTGGTGTACCGGTATCGGAAGTATCAACAGAATGTCGTCTGAATACCGGACATAGCTGCCACCCAAAGAGTGGGCGAGAGTGTCCATCTCCACATCGAAGTCGATGAGATACAGATTCGCTAATAGGTCAGAGATTGGAGCACCTTGCGGGATGCCGTGGGCGTCATCGTTGGGGATCACCAGCGAATCGTATTGGCCATTCTCGCCCAATATTTTCTGTCTAAATTCGTGAGGAGAACAAAGCTGCGTGGGCACGTCCTTATACGGTACGAGATACCCGTTGATGGGGGTGCCATTTTTGGCTGTGCTCTTAACGCCGTAAAATCCAAGTCGTTTGTAGGCTTCTATTCTTTCCACGACTCGATACCGGGTAATATTCTTAAAAACGGCAAAATGATCTTGTGGAAGTCGCTCCACGCCTAACAGGCGGCACCAAAGTGCCTTTAACCGCTCGTGATCAATTGACTCGAAGTATGCACTTATATCGACAGCGATCGCGCAGCAGTCCCCATGCCCACGGATGCGGTCGAACGCCTCGCGCGCGAATTGAATGTTACACTTGCCCCGACGAGCATCAACTTCGGTGGGTATGCGGCGGTAGGCCACTGGGCAGTGGCTGATGCCAAGGCGAGCAAGCTCTGCTTCGTAGAGAATGCTGAGCAGATGACGATAGTAGGCGAAAATATAAGCGTCCCGCCGAGCCGCATAGCGGATGGGCCTGTCTTTCGGCTTTGGCCGCGGCTTGCCGCTATCCTTATCTGGGCGGAAAGGTTGCCAACCCTTAGTGTAGCGCAGCAATGGAAAGAACGTGTTCTGCGCGACCCTGAGCGGGTCAGCGACAAGTGCGATGATATCCGCCGGCTTCAGAATCTGATCGAAATGCGGATAACGCTTGAGGTCACTCGGTTTGAGCTTCCACTCCACTACGCCCCCTCAACGAGAGGGGGCGGCAGCAACCGGTTCCATCCGGTTAACACTGCCGCCCCGCACCGTTTGTAGCGAGCTAGGCGAACCCAGCTCTGTCTGGAAGTCGTTCGACGAAGTCGAGTATGCTGTCGCTGCTGCGGCATTCGCGTGTGTCGCGAGTGTCGTGCTGCCGGCGACGCTGCGTTCGGCTATCAACGGAGTTGCCAGTATGACTCTCCGCCTCCTGCTTCGGGCTGCGATCATCCTTTACAGTCATAACGCGCTACTCTGCCCCCCGAAGGTGCAGATGGACGCGATGTAATAACGACTCATTTGCTGCGTCAATCCGCGCGCGCTCGTTTGAGAACAAACAGGGGATGTAGCGACATTCTTGCCACACTCGCCGATGGATGTCCTTGTCGGAGGATGGAACACATCCCGCTATCTAGCCAAACCGCCCGGTAACCCACTCAAACGCCTCAAACGCGCCGTACCCCAGCCCGTACAAGATCGCCGCCGTCCCCACCGCCGCCGCATAGCCGCCAAGCACCGCCAGCCCATCGCGCGCCAGCAGCCCGAACGCGAACAGCGAGATGCCGATCGCCGGCACCACGTTGCCGAGCGGGATCGGCAGGGCCAGCACCACCGCCAGCAGCAGGCTGGCAAGCCCGATCAGGCGGCGCCCGACCACGCCGGTGAGCAGGGTCAGCCGCCGGGTCAGCATCGCCTCGGCGCGGCGGGTCATCGGCTCCAGCCGGGTGCCGACCGCGGCGAACTTGCTCGTCGCGATGCCGCGTTCGCGCATCAGCGCGGGAAACCACGGGCGGCGGATGCCGATCGTCAATTGCGCCGACAGCAGGATCAGCGGAATGCCGAGAATCCCCGACGCGCCGGGCGGCAGCGGCAGGATGTTGGGCGCCGCCAGCAGGAACATCAGGCCGGCATAGCATTTGTCGCCGAGCGTGCCGGCGAGGTCGTCGAACGAGATGCGCTCGCCCGCGCAGCCCGACGCCAGCACCTCGAGCGTGTCGCTCAGCCGCGCGTCGGACCCGGTCGGGATCGCGCAGGCCGCGGGCGCGCCGCCGCCGGCGGCCGCGGCCTCATCGGCGCTGACGCCTGCAGAGGGGGCGCTAGCGACGGCGGCGTCCGCGGCGCTCGCGCTCACTCGCTGGTCTCGCCGTCCCACTCGTCCGCGTCATGGTCGCGCTCGGCCTGCGCCTTGTCCTTGTGGACGCGGCCGTCCTTGTGCTCGGGCGGGCCGTAGAGGGTGTAGAAGCGCAAGGGGGCGTCCTTGCCGGCGATGACGTTGTGGCGGGCACCGGCGGGCACGATCACCGCGAAGTCGTCCTCGACCGCATTGGCCTTGCCGTCGATGGTGACGGTGCCCTGGCCCTCCTCGATGCGGAAGAACTGGTCGCGGTCCTCATGGACCTCCTCGCCGATCTCCTCGCCGGGCTTCAGGGTCATCAGCACCAGCTGCAGATGCGCGCCGGTGTAGAGCACGCGGCGGAAATCATCGTTCTCGACCGTCAGTCTCTCGATGTTGTCGCAATAGCCCTTCTTCACGGATCGTCGCTCCTCGGCAGGTTGGGGATTCAAGGTTTGAACCCGTGCCGGGGAGTGCTGTTCCGCTAGGGACGCCGCGCGGCTGCCGAACGGTTGCGAACCGTCTTGAAGTCGACCCCGTCGTTCCAGTCGGGCCAGCGTCGGCTGGTCGCCAGCTCGCGGCCGATCTCGTAGGCGACGGTCGCTTCCTGGGCCGCGCCGGCGAAGCTCCACCCGGCGTCGAATTCGTCGGTCGTCTGGTGATAGTCGCGCTCGTTGTACGCATCCGCGACCTTGTTGCCCGCGGCGAAACCCCCGTCGATTAGGTCGCGGCCGGCGCGGAAATACACCGTGGGCACGCCCTTCTTGGCAAAGGCGAAATGGTCGGAGCGGAAATACCAGCCGGCCTCCGGATTGGCCTCGTCATCGACGCGCAGATCATGCTTCGCCGCGATGCGCTTCAGGTCCGCCTCAAGCGGCGTCCGCCCGCCGCCGATCAGGTCGAGGTTGCGCGCCGCGCCGAGCACGACATGCGGGTCGAGGTTGAGCACCGCCACCGTCGTCTCCAGCGGCCGCAGCGGCTTCGCGGCATACCACTCCGCGCCGAGCAGCCCCTTCTCCTCGGCGGTGTAGCCGATGAACAGGATCGAGCGGTCGGGCTGCGGCCCGGCGGCAAAGGCGCGCGCCACCTCGATCAGCGTTGCGGTGCCCGTCGCATTGTCGACCGCGCCGTTGCGGATCGTGTCGCCCTTGGCGTCGGCCGGGCCGGTGCCGTTGGCGTCCCAGTGCGCGCCGTAGATGATCGTCTCGTCCGGGTGCGCCTTGCCCTTCAGCAGCGCCACCACGTTGCGGCTGACGAACGGCGTCGCCGTCGTCGAGAAACGCGTCGAGAGCGTCGCGTTGCCGATCGCCACCGGCTTGAACGCGCCGTCCCGAGCCGCCGCTTTCAGCTTCTCGAAATCGAGCCCCGCCCGCTTGAACAGGTCGGCGGCCACATCGCGGTGCAGCCAGCCGCGCAGCCCCAGCGGCTTGGCGTCCACCGTTCCGAAATCCAGCCCGAAGGTGGGCACGCTGTCGCCGTTGCCGACCTGCGACCAGGGGTAGCTCGCCGCCGCCGTCTCATGGACCACCAGCACCGCCACCGCGCCGGCCTTCGCCGCCGCTTCGACCTTGGCGCCGAAGCGCCCGGCATAGACCAGCGTGCGTCCGCCGAACGCCCCCGGCGCCGCCGCCTCGAAATCGGGATCGTTGGCGATCAGCACCGCCACCTTGCCGTTGAGGTCGGCGCCGGCAAAGCCGGTCCAGCCGATCGCCGGGTCGGCGATGCCATAGCCCGCGAACACCAGCGGCGCGCCCGACAGCACCGTCTCGCCGAGGATGCGCGACGAGGCCGTCACGTCCTTGCCCGCGACCAGCGGGATCGTCGCGCCGCCGACGCGCGCCGACATCGTCACCGGCCCGCGGTCATAGCGGATCAGCTTCACGTCCTGCGTCCAGCCGCCGTTCTCGCCGCCCGGCGCCAGCCCCGCCTTGCCGAACTGCTCGGACAGGAACTGCACCGTCTTCGCCTCGCCCGGCTGCCCCGGCCCGCGCCCGCCGAAGGCATCGCTGGCCAGCGTCTTTACGTCCGCCTTGATGCGATCGGCGCTGATCTGCGCTGCCGCCGGAGCGGCAGCGAGGAGGAGCGCGGCGGCGAGCGCGGCGCGCCTCACTTCTTCGGCTCGACGATCGCCGGCGCCTTGGCGAAGGGCGCGATGCCGAAGTGCGAATGGATTTCGCTCGGGAAATAGACGGTGCCGTTCTTCACCACCATGCGGATCGCCTTGATCGCCTTCAAATCCTTCGTCGGGTCGCCCGCGACCAGGAAGAAGTCGGCGAGCTTGCCGCGCTCGATCGATCCGCGCTGCTGGTCCTGCTTCAGGAACGCGGCCATGTCCCAGGTCGCGCGCTTCAGGATCTGCGCCGGGGTCATGCCGATCTTCTGATACAGCTCCAGCTCGCGGTGATAGGTGAAGGCGCCGCCCATGTCGGTGCCCGGCACGATCATCACGCCGCTGGCGTTCAATCGCTTCACCACCTCGACGATCTTGTCGAACGCGCCCCGATAGGCGGCGTCGTCGCCGGCCTGCGACAGGTCCACCCACGCGCGCTTGGCGTCGCGCTGCGTGCTGATCGGCATGTGATCCAGATAGTCGACCATGCCCGGCGGCACCTGGCCGTCGCGCGACTGGGTGAACGCCTCGTGGATCACCAGGGTCGGGTCGATGGCGATCTTCTTCTCGACGATCGTCGCCATCGTCTTCTTGACCGGCGCGCTGTCGAGGTCGAGGCCGGGCAGGCGGCGCAGCGCGGTCAGGCGCAGCAGGTTGCGAGTGTCCTCCCCGGGCTTGAGGATCCAGCCGAGCACGAACTGGTTGATGTGCGTCAGCTCGTCATAGCCCGCCGCCATCATCTGGTCGGCGGTGGCGAAGGCGGGGACGTGCCCCATGACATGCATATCCAGCTTGTGTGCCTCGGCGACCATCGCCGGCACCCACTCGGGTTTGATGCTGTTGTAGATCTTGATCGCCGGGAAGCCGCGCGCCGCGTACCAGCGCACCGCGTCGACCGCCTGTTGCTCGGTCTCCGCGACGATGCCGTTGTTGCTGCTGAACGGGCTACGGCCCTCGATGAAGCCGCTCGGCACGATCCGCGATCCGGCGGACTCGCCCTTCTCGATGCGGTCGATCATCGCCAGCATTTCGGTATTGTTGTTGCCCATGTCGCGGATCGAGGTGATGCCCGCCGCGAGGTTGAGCACCGCGTCGTCCTCCGACGCATGGCCGTGGCCCTCGGTCATGCCCGCGACCAAGGTGCCGCCGGCGCCGTCGATGGTGACTTCGCCGGGCGTCGCCGGGCTGTTCAGCTCCTCGACCGCGGCGATGCTATCGCGGAACACCACCACCGATTTGGGCGCGGTCAGCGCGAGGGTCTTCGGGTCGAAGATGCGCACATTCCTGATGCGGATCGGCGCGTCGAAATTATGCGCGGTCGCCTTCTGGATCGCCGCATAGCGCGCCGCCGACAGCTTCTCGGCCATCGCCCGCAGCCGGTCGTCCTCGCCCTCATAGCCTTTCCGCACCGTCACGCCGCGCCCCTGCGTGGAGGCGAAGAAGGCGCCGTCCTTGTCGAGGAACAGGTAATTTGGGTTGAGGTCGATGCCGGTCAGCGCATAGGCGGTCACCTCGACCGGGCCGCCCGTGCCGTTGGCGGTAAACGTCTCGATCTTCTCCAGCTTCACATTGCCGCCCGGCAGGCCCGGCATCGTCCGGTCGGCATCCTTCAGCAGCGCGCGCGCATAGAGGCCGAGCGACCACGGGCTCGCCGACTGGCTGATGTAGAGGCTCGGCTCGCCGACGCGCTTCGTGCCGCTGCCCGCCGAATCGGTCCAGCTCGCGGTCTTGCCCTTCAGCGCGAATTTCTCGTCGACCTTGCCGCCGAAGGTGGTGGCGCCCTTCACTGTCCACGCGGTCGGCAGGCCGTCCGCCCCGAGCGTCAGCGTCTCGGCGATCGTCGGCCCGCGGCCGTTGTTCTTGTAGTCATAGTCGATGACGGTCGACGCACCGTTGGTGTCGGCCTTCAGATGGCCGACGGTCCGGCCCCCGACGATCACGGTGTAGGTTTCGGTTGCCGCGACGGCCATCGAGGGCAGCGAAGCGGAGGCGAGGAGGCCGGCGGCCAGCAGCAGGGTGCGGTTCATGGCCGCCGATAGAGCATGGCGCACCAGGGCCGTAAAGGGCCGGCCCGCCCGGCATGGGGCAGGCCGGCTTTCGGTACGTTAGGCCACCTTCGCCTGCGTGAAGGTCGTCGTCTCGGGCAGCGGCAGCCCGCGCTTCTTGTATTGCGCGACCAGCTCTTCCTTGCGCGCCGCCATCTGCTCGCCGAGCGCCTGCAGGTCGATGTCGGCCTTGCGGGCCTGCGCGAACATTCCTTCGCCGCGCTTCTCTTCCTCTTCGACGTGATGCTCGATGATCTCGCTCAGCACGTGGACCTTGGTGTCGTAGAATTCCTCGTCGGGGCCGCCGGCCTCGATCTCGGCGATCAGCACCTTGCCGGTGTCATGCTCGACGTAACCTTCCTTCAGCAGGTCTTCCTCGATCTTCCCCTCGCACGCCGGGTAGAAGATCGTCTCTTCCAGCTCCATGTGGACGGTCAGCTCCAGGCAGATCTGGTTGGCCAGCTTCTGCTTGCGGTCGGCGCCCTTCGCTGACTCGAACTTCTCGAACAGCTCCTCGACGGTGCGGTGATCGGTCTTCAGCAGCGCGATCGCATCCGGGTTCTTCGCTTCAGCCATCTTGTCCTCCGGCACAGGTTGAATTTGCGCGGGGTCAACGATGCGTCGGCGGGGGACGTTCCGGTTGCGAATCACTCTCAGCCGATGGGCATGCCCGGCGGGATTTTCGGCTCGCGCTTCTCGTCCTTCAGCACCGCGTCGAGCGCCTCGCGGTCGAGCAGCAGGCGGGAGAGGCTGAGGCTCCACGCCCGCTCGTCGGGGTTCATCCCCTGCCGCCCCGCCAGCTGCCGCGCGAAATCCGCCAGCCGCTGGTCGATCACCGCCGCCACGCCGGGCGACAGCTTCTGATCGCGCTGCGTCGCCGCCAGCGCCAGCGCGCTGCGCGTCCCGATCCGCCGCCGCACCTCCTCCAGCCGCCGCGTCCCCGCCGGCAGCAGCGCCAGCCCGACCACCCGGTCGACCACCTCGCGCGCGCCTGGCAGATTGCCATTCCGCCGGTTCTGGTCCGCCATCCGGTTCAGCCGCTCGGGCGCCAGCAGTGCATTGAGCGTCTGCTGTGCCGCTGCATCGGTCGCGGTCAGCGGGTCGAACACCGTCGAGCCTGCAGTGGGGAAAATCTCGATCTCGAACTGCCGATCCTCGCTCCCCGACCAGCCCGCCGACAGCAAAGGCACCAGCCGCTCGGGGATATCGAGCGCCGCGGGCTCAAGCGTCGCGAACAGCGCGGTCAGCGCCCGTTGCTGGTCGTCCGCCGGCGTGGCCCGTGCCACCCCGTCGCCATCGCCCTTCACCGCATAGGTCGATTCAACGCCGCCGACATACTTCGCCGCCGCCTCGACCTGATAGCGGTGCATCAGCCAGATCGGCACCAGCTTGCGCCGCAGGTTCGACGCCGGCTCGGCCGGGTGCAATGCGCTCATCCCGAACCGGTCCACCGCCGCCCGCCGCACCGCCATCACGCGGTTCAGTTCGACCGCCGCATCGGCGCCGTCGTCCCACAGCCCGCCCCACGGCTGCGACGACCCTACGCTGCGCGAATTCTCGTCGCCGACAAACCGCAGCCCCGCGCGCGTCGCCGCATCGGCCTTCGCCCGCGCCGCCGCATCGAGGTCGCCGCCCGCCGGGTCGCCGTACAGCCAGTCGACCGCGTAATTGTCCCACTTGCCGACGCCGACGCCGTACGCATCCGACAGGTCGGGCACGCCGTTCACCAGCCCGACGCGCGGCGCCGGATAATCCATCACAGACGCGCGATCCTGCGTGCTCCCCGCGAAATTGTGCAGGATGCCGAGCGCATGCCCGACCTCGTGCGCCGACAATTGCCGGATGCGCGCCAGCGCCACCTGCGCCGGGTCGTTCGGCCCGCCGGTGCCGACCTTGTCCGCACCGACGAGGCCCTCATAGATCAGCATGTCCTGCCGCACCCGCAGCGAGCCGAGCAGCACCGTGCCCTTTAGAATCTCGCCGGTGCGCGGGTCGGTCACCGCATAGCCATAGGACCAGCCGCGCGTCGCCCGATTGACCCAGTTGACGACGTTGTAGCGCACGTCGAGCGGGTCGATCCCCTCGGGGAGAATCTCCACCCGATAGGCATCGATCAGCCCCGCCGCCTCGAACGCCGTCTTCCACCACGATGCGCCTTCCAGCAGCGCGGTGCGTATCGGCTCGGGCGCGCCATTGTCGATGTAAAACACGATCGGCTTCTTCACCGTCGACCGCGCCGCGGTTGGATCGGTCTTCTCCAGCCGGAAGCGGTTGGCCAGCTCGTAGACGATCGACGATCCCAGCGGCGACGCGAAGTCGAGCACCTGCGTCGCGAAGCTGCCGCCGCGCGGATCGAAGCGGCGCGGGCGATAGCCGGCCTCGGGCAGCCGGACCAGCGAATGTCGCACCACGATGCCGATCGACCGCGGGTCGGGCGCGATGTTGCTCACCTCGTCGCCCGGCTCGTCGGAGACATAGGTCTGCCGCGCCTCGAACTCGATATTGTCCGGAAACACCTTCACCGCCGACGGGTCGGCGGCGCTCAGATCGGCGACCAGCTTGTAGCCCTTCTCCCCGCCGTCCTTCAGCTGCGCGGCGATGCCCTTGGTGTCGCGCGCGAGGAACGGGGCGATATCCACCGCCAGCCCGCCGCCCGGCAGGTCGATCGCGTCGCCCAGCCACAGGGTCGAGTAAGCAAACGCATCGCGCGCCGCCGCCAGCTCGCTCGCCCCGGCCCCCGTCGCCCGGAAGCGCGGGTTCTCCAGCTCGATCGCCACCTTCTTTCCGAGGCGGCGGAACACCAGCATCTGCGCCGGTCCCGGCTGCGCGCGGTCGAGCCCGATCGGCGCCGAGCCCAAGCCTGTCTTCAGGCTCGCCATATAGAGATAGCGCCCCGAAATCCCGTCCGCGTCGGCCTTCGGCAGCGACAGCAGGATCCGCCCACCCTTCGCATCGACGTTCACCGGCAGCAGCCCGTCACGCGCCACCGTGCCCTTCATCGGATCGCCCGGCTTGTCGTCCTTCGCCAGCGCCGGCGCGGCCAGCACGATCGACAGGGCGGTGGCGGCGACGGCAAGGCGCTTCAGCATGGATATCCCCCGATGACAGACAGTCGAGCCTAGTGCCCGCTCTGGGGCAAGTCCATGTGGCGGGCCAGGATTCGCTCGGCTAGGGTCAGGCCAACACATCGCCTCGGGGAGTCGCCATGAAGACGTATCTCTTGCTCGCTGCCGCCGCCGTCGCGCTGGCGTCGCCCGCTCACGCCGCGCTCTCGTCGGCGGAAAAGAAGATGGTCGCGACCGTCGATGCCGAGGCGGAGCGCTCGATCCTGTTCCTCGAGAAACTGGTCAACCAGAACAGCGGCACCTTGAACATCGAAGGCGTCACCAAGGTCGCCGAGATGGTGAAGCCCGAGTTCGACGCGCTCGGCTTCACCACCGTGTGGAAGCCGCTGCCGCAGACCAAGCGCGCCGGCCATCTGATCGCCACCCACAAGGGCAGGCCCGGCGGGAAGCTGCTGCTGCTCATCGGTCACCTCGACACGGTGTTCGAGCCGGACTCGCCCTTCCAGAAATTCGAGCGCAAAGGCGACCAGGGCGTCGGGCCGGGCGCCGCCGACAACAAGGGCGGCGTCGTCGCGATGCTTGCCGCGCTGCGCGCCATGAAGGCCGCCGGCACCCTGAAGGACGCCAATATCGAGGTTCATCTGACCGGCGACGAGGAGCGCAGCGGCGACCCCATCGATATCGCCCGCGCCGACCTGATCGCTGCCGGCAAGCGCGCCGACGCGGCGCTTGATTTCGAAGGCCTGTCGGTCGAGGATGGCCGCGACATGGGCTCGATCGCCCGCCGCTCGTCGAACAGCTGGGAGCTGCATACCACCGGCAAGTCCGGCCATTCGTCGGGCATCTTCCGCGCCGGCGTCGGCGACGGCGCGATCTACGAGATCGCGCGCATCATCGCCGCGTTCCGTACCGAGCTGCCCGAGCCCAACCTCACCTTCAACGTCGGGCTTATCACCGGCGGCGCCACCGCGACGCTTGATGCCGATGCGGTGCGCGCCACTGCCACCGGCAAGGGCAACATCATTCCCGGCGTCGCCATCGCGCGCGGCGACTTCCGCACCTTGTCGCAGGAGCAGACGGTGCGGGTGCGCGAGAAGATGCAGGCGATCGTCGCCAAGCATCTGCCGGAGACCGGTGCCAAGATCAGCTTCGACGAAGGCTATCCGCCGATGGCGCCGACCGCCGGCAACCGCGCGCTGCTGGCGAAGCTCAATGTCGTCAACAAGGACATGGGCCTCCCGCAGATGGCGGAACTCGATCCGCTGAAGCGCGGCGCCGGCGACATCGCCTTCGTCGCCAACGATGTCGACGGTCTCGTCGGCCTCGGGCCGTCGAGCCGCGGCGACCATGCGCCGGGCGAGGCGGTCAACCTGCCGAGCATCGCCAAGCAGGCGAAACGCGCCGCCATCCTGATGACGCGGCTCAGCCGTGAACCGAAGTGACTGAAATTGTGGGTTTCAGCCGGCGCTAGACCGGCGGTATAACGCCATCGGAGGGGCACGATGCGCATAGCCGTGATGGAGGACGATCCGCTGCTGGCGGAGCTGCTATGCGCGACGCTCGGGCCGCTCGGCCATGATTGCCATATCGTTGTCACCGGCTCGTCGATGCTCGTCCGGCTGCGCCAGGAATCCTTCGATCTGCTGCTGCTCGACTGGAACGTCCCCGGCGCCACCGGGCTCGAAGTGCTGCAATGGGCGCAGGAACATCTCGATCCGTGCCCGCCGGCGATCATGATCACGCTCCGCGACGCGGAAACCGACATCGTCGCCGCACTCGACGCCGGCGCCGATGACTATATCACCAAGCCGTTCCAGCCGGCGGTGGCGCGCGCCCGCGTCGATGCCGTGCTGCGCCGCCGCTACCCGGCGCCGGTCGCCGCCTCGACCGAGGAACTGAGCGGCCTGACCTTCGACCACCGCGACCAGTCGGTGAAGATCGGTGCGGAGACGGTGACGCTCACCGCCAAGGAATTCGCGCTCGCTGCGATGCTGATGCGAAATACGCAGCGCCCGCTGTCGCGCGCGCACCTGCTGGAGGCGGTGTGGGGCCGTAACCCCGATCTGCCCACCCGCACGCTCGACGCGCACATCTCGAAGATTCGCACCAAGCTTCACCTGACTCCCGAAAAGGGCTTCCGGCTGGTGCCCGTCTACAGCTTCGGCTACCGGCTGGAGCTCGTAGAAGCTTAGCCCTTCTCAAGAGCTTATCGCAGTTTACAGTTGTTTACGCGGCGATCCGAACGGGCCGTGATAGCTCAAAATCCATCGAACGGGGGCTGACCCCGCAGATGGAGTTTTTTGAGATGGCCCGCATCGTCCGCGCTCTTCGCCCTCCGCAACCCCGCCGCCCGGCCTCGCCGCGCGTCCGGGTTGCCGGCGCGCCGGATGGCCGCTGGCCTGGATGCTCTGAGGGGAGCCGCTACTCCCCTTGGTAGGGACCGGCGGGGCACCCCTTTGACAGGCGACTCCCGCAGTCGTCCGCCCCGCCGGTTTCCCTGCGCTTCAGTTGCTTTCCAGTTGTTTTTCCGTCGCTTTGCGTTTCCAGCCGCCAAGGCTATTCCCGCGACCGTTGCCGCCATCGCGCCGAAGGCCGGTCGAGCGCCACGACGGCGGCTTCGGCGGATCGGCTCATAACCGCGCCGCACGCCAAGATCGCCGGCCCGAGGCTTGATCGTCGCACCGGGGGCGCGTGTGAACAGGCTGCTGGCAGCATCGCGCGCAACGATGCTAGGCACGGGACCGTCCCGGCACGCCGCGGCTTCGCCACCACCAGTTGAAAGTCGATCGATGGCGCTCAGCAAGATCCTGTATGTCGAGGACGACGACGACATCCGCACCGTCACCGTGATGGCACTGGAGATGATCGGCGACTTCACTGTCGAGGCGCATAATTTCGGCGGCGACGCCATCGCGCGGGCGGAGGCTTTCGCCCCCGACTTGATCCTCCTCGACGTGATGATGCCCGGCATGGACGGCCCCTCGACGCTCGCGGCGCTGCGCGAGAAGCGGGCGCTCGATCATGTGCCCGCCGTGTTCTTCACCGCGAAGGCACAGCCTGAGGAGGTCGCCCGCCTGCGCGCGCTCGGCGCTGCCGACGTGCTGGCCAAGCCCTTTGACCCGCAGGTGCTTCCCGACGCGCTGCGCCGCATCTGGACGGCGGCGACCGCGTGAGCGACGACGACGCCTTCGCGCGGAAGTTCGCCGAGCTGGGCGAACAGTTTCGCGCCGAACTGCCCGCGCGCCTCGCCGAAATCCGCGCGCATCTGGCGGCAGGCGAGTTCGACGAGGTTCGCGCCATCGCCCACCGCCTCGCCGGCCGCGGCGGCACCTTTGGCGCGCCCGGGATCACCAGTGCCGGTCGCGCCGTCGAGGAAGCCGACGCGGCGGCGCTCCCCGCCGCCGTCGCCGCGCTCGCCGCCGTGATCGGGGGCTGAGCATGCCGCGCCGCCGCTTCTCCACCACCACCATCCGCGCCTGGGTCGGCTTCGCGCTGATCGTCGCGCTGGTGATGGGCTCGGCGCTCGCCATCGGCCTGCGCCTCAGCGCCGCGGCGGAAGCGCGCGCAGCCGTCGAGGCGGCGAGCGCGCGCATCGAGCGGCTCAATCTGTTGATGCGCCAGATACTCGATGCCGAGGTCGGCCAGCGCGGCTACATCATCGCCGGCGACGAGCGTTTCCTCGAACCCTATCTGGTCAGCAAGGACGAGGTCGGCGGCACGCTCGACGCGATCACCCGCGACGCGCAGGGTTCGCCGATCGAGCGGCAGCGCGGCGATCGCCTCGGCAAGTTGCTCGCCGATAAATTCGCCTTCATGCGCTCGACGATCGATCTGCGCCGCACGCAAGGGCTCGACGCTGCGACGGAAAAGGTCGCCGGCCTCGAAGGCAAACGGCTGATGGACGAGATTCGTGCCGAGATCGGCGCGATGGCCGCCTTCGAGCGCAACCGCCTCGCCGAGCGCGGCGCCGAGCTTCAGGATGCCGACCGGCTGACGCAGCAGGTGATCTACGCGGCGCTCATCGGCGCCCTGTTCCTCGTCCTTGCCATCGGCCTGATGCTGCTCCGCCAGCTGCGCGGCCGGATCGAGGCGCAGCGGCTGGCCCGGCAGGCGGCGGCGCTGCTGCGCGTCACGCTCGACAATATCGGCGTCGCGGTGGTGGTCACCGACCGCGAGGGCCGCATCCTCGGCCGCAACGCCGAACTGCTCCGCCTGATCCCCGCCGCCGCCGAAGGCAGCGCCCCCGAGGCGATCGCCGACGAGCTGACCCTGGCGCGCGAGGGCCGCTCCTTCCTCTTCGAACGCGATGTCGCCGCCTATACGCCGGCGGTGGTGCGCGGCGTGCCGCTGCCCGGCCGCCGCTTCCTCGTCACCTATCTCGACGCCACCGACGCCCGCCGCGCCGATCGCCTCAAGAGCGAGTTCGTCAGCACCGTCAGCCACGAACTGCGCACGCCGGTCACCTCGATCCGCGGCGCGCTCGGCATGCTCGCCGGGCCGCTCGCCGCCGGCCTCTCCGACACGCAGGCCTCGCTCACCGATATGGCGTTGCGCAACGCCGACCGCCTGAGCCTGCTCGTCAACGACATCCTCGACATGGAGAAGATCGAATCGGGCCGGATGGCATTCGATATCCGGCCGCACGACCTCAACCAGCTGTTGCAGGACGCCGCCGAGACCAACCGCTCCTATGCCGAGGCGCGCGGCGTCACCCTCGCGCTCGGCACCTTGCCGCGCCCGCTGAACGTGCGCGCCGATTCGCACCGTATCCAGCAGGTGATGGCCAACCTCATCTCGAACGCGGTGAAATTCTCCGACAACGGCGGCATCGTCACCCTGACCGCCGAGGAAGGCGACGGCGTCGCCTATGTCTCGGTCGCCGATCAGGGCCCCGGCATTCCGGAGGCGTTCAAGTCGCGGATGTTCGAACGCTTCGCGCAGGCCGACGCCACCGACACGCGCGCCAAGGGCGGCACCGGCCTCGGCCTCTCGATCGCCAAGGCGATCGTCGACCGCCACGGCGGCGGGCTCAGCTTCGAAAGCGAGCCCGGCAACACCATCTTCACCTTCACCGTGCCGCTGACCGGCGCCGGGGAGCCGTCATGAGCATCCGCCGTTTCACCATCGCCGAACGCCCCGCCAACGAAGCGGGGCGGCAGGCCGCGCTCGATGCCTATGGCGTGGCCGCCGCGGCACACCCCGAACTCGACGATATCGTCGCCGAGGCCGCCGCCGCCTTCGACGTGCCGACCGCGCTGGTGTCGCTGATCGATCGCGACCGGCAATGGTTTCCAGCGCGCGTCGGGCTGGAGGCGGCGGAGACGCCGCGCTCGATCTCCTTCTGCTCGCACGCCATTCATCAGGACGGGCCGTTCGTGGTGCCCGACGCCACCGCCGATCCGCGCTTTGCCGGCAATCCGCTGGTGGTGGGGGAGGCGAACATTCGCTTCTACGCCGGCGCGCCGCTGGTGACGCCCGAAGGCTATCGCATCGGCACGCTCTGCATCATCGGCACCAGCGCGCGAAAGCCGCTCGACGTGATCGAGCAGCAGCGGCTGACTGCGTTCGCGCGCGAGGTGATGGATGTGCTGGAGCAGCGCCGGAAACGCTAATCCATATGCGCAGGCGGCGCGTCCGGGTCGGGGGCGTGGCTCGGTTTTCGCAGCAGCACGACCAGCGGCATGATCGCCAGCGTCAAGATCAGCATCAGCTGGAAATCGTCGAGATAGGCGATCATCAGCGCCTGCCGGTTTACCTCGGCATCGAGCGCGACCAGCGCGGTATCGCCGACCGAGGCCATGCGCGCCGCCAGCGCGGGGTCGGCGAGCGGCACGTTGAACGGCGTCAGATGCGCGGCGAGATCGGCATGGCTGGTCTGGAGGTTGTGCGACAGCATCACCGTCACCAGCGAGATGCCGATCGAGCTACCGAGGCTGCGGATCAGGGTCAGCAGGCTCGCCGCATCGGTGCGCAGATTGGGCGCGATGGTGGCGAAGGCGATCGTGTTCAGCGGCACGAAGATGAAGCCGATGCCAAGGCCCTGGATGACGCCGCTGACGATCACCGGCGTCATGTCCATCTCCAGCGAAAAGCCGGTCATCTGGTAGAGCGACAGCGAGGTCAGGCCGAAGCCGAGGAAGATCAGCAGCCGCGGGTCGACCTTCCCGACGATCCGCCCCACCACCATCATCGCCAGCATCGTGCCGACGCCGCGCGGCGCGAGCACCAACCCGGTGGTGATCGTCGGATAGCCGAACAGATGCTGCAGCATCGGCGGCATCAGCGCCATGCCGGCGAACAGCACGAGGCCCAGCCCGGCGCTGAACACCAGCGCGGTGACGACGTTGCGGTCGCGCAGCAGCGCCCCCGGCAGCACCGTCTCACGGCTCGATGTGGCGGTGTGGACGATCAGCATCCACAGGCCCGACACCATCAGCCCGGCGTAGATCCAGATTTCCAGCGCCGCGAACCAGTCCTCGCTCTCGCCACGGTCGAGCAGCAGCTGCAGCGCGCCCACCGCCATTGCCAGCAGCGCGAAGCCGAACAGGTCGAACCGCCGCTCGCCGCGCGGCGTCTCGTCCATGCACAGCCAGATGCCCAGCGCCGCGAGAATGCCGATCGGCAGGTTGATGTAGAACACCCAGCGCCAGTCGAAATTCTCGGTCAGCCAGCCGCCGAGCATCGGACCCATGATCGGGCCGATCATCACGCCCATGCCCCACAGCGCCATCGCCTGGCCGTGCTTCTCGCGAGGGTAGATGCCGAGCATGACCGACTGCGCCAGCGGCACGAGGAAGGCGCCGAACACGCCCTGCAACACGCGGAAGGCGACCATCTGGTCGAGGTTCTGCGCCGCCCCGCACATCATCGAGGTGACGACGAACCCGCCGATCGAGATCAGCAGCAAGCGCTTCACCCCAAAGCGGTCGGCGAGCCAGCCGGTGATCGGGATGGCGATGGCGGAGGCGACGATATAGCTGGTCAGCACCCACACGATGGTGTCCTGCGCCGCGCCAAGGCTCGCCTGCATATGCGGCAGCGCCACGTTGGCGATCGTCGAGTCCAGAACCTGCATGATCGTCGCCGCCATCACCGAAAAGGTGATGACGACGCGATTGGGCGATCGGGCCACGCCCGGCGCAGTTGCCGCGGCGGACGCCGCCATGGCTAGTGCGCCGTCGCCATCGCCAGCGAGGGGCCGGTAGCGGGCTCACCCGCCTTCGGCGTCGCGCCGGCCGAGGCGACTGCGCGCGCGCGAGTGTCGATGGTGACCTCGGCCGACAGGCCGGCGAGCAGCGCGCGGCGCGGCGTGCCGTCGATGGCGATGCGCACCGGCACGCGCTGGGTGACCTTCACCCAGTTGCCGCTGGCGTTCTGCGCCGGCAGCACCGAGAATTCGGAACCGGTGCCGGCACCAATGCTGGCGACACGGCCCCTCAGCTCCAGGTCGGGATAGGCGTCGAGCTCGATCGTCGCCGGCTGGCCGACCGCCATGTTGGCGAGGTCGGTTTCCTTGTAATTGGCCTCGATCCAGATGCCCTGGCCGCCGACGAGGCTGACCATCGGCAGGCCGGCGGCGGCGACCTGGCCGACCTGCAATCGGTCGGTCTGGCTGACGATACCGCTGCGCGGCGCGCGGACGGTGGTGCGATAGAGGTCGAGCGCCGCCTTGTCGCGCTTGGCGATGGCTTCCATCACCTCGGGATGCGCGTCGATCGGCCGGCCGACGCTGCCCGCGACCGCGGCCTGCGCACGAGCGCCCTCGGCCTCGGCGGCGGCCAGCCGGGCACGCGCTTCCTTCAGCGCATTGTCCGACGCCTGATAGCTGGCGCGGGTGGTGAAGCCGCGCTTCAGAAGCTCAGCCTGCCGCGCGAAATTCTGCTGCTCGAGCGCGACCTGCGCGCGGGCGCCCTCGATGCCCGCGCGGGATGCATTGATGCCGGTGCGAAGCTGCGCCACCGACAGGCGGGCGTTGGCGACGGCGGCCTCGGCCTCCTCCAGCGCGATGCGATACGGGCGCTCTTCGATGCGGAACAGCAGGGCGCCCGCCGCCACCTGCTGGTTCTCGGCGACCGCCACTTCGCTGACGCGGCCCGACACGTCGGGTGCGATCGACAGTAGATCCTGCCGCACATAGGCGTTGTCGGTCGACACATAGCGCCCGCCGGTCACGTAGAAATAGGCGCCGACGGCGGCGAGCAGCAGCGGCACGCCGAACATCAGCACCGGCCGCCACCAGCGGCGCTGGCCGGTCTCCTCGACGATCGCCTCGCTCATCGCGCGGCCTCCTTCAGCGGCTCATCGGTCGGTCGGGTGGAGAGATTGGCGCGAATGATACCCAGCGTCTCGGCCAGCGCGTCGCGGCGCGCGGCGTCGAGGCCGTCGAGCGCCTCCTCGATCACCCGGTGGCCGATCTCGTGCATCGTATCGAGCAGCGGCCGCGCCTTGTCGGTGAGGAACAGCCGCCACGCGCGCCGGTCGGCCGGGTCGGCGCGGCGCTCGACGAGGTCGGCCTCCTGCAGCCGGTCGACCATTCGGCACAGCGTAATCGCCTCGACCTCGAGCTGCTCGGCGAGCCCGCCCTGGTTGATGCCTTCGGCCCGCGACAGCGCGAACAGCAGGCGCCACTGCGGGCGCGTTACGCCGATGGCGCGCGCGTCCTGATCGAACCGGCGGCGCAGCAGCCGGGAGGCGTCGCCGAGAAGAAAACCCATCGAGTCTGACATGAGTGGGGAGATAATAAGCATACACAATATAGGCAAGGCAGGGATTTGACGTTTTGCGGGCGCGATGCCATTTGCCGCGCATGGACCGCGCCGTTGAAATTCTCGAGGTCGGCCCGCGCGACGGGCTGCAGAACGAACCCGAAGTCGTCTCGACCGAGGCGAAGCTCGGCATGATCGGCCGGATGATCGACGCCGGCGTGCGGCGGCTGGAGGTGGCGAGCTTCGTCAATCCGGCGCGGGTGCCGCAGATGGGCGACGCCGAAGCGGTGATCGCCGGCCTGCCCGACCGGGCGGACGTCAGCTACATCGGCCTCTGCCTCAACAAGCGCGGCGTGCTGCGCGCGATCGAGAGCCGCGAGGGCAACAAGCGCGGCGTCGACGAGGCGGGCTGCGTCATCATCGGCACCGACAGCTTCGGCGTGCGTAACCAGAACCAGACGGTCGCACAGGGCATCGTCGAAAATACCGACATGCTGCGCCTCGCGCGCGAGGCGGGGCTGAAGCCGCAGGTCACCATCTCGGTCGCCTTCGGCTGCCCGTTCGAAGGCCATGTCCCGCCCGATCGTATCGTCATGATGGCCGAGAAGATGGCCGAGGCCGGCGCGGTCGAGATCGCGCTCGCCGACACCATCGGCGTCGCGGTGCCGGCGCAGGTCAGCGACTTGTTCGGCCGGGTGCGAGAGGCGATCGGTCCCGACATCGCGCTCCGCGCCCATTTCCACGACACCCGCGGCATGGGCCCGGCCAATGCCTGGGCGGCCTATCAGGCGGGCGTCGCCACGCTCGACAGCTCGCTCGGCGGCCTGGGCGGCTGCCCGTTCGCGCCCGGCGCCACCGGCAACGTCGCGACCGAGGAACTGCTGTTCCTGTTCGCGCGCTCGGGGCTTGAGACCGGCGTCGACATCGAAGCGGCGTTTGAGGCGAACAAATGGTTCGCCGGCATCCTCGGCCGGCCGCTCAGCAGCAAGGTCGCCAAAGCGGGCAATTTCCCCCACCCGGCGTGACCTAAACGCTGTTTCAGGGCATATCGATACGCAGGCGCAAGGGTCCCGATTCGGGATTCCGCGCGTTGATGTGGTTCGAAAAGGAGGCCCCGATGCGTACCGCCCTTGGCCTGGCCCTGCTGCTGACGGCGCTCACGCCGCCGGCTTTCGCGCAGGATGCCACGGCACCCGCCGCCGCCAGCGAACCTGATACGTCCACTGTCGCGATCGTCGAAAATTATCGCCGTCGCATGGTCACCGTTTACGGCAATGATCCGTGCCCGGCGGCCTCGAGTATCGACGAGATCGTCGTCTGCGCCCGCCGTCCGGAGGAGGAGCGCTTCCGCCTCCGTCAGCTCGACGTGCCCGACGGCGTGCCTGTCGAGCAGGGCGCGCGCATTGTCGAACAGGGCGGCACCGCCCGCACGCTCGGCACCGATGACGTGCGCATCGCCGGCGGCACCGGCACCTGCACGCCGATCGGCCCCGGCGGCCTCACCGGCTGCAACAAGGGCGTCAACCTCCTCGCCATCGGCGAGGCGCTGAACAGCCTCGTCACCGACGAGTAGATCAGCGCTTCTAGACAGGCGCTTCGCTACTAACACCTACCATCGTCATACCGGCGAAAGCCGGTATCCAGACCGACCGTTCGACTGGATTCCGGCTTTCGCCGGAATGACGACTGTGGGGTGGTGGCTGGATGTGCGAGCCCAGACCCTAAAGCGTCATCATGCTCGCTGACGGCGTGCTGCCGCTCAGCACCAGCATCGAATCAAAGCCGTGGATCATCCGTACCAGATCGGGGTCCGCGGTCTTCGTCTGCCGTGCCGACATGATCGGGCGTAGCGGCCGCAGGTCGATCAGCGTCGGTGCGTCCGGGTAGGCCAGTGCCGCCAGCGCCTCGGCGCCGAACGCCCCTTTGTAGAGCCCCGACGGGCCAGGGTCGTAGCCGAAGGTCGTCAGGTTGATGCCGGCGACCTGCCGGTCCATCCCGGCGCCGACCAGCAGGTGATAGCTGTGGCTGCCCTCCAGTTCGGCGATGGCGGGCGCGAACTCGCCGATATCATAGACCTCGGTGCCCGACCGGCCGCGTGCGGTGTGATAGGCGCCAAACTTGAACAGCGTCTTCGGCGCCCGCCCCGCCGCCTTTTCGGCGAGCCAGTGGCGGCGGAGGTTGGCGCGCAGGAAGGCGGTGCGCCGCGCGTTCGACGCCCAGCCCTGGCCCTTGGTCCACAGCTGGTTGATCTCGAGCGTCTCCTCCAGCGTGTCGAGGATCCAGCCGCTCTCGGCATCGGGTGACGGCCAGGCGCGGCGCACCGCGCGTACCAGTTCGGGGTCGCCGGCGAAGGCGAAGATATGCTGCTGCTGCCGGGTGGCGAGGAGCTTGGCGCGCGCGTCGGTCACGACCGTGTACAGCGCGTCCATCGGCGCCTTTGCCGACGCCGGCGCCTTGGCGCGCAGCCGGGTCACCAGCAGCGGGTCGCCCATGATCTCATAGTCGAGGCCCCAGAAGCGGTAGCCGCCGCCTTTCGCCACGTCGGCGAGCATCTGCGCTTCCTCGCGCATCGTGTAGAAGGCGACGCCCGGCGCGTTGGCGCGCATGAAACGCTCAAGGCCGGCATAGCCGTCCTTCGCCACCTTCTCGATCTCGGCGGTCATCGGCGGCGATACCTCGATCGCCAGCCGCTCATAGCCGGCGGGTTTCAGCGCTGCAGCCAACTGCCCGACCAGCTTCGGCACCTCGGCGACGCCATGCTCCTCGCCGACCATGAAGAAGTGCGCGGCGCGCCCCTCGCTGACCAGCCGGTCCCAGCCCGGTCCCGAGAAGCGCCCGCCCTGATAGTCCATGCGCAGCCGGTTCTCGCTCGCGCGCTCGACCAGCCGGTCCATCAGTGGCTTGGGCTGCGCCGCGACCGGGGTTTGCGCGCGAGCGGGCAGGGCGCTCGCGGCGACCGCGACGCCGGCGCCGGCCAGCATGGCGCGGCGGCTCAGCGCGTATGATTGCACGGTCCTGCGCAATCAACCGTCGCGGTGCGTCCCACCATCTGTTGGCGATTCACGCCATGCCAGCCGCTCGACATGCGCGCGAACGTCGGGCCACCAGTGGATGCTGTGCTTCCTGAACGCCGCGTGGTCGCCCGCGAACAGGGCGCGCGCCGCTTCCTCGAAGCCGGCGTGGTGCCCGACCTTCACGGCCGCGAATTTGTAGGCGGCGGCCTGCGCGGCGCGGATGTCGTAGATCGCTTCCTTGCGGGCGGCGTCGACCAGCCGGCGCAAGGTGGTCGATGCGCCGCCGGGCTGGCGCATCAACCAGTCCCACTGGCGCGGCAGCAAGGTCACCTCGCGCGACGACACCCCGAGCTTGGGGCGCCCCCGGCCGCGCGGTTCGCCTTCGGGCGTCAGGCGGGCGACGATCTCTTCTGCGGTCCCGCGCAGGTCGAGGTCGATGATCGCGCCGGTCGCATCGTCGAACACCTGAACCGGGTGGCTGCGATGGTTGCGCTCGATCCAGCCGGGGATGGCGACCGCGACTTTGGCGAGCGGGCCGCGGCCGATCAGCCGCACGCCGGAAAAGGCGGTGACGGGGCGGTCGGGGCTGTCGTCGTCCATCGCTGATTATTACCCGGGTAAAATTCCGCTTGTCAATTTTTACCCGGGTGATATTCGCCGCTTCCATGGACCGCAAAGCCGCCATTGCCGCGTACAAGGAACGCAAAACCGTCGCCGGAATCTATGCGATCCGCTGCCTCGCGACCGGCGAAGCCTGGGTCGGCCGCGCCCCCGATCTCGACTCGATCTGGCGCTGCCTGTCCTTCGAATTCAGCGCCGGCAGCCGCCGCACGGCGGGGCTGCAGGCTGCCTGGAACGCGCACGGCGCGGAAGGTCTGTCGTTCGAGGTGCTGGAGAAAGTCGACGAAGAAATCGACTATGTCCGCGACAAGCTGCTGAAATCGCAGCTCGATCACTGGACCGCGACGCTCGGCGCGACGCCCGTCTGAAACGCAAACCGCCGCGCACCCTCTCGGGCCGCGGCGGCGCGTTCCGAACTGAAAAGCTTATCGCGTGCCGGGCTGGTCCGGCGCGGTGGTGTCGGCCTGCGGCGGCGTGGTCGCCGGGGCCGGCTGCGAGGCGGGCACCGGCGTCGTGGCGGCCTGCGCCTTCGGCGCTTCCTTGCGCTCGGTCACGTTCACCGCCGTGCGGCACTGCTTGGCCTTGCGGGTGAAGCTGCCGGTGACCGCCTCCTCCTTGCAGGCCATGCGGACCTTCTTCGGCTTCGTCTCGCCCGACTGCGCCATCGCCGGCGCGCTGAGACCGGCAAGCGCGATCAGCGCGGCACCAACCATGAACTTCATAGCATCTCTCCCTCCACGGCGCCGTGACCGGCGACGCGTCAACCGTTGCAATTCCAATGATGTGGCGCCCTCGGCGGCTGTCCCCATCCGCCGATCTCTTTCCAGCGCCGTGCACGGCACCGGGTCGGGTCGTCGCTTGCACGCATAAGCGGAATCAAATTGCATTACAACTGGATTCCGCACTGCTCAGCGCGCTGCTTTCGTTCGGGAAAACAAGGGAAACACGCTGTTAACCATATCTATACCTTTTGGGCACTAAATCCCCTTCAGAGCGCATCGACCGATTTTTCCCTTTCGACCCGGTGCGCTCACCTTTTTCCCTTATCGATGCTCCGATGACGCTCGCGTGCTTGACGCGGGCGCGCGGCACGCCCACTCGGGCGGCACCTTCGATGGAGCACCCGGATGACCAACAGCGATACCCCGACCTCGCCGCTCGATGCCCTGTCGGACGCCGAATATGATGCGCGCGTCGGCGAGGCGATCGGCGTGCTGATGGATTCGCTCGACGCGGCCATCGACGGCGGCGCCGACGAGCTCGAAAAGGAAGTTCGCTATGCCGCGGCCCCGACCGCGCTGCGCAACCTGCTGGCGCAGCTGATCGCCGAGCAGTGCCTCGAGCAGCCGCGCCCCTTCAAGCTGGTCAAGGAGCTGATCCGCGACCTCGAGCTGGAAGCAGTCGCGCTGTCGATGCTCAAGGAGCTGCAGGCCGAGGGCGGCGAGGAGGCCTGAGCCTCCCCGCCGCGTTCTACCCTAGTTGCCGACGCGGTTGATGGTGCCGCCGCCCTCGATGGCGCGCGCCACCTCGCGCGGGTCGCCGCGATAGTTGATGTCGCCGCCGCCGGTGACGCTCGCCGCCAGCTCATGCTCGACGCGGGTCCGGATCTCGCCGCCGCCGCGAATGGCCGCTGCTACTTCATGCGCCTTGATCGCGTCGGTCTCGACGACGCCGCCGCCGTGAACGGCGATGGCGAGGTCGCGGGTCGGCGGGAATTCGCCGCGGGCGACGACGACGCCGCCGCCGCGGATCGAGATCGCCTCGATCGACGGCACGGTCAGTTCGAGCTTCAGCCCGTTGGCGCCGCCGCTGATCGACAGATTGTCGTTGGAGACATTGAGCTTCGCCGCCGCCGGATTGCCGCCGAGGAAGCGGACCTGGCTGCGCGCGCCGTGACGCAGGATCACCTCGCCGCCGCCGTTGAGCGCGAGCGCCTCGACGCGCGGCAGCGGCACGACCGAACCGACCTTCCACGGCGCCTTGCCGCCGCTGCGGAAGGTCATGTGGCTCGGCTCGTCCAGATCGAGGTCCACGTCGACATCCACATCGACGTCGATATCGGTATCGACAGCATTGGCGAGTTGCTGCGGAACCGCGACGGCCACCGCCTGCGTGATCGCGGCTGCCATTGCGGTCGGCGCGACCGGCTGCGCCGGCGCCGCAAGCGGCTGCGGTGCCGCGGCCGGCGCGGGAATGGCGGGCGGCTGCAGCGCCGCCATCTGAAGGCGTTCGCCCGGTGCCTCGCCACCCGCCGCACCCAGCGACAGCGCGGCGAGCGGCGCGGCGAAGATCAGCGCGCCGGCAGTGATGCCGGCGGTCCAGCCGAAACGCGCCGGCGCACGGCGCAGGCTGGTATCGAGCACGCGGGTGACGCGCTGGGCCAGCGAACCGCGGCTCGGCGCCACGCCGTTGGCGGCGAGCAGCAGCGCGCCGCTCTCATGCCGGGCGACGCCGACCAGCAGCTCGGCATAGTCGAGGTCGGGCACGTCGTGCGACAGCACCGCGTCGTCGGCGGCTTCCTCGCGCAGCTGATGGCACTGCTTGGTCAGCACCCAGACCAGCGGGTTGAACCAGAATACCGCCGCGGTGATGCGGGCGAGCAGCAGCTTCGCCCAGTCGAGGTTGGCGACATGCGCCAGCTCGTGCGCGATCACGGCTTCGGCCTGTTCGCGCGATTCGAGGGCTTCGGTGTTGAGCAGGATCACCGGGCGCAGCACGCCCCAGCTCACCGGCGAACCGATGTCCGAGCTGACCAGCAGCGCAGTGCCATATTTGAAGTCCATGCGATGCTGCGCGCGGGCGAGTGCCGACAGCCAGCTGTTCTCGATCAGCACGTTGGCGCGGTGGCGCAGGCCGAACAGGCGCACCACGGCGATCAGGGTGATGCCGAGCAGCAGCGCGGCGGGCAGGCCGTAGATCAGCAGTGCGGTGTCGATCCACTCGAATATCGGCAGCAGCGGCGCTGCCGCCGGTTCGGGCGTGGTGGCGATGGAAACGGTGACAGGCGTTTCGCCGATGGTCGCGGGCGACGTGGCGACGACGGTGTCCGGCGTGCTCGCCCCGGCCGTTGTGGTGACCGGCGCCAGCACTTCGGCGACCGGGGCCGGCGCCTCGACGTTCCAGCGCGGCATCGCGACATGCGCGAGCGGCAGCAGCAAGGTGAACAGCAGGCCGGCATGCGCCAGCCACGACCGCTCCGCCGCCGAGCGGTGGCGGAGCAGGCGGAGCAGCAGCAGGGTCGCGCCGAGCGTCAGCGTCGACTTCCACGCCAGCTCGATGAGGAGCGCCGTCGTCATCACTTCTTCTCCTGTCGTGCCTTCCGCGCTGCCGCGATGCTGCGCTCAAGCTCGGCGAGTTCGGCATCGTCGAGCTTCGCCGACATGCCGAGCAGCGCGGTCGCAGCCCCGACCGGCGAACCGCCGAAGAAAGTGCGAACGAGTTGGCTCAGCGCCGACTGCTTGGCCTTCGCCTCGGGCACCGAGGGCGAATAGAGGAAGCCGCGGTCGGAAGGCGTGCGGCTGACATAGCCCTTCGCCTCCAGCCGCGTCAGCATTGCACGCACCGCCGAGGCGGTGAGCGTGTCGGGCAGGGCGGCGCAGACATCAGCGACGGTGCGCTCGCCCTGCGTGTAGAGCAGGTCGACGATCTCGCGCTCGCGCGGCGGCAGTTTCTCCAGCATCTTCTATCCCCTCCGTCGCCGCTTATTCCGAATCGGCCTTCACGCCGCCGCCGCCCCGCACTGACGTGGCGAGAGTCGGGCTACCCTTGTAGCGCACGCCGCCGCCGCCGCGAACCGAGGCGGCGAGGGTCTTGCTGGCCCAGGTGCGGATGCCGCCGCCGCCTTCGACCGAGGCGGCGACGGTGCGCGCCTCGACCGCGCGGGTGTCGAGCAGGCCGCCGCCCTGCACCGACAGCGCCAGCTTTTCCACCGCGGGGAAGCCGGTCATCTCGACCTTGCCGCCGCCGCGCACCGCGAGCGCGTCGATGTCGGGAACGGTGACCAGCACCTCGAGCTTGTAGTTGTTGGGGCAGCCATCCGGGCAGGCGCGAATGCGCAAGGAGCGCTCGATCACCTGGAAGCTGCTGACTTTGGGATCACCGCGCAGGATGGTGACCTTGCGAGTCGGACCCTGCTTCACCGTGACGGTGCCGCCGCCGTTGAGCGACAGCGCCGAGAAGGCCGGGGTGGGCACATCGACGGCGGCGCCCGCGGGCGCGGCGACAGCGGTGAGCGCCAGCACGGCCAGCGACATCAGCGGGAGGGAGCGGAAGGTCATTCGTCGTTCCTTTTCACAAAAGCGCTTGCACCATATGCGCTACATTTGTAGTTAGCTACAATCGTAGCGCGTCGTCAAGCAGCGATTGTCCCTTACCGGACAGTCGCTGTCCGGTTCCGGACGCCGGCCGTTGCCCGACCCCTGCGGATTGCCGAGGGAGAGGGCGGTGGCCTGCATCTTGCAGACGCGTCACGTAAACAATGTAGCAAAGCGCGGGCCAAGATCTGCGCAGAGCAAGGGCAGAGCGAATATGAAGATGCTGGGACGACGGCTGTTCGCCGCCGCACTGTTGTGTGCGGCCTCGGGACAGGCGCTGGCGCAGGCCAGCGTGGGCGGGCGCACCGTCTATGAGGTGGCGTTCTTCCAGCAATATGCGCCGTCGAACGCGCTGCAGATCATCGAGCGCGTGCCCGGCTTCCAGCTCGACGAAGGCGATACCGAAGTGCGCGGCTTCGGCCAGGCGGCGGGCAACGTCGTCATCAACGGCCAGCGGCCGGCAACGAAGAGCGACACGCTCGATACCGTGCTGTCGCGCATCCCGGCCAACCGCGTGCTGCGCGTCGAGGTCGGGCCGGGCGAGACCTTCGGGTCCGAATATGCCGGCAAGGCGCAGGTGGTGAACCTGATCCTCAGCGAATCGGGCGGCGTCGCCGGGACGGCGATGGCGCATGCGCGCCGCGGCTACGACGGCACCATCTACCCCGAAGGCAGCCTGTCGGGCCTCGTGCGCAGCGGCGCCTCGACCTTCAACGCGGCGATCGAGTTCGACAGCGATGCGGTGACCGAGGAAGGTAGCGACCGGATCACGAGGCTGCCGTCGGGCGAGCTGATCGAATTCCGCCGCAAGATCAACGAGACCGAGGAGCCGAACCTCAACGTCTCCGCGTCATGGGCCTATGACGGCGGCACCAACAAGACCGCGCATCTGAACGGCCGCTATTTCATCGACTGGTTCCGGCTGAGCCAGGCGAACAGCGTGTTTCCCGCCACGGGGCCGGCGCGCGACGACAGCCTCGATCAGAAATACGATTATGAGGAATATGAGATCGGCGGCGACATCACCCGGCCGCTCGCCGGCGGCGGGCTGAAGCTGGTCGGAGTCGCGACGCGCCGCAACCGCGAGCGGCTCGACGAATCGGTCAATCGCGTCGGCGCGGCCACGATCGGCGGCTCCGACCAGCTGCTGGTCGACCGCCGCGAGGAGACGGTGGCGCGCCTCGTCTGGAACCGCACCGGCTGGGCCGGTTGGACCGTCGAGGCCGGTGCCGAGGGCGCGCTCAACATTCTCGACAGCGACGTCGGCTTCTTCACGATCGACGGTACGGGCACGCGCACCCGCGTCGACCTGCCGGTGGACCAGGCGAAGGTGAAGGAGAAGCGGGCCGAGGGCTTCATCAACGGCGGCCGCGCGCTGTCGTCGACGCTGCGTCTCGACATGGACCTGACCTACGAGGCGTCGCGCCTCACGGTGTCGGGCGACGCGACCGCCGAGCGGGAACTTCAGTTCTGGAAGCCGAAGACGACGCTCGACTGGCGCCCCGGCGACGGCTGGCGCCTGCAATTGTCGGCGCAACGCACCGTGGCGCAGCTGCAGTTCGAGGATTTCATCAGCGTCGCCGAACTGTCGAACGACCGCGTCAACGGCGGCAACGCCAACCTCGTCCCGCAACGCGCCTGGGAATTCCTGCTCACCGCAGAAAAGACCGTCCTCGGCGACGGCCTCATCAAGCTGGAGGCGGGGCGCACCTTCGTCAGCCTGGTGCAGGACCGCGTGCCGACGCCGGAAGGCTTCGACGCGCCGGGCAACCTTGGCGATGGCACCGAGCTGATCGCGCGCGCGACGGTCGACGTGCCGCTCTCCGCGATGGGCATCAAGGGCGGGCGGCTCAAGACCTATTGGTCGATGGTCGATACCTCGGTGCGCGATCCCTATACGCTCAGGAACCGCAGCTTCTCGGGCAACAATACGCTCTACACCGAGACCAGCTTCCGTCAGGACCTCGGCAAGTTCGCCTGGGGCGTGCTCCATGAATATGGCACGGTGAACACCAATTTCCGGCGCAACGAGCTCGATCGCAACCTGGGCAGCCACTATGTGGAGATCTTCGCCGAGTACCGCCCGTCGGCGACGACGACGATCACCGTCGGGATTGAGAATCTGCTCGACAGCAAATATGTGCGCGAGCGGACCTTCTTTACGCCCGATCGCCGCAGCCCGAACCCGACGAGCTTCGAATATCGCGAGCGCAAGCGGCACATCCTGCCGTTCATCACGATCAAACGGAACTTCGGGTAAGGCCCCCGGCCCGTTCAAGCTGGCGCAAGCCGGGGTCGTGTAGAGGGAACCTTGTCCTCCGCCCTGTCGTCCTGTGGCGGACGACAGGAGGTGGAATGGCCTTTGCCGATCCCGGTTCGCACCGCAGCCCCGCGACCGCCGCAGCGGTGGTCGTGGCGCATGCGGCCGTGGTCTGGCTGGTGGCGACGCAATCGCCGGTGATTTCGCCGATCGTCACGCAGGCGATGGAGGTGTTCGAGGTGCCGACCCCGGCGCCGCCGGTGGCACCGTCGCCCGAGCCGGCGAAGCAGGCGCCGAACGAGGCGGGTGAGGCATCGGCGGCGAACAAGCACGCCAAGCCGACTGAAGTGGTGGCGCCGAAACCGGTGGTGAAGGTGGAGACGCCGCCGCCGATCGTCGCCGCGCCGGTGGCGAGCAGCGGGCGTGAGGCCGATGCGGGCGCGACGCCGGTGGTTGGGCCCGGTACCGGCGCCGGTGGCGTGGGCCAAGGCCTCGGCAGCGGCGGTCAGGGCACCGGGACGGGCGGCGGGGGCGGCAGTGCCTATTGGGTGAGCGGCCGGATCCGCGACCGCGACTATCCGCGCGCGGCGAGCAAGGCGCGCGCCGGTGGTGCGGTGGTGACCAATTTCGAGGTCGGGACCGATGGCCGGGTGAGCAATTGCCGGGTGGTGCAGTCGAGCGGGCGTAGCGATCTGGATGCGACGACCTGCGCGCTCATCGAGAAGCGCTTCCGCTACAAGCCGGCGCTCGACGCCAATGGCCGGCCGGTGAGGTCGGTCGAGGGCTGGCGGCAGACCTGGTGGCTGGAGCCGCGCTGAGCCGCTAGTCTCGCGGCATGAAACTTCGAATCCTCCTGGCGCTGCCGCTGCTCGCCGCCGCGCCCGCGTCCGAAACCGACCCTTACGCGCCCGGCCGCGAGGTGGTGGCGAAGATCGGCACGATCGTGACGCCGGAGGGCGTGCAGGAGACGTTCGAAGTAACGCTCGGCGGGGCGCGGCAGATGGTCAATGTGCGCGGCGCCGACCGGGCCAACCCGATCCTGCTGTTCGTCCACGGCGGCCCCGGCGCGGTCGAGCTGCCGACCGCCTGGGCGTTCCAGCGGCCGTGGGAGGATGTTTTCACCGTCGTGCAGTGGGACCAGCGTGGGGCCGGGCGGTCGTTTCCGCTGAACGATCCCGATGCGCTGGCGCCGACGCTCAATCCCGACCGCTACCGCGACGACGCCATCGAGCTAATCGAGCAGCTGACGAAGCGCTATGGGCAGCGGAAGGTGGTGCTGCTCGGCCATAGCTGGGGATCGGCGGTCGGGCTGGCGGTGGCGGCAAAGCGGCCCGACCTGCTGCACGCCTATGTCGGCATGGGGCAGATCATCGACTTCCGCAAAGGCGAGCGCGCCGGATACGAATGGACCTTGGCGAAGGCAAAGGCCGCGGGCAATGCGACGGCGGTGCGCGAGCTGGAAGCGCTGGAGCCCTATCCGGGGCCGGGCGAATTCAGCATCGACAAGATGACCACAGAGCGGAAATGGTCGGTGCATTACGGCGCGCTCGCCGCCTATCGCGATAACGCCGATTTCTATTTCCAGTCGAAGCGGCTCTCGCCCGAATATCTGCCCGCCGACCGCAAGGCGTGGCTCGACGGCAGCGCCTTCACCATCAAGGCGATGTTCCCGCAGCTCGCGCCGCTGTCCTTCGCGCACGTGAAGCGGCTCGACGTGCCGGTGGTGATGCTGCTCGGGCGGCACGACTATACGACGCCGTCGCCGATCGTCGCCGACTGGATGCGCGAGCTGAGGGCGCCAGCGAAGAAGATCGTGTGGCTGGAGCATTCGGCGCACCTGCCGATGATCGAGGAGCCGGGGCGGACGTTCGCGGCGCTGTTGCAGGAGGTGCGGCCGCTGGCCGGGCGCTAGCCGCGCAGGTGGAGCAGCGGATAGGGGCGGCCGACGCCGACGAATCCGCCCGCGCCCGCGTTGTCCTCGTTGACATCGACCGTCAGCACCGGATGCACCGCCCGCGCACGGGCGAGCACCGCGCCGCGTCAGATGGCGAAATTGGCGGCGACATCCGCCGGTGTGGCGAGGCGAAGGCGGATCATCGAGGCCGCTTTCGCGGTGTTGTCGCCTCGACCAGCGCCGCCAGCTTGCCGAGGGACTCACTCCAGCCCGCCTCATTGTCCTCGGGCCTTATGCCCGGCGGTACGTCGGCGTGGACGGCGACGAGGTGGGTGCCGCCGTCGGGGGTGGGGGTGAGGGTGTAGGTGGCGGTCATGGTGCCGTGCATCGACGGGTCGTCGCTTTCGAACTCCATGGTCTGGACCATGCGCTCGGCGGGGATCAGCTCGACGAACTGGCCGTGATAGCTGTCGGTTTGCGCGTCGCTTTTGCCGCTGTCGGTCGGTGCGTCGTAGGTCAGCGAAATGCGGAAAGACCCGCCGACGCGCGCGTCGAGGTGGTGGACGGTCATGGTCATGCCGTCGGGGACCATCCAGCAGACGAGGTCGTCGGGGGTGATGAGCGCGGCATAGACGCGGTGTGGCGGCGCGGCGACATGGCGGGTGAGGCGGGTGGTCGACATCCGTTTCGTCTAGCACGAATGCCATGCGGCCGTGCTACACGCCCCGCGCCATGTCGTCCGTGTTGCCCCGTTCGCGGTATCGCCCCGCCGTCGCCTTCATCCTCGTCACCGCGTTGCTCGACGTGATGGCGATGGGGCTGGTGATCCCGGTCCTGCCGACCCTTATCGAGGAGTTCGCGGGGTCGAATGCGCAGGCGGGCGTGTGGAACGGCGTGCTGGTGGCGCTGTGGGCGGCGATGCAGTTCCTGTGCTCGCCAGTGATCGGCGCGCTGTCCGACCGGTTCGGGCGGCGGCCGGTGCTGCTGATCTCGACCGTCGGCCTGTCGCTCGACTGGGCGCTGATGGCGCTGGCGCCCGACCTCTGGTGGCTGGCGGTGGGCCGCATCATCGGCGGCATGACGTCGTCGAGCTTCACCGCGGTCTTCGCCTATATGGCCGACATCACCGAGCCGGAGGAGCGGTCGAAGGGCTTCGGCTGGATCGGCGCGGCGTTCAGCGCCGGCTTCGTCGCGGGGCCGGCTTTGGGCGGCGTGCTCGGCGATATCGATCCGCGCCTGCCCTTCTGGGTGGCGTCGGGCCTTTCGGCGCTCGCCTTCCTCTACGGGCTGCTGGTGCTGCCCGAATCGCTGCCGCCCGAGCGGCGGATGGCGTTCAGTTGGGCCCGCGCCAACCCGCTCGGCTCGCTACGGCTTTTGCGCTCGCACCCCGAGCTGTTCGGGCTGTCGGGTACCTATTTCCTGCTGCACTTCACGCATCACGTCTTCTCGGCCGTGTATGTGCTCTACGCCGGCTTTCGCTATGGGCTGAGCACGCTGGAGATCGGGCTGCTGCTCGGCGCGGCCGGGCTGCTGGAGATGGCGGTACAGGGCTGGCTGGTCGGCCATGTCGCGCGCTGGCTCGGTGACCGGCGCACGATGGTGCTCGGCTTCGTATTCGGCGCCAGCGGGCTGCTGGCGATGGCATTGGCGCCGAACGCGCTGTGGTTCGCGCTGGCGCTGATCCCCAATGCGCTGTGGGCGATCGCCATGCCGACGATGATGTCGCTGATGACCGCGCGCGTGTCGGAGCGCGAGCAGGGCCAGTTGCAAGGCGCCAACAACAGCGTCGCCAGCATCGCCGGGGTGGCCTCGCCGCTGTTCTTTGGCTGGGTCTACAGCCTGACCGCCGCGACCGACGCCGGGTTCAGTTTCGTCGTCGCCGCGGTGACGATGCTGGCGGCGGCGGCGCTCGGCTTCCTGGTAACGCGGGCGGGGCAGCGCGCGCTCGGCTAGCCGAGCGGATCGCCGTTTGAAATTACCGTGCGGGCGTTGCACACCGTCTTCCTCAACGGGGAGGCGGGACGATGAAGAAAGTTGCGATGCTGGTAGCGGTGATGATGGCGGCGCCGGCCGTGGCGCAGACCACCTCGACGACCCTGATCCATGCCGGCACCCTGATCGCGGTGCCGGGGCAGGCGCCCAAGGCCCGGCAGACGATCGTGGTGCAGGGCGGGCGCATCGTCGCGGTGCGCGACGGCTTCGTCACCGAGCCCGGCGCGACGGTGATCGACCTCGGCGACCGCTTCGTGCTGCCCGGTCTGATGGACATGCACGTTCACCTCGACGGCGAACTGGGGCCGAGCAACGAGCTCGACGGCGTGAAGCTGAGCGACCAGGATCTGACCCTGCAGGCGGCGATGTATGCCGAGCGGACCCTGCAGGCGGGGTTCACCACGGTGCGCAACCTCGGCGGGTCGCCGGCGATCAAGGCGCTGCGCGATGCGGGGGCGAAGGGCCGGGTGGCGGCGCCGACCATCGTCGATGCGGGCACGATGATCTCGGTCACCGGCGGACATGGCGACGTCCATGGCTACAGCGAGGCGGTGACGGCGGTGCTGCGGCGCGGGGCGACGACCTGCGACGGCGCCGCCGATTGCGCGAAGCTGACGCGCGAGGTGATCCGGCGCGGCGCCGACGTGGTGAAGATTGCGTCCACCGGCGGCGTGCTGAGCAGCGTCGCCGGCGGCCTCGGCCAGCAGATGAGCGATGCCGAGATCAAGGCGGTGGTCGACAGCGCGCATGCCTTCGGCCGCAAGGTCGCGGCACATTCGCACGCCAAGGACGGCATCGACGCGGCGTTGAAGGCCGGGGTCGATTCGATCGAGCATGGCAGCTTCACCGACAAGGACAGCATCGCGCTGTTCAAAAAGTCGGGCGCCTATCTGGTGCCGACCTTGCTGGCGCCGCACGATGTCATCGCCAACATCGACAAGCTCGGGATTTCGCCCGCGTCGGCGGCGAAGGCACGCGAGGCGGCGAGCAACTCGTTCGCGAACACCAAAGCCGCCATCGCCGCCGGCGTGAAGATCGCCTTCGGTACCGACACCGGCGTGTCGCCGCACGGCGGCAACGCGCGCGAATTCAAGTTGCTGGTCGATGCCGGGATGACGCCAGCGCAGGCGATCCGCTCGGCGACGGTCAGCACCGCCGACCTGCTCGGGCGGTCGGCGACGATCGGCACGATCGAGGCGGGGAAGCAGGCGGACATCATCGCCGTCGCCGCCGACCCGCTCGCCGACGTCACCGCGCTGGAGAAGGTCGACTTCGTGATGGCGCGCGGCGTCGTCCACAAGCAGGGCGGCGCGCGGCAGGCGTTCGCGGCGAAGTAAGCCTCAGCGGGGTGGTTGGCAGCCCTGTGGGCTTAGCTTCCCGCGGTTTTTGCGCCACTCGCGATACCGTGCGGCCGGGATTTCGACTGTGACGGTGTCGCCAACGCGACAGCCATGCGCGCTGGCAGATTGACGACGAGCTGCCGGCCAGATTCCGTGCGGATGACCGCGGCAACGTAGGTGCCCCAGAATCTGTCGGTCGTTCTGAACGACATCACCGTGCCTGGGATTCTGTCGGTGGGGACGGCGGGGCGGAGCAAAAAATGGGCGATGAGTATAGCGAGCGCGATTGCCGTTAGCAGCGCGGGTATGTTGCTGAGCCACGTGGTAAGTCGCTCCCGCCAGATCGCGCTCTTGATCCTGTTCACTCGCTACTCCGGCGCACAGGTCGCGAGCTGTGCCAAAGTTTCGTCAATTAGCGGCCTCACCTCCGCCTGCTTCAGCGCGGCGAGCTGATCGGGGCTGCGGGTCTTGCCCGCCTCGGCGGCGATCAGATAGCCGAGATAATAGCCGTAGCGCGCCGGCAGCGCGGTATCCGGCTTCCCGTTGCTGAACAGCACGCGGTAGTCCTTCGGCGCGGTCGATTCGAGGTGCTTGCACATATCGCAGACGGCCAGGGTCCGGTCGCCATCGACGGCTGCGCGCAAGGGGGTGGGCCAGTTGAGCAGCAGCTCGTCGTCGGTGGCCTTGGGGTTCAACTGGACGGCGGCGTAGACGGCGAGGCCTTCGGTCCAGAGGGCGCACCACACCGGCTGGCACTCGGGGAAGGTGCGGCCGTGCATCAGGTGGAACAGCTCGTGGTGGAAGAAGGGCTGCGCCGAGATGTTGGCGTAGTTCTTGGCCATCACGTCGGCGCCGAACAGCAGCCGCACGCCCTCGGGCAGGTCGCGGGTGCCCCCGTCGAACTCGCCGATGCTGTTGACGAGGTAGATCGGCGGATAGCCGGTCATCGGGCCGAAGCGCGCCTCGTAGCTGGCGAGCGCGGGCGCGAACAGCGCGGCGAAATCGCGGCTCATCGCGGCGATGGCGTCGCGCTTCTCGGGGTAGGTCTTCAGCGCCTTGAGGAGGTGTTCGTCGTAGCGCTCAGGACCGGGGAGGCCCATGCGCTGATGGTCGTAGAAGCCGGGGATGAGCTTGGCGAAGGCGGCCTTGAAGGCGGCGACACGCTCGGCGTCGGGCAGCGCGGCGGTGCGGTCCCACTCGCGGGCGAAATCGTCGGTGAGGTCGATGAGTTGGAGCTTGCCGGTGGCGGGCGCGGCGAGCGCCGAACTTCCGACCAGCAGCGCGGCCGCCAGCATCGCAGATCGCAGGATCATCAGGCCCTCCCCCGTTGACGGCGCATCTTAGGCGAAGCGCGCCGGCGCCCCAATGGGAGGGTTCATTTTTTACTGCACACTGGTGGCGAACCGGGCGTCGCCGTCAGCGGGTTTCAGCATCCCAGGGGGCGCCGGTCGTCGGCAACCAGTCATGGCGATGTGCGCCGTAGACCGCCTTGGCCGGCGGCGGGAACAACGGATCGGCGAAGGCGCCGACCGCGACCGCCACCACGCCCGGCTTGCGGTGGGGGTACCAGAAGGGCGTGCCGCCACAGGCCGGGCAGAAATGGAAGCTGAGGTCGTGGCCGCTGTCCGAGCCGCGGACATAGCGTTGCGAGTCGCCGGTGACCTCGATGTTGGCGGTGTCGAAGAAGGCGGCGATGCCGAAAGGCGATCCGGTGCGGCGCTGGCAGGCGGGGCAGTGGCAGAGCGAGACCGAAATCGGCTCGCCGCGGCAGCGGATGCCGAGCTGGCCGCAACCGCAGGTGGCGAGGCGTTCGACCTCGCCCGCCATCAGTCCATCGTCGCGCAAGCGGCGCTGCCTTCGCAGGCGAGCGAGACGAAGCTTTCGTTCTTGAGGCGCCAGCCGTCGGGGGTGGGCAGCCACATCGCCTGATAGACGCCGGAGAGGCGCATGGTGCCGTCGGGCTTGTTCCAGGTGCCGACCCAGGTGCCGGTCTCGGCGGCGCGCTTGCCCGAGGCACCGATGGTCACCTTGGTGGGAGTGCGGACGTAATGGACGAAGGTGGGGTCGGCGAAGGTGGTGCCGATGCGGGTGAGGAAGGCGTCGAGGTCGGACGGCGCACCCGAGGAGCCGGGCATGATGGTGAAATCGGGCAGATAGTGGGGGCGCATCGCGGCGGCGTCGTGCGCGGCGATGGCGGCGTTCGACTCGGCGCGGCGGGCGCGGATCTGGGCTTCGGGGTCGGCGGCGGTCGCGGGCATGGCGGCCATCATCGCCGCGGCGAGGGCGATGGCAAGCTTCACGCCGCCGGACGCCGGCGGACGAGGCCGATGCTGAGCATCGTCATTACCGGCTCGTCATGCTGGTTGAAGACGGTGAGACGGTTGTGCGTCGAGCCCATGTCGGGCTTGCTGCGCGAGGGGCGGACGTCGATGATCTCGGCTTCGACGCGCAGCGTGTCGCCGGGGTAGACGGGCTTCAGCCAGCGCAGCTCGTCGAGGCCGGGCGAGCCGAGGCCGGCGCTCTTTTCCTTCTCGATATTGTCGACGAGCATCCGCATCGTCATCGCGCAGGTGTGCCAGCCCGAGGCGGAGATCCGCCCGAAATAGGTCTGCGCGGCGGCCTCGTCGGAGAGATGGAAGGGCTGCGGGTCGTATTTGGAGGCGAACTCCAGCACTTCCTCGCGCGTCACTTCATAGCGGCCGAACGACGCGCGCGAGCCGATTTCATAATCTTCGAGATATTTCATGCCCGCACTCTAGCCGAAGCGGGGTCCCCTCAAAGTACCACTTTGAGGGGGGCGATCAGACGTTGAAGCGGAAGTGCATGACGTCGCCGTCCTGCACGACATATTCCTTGCCTTCGAGCCGCAGCTTGCCCGCGTCGCGCGCGCCGGCTTCGCCGTTCAGGCGGACGAAGTCCTCGTAGGCGATGGTCTCGGCGCGGATGAAGCCCTTCTCGAAGTCGGTGTGGATGACGCCGGCGCCCTGCGGCGCGGTCGAGCCCTTTTCGAGCGTCCAGGCGCGGGCTTCCTTGGGGCCGACGGTGAAGAAGGTGATGAGGTGGAGCAGGTCGTGGCCGGCGCGGATGACGCGGGCGAGGCCGGTTTCGCTGAGGCCCAGGTCGGAGAGGAACGCCGGGCGGTCGGCGGGGTCCATCTGCGAGATTTCCGCCTCGATCGCGGCCGAGATGACGACGGCGGCGGCGTTCTCGGCGGCGGCCTTGGCGGCAACGCGGGCGGAGAATTCATTGCCGTCGGCAGCCGAGCCTTCCTCGACGTTGCAGACGTAGAGCACGGGCTTGGCGGTGAGGAGCTGCGCCTGATCGAGCACGCGCTTTTCCTCGACGTCCTTCGGGTCAGTGAGGCGGGCGGGCTTGCCTTCGCGCAGCAGGTCGAGCGCCTGGCCGAGCACCGAGGCGGCGATCTTCGCTTCCTTGTCGCCCTGCTGCGCCTTCTTCTGGAAGGCGGGGACGCGCTTTTCGAGGCTTTCGAGGTCGGCGAGCATCAGCTCGGTCTCGACGGTCTCGGCATCGGCGAGCGGATCGACCTTGCCCTCGACATGGGTGATGTCGTCATCCTCGAAGCAGCGCAGCACATGGACGATGGCGTCGACCTCGCGGATGTTGGCGAGGAACTGGTTGCCGAGGCCTTCGCCCTTCGAGGCGCCGCGCACCAGGCCGGCGATGTCGACGAAGCCGAGCTGCGTCTCGATGATCTTGGCGCTGCTGGCGATGCGCGCCAGTTCGGTCAGGCGCGGATCGGGCACGGGCACCTGCCCGACGTTGGGCTCGATGGTGCAGAAGGGATAGTTCGCGGCCGCGGCCGCGGCCGTCTCGGTCAGCGCGTTGAAGAGCGTCGACTTGCCGACGTTGGGAAGCCCGACGATGCCGCAGCGAAAGCCCATGTTTCTCTACCTACCTTCTCAATTCGTCATGCCCGCGCAGGCGGGGATCCATTGGCGCCGACCGTTGGAAGGTCAGCCGTGACGATCGTCGTGCCCATCGCCGCGCGTCGGCGGTAATGGATCCCCGCCTTCGCGGGAATGACGATCAAAGTTCGCCCATGCGCAGGGCGATATCGTTCATGAAGCGGGCGTCGTCGCCCTTCAGCAGCCAGTCGACCTCGGCCGCCACCGCGCCCAAGAGGTCGGGCACCCAGCCGTCGAGCTCGGTGCGCGAGAAATTGCCGAGCACATGGCCGGTGACCCGATCCTTGTGCCCCGGATGGCCGATGCCCAGCCGCACCCGGCGGAAGTCCTCGCCGATATGCGCCGCCATCGAGCGGATGCCATTATGGCCTGCCGCCCCGCCGCCGGTCTTCATCCGCACCTTGCCCGGCGCGAGATCGAGCTCGTCGTAGAACACGGTCACGTCGGCGGGGGTGAGCTTGTAGAAGCGCATCGCCTCGCCGACCGCGCGGCCCGATTCGTTCATCCAGGTGGTGGGCTTGAGCAACAGCAGCTTCGAGTCGCCGACACGGCCTTCGGCCGCCAGACCCTGAAACTTGACCCGCCACGGGTCGAAGTGGTGCACCTCGGCAATGGCGTCAGCCGCCATGAAGCCGATGTTGTGCCGGTGCAGCGCATATTGCGCGCCCGGATTGCCCAGGCCGACGAGGAGCTGCATCGGGGTGGTGGCCGCCGGGCCGGCACGCGGAGGCGCGCCGGCCCGGACAGCGACTTACTCGGCTTCCGCCTGCTCGCCTTCGGCGGCATCGGCAGCAGCGTCTTCCTCCGAACGAAGCGCCGACGGGATCGCGATCGTGGCGACGGTGAAGTCGCGATCGGTGATCGTCGGCTTCACATTGCCCGGCAGCTTGAACGCCGAGATGTGGATCGACTCGCCGACATCGAAGCCGGCCAGCGACGCGACGAGATCGTCGGGGATCGCGTCGGCCGGGCAGGTAACCTCGACCTCGTGACGCGAAATGCTGAGCACGCCGCCCTTCTTCAGGCCCGGGCTCTTCTCCTCGTCGGTGAAGCGCACCGGAATCGACACGGTGACCGTGGCGTTCTTGGCGACGCGGAAGAAGTCGACGTGGATCGGACGGTCGGTGACCGGGTGGAACTGCACGTCGCGCGGCAGGGTGCGCTCGATGCCGTTGCCGGTGTCGATCTCGACGACCGTGTTCATGAAGTGACCGGTCTGCAGCATCTTCACGAGGAGCTTCTCCTCGACGTGGATGCTCACCGGATCCTTCTTGCTGCCGTAAATAACGGCGGGGACGCGGCCTTCACGACGCACGGCACGGGAGGCTCCCTTGCCAGCCCGTTCGCGCGCTTCGGCCGTCAGCTTAAGCGCTTCGCTCATGATAATCTCCAAACAGCATAAGCCCGGCACGCCTCCAGGGATGACCATGCCGGGGAGCGCGCGCAGTAACGGAAGAGGGGCGGAAAGGCAAGGTCGGCTTCCGTGACGCTGCGGCGGCGGCTATAGCCCGGTCATGTCGGACTTCGCCGCGCGGCTGCGCCACGATCCCAGCCTCTATCCGCACAGCCTCGAGCCGGTGAGCGATGCCTTGCTGATGGTCGAGATGTCGCCGGAAAGCTTCGCCGCGGCAAGCTTCCTCGATCAGCGCATTCTGGGGCCGCAGACGCCGGGGCGCTGGGCGGCGGCGCAGGCGATCGACGCGACGATGGCCGAGGTGGCCCACGGGCCGATCGGCTATATCTTCCATATTGGTCATGTCGGATCGACACTGCTGGCGCGGATCATGGGGGCGCATGCCGCCGTCCATTCGCTGCGCGAGCCGGCGACGCTCAGGACGATGGCGCGATTGCTGCCCGATCTTGAGACGGCGGAAAGCCAGATTTCCCCCGCCGCGTTCGAGCGGCGGCTGGCGACGCTCGCCAAGCTTTGGGGGCGAACCTACGCGCCGGGGCAGCGGACGATCGTCAAGGCGACGAGCTTTGCCAGCGAGCTGGCCGAGCGGCTGCTGGCGCTGCCCGCCGCGACGCCGTCGCTGGCGATGCATGTAAAACCCGAGGTCTATATCGCCAGCATCCTCGGCGGCGAGACTTCGCGGCAGGAGCTGCAGACGTTGGTGCAGCCGCGGCTGCGGCGGCTGCACAAGCGGCTCGGCGCCGCGGCGTGGCGGCTCTATGAGCTGGGCATCGGCGAACGCGCGGCGGCGAGCTGGGCGAGCGAGATGGTGACGTTGGAAAGCGTCGATGCCGGGCGCCTGAGCTGGATCGATTTCCAGGCGTTTCTCGCCGACCCGCAGGCCGGGCTGGCGACGGCATTCGCGGCGACCGGCTTTGCGGTCGATGCGGTGGAGGTGGCAGCGATCGCGACGGGTCCGTTGATGACGCGCTATTCGAAGGGGCCCGAGCACGCCTACACGCCCGAGTTGCGCGGGCAGGTGCTCGACCAGGCGCGCGAGGAGCATGGCGCCGACATCGCGCGCGGCATGGCGTGGCTGGAGGCGGCAGGGCGCGATCATCCGCTGATCGCGAAGGCGCTGGACCGTTAGTTCTCGGCCCAGTTCCTGAGCAGGCACATCTGCACCCGCTGCAGCCGGGTGTAATTCTCCCAGCTCATGTTGAGGCCTTCGAGCGCCGCGACCTCGTTCAGCTCGTAGAGCAGGTCGCGCTTCTCGCCGCTGGCGATGCGGCTTTCGATGAAGGTGAGGCCGACCAGCCGTTCGCCGCGGGTGACGGGCATCACCTCGTGGAGGGTGTTCGACGGATAGACGATCGCCGAGCCGGCGGCGCCCTTGATGGTGACTTGGCTGGTGCCGAGGTTCACCACCAGCTCGCCGCCGTCATAGCTCTCGGGCGCGGTCAGGTAGATCGTGCAGCTGAGGTCGGAGCGCAGCGGGCGGCCGCTCGGCTGCTGCATGAAGGCGACATCGGTGTGCGCGCCATAGCCGCCGCCGACGCCATATTTGGTCAGCCAGGGCTGCGCCATCGTCTTCGGGAAGGCCCAGTTGTTGAATTCCTCGCTGCGGCGGAGCGCGTCGAACATGATCTGCGACGAGCGCTTGTAGGCCTCCGGATCGGCGAGGATCAGGTTCTGCTTCACCTTCGAATGCGGGTTGGTGGCGCGGCCGTCGACGAACTTCGCCGTCGCGCCCATGTGCACGAGCTCGGCGATTTCGTCCGCGGTCAGCAGCTCGGGAATTTCGAGGAACATGGCCGTCGTTATTCCACGCGTTCGGCCTTCAGTCCACCACGGGCGAGCACCGCCTGCACGCTGTCCGGGCCGGCGAGGTGGCCGGCGCCGACCGCGACGAACACGGTGCCCGGCTGCGCCATGCGCCCCTTGATCCAGCTGGCCCAGCGCGTGTTGCGGTCGGTCATCAGCACCTTGGCGAGCCGCGGCGTCTCCTTCATCGCGGCGGTCATCTCGGTGCCGATCGCCGCGTCGTCGCCCTTCGCCCAGCTGTCGATCATGCCGCGCATCCGCGCCTTCATGTCGGGCCATTGCTTCAGGGTGGCGGTCAGGAAGGCGCGCTGGTCGGGCTCGGGCAGCTTGTCGAAATAGCCCATCTGCTCGGCGACGGTCTCGAGGCCGACAATGCGCTTGCGCGCGCTCTCCGCGCGGGTGGTCAGCTGCTTTTCGACGCCGTGGCGGCCGTCGAGGCCGAGGCTGCGGAACTGCTGCATCGACAGCATCAAGGTCGCCAGCCAGGTTTCCATCGCGTTCAGGGTCTGCGTGGCGATGCCGGCCTCGCGCGCGGCGGTGGTGAGGCGCGGCCGCTCCGGCGGCGCGACGCGCTGCGCCAGCGGCGGGTGGCCGTCGGAAAAGCCGAGCGCCATCATGACCGGCGCGAGGTCGGCTTCGTTCTTCGGCGCGATCATCTCCAGCACCAGTGTGTCCGACTTTTCGAAGGCGGTGCGAATCTCGCCGTCGTACCAGGGAATGCCCGGCGGCAGGGCATGGACGCTGCCGAACAGGTAGATGGTGGTGTCGGCATCGCTGACCTTCCACAGCGCGGGCGCGGCGTGCGCGGTCGGGACGACGACGGCGGACAGCAGCAACGCGACGAGCGTACGACGGATCATTCTTGTCCTTCGGGGAAAGCGGGGCGGGGCCGGCTTCTTCTATCGCCCTGCGCCGCCAGCGGCTAGCGGGCGATCTCGGCGAGAATCCAGTCGCGAAAGGCGCGGACTTTCGCCGAGCGGTGTTTGGCCTCGGGATAGACCAGCCAGACGCCGCCGGGCGCCTGCCGGCCAAGGATGTCGAAGGGGCCGATGAGCCGCCCGCGGGCGATCTCGTCGGTCCAGAGCCTGGCGTCGAGCAGCGCGACGCCCTGGCCGCTGAGCGCGGCGTTGCCGTCGAGCTGCTGCATGTTGAAGCGCAGCGCCGGGCGCATCGCGATGTCGCCGGCCTCGACCCCGGCGGCGGCGAACCACGCCGCCCACCAGGGGTCGTCAGGGCCGATCAGCGGGGCGTTCAGCAGGTCGGCGGGGGTCTTGAGGTCGAGCCTCGCGAGCAGATCAGGGCTGGCGTAGGGCTTGAAGGTCCAGTCCATCAGCTCATGGGTGGTCAGGCCCGGCCAGACGCCGAGGCCGCCGCGCAGCGCGACATCGACATCCTCGCGGGCGAAGTCGACGAGATGGGTGGATATCTCCAGCTTCACGGCGATTTCGGGGTGCGCCATCTGGAAGCCGCCGAGCCGCTTCGCCAGCCAGTTCGAGGCGAAAGTGTGCAGCGAGTTGATGACGAGCACACCCTCGCGGTCGTCCTTCGCCGCCTCGAACGCGCCGCCGAGCAGGTCGAGCGCCTGCGTGGCTGCGGGCGCAATACGCGCGCCGATCTCGGTCAGTTCGACATTGCGGGGCCCGCGGAGGAACAGCGGCGCGCCGACGCGCTCCTCCAACAATTTCACCTGATAGCTGACCGCCGCCTGCGTCATGCCGAGTTCGGCGGCGGCCCGGGTGAAATTGAGGTGCCGCGCGGCAGCCTCGAAGACGCGGACGGCGGAGAGAGGCGGCAATCTGCGCATCGCATGGCAATAAGCACAGCTTATGGTTTCATGTCGAGAACGAGTTGGTAAGAATAGCCGCCAACCGGCATCTTCTCCCTACCGACGACGGGCTTCCCCCTCGACGATCGACGGGAGACAGACAATGCGCGATAGCATCGACCTTATCGTTCTTGCCGAACATGGCCATCAGTGGGTCGAATGGCTCGGCAGGCTCGGCCATCGCATCCACCTGGCGTTTCGCTGGGCCGGCGCCGCGTTCGCCACCAAGGGAATGAACAGCTTTCTCTGACGCTTGCGCGGTGGGCGGCGGACGCTAGAGTCGCGGGATATCGTCCTAAACGAACGAGCATCCCGCCATGCGCAGCACCCCCTTCATCGCCCTGCTCCTCGCCACCGCCGCCTGCGGCGAGGCCGACAATAGCGGCCAGCAGGCGGCGAGTGGCGAGACGAGCGCGGCCAGTTCGCTGACCGCCTCGCGCGCCAAGATCGCGCGCATCGAGATGGCGCCCGATCTCAGCTTCCTGTCCGCCGAAGACAAACAGGTGGTAAACCTGCTGATCCAGGCCGGCAATTTGATGAGCGAGATTTACCTTCGCCAGGTGAGCGAGGAGAATCCGCAGGTCCGCGCCGCGATCGAGGCGGGCAACGCGCCCAACAAGGCGGCGCTGCTCGACATGTTCGACCTGCATTTCGGGCCGTGGGACAGTCTGGCGGAAGGCGAGCCCTTCTTTGGCGACAAGCCGCAGCCGGCGGGCGCGGGCTTTTACCCCGCCGACCTGACCAAGGCCGATTTCGACGCCTATCTTGCCGCCAACCCGGCGGAGAAAGCGGCGTTGACCTCGCCCTATACGGTGGTGCGGCGCGACGGCGCCAAGCTGGTCGCGGTGCCTTATTCGCAGGCTTACAAACAGTGGCTCGAGCCGGCGGCGAAGCTGCTCGACCAGGCGGCCGACATCACCAGCAACGCCAGCCTGAAGCGCTTCCTCAAGCTGCGCGCCACCGCCTTCCGCACCGATGACTATTTCGAGTCGGAGCTGGCGTGGATGGACCTGGAGGATACGCCGATCGAGGTCGCGATCGGGCCTTGCGAGGTCTACACCGACGGCCTCTACGGCGCGAAGACCGCGTTCGAAGCCTTCGTCACGGTGAAGGACCCCAAGGAGTCGGCGGCGCTCGACAAGTACAAGCGCTATCTGCGCGACATGGAGGCGAATTTGCCGGTCGCCGACGGGCTGAAGAATTTCCAGCGCGGGTTCGAGTCGCCGATCGTGGTGGTCGAGCAGGTGCACGGCGGCGGCGACAATGTGCCGGGCGTGCAGACCGTCGCCTTCAACCTGCCCAACGACGAACGGGTGCGCGAGGCGAAGGGCGCGAAGAAAGTGATCCTCGCCAACGTGCTGGGCGCCAAATATGAGCGCATCCTCAAACCGATGGCGAGCCTCGTGCTGGTCCCCGAGCAGGCCGGTTTCGTCAACGAGAAGTATATGACCCTCGAGACGGTGTTCCACGAACTGTCGCACAGCCTCGGGCCGGGCAGCATCGTGGTGAACGGCCGCAAGACCACGGTCGACAAGGAGCTGAAGGAACTGAACAGCGGCATCGAGGAGGCGAAGGCCGACGCGATGGGCGTGTGGAACATCGCCTTCATGATGTCGAAGGGCGAGATTCCGGCGGCAGAGAAGCCGCAGCTCTACGCCACCTATCTTGCCGGCCTGTTCCGCGCGATGCGCTTCGGCATCGATGAGGCCCACGGGCAGGGCGCGGCGGCGCAGTACAGCTACCTGAAGGCGAAGGGCGCGTTCGCGTGGGATGAAGGCGCCAAGCGCTTCCGCGTCGACGATGCGAAGATGGAGACGGCGGTGCGCGATCTCGTCGGCGAATTCGTCAAGCTGCAGCACGCCGGCGACTATGCCGGGGTGCAGGCCTTCTACGCGAAATACGCCAAGCTCGACGCGCATGCGGAAAGCGTGATCGCGTCGATGGCGGCGATCCCGGTCGATATCCAGCCGGTGTATCCGGAGAAGGTGTAGGCGGGGCAGAGCGGCCACAGCCTCGCTTTTTACTGTCATCCCCGCGAAGGCGGGGATCCACTATCGAGCCTACCCCAGATCAGGAGTGGGTCCACGCCTTCGCGGGGATGACAAATCGGGCGTGGCGAAGTTGCGGCCTATTCCAGCACGCCGAATGCCTCGTCGAAGTTTTCGACACGGGCCCGGTTGAGCGTGGCGGTGCAGGCGAGGACCGCCAGGGTGCCGCCGCTGACGCCGGGTTTGGCGGTGCCTTCGAAGCGGCAGTGCTCCTGCCGGTAGAGCAGCCACGCGCTCTGCGATTTGCGGAGCTGGGTGCGGTGCTCCATCGGCGTCTGCGCGACGAGGCGGCGATAGGCTTTGGCGAGATCGGCCTCGCTGTCGGCGAGGTCGGTCTTGCACGCCGCGACCTTCGCCGAACTGGCGGCGCCGGCGATGTCGCAGGCGGCCATGGCGGGGGCGGCGAAGCAGGTTGCGGCCAGCGCGGCGATGATCCGGACGTTCATGTCGCTGTCGTAGCAACCGCCACGATGGCCCCCAAACGAAAAGGGCCGCCTCCTTTTATCGGAAGCGGCCCTTTTCGTTCGGTTTGCCTGCCCGGCGCCTAGTGCGCGCCGCTCTTCAGGTCCGCCCACACCCGGCGGTAGGCCAGGTAGGAGAGGAAGGTGAGGATGAGCAGGAAGAACACCACCGCGACGCCGGTGCGCTTGCGCACCTCCGCCTTCGGCTCGGCGGCCCAGGCGAGGAACGCCGTGACGTCGCGCGACATCTGGTCGACGGTCGGCTTCGGCTGGCCCTCGGCGTAGGTCACCTGACCTTCGCTGGTCAGCGGCGCCGGCATCGCGATGTTGATGTTCGCGAAATAGGGGTTGTAGTGCAGCCCCTGCGGCACTTCGTGGCCCGCCGGCGGCTTGCCATAGCCCACCAGCAGCGAGTGCAGGTAGTTGGTGCCGTCGTTGCGCGCCTTGGTGATCAGCGAGAGATCGGGCGGCAGCGCGTTGTTGTTCGCGGCGCGCGCCATCACCTCGTTGGCGTAGGGGCTCGGGAAGTAGTCCGACGCCACGCCCTTGCGGGTCGAGGCTTCGCCGGTCTTCTCATCGATCGACGGCACGTCATAGGCCTTGGCGATCGCCTTCACCTCAGGCTCCGAGAAGCCGATGTCGGTGAGGTTGCGGAACGCGATGCGCTCGAGGCCGTGGCAGGCCGCGCAGACCTCCTTGTAGACTTGGAAGCCGCGCTGCAGCTGCGCCCGGTCGAAGGTGCCGAACACGCCGTCCTGCGCCCACGATACCTTCATCGGGTATTTGTGGAGCGCGTGCGTCGGGTCGGGCTGCGACGCTTCGCGCGGGGCGAAGGCGCCGAACATCAGGGCGACGACGAAGATGCCACCGATGGCGTAGGAAATGAGACGTCCAAGCATCGGTGCCCCCTATTCGGCCGGGTTCTGGCCGGCGACCGCGCCGGTCGGCTGGCTGACGGCTGCGCCGGCGCCACCCTTCTTCGCCAATACCGCCTCGGTGATCGAGTTCGGCAGTGGCAGCGGCCGCTCCGTCTTCGATACCCAGGGGATCAGCACCAGGAAGTGCAGGAAGTAGTAAGCCGACGCGAGCTGGCTGATCCGCACATAGGGCTCCTCGGCCGGCGCGCCGCCGACCCAGCCCAGGATCAGCACGTCGACGATGAGGATCCAGAACAGCATCTTCATGCGCGGACGGTAGGTCGCCGAGCGAACCGGCGAGCTGTCGAGCCACGGCAGGAAGAACAGCAGCAGGATGGCGGAGAACATCGCCATCACGCCCCAGAGCTTCGCTGGGATGAACAGGAAGTCCACCGTGAAGGCGCGCAGGATCGCGTAGAACGGCCAGAAATACCATTCAGGCACGATGTGCGACGGCGTCGAGAGCGGGTTCGCCGGGATGTAGTTGTCGGCGTGGCCCAGCGCGTTCGGCAGGAAGAACGCCACGATGGCGAACAGCAGCAGGTAGACGCAGAGCCCGAAGCCGTCCTTCGCGGTGAAGTAGGGGTGGAACGGGATGGTGTCTTCCGGCCCCTTCACCTCGATGCCCGTTGGGTTCGAAGAGCCCGGAATGTGCAGCGACCAGATCTTCAGGATCACCACGCCGGCGATGACGAACGGCAGCAAATAGTGGAGCGAGAAGAAGCGGTTCAAGGCAGCGTTGTCGACCGCGAAGCCGCCGAGCAGCCACGACACGATGGTGTCGCCGACGATCGGGATCGCCGAGAACAGGTTGGTGATGACGGTGGCGCCCCAGAAGCTCATCTGGCCCCACGGCAGCACGTAACCCATGAAGGCGGTGGCCATCATCAGCAGGAAGACGACGAGGCCGAGCATCCAGACGACCTCACGCGGCGGCTTGTACGATCCGTAGTAGAGGCCGCGGAAGATGTGGATGTAGACCACGATGAAGAAGAAGCTGGCGCCGTTGGCGTGGAGATAGCGCATCATCCAGCCGCCGTTGACGTCGCGCATGATGTGTTCGACCGAGTCGAAGGCCACCTGCGTGTTCGCGCCATAATGCATCGCCAGGACGATGCCGGTGATGATCTGCACGACGAGCGCGAAGCCCGACAGCACGCCGAAGTTCCACCAATAGTTGATGTTCTTCGGGACCGGATAACCCGCACCCAGCGAGTTGTAGACGAGCCGCGGCAGCGGAAGCCGCGAGTCGACCCATTTCATGAACGGGTGCGACGGCTCGTAATGCTTTGCCCAGGGAAAGCTCATGGCGTTATCCGATCTGCACGAGCGTGTCTGACTTGAAGGCGTATTCCGGCACCTCGAGGTTGGTCGGGGCCGGGCCTTTACGGATGCGCGCCGCGGTATCGTAGTGCGAACCGTGGCACGGGCAGAAATAGCCGTTGTAGTCGCCGCGAACCTCGCCCTCGGCGGCGCCGAGCGGCACACAGCCCAGGTGGGTGCAGACGCCCAGCGTCACCAGCCAGTTCTGCTTCCCTTCCTTGGTGCGCTCACCCAGCGTCTGCGGGTCGCGCAGTTCCGAGATCGGCGTCGCGTTGGCGGCCTGGATCTCGGCGGGGGTGAGGTTGCGGATGAACACCGGCTTGCCGCGCCAGCTCACCTTGATCGCCTGACCGGTCTGAACCGACGCCAGATCGACCTCGATCGAGGCCAGCGCCAGCACGTCGGCCGACGGGTTCATCTGGTTCACCAGCGACCAGGCGGCGGCGCCACCGCCGACGGCCGCGAAGGCACCCGTTGCTACGTAGATGAAGTCGCGGCGGCGGACGCCGTCCTCGCCGACCGATTCAACTGCTGCCATCTTTTCGTCCCTGACTGTACGCCGCGGCCGCTCGCGCAGCCGCAGTGCCCCCTTTGCGGAAGTCGAGCGCCTGATAGCCGCCCGCAAGCGCAAAGGGCAATGGGCATTTTAGACGCAAGACTTAGGCAAGGACGCGCTTTTCGGCACTCTGTGGCGGATTGGTGAAGCGCATGGTGCCGTCATCGACCTTTCCGTAGCGCAAGGTCATCAGGTCGAGCGCGTAATTCTGGTAGAGTTTCCAGGGCTTGGTCTTGCCCTGCTTGGGCAGCACGTCGAGCGCGCGCTGGACGTAGCCCGACGAGAAATCAAGGAAGGGCTCGACCTCGACGCCGGCGTCGCGGTGCGGGGTGGCGATCTTGGTGCCGCTCGCCTTCAGATGGTTGAGGATACGGCAGACATATTCGCAGGTGAGGTCCGCCTTCAGCGTCCAGGAGGCGTTGGTGTAGCCGAAGGACGAGGCGAGATTGGGCACGTCGCTGTACATCATGCCCTTGTAGCTCAAGGCATCGGACAGGTTGCGGACCTGCCCATCGACGCTGAACTCGACGCCGCTGAGCAGTTGCAGCTTCAGCCCCGTCGCGGTGACGACGATGTCGGCCGGAAGGGTGGCGCCCGAGGTGAGCTTCAGCCCTTCGGGGACGAAGCGGTCGATCTGGTCGGTGACCACGTCGGCGCGGCCGTCGCGGATCGAATCGAACAGGTCGGCGTCGGGGACGAGGCAGAGGCGCTGGTCCCACGGGTTGTAGCGCGGGGTGAAATGCGTCGCGACGTCATAGTCGGGGCCGAGCGCGTCCTTCACCATCGCGACGAGGCGCTGCTTGGTCTGCTCAGGGCGCTTGCGGGCGAGATTGAAGAACAGCATGCCGAGCAGGACATTCTTCCAGCGCACCAGCTGATAGGCGAGCATCGCCGGGAGCTTCGAGCGCAGCCAGTTGGCGAGCCGGTCCTCGGCGGGGCGCGACACCACATAGGTCGGCGAGCGCTGCAGCATCGTCACCTGCGCGGCGTCCTTCGCCATTTCGGGGACGAGCGTGACGGCGGTGGCGCCGCTGCCGATGACGACGACGCGCTTGCCCGCATAGTCCAGCCCCTCGGGCCAGAATTGCGGATGGACGATCCGCCCGGCGAAGTCGGCCTCGCCGTCCCAGGTCGGGCGATGGCCTTCGGCGTAATTATAATAGCCGCTGCACATGAACAGGAAGGCGCAGGTGAAGGTGACCGGCGTCGCGTCCGGCCCGACGGTCGCCTCGACCGTCCAGCGCGCCTCGGCGGTCGACCAGGCGGCGCGGGTGACGTGGTGGTTGAAGCGGATATGGCGATCGATGCCGTAGTGGGCGGCGGTGTCGCGGACATATTTCAGGATCGACGGACCATCGGCGATCGCCTTCGCCTCGCGCCACGGCCGGAAGGCGTAGCCGAGCGTGTACATGTCCGAGTCCGAGCGGATGCCGGGATAGCGGAACAGGTCCCAGGTGCCGCCGATGTCGGGGCGCCCCTCGAGGATCAGGTAGGACCGATCGGGGCAATTGGCCTGGAGATGATAGCCCGCGCCGATGCCGGAGATGCCGGCGCCGACGATCAGCACGTCGAAATGTTCAATCGTCATGACACTGACTGTCTCATACTCGTGGATGCCTCGCGACCTACCCAAAGGGAGGTTAAATGAACGGCGAATCGCCCGGAGCGGCGTGTTTGGGGAGTATTATGGCGTCGGTGATCTCGATTTCGGGGCTGACCAAGACCTATGCGGGCGGATTTCAGGCGCTGAAAGGCGTCGACCTCGACATCCGCCGCGGCGAGATTTTCGCGCTGCTCGGGCCGAACGGGGCGGGCAAGACGACGCTGATCTCGATCGTCTGCGGCATCGTCACGGCGTCGTCGGGGACGGTCACCGCCGATGGGCATGACGTGGTGCGCGACTATCGCGCGGCGCGCACCCGGATCGGGCTGGTTCCGCAGGAGCTGACCACCGACGCCTTCGAGAGCGTCTGGGCGACAGTGAGCTTCAGCCGCGGCCTGTTCGGCAAGCCGCGCGACGACGCCTTCCTCGAAAAGCTGCTGCGCGACCTGTCGCTGTGGGACAAGCGCAAGTCGCGGATCATGGAGCTGTCGGGCGGCATGAAGCGCCGGGTGATGATCGCCAAGGCGCTCAGCCACGAACCCGAGATCCTGTTCCTCGACGAGCCGACCGCCGGTGTCGACGTCGAGCTGCGGCGTGACATGTGGAACCTCGTGCTGGGGCTCAGGGACCGCGGCGTCACCATCATCCTGACCACGCATTATATCGAGGAGGCCGAAGAGATGGCCGACCGGGTCGGCGTCATCTCGAAGGGCGAGCTGATCGTCGTCGAGGAGAAATCCGAGCTGATGAAGAAGCTGGGGCGCAAGGAGCTGACGCTCAATCTTGCCGAGCCGCTGGCGGCGCTGCCGCCGGAGCTGGGCGAGTGGGCGCTGACCTTGGGCGCCGACGGCAACGAGCTGCACTATGAGTTCGACGCCAATGCCGAGCGGACGGGGGTGCCGTCGCTGCTGCGCCGAATGAGCGACCTCGGCATCGGCTTCAAGGACTTGCACACCAAACAAAGCTCGCTCGAGGACATCTTCGTCGGGCTGGTTCGCCAGAAGAAGGACGCGGCGTGATGGGCTTCAACGGACGCGGCGTCTGGGCGATCTACCGGTTCGAGCTGGCGCGCTTCGGGCGCACGGTGTGGACGAGCCTGATTACGCCGGCGATCACCACCTCGCTGTATTTCATCGTGTTCGGCGCGGCGATCGGCTCGCGGATGACCGAGATCGGCGGCGTGCCCTATGGCGCGTTCATCGTGCCGGGGCTGATGCTGCTGTCGATGCTGACCGAGAGCATCTCCAACGCCTCCTTCGGCATCTACATGCCGAAATGGTCGGGGACGATCTACGAGCTGCTGTCGGCGCCGCTGTCGCCGTTCGAGACGGTGATCGCCTATGTCGGGGCGGCGGCGACCAAGTCGGTGATCATCGCGCTGGTGATCCTCGCCACCGCGCATCTGTTCATCGACATCAACATCGTTCACCCGGTGTGGATGATCGCGCTGCTGCTGCTGTTCGCGGTCACCTTCTGCCTGTTCGGCTTCGTGATCGGCATCTGGGCGAAGAGCTTCGAGCAGCTGCAGGTGATCCCGCTGCTGATCGTGACGCCGCTCACCTTCCTCGGCGGCGTCTTCTATTCGATCGACATGCTGCCGGGCATCTGGCGGACGGTGACCCTGTTCAACCCGGTCGTCTATCTGATCAGCGGCTTCCGCTGGAGCTTCTACGGCACCGGCGACGTGGCGATCGAATACAGCCTCGCGATGGTCGGCGGCTTCTTCGCGCTGTGCCTGCTCGCGGTGTGGGTGATCTTCCGCACGGGGTACAAGCTCAAGGCCTGAGCTTACCGGGGCGTCATCGCAGGCGCTTGGTCGCTACATATGTAGCATCTGTCGCGACGAACGACATGCGCCGAGCGTGCGGTCGTTTCGGTCGAGGCATGAGCGTGGGCGGTCTGCGACGGGTGTAGCAGGGTGAGGCGCGGCGGGTCCGATGGTCGGATCAGGCGGCGCGAACCCCTGTCGGAGACCCCCGATGAAAGCCCCCCTCCTGTTCGCTTTCGCCAGCATGGTGCTCGCCACCTCGGCCAATTGCCAGACCCTCCAGCCGCGCACCGCGCGCGTCGCCTATGCCGACCTCGATCTCGCCAGCGCCGCCGGCCAGGCGACGCTCGACCGCCGTCTCGACGCGGCGGCGGACAGCGTCTGCGGCCAGAACGGCTTCGTCGATCTCGCCGGCCTGCGCGCCATCGATGCCTGCCGCGGCAAGGCGGTGGCCGGTGCCCGCGCGCAGATGATGACCGCCGGCGCCGGCACCATTCAGTTCGCTTCCGTCGAGGTCTCCTCCGAAGGGCGTTGATCCCCCTCTGACCCGGCACCCTTCGGTGCCTCGACGAAAGACGGGCGGCTCCCCTTGGCCGCCCGTCTTTTTGCTTCTGCCCGTCATCCCCGCGAAGGCGGGGACCCAGCACGGCAAATGGCGCCCGCTGCGCGGGCATGTTTGTTTGTGGACTGGGTCCCCGCCTTCGCGGGGATGACGATCTTGGCTTAACGCCCGACCATCGTTCTGGCGTTGGCCAGATACGTCCGCCCGATGCGCAGCGAGCGGCCGTCGCCCATTTCGGCGGTCCAGGCGCCGCAGCCGTCGTGCTTCAGCCCGACGATGCGGTCGCGTCGCGCAATGGTCGAGCGGTGGAGGCGGATGAAGGCGGCCGGATCGAGCCGGCGCTCGAGCTCGGTGATCGTCTGGTGGAGCAGGTAGGAACGCGGGCCGACGTGGAGGCGCATGTAATCGCGCTCGGCCTCGATCAGGTCGATATCGGCGGCGGGCACGCGGATGATCTCGGCGCGGTGCGGCACCCAGAATTCGGTCGACCATTTGGAGGCGGGCACCGGCGCGCTGCTGCCGCCGCTGCCGAGCTGGGCGCGGACGCGGGTGACCGCGCGCTCCAGCCGCTCGGGCGACACGGGTTTGAGCAGATAGTCGACCGCGGCCACGTCGAAGGCGGCGACGGCGAACTGGTCGAAGGCGGTGACGAAGATGATCGCCGGGCGCTGCGCCAGCGTTTCGAGCGCGCGGGCGACGCCGATGCCGTCAAGGCCGGGCATGGCGATGTCGAGCAGCAGCAGCTCGGGCTGCAGCGCCTCGACCATGCGCAGCGCGGCCTGCCCGTCGGTGGCGGTGCCGACGAGCTGCAGGCCGGGGACGCGGGCGCAGAGAATCTGCAGGCGCTCGACGGCCAGGGGCTCGTCGTCGACCAGCAAGGTGCGAAGCGGTTTAGTCTCGGTCATGGAATTCCAGCGGCATCGTCAGCACGACGCGCCACCCCCCCTCTTTCCGTGGACCCGATTCGCATTGTGCCGTGCGGCCGAACCGCGTGTCGAGCCGGTCGGAGACGTTGCGCAGGCCGACGCCATGGCCGGGCTCGGTCGGGCCGTCGCCCTTGCCGTCATCCTCGACGATCAGCTGCATGCGGCCGTCGAGCGCGCGGGCGCGGATGCTGAGGTGCACCTTCCCGGTGCTGCGCGACACGCCGTACTTGATGGCGTTTTCGACCAGCGGCTGGAGGATGAGGCCCGGCACGCGCGCCGTCTCCAGCGCGGGCGGCACGTCGATCTCGACGTTGAGGCGGCGCGGGAAGCGCACGCGCTCGATGTCGAGATAGAGCTTCTGCAGGCGGATCTCGTCGGCGAGGCTGACGTCCTGCGCCGGGTCCGAGGTGAGGCTGGTGCGGAAGAAGGTGGAGAGATTCATGATCATCCGCTCCGCCTCCTCCTCGCGCTTGGCCATGACCAGCGAGGACAGCGCATTCAATGTGTTGAACAGGAAGTGCGGATTGACCTGATAGCGGAGCGCGCGAAGCTCGGCGGTCTGCGCCTCGTTGCGATATTGCGCCGCCCGCCGTTCGACGACCTGAACGCGCGTCGCATAGGACAGGGCGACGTAGAGCACCGCCCAAGCGGCGATGAAGAAATACCAGCCACTCGCCGCCCACAGGATCATCGACAAGGTCGAGCCCTCGTCGGGCTTCTTCTCCGCCATCTCCACCAGCATCGTGTCGGGGAGCATGTAGTAGAAGGCGATGTGGTTGATGGTGGCGTAGGCGATGGTGATCGGGATCGAGGCGAGGAACGCCGTGCCGAGCAGGTAGCGCGTCGAGCGCCCGTCGGCGGCGCGCAGCACGAAATAGAGCAGCGCCGAGAGCCCCATGCCGGCGAGCGTCACGACGGCGCGCCGCTCCATCATCCACAGCTGGTCGGGCGCGTGGGCGAACCAGTTCTTCAGCGTGTTGAGGAAGAAATAGAACAGCCAGAAGCCGACGATCGACAGCGCGGTGGCGCGCCACGGCACGCGAACGGGATCGGCAAAAGACTGGTTCAGGGCGTTGTTGGCCATCTCCCGTTCATAACGCGAGGTTTACGCCAAGGCGTCAACGGCCGGCTGCACCGGTCGAAAGTGAACGGTCGTTGGTCGAAGCCGGCGGCCGATGAGGCCGTGCGGCCCGGATTTCCTCCGGTATTTGCCGCCGGGAAAGGGAGTTAACCCTTGGAAACGCCGCCGTCGATCGCGCCCGATCGCGACCCTTTCGCCGTCGATGCCAATGCGCCCGTTCTGGGCGAACGCGCCAACCCTACACAGGCGCGGGAATGGATTCTCGACTGCCTGGCCCGCGCGGGCGGCAGCGAGGCGCTGATCGCGCCGGGCGCGTTGAGCGCGCTGGCCTATGCGGCGGACGGATCGGGTAGTCGGCTGCGGCAGCTGGCGTCGGCGGCGTGGCGGCATGCGCGCGAGGCCGGTGCGAGCCGGATCGAGATGGGGCATGCGCGGCGAGCGATTGCCGCGGGCGAGGCGGAAGCCGCGCCGCTGGTGCTGGGTCCGGCGGTCGGGATGGGGCCGGCGGTTGCGCCGGTTGTGGTGATGCCGGAGGCGGATGAGCCGGTGGTCGCGGCGCCCGCGCCGGAGCCTGAACCTGTCGCGGAGATCGCGGCACCGCCGGTGATCGCCGTGGCCGAGCCGGTCGACGATATCCCTCCGCCGCCCGTCGTGATCAGCGAGCCGGTGCGTGTCGCGCCGGCCGAGCCGCTGTCGCCGCCGCGGCGCTCGCGCTGGGGGGTGCTGATGCTGGCCGGCGCCTCGGCGGCGGCGGGCGCCGTCGCGGTGTTCATGCTGCGGCCAGCCCCGACGAACGAGACGGTGTTCGTCGAGCCCGAGCCCGTGGTCGCGCTGAGCGAGGCGCCGATGCGGGCGCCGACGCCGGCGGCGGAAGCGCTGCCCGAGGACGTGGTGGCGGACGCGCCGGTCGCGGTGGTGTCCGAGCCGATGGTGGAGCCTCTTGCACCGCCGCTGGTCGTTGTTGCCGAGCGGCCGAAGCCGGTAGCGCGCGAGGTGGCGGTGACCCCGAAGCCCAAGCCCGCGGCGCCGCAGATCGTGTTGCGCTACGCCAGCGATCAGCCGGGTGCGGCGGAGGCGGCGTCGCGGGTGGCGGCGCTGCTGCGGGCGCGCGGGCATGATGTGAGCGCGGTGCGTGGCGCGTCCAATCGGGTGCGGCAGGCGAGTGTTCGCTATGCCGACGGCGATCAGGCGGCGGCCGAATCGGTGAACGACGCCTTCGAGACGCTGCTGCGTGCCTATCAGCCGAATGTCGCGAGCCTCGCGATTGCGGGCGACGCGGCGCCGGGGACGATCGAGCTGTGGCTGCCCGATTCGGCGGCCACGGCCGCGCGACCGCTTCGTACGGATGGGCCGCCGGTTTAGGGCGAAGCTCCAGTACCTCATGATCGTCATACGGGCGAAAGCCGGTATCCAGACCGGCCGTCGAGCTGGATACCGGCTTTCGCCGGTATGACGGGAGGGGAGAGAGCGAAGCGGCGGTTGGCGCTGACCGCGCTTGGTCCTAAGGAGCGCGGGTCCACAGCGAAGGGGCGCCCGCGATGCCGTTCACCAAGAAGATTCTGCTGCTCGGCTCGGGTGAGCTCGGCAAGGAGTTCGTCATCTCGGCGAAGCGGCTGGGCGCCTATGTGGTGGCCTGCGACAGCTATGCGGGTGCGCCGGCGATGCAGGTGGCGGACGAATCGGACGTGTTCTCGATGCTCGACGCGGACAAGCTGCGCGCGGCGATCACCAAGCACGCCCCCGACCTGGTGGTGCCCGAGGTCGAGGCGATCCGCACCGAGGTGCTGCGCGATGTCGAGGCGGAAGGCGTCACTGTCGTGCCGTCGGCGCGCGCGACTTACATGACGATGAACCGCGACCGCATCCGCGAGCTGGCGGCTGTCGATCTGGGGTTGCGCACCTCGCGCTACCGCTACGCCGAAAGCCTTGAGGAGGTGCTGGCGGCCGCCGAGCACAGCGGGCTGCCCTGCGTGATCAAGCCGGTGATGTCGTCATCGGGCAAGGGACAGAGCACCGTGCGCGAGGCCGGGGAACTGGCGGCGGCGTGGGAGTACGCGGTCGCCAACATGCGCGGCGACCGGCGGCGGGTGATCGTCGAGGAGTTCATCGCCTTCGATTACGAGATCACCCTGCTGACCGTGCGCACGCGCGAGGGCGTCCTGTTCTGCGAGCCGATCGGGCATCGCCAGGAGCGGGGCGACTATCAGGAATCATGGCAGCCGACCGCGATGTCGCCCTCGGCGCTGGCGGCGGCGCAGGACATGGCGCGGAAAGTCGTCGATGACCTCGGCGGTTACGGCATCTACGGCGTCGAATTCTTCGTGGCGGGCGACGAGGTGATCTTCTCCGAACTGTCGCCGCGCCCGCACGACACCGGGATGGTGACGTTGATCTCGCAGAACCTCAGCGAGTTCGACCTGCACGCGCGGGCGGTGCTTGGGCTGCCGATTCCCAACATCACGCTGCGCGGGTCGTCGGCGTCTGCGGTGATCCTCGCCGATCGCGAGTCGGCGGATTTCGCGTTTGAAGGCGCCGCCGAGGCGCTGGCGACGCCGGGCGGCGAGATCGACCTGCGGCTGTTCGGCAAGCCGACAACGCGGCCCTATCGGCGGATGGGCGTGGCGCTGGCGACCGCCGCCTCCACCGACGAAGCCCGAAGGCTCGCGGCGGAAGCGGCGGCGAAGGTGTCGATCACCTACCGCGATTAGCGGCAGCTGACCTTGTTGCGGTCGAGCGCCCGGCCGCCGACACCGCCGGCAACCGCGCCGATGATCGTGCCGAGCGTCTTCGAGCCGCCCGGCGCGATGATGTTGCCGAGCGCGCCACCGGCGAGGCCGCCGATAATCAGGCCGGTCGTGCCGTCGGCGCGGCGGCAGTAATATTGCCCGTTCTGGCCGCGGTAGACGCGGTCGTTGTAGGCGAGCTGCCGCGGCTGGTAGTAGCTGCCGTCGCGGTAATAGCGGTCGGCGTAATAGTTGCCATAGCGCGGGTCGACGCGGTTGTAGTCATAGCTGCGGTAGCCGCGCCAATCGTCGCGGCGCGCCTCGCGATAGTCCTTGCGGGCGTCGCGCACGTCCTTGCGATATTCCTTCTCCGCCTTGCGGACTTCCTTGCGATATTCCTTGCGATCGCCGGGATCGGCGAAGGCGGCAGCGGACGGAACGGTCGCCAGCATGCTCGCGGCGACAAGGGCGGTGGTCAGTTTACGCATCTCAGGGCCTCCACTTCGGCTTGGACTGTTGCTGACGATACGTCTGAGTCGCTGAACGGTGCCCGAACGCTCGACCAATGTTCGGTTCATCGTTAGACAGCGCCGCCATGCGCCTCGCGCTCTTCCAGCCCGACCAGCCCGGCAATGTCGGCACGCTGCTCCGCCTCGGCGCCTGCCTCGGCGTGGCGGTCGACGTGATCGAGCCGTGCGGCTTTCCGTTCTCGCACCATGCGGTGAAGCGGTCGGCGATGGACTACAGCGAGCTGGTCGACCTGAGCGTTCACGCCGACTGGGACGCGTTCCGCGCGGCCCGCGCCGGACGGCTGGTATTGCTGACGACGAAGGGCAGCGTTGCCCATACCGATGCCGGCTACCGATCCGACGACATCTTGCTCGTCGGGCAGGAGAGCGCCGGCGTACCCGAGTTCATCCACGACGCCGCGGACCTGCGCGTCCGCGTCCCCCTTGCGCCGGGTTTGCGCTCGCTCAATGTCGCGATCGCCGCGGCGATGGTAGTGGGCGAAGCGCTCCGGCAGACCGAAGGCTATCCCGCATGACCTACACGCTCGACGACCAGCAGACCCGCGCGCAGGACTGGTTCCGGTCTTTACGCGACGCGATCTGCGCCGAGTTCGAGGCGATCGAGCGCGAGAATGGCTCCGACGCCGCGTTCGAGCGCAAGAGCTGGGACCGCGAGGATCATGCCGGGGCGCCGGGCGGCGGCGGCGTGATGTCGGTGATGAAGGGCCAGGTGTTCGAGAAGGTCGGGGTCAACATCTCGACCGTCCACGGCGAGTTCGCGCCCGATTTCGCCAAGTCGATCAACGGCGCCGAGGAAGACCCGCGCTTCTTCGCCACCGGCATCAGCCTCGTCGCGCACATGGCGAACCCGCATGTGCCGGCGGTGCATATGAACACGCGCTTCCTCGTGACGACCAAGCGCTGGTTCGGCGGCGGCGCCGACCTCAATCCCGCGATCCCGCGCGATGAGGACACCGCCGACTTTCACGCCGCGTTCAAGGCAGCGTGCGACAAGCATGGGCCGGATTACTGGGAGCGGTTCTCCAAGTGGTGCGAGGAGTATTTCCACATCAAGCACCGCAATGTGAATCGCGGCGTCGGCGGCATTTTCTACGATCATCTCGCGACCGTCGACTGGGAGGCGGACTTCGCCTTCACGCAGGATGTCGGCCGCACCTTCCTCGCCACCTATCCGATGCTGGTGCGCCGCCGGATGGCCGAGCCGTGGACCGAGGCCGACCGCGACCGCCAGCTCCGCTATCGCGGCCTCTACGCCGAGTTCAACCTCGTTTACGACCGCGGCACGCTGTTCGGGCTGAAGACCGGCGGCAATATCGACGCGATCTTGATGAGCCTGCCGCCGCTGGCGAAATGGGACTGACGGCCGACTTGCAACTGTGTGTATAGAATAATACAGTAAGACAGTTGCCGAGCCGAAGGATTACCCCTGTGAGAAGCGCCGCTTTCGTCCTCGCCGCCGCGTTGCTGGCGACGCCCGTGCTCGCCGACGAGGCCGGTGAATCGCCGGTCGCGGTCACGCGCTCGCTGTCGGTGCCGCTCAGCGCGGACGGCAAGCTGGTGATCGATGAGACCTGGGGCGAGCTCGAGGTCGTCGCCTGGGACAAGGCGGAAGTCGCGGTCGAGTTCGACGCGCGGTCGAGCAAGACCTATCCGGCAGAGAAGCTCGCAAAGGCGACCGAGAAGCTGCAGCGCTTCGGCGTCGAGGCGGAGGCCGTGTCGGCAGGCGAGGTGCGCGTCACCGGGCTCAACCCCTCGGCGAGCCTCGGCAGCCCGTTCGGCGGCAAGTCGGGGGTGCAGACGCACTATAAGCTGCGCGTGCCGCGCGGCGCGACATTGGTCGTCCGCCACGGCGTCGGCAGCGTCGACGTGAAGGGATTTACCGGCGACGTCGATGTCGGCGGCGGCACCGGCGAGGTGAACCTCGACCTCGGCCTCGGGCTGGAGAGCGCGGTTGAGGCCTCGACGCGGGTCGGCGACATCCAGCTGCCTGCTGTGCTGCGCGAAGTCGGCGATTCGAAGCGGCGGGTGCTGGTCGGCGAAAGCTACAGCTACCGCCCGACGACGGCGGAGCGCCGCGTCGTGGCGCGCCTCAGCGTCGGCTCGATCGAACTGCGCTAGCGGTTCATCAAGCCGGGCAGGAAGCCCTCGTGCGCTTCGCGGAGCTCGCTGAGGGCCACCTTCGCACCGGCGGCTGACAGCGCGTCGCCACCCGTGGTGCCGATCTTTACCGCCGGAACGCCCGCGGCCTTTGCCGCGGCGATCAGCGCGTCGGCATCGGCGGTGGTGACGACGTAGCGCGCCTGATCCTCGCCGAACGCCCAGCCCGCCGAGCCGTCGCCGTCGATCGCGGCGCCGACTTTGCCGGCCAGCGCCATCTCGGCGACCGCCACTAAGAGCCCACCGTCGCTGATGTCATGCGCGGCGGTGATCGAGCCGTTGAGGATCGCGCCGCGCACGAAATCGCCGTTGCGGCGCTCGACGGCGAGATCGACCGGCGGCGGCGGGCCGTCCTCGCGGGCGTGGATCACGCGCAGCCAGCTCGACTGGCCGAGATGGGAGCCGGCGTCACCGATCAGCACGAGGGCCTGATTGGCGGCGAGCGCCATGCCGACGCGCTGGTCGTAATCGTCGAGCAGGCCGACGCCGCCGATCGCGGGGGTCGGCAGGATGCCGGTGCCGTTGGTCTCGTTGTAGAGGCTGACGTTGCCCGACACGATCGGGAAATCGAGCGCGGTGCAGGCTTCCGCCATGCCCTCGATGCAGCCCACGAACTGCCCCATGATCTCAGGCCGTTGCGGGTTGCCGAAGTTCATGCAGTCGGTGGTGGCGAGCGGCGTCGCGCCGACGGCGGTGAGGTTGCGCCACGTCTCGGCGATCGCCTGGCGGCCGCCTTCGACCGGATCGGCGAAGCAGTAGCGCGGGTTGCAGTCGGTGCTGATTGCCAGCGCCTTCTTGGTGCCGTGGACGCGGACGACCGCCGCATCACCACCGGGCCGGCCGATGGTGTCGGCGCCGACCATGTGGTCGTACTGCTCCCAGATCCAGCGCTTTGAGGCGAGGTCGGGGCTGGCGATGAGCTTCAGCAGTTCGGCGCCGAGGTCGGCGACGGCGGGCGCTTCGATGGCCGCGCGCTTCGGCGTCGGCACATACGGCCGCTCATACGCCGGCGCGTTGTCGGCGAGCGGTGCCAGCGGAATGTCGGCGGCGGTCTCGCCCTTGAACTTCAGCACGAGGTGCCCGGTGTCGGTGACGCGGCCGATGACGGCGAAATCCAGTTCCCACTTGCGGAAGATCGCCTCGGCAAAGGCCTCGCGGCCCGGCTTCAGGATCATCAGCATGCGCTCCTGGCTTTCGGAGAGCATCATCTCATAGGGCGTCATGCCGGTTTCGCGGCAGGGCACGTCGTCGAGGACCAGCTCGAGGCCGACGCCGCCCTTCGACGCCATCTCGACGCTCGAGCTGGTGAGGCCGGCGGCGCCCATGTCCTGGATGGCGACGATGGCGTCCGAGGACATCAGCTCGAGGCAGGCCTCGATCAGCAGCTTCTCGGTGAAAGGGTCGCCGACCTGCACCGTCGGGCGCTTCTCCTCCGAATCCTCGGTGAATTCGGCCGAGGCCATGGTGGCACCGTGGATGCCGTCGCGGCCGGTCTTCGAGCCGACGTAGACGACAGGGTTTCCGAGGCCGGCGGCGGCCGAGTAGAAGATCTTGTCGGTGGCGGCGATGCCGACCGTCATGGCGTTGACGAGGATGTTGCCGTTGTACGCCGGGTGGAAATTGGTCTCGCCGCCGACGGTCGGCACGCCGACGCAATTGCCGTAGCCGCCGATGCCCGCGACGACGCCCGAGATCAGGTGGCGCATCTTCGGGTGCGACGGCTCGCCGAAACGCAGCGCGTTCATGTTGGCGACGGGGCGCGCGCCCATGGTGAACACGTCGCGCAGGATGCCGCCGACGCCGGTCGCCGCGCCCTGATAGGGCTCGATGTAGCTCGGGTGGTTGTGGCTCTCCATCTTGAAGATGGCGGCCTGGCCCCTCCCATTCTCATCAACGCCGATGTCGATGACGCCGGCGTTCTCGCCCGGCCCCTGGATCACCCACGGCGCGCTGGTCGGCAGCTTCTTCAGGTGAACGCGGCTCGACTTGTAGGAGCAATGCTCCGACCACATCACCGAGAAGATGCCCAGCTCGGTCAGATTGGGCTCGCGGCCCATGCTGGCGAGGATCACCTGATATTCATCGGGCGTCAGCCCGTGCTCGGCGACGATCTCAGGCGTGATGGTCATGGGTGCTTCCGGCTAGGGAGTGGTGTGCCGGAGCCTCCTAGCCGGGCTAGTCCGGATGTTCAACGAGCCAGCCGCGCCGCCAGGCGGTGATCGCGGCCTGCGACCGGCTCTGGACGCCGAGCTTCCGGCGCGCGCCGTCGATGTGCATGTTCACCGTCTTGTCGCCGATGCCGAGAATCTGGGCGATTTCCCAGTCGCTCTTGCCGCGCGCCGCCCAGCCGAGGCACTGCGCCTCGCGCTTGGTGAGCGGCGAGACGGCGGGCTCGGTGTGCAGCTTCGCCAAGGTGGCGCCGGTGGTGGCGAACAGCCCGGCGGCGGCGACCAAGGTGGCGCGCGCGCCCGGGGTCAGGCGGATCGGCGCCGGGCTGAGCAGGATCACCGCCCAGATATCGCCGTTGGCGCCATGCGCAGGCACGACCAGCGCGTCGTGGAAGCCGTTGCTGCGGGCGTTTTCGAACAGGCGGCGCTGCACGGGCGGCAGCGGGCGCGCCTCGATCTCGCCCCAGGTGAAGGGAACGGGCGAGGCGAACACCTGCTGAATCACCGCATCGTTGGCGGCGAGCTTCTGTTCGACATAGTTCGCGGACGAGGGAATCGGCGGGCGACCGAACAGCACCGCCGGCTCGACCGGGCGGCCGGGCGAGGCGACGTAGGCGGCGAAGAAATAGCTGAAGCCGTGGCGCGCGGTGAGATCGCCGAACAGCGCCACCAGCGCCTCGATATCGGGCGCGACCGGCGCCTGCCGCAAAAAGGCAAGCGCCAGCGCGTCGTCGCCGAGCCCGGCGGCGGCGTCCGGCTGGTCGGCTGCCCCCCCATTCATGCGCGGGAGTGTAGCGGGGGTCGCGAGGCGAGCCGCAAGGGCCGGCGATCCCTACCGTGTTCATGCGAGGGGGGTGTTTGTGGCTGGCGGAACGGGATGTTAGCGTTGCGGTCGACCAGCGGCGCGGGGGCGGCATGAGCGAGCAGATTGTAAAGGTCGAGGCGCAGGCGCTGCAGGAGCGGCCGCTTCGCTATTTTGATTTCGTGATGGCGGCGTTCGTCGTCGTGCTGCTGCTGTCGAACGTGCTGGGGGCGGGGAAGCGCGCCGAGGTCGAGCTGCCGGTGATCGGGCTGTGGCCGTTCGGCGCCGGCATCCTGTTCTTCCCGCTCGGCTACGTCCTCGGCGATATCCTGACGGAGGTTTACGGCTACGCCCGCGCCCGCCGCTGCATCTGGGCCGGGTTCGCGGCGATGCTGTTCATGGCGTTCATGAGCTGGGTGGTCGTGGCGCTGCCGCCCGCCGCCGACTGGGGCGGCCAGGCGAACTACGAAGCGGTGTTCGGGCAGGTGCCGCGCATCGTCTTCGCCTCGATGGTCGCCTTCGCGTTCGGCGAGTTCGCCAACAGCCTCGTCCTCGCCAAGATGAAAATCTGGACCGAAGGGAAGCATCTGTGGACGCGCACCATCGGCAGCACGATCGTCGGGCAGGGCGTCGACAGCCTGATCTTCTATCCGCTCGCCTTCTACGGCGCGCCCGACTGGCCGGTCGAGGCGATGCTGGCGGTGATGCTCAGCCAGTTCCTGCTGAAGGTGGGCTGGGAGGTACTGCTGACGCCGGTGACCTATGCGGTGGTCGGCTGGTTGAAGCGGCGCGAGGGCATCGACGTGTACGATGAGGGCACGAACTTCACGCCGTTCAGGACGAAGGTTTGAGGAGGGCGTCGAGCGCCTTGGCGTTAGCCGGAGCGAAGGGGTTGATTACGGTCAGCCCGCCATGACTGAAGCCGTTGTGCATATCCTCGGAAAGTAGGATCGCGGCCCGATGGGTGCGGGCCGTCTGCCAGATCACGCAGTCCCAGAATTGCATATCGTGATCGATGGACTGCCGACCCGCGGCGAGCATTGCTTCCGCCGGCGTGGCGACGATCGGCAGCGTTGCGTGCCAACGTTCCGCTTGGGCCAGCGCTACAGGAAGTTCGGTTCGAAACCGGCGTCGAAAAACGGCGAGGAATTCGCCGATCACTTGCGCTGCCAGAAAGTTATCGCCGAGCGGCAACGCGGTGAGGATGGTCGCGGCAATATCGTGCTTTGCAGGCGTGCCGCGGTCGAGCGCATAGATCAGAATATTGGAATCGACGGTGAACCTCATGCGCGGTCGCCGTACTTATCCTCGTGCGCTACCTTGCCAATGCGGAGATCAAGGCCTTCGCGCATTGCGGCGAGCGACCCGTCATAGGCGACCTGCCATTCGGGACTGCGCTCTTCGGATCGCGGGCGAAGTTCGGCAACCACCTTGCCATTCTTCATGATGGCGATGGTTTCACCGGCTTCGACGCGCGCGATGGCCTTCGAGACATTGGCGTTAAACTCGCGGATCGACAGCACACCCATTGCTAGCGCCTATGTTGCAACTGTTACAACATAGTCGCCCATGGCGATGTCTGCAACCAGCCGGGGCGAGCGTTAGCCCAGCGCCTCGACGAGGCCGTCGAACAGCTTGCGGCCGTCGGTGCCGCCCTGCTCGGCCTGAATGAGCCGCTCGGGGTGGGGCATCATGCCGAGGACGTTGCCGGCGGCGTTGACGATGCCGGCGATGTCGCGGCGGCTGCCGTTGCAGGCTTGCGCATAGCGGAACACCACGCGGCCCTCGCCTTCGAGGCGGTCGAGCGTGTCGTCGTCGGTGAAGTAATTGCCGTCGTGGTGCGCGACGGGGATGCGGACGGTCGAGCCCTGGTCGTAGCGGCTGCTGAACATCGTCTGCGCATTTTCGACGACGAGGTCGACGTCGCGGCAGATGAAGCTCAAATTCGCGTTGCGCATCAGCGCGCCGGGCAGCAGGCCGGCCTCGGTCAGGATCTGGAAGCCGTTGCAGACGCCGAGGACGGCGACGCCCTTGCCCGCCTTCTCCACCACGTCGCGCATGATCGGCGAACGGGCGGCCATCGCGCCGGAGCGGAGATAGTCGCCGTAGGAGAAGCCGCCGGGGACGGCGACGAGATCGACGTCCGGCAGGCTGGTCTCGCCGTGCCAGACCATCGCCGGCTCACGCCCCGTCGCCTCGCGCAGCGCCACCGCCATGTCGCGGTCGCAGTTCGAACCGGGGAAGACGATGACGGCGCTCTTCATCACGCCTTCTCGACGCGATAATTTTCGATGACGGTGTTCGCGAGCAGCTTGCGGCACATCTCGTCGATGTCGGCGTCGGAGGCGCCGTCGGCGAGGTCCAGTTCGATGAACTTGCCCTGGCGGACATCGTTGACGCCGGCGAAGCCGAGCGCCTCGAGCGCGTTGTGGATCGCCCTGCCCTGCGGGTCGAGCACGCCGTTCTTCAGCGTGACGTAGACTTTGGCCTTCATGACGGTTCGCGCCTCGTCCTTTGGGGGTTCGCGGGAGACGCGCGCCTTATGGCGTCGCTCCCGCGAACCCGCAAGGTGGCTGTCGCCGTTACGCGGCCTTGAACGGCAGGTTCAGGTCGTCGGCAACCGCCTTGTAGGTGATGAAGCCGCCGGCGACGTTGAGGCCGGCCGCGAGGTGCGGGTCCTGCTTCAGCGCGTCGACGCCGTGCTTTGCCAGCTTCAGCACGAACGGCAGGGTCGCGTTGTTGAGCGCGAAGGCCGAGGTGCGGGCAACGGCGCCCGGCATGTTGGCGACGCAATAGTGGATGACGCCGTCGACTTCGTAGACGGGGTCCTGGTGCGTGGTCGCGTGGCTGGTCTCGAAGCAGCCGCCCTGGTCGATGGCGATGTCGACGAGCACCGAGCCGCGCTTCATCGTCTTCAGCATGTCGCGGGTGACGAGCTTCGGCGCCGCAGCGCCGGGGATCAGCACCGCGCCGATGACGAGGTGGGCGCGCGCGACGGCGGCGGCGATCGCCGCCTTCGACGAGAAGGCGGTCTTCACCCGGCCTTCGAACATCGAATCGATCTCGGCGAGGCGCGTGGTGGAGATGTCGTAGATGGTGACGTCGGCGCGGAGGCCGACCGCCATCTCCGCCGCGTTGACGCCCGAGACGCCGCCGCCGAGGATCGCGACGCGCGCCGGCGCCACGCCGGGGACGCCGCCGAGCAGGATGCCGCGGCCGCCCTGCGCCTTTTCGAGATAGTGCGCGCCGACCTGCACCGACAGGCGGCCGGCGACTTCGGACATCGGGCGCAGCAGCGGCAGGCCGCCGCGCGAGTCGGTGACCGTCTCATAGGCGACGCAGGTGGCGCCCGACTTCATCAGCGCCTCGGCCTGCGGCTTGTCGGCGGCGAGGTGGAGGTAGGTGAACAGCAGATGATCGGGGCGCAGCATCGCGCATTCGTGGAGCTGCGGCTCCTTCACCTTCACGATCATCTCGGCGGCGTCGAACACTTCCTTGGCGGTCGCGACGATGCGCGCGCCGGCGTCGACATAGTCCTGATCGTCGAAGTCGATGCCGCCGCCGGCCTTGGTCTCGACGATCACTTCGTGACCGCGCGCGACGAGCTCGCTGACCGACGCGGGGGTCAGGCCGACACGATACTCGTGAATCTTGATTTCCTTCGGAACACCAACGCGCATGCTCGCCTCCATCCAAATTTCCCTGCGCGGGATTCTAAGCGAAGGGCGGCGGGATTTGTTCGAAAGCTATGGTGCTCTACAGGCTTATGGTGGTAGATTTTCCTGTGATCGGTGGCTTGTGCAGGAAATTCGACGATGGACGCGACGGACACTGCAATCCTGACGCAGCTCAGCCGCAACGCCGGGCTGACCAGCGCGCAGGTTGGCGAGCGGGTCGGCCTGTCGCCCTCGGCGGCGCACCGGCGGATCAAGCTGCTCGAGGAGGCGGGCCATATCCGCGGCTATCGCGCGATGCTGTCGCGCGCCGCGCTCGGTGACCCGTCGACGGTGTTCGTGCAGGTGACGCTCGACGACCAGCGCCGCGACACCTTGCAGAAGTTCGAAGAGACGGTCGCCCGCTGCCCGCCGATCGTCGAATGCCATCTGATGAGCGGCGAGTCGGACTATCTGCTGAAAGTGCTGGTCCGCACCGACGACTCGTACGAGCGGCTGCACCGCGAAGTGCTGGCGACGCTGCCCGGCGTGCGGCGGCTGGTCACTCATTTCAGCATCCGCGCCGTGGTGGAGCCAGCGTAGAACGCGGTCATGTTGCGGTGCGGAAACGGCTGTGATAGGCCGCGCCACCTTTCGAGATAGCGTCAACGGCACCTTTCAGCGCTCATCCACGTTAGAGCCTCGGCTCGACAGCACGAAAAACCGCCATGAACTCATTGACGCCCTCGGCCGCCGGCCAGCCCAACGCGCGCGATCCGGCGCCGGGCCATGCGCCGTCGGGCAACATGGCGAAGCTGGCAGTGGGCGCCATCGGCGTGGTGTTCGGCGACATCGGCACCAGCCCGCTCTACGCTTTCCGCGAGACCTTCGCCGGCCATCACCCGCTCGCGCTCGACCAACTGCATGTCTACGGCGTGCTATCGCTGATCTTCTGGTCGATGATGCTGGTCGTCACGATCAAATATGTCGCGATCATCATGCGCGCCGACAACCGCGGCGAGGGCGGTAGCCTGGCGCTGCTCGCGCTGATCTCGCGGAAGACCTCGGGCGCCCGCTGGGGCCCGGGTATCGTGCTGCTCGGAGTGTTCGCGACCGCGCTGTTCTACGGCGACTCGATGATCACCCCGGCGATGTCGGTGCTGTCGGCGGTGGAGGGCCTGCAGGTGGTCGACACCGGCTTCGCGCCCTTCGTGCTGCCGATCGCGGTGGTCATCCTCGTCGGCCTCTACATGATCCAGTCGGTCGGGACCGCGAAGGTCGGCGCCTTCTTCGGGCCGATCATGCTGCTGTATTTCCTCGTGCTGTCGGTGCTGGGCATCGTCCATATCGCAGCGCACCCGGAAATCCTCGTCGCGCTGAACCCCTGGTACGCGCTGCAGTTCTTCATGACCGACAAGCTGCTGGCTTTCCTCGCGCTCGGCTCGGTGGTGCTGGCGGTGACCGGCGCCGAGGCGCTGTATGCCGACATGGGGCACTTCGGGCGCAAGCCGATCGGCGTGTCGTGGCTGGTGTTCGTTCTGCCCGCGCTGATGCTCAACTACCTCGGCCAAGGCGCGATGATCCTCAGCCTCGACCCCGGCGCGGCGCAGGAAGTCATCCGCAATCCGTTCTTCTTCCTCGCGCCCGAAACGCTGCGGCTGCCGCTGGTCATCCTCGCGACGCTCGCCACGATCATCGCCAGCCAGGCGGTGATCTCCGGCGCCTTCTCGGTGACGCAACAGGCGATCCAGCTCGGCTTCATCCCGCGCCTTGCCATCAAGCACACCAGCGCCGACGCGCACGGGCAGATCTATATCCCGTTCGTGAACTGGACGCTGATGATCTCGGTGATCATCCTCGTCCTCACCTTCAAAAATTCGTCGAACCTTGCCGCCGCCTATGGCATCGCGGTCACCGGCGCGATGTTCATCGACACCTGTCTGCTCGCCGTTGTGCTGTTCAGCCTGTGGAACTGGAACCGCGTGCTGGCGGCGGTGGCGCTCACCGCCTTCTTCATCGTCGACATCGCTTATTTCGCCGCGAACCTGACCAAGGTGCCCGACGGCGGCTGGTTCCCGCTGGCGGTCGGCGTCGTCGCCTTCACCATGCTCACCACCTGGGCGAAGGGCCGCGGGCTGATGCAGCAGCGCCTGCGCGAATCGGCGATGCCGATCGAGGTGTTCATCAAGTCGGCGGCGGGATCGGCGGCGCGGGTGCCCGGCACCGCGGTGTTCATGACCACCTCGCCCGAAGGCGTGCCGCACGCGCTCCTTCACAACATGAAGCACAACAAGGTGCTGCACGACCGGGTGGTGGTGTTGACCGTCGTCATCGACGAGGTGCCCTATGTCGACGAGGAGGACCGCGTCGAGGTCACCGACCTCGGCAACGGTTTCTGGCGGATGATCGTCCGCTACGGCTTCATGCAGGAAACCGACATCCCGCTGGTGCTGAAGGGCATCGAGAATTGCGGGCCGAAGTTCAAGATGATGGACACCAGCTTCTTCCTCGCGAGGCAGACGCTGATCGCCAGCGAGCGGCCGGGCATGGCGCTGTGGCGCGAGAAGCTGTTCGCGTGGATGCTGCGCAACGCGGAAACCGCGATGGAGTTCTTCAAGCTGCCGACCAACCGCGTCGTCGAGCTGGGCAGCCAGGTCGAAATTTAGCGTCCCAAGACATATTTATGTTAAGGCCGGCCGGTATTTTAGGGCTGGACCGCTGGGAAAGGCGTTGCGTTGGGTGTCGTCCGCTTGCAGCCATGGGCCGCCGATGTAGCGGCCGAACTGGTGAGCCAGTATCGCGAACAGGGCTTTGCGGTGGTCCGCACGCTGTTCGATGCGGCCGAGGTCGCCGACATTGGCGCGGCGATCGATGCGGTGCGTGCCGAGGCCGTCGCGCACGGCCGCAGCTTCCGTCATGGCAACCTCGCCTACCGGCTCGTCGACGGCGACGTGCGCATGGCGCAATGGCCGTCGTGGGCGAATGCGACGCTCGACGCGGTACGGCTCGACACCCGCTATGCGCGGCTGCTGGCGCCGCTGATCGGCGGCGACCTGAAGCAGATCATCAACCAGCTGCACTGGAAGCCGCGCGGCAGCGGCACCGGCGGCGACTTCGCCTGGCACCAGGACAGCCGCTTCCGCCGCCCGGCCGAGGCCTATCGCGGGCTCGGCGACAATTATGTGCAGACCGGCCTCGCCATCGACCCGCACGGGCCGGCGTCAGGTGGCTTGCGCGTCGTGCCGGGCAGCCACCGGCGCGGCGCGATGGCGATGCCGACCGACGGCGACGTGATGGCGAACCCGATGTCCGACGCGGCGCTGGAGGCGGCAGGGTTCGACCCGGCGAGCGTCGTCCAGCTCGACCTCGCGCCCGGCGACTTGGCGCTGTGGAGCCCTTATCTGGTGCATGCCTCGGGCGCGAACGGCGCCGACCATCGCCGGCGCTTCTACATAAACGGCTATGTGCGCGCTGACGCCTGCGACCGCGGCGAATGGGCATTCCGGCGCGGGCAGCCGGTGCCGCTGCCGCCCAAGCCGTCGCTGGTCCATTTCGAGCAGCTGCGCGAGCAGCCGGGGCCACACTATTTCTGAGGCATCAGCTCCGGCGGACCAGCGCGCTCGCCGCCCAGCCTGAGATCAGCGCCAGCGCGACCGCGAACAGCCCGTAGGACAGTTCATGGTCCTGCGCGGCCACGAACACCGCGCGCTCGAAACCCGACTTGCCGATCTCGATCTCGCGCGCGGCGCGCGCCTGCACCTCGCCGTCGCGGACGAGGTAGATTTCGGCGGTGTATTTGCCGACCGGCACGTCCGACGGCAGCGCGACGCGGGCGCGGTAGAGGACTTTCTCCACGATATCGACGCCGCCCGCGACCTCCTTGTAGAGGCCGCCGCGCCGGCGCAGGTCGAGCAGCCCTTCCTCGAATTCGCGGATTTCGGCGGGTGGGTTGCCGCTCGCCGGCGAGAGCTGGAGATGGTCGAGGCCGAGCTCGTAGATCGAGGCGGTGCGCTCGTCGGTGAGGCGCGTGGAGGGGGCCGAGGTGGCCACCGCATAGAAGCCCGGCGCGGTCTCGAAGCGCACCGCGTCGACGTTCATCCAGATGCCGAGCACCTTTTCCTTGCGGCGGATGGTGATCGGCTGCGGCGGGCCGCGCACGATGACGACGATGTCGGGCGCGGTCTCGGGCTCGCGGCCGCCGGGATACTGGATTGCGCCGAAGATCAGCAGCTCGGCGCCGGCGAAGCTGTATTCGATGTCGACGCGGCTCTGGCTGACGTCGGCGATCAGGCGCGGGTCCTGCGCCGCCGCCGGGGCGGCCCACAGCAACAACAGGAGAGCGGCGAGGCGCCTCATGGGCCGTACACCGTGAAGATCTCGTCGGGGCGCCAAGTGAGGCCGACCAGCAGCCGGATGGCGACGAGCAGCACGACGATGGAGAGCGCGAAGCGGAGCTGCTCGCCGGGCAGCTTCTGCGCCGCGCGCGCGCCGAACTGCGCGCCGGCGACGCCGCCGATCAGCAGCAGCACGGCGAGCACGATGTCGACCGTCTGCGAGTTGATGGCGTGGAGCAGCGTGGTCGCGGCGGTGACGAAGACGATCTGGAACAGGCTGGTGCCGACGACCACCGCCGCCGACATGCCGAGCAGGTAGATCATCACCGGCACCATGATGAAGCCGCCGCCGATGCCCATGATGACGGTAAGCGTGCCGACCGCCATGCCGAGGAAGAAGGGGGCGAGCGGCGAGATGTAGAGGCCGGACTTGTAGAAGCGGGTGCGCCAGGGCAGCGCCGCGATCAGCGGATTGTGACGGCGCGGCACCGCGGGGCGCCGCCGGCCGCTGCGCTTGTCGAGGAGCGCCGTCCCCGATTCCTTCAGCATCATGCCGCCGATGGTGCCGAGGAAGATGACGTAGACCAGCGAGATGGTGACATCGATCTGGCCGAGATTCTGCAGCAGGCGGAACAGGCCGGAGCCCATCGTCGCGCCGATCAGACCGCCGGCGATCAGCACCAGCCCCATCTTCACGTCGACGCCGCCGCGCTGCCAATGGGCCAGCGCGCCTGAGACGGAAGCGCCAGTGATCTGCGGCGCCGAGGAGGCGACGGCGACGGCGGGCGGGATGCCGTAGAAGATCAGGAACGGCGTCATCAGGAAGCCGCCGCCGACGCCGAACATGCCCGACAGGAAGCCGACGAGCGCCCCCAGCCCGACGATCACCAGCGCGTTCACGCTGATCTCGGCGATGGGCAGGTAGATATCCATTAGGGTCTAAACCCACGAAGGATGTCGTTCGGGACGGCGTCAGGAAGACCGGAGCGAGAAAGCGAGTGCGGCCAGCTACGAAATCGTAGCTGGCAATCGAGCGGAGCGCTGATCCGGCCTTCCTGCCGCCGCGCTCCGCGTGGCACGACAAAGCCCAAGGGTGTCGTCGCGTCCGCTTGCCGGGGGCCAATAGGCCAGCCTGCGCGACCACTCCTCGCCCTTGGGCTTTGTCGTGCCATCTCGAATGACATCCTTCGTGGGTTTAGACCCTTGGTCTAATCAGCCGATATGGCGATGGCGAGGCGGTAGTTGCCGCTATTTCGCGTAGTGCGTCTCCGCACTTTCCATGCTAGCTTCCGAGTCGCGCTCAATAGGAGGCTGGCGATGCGCATGCGCGAACTCGAGCAACGAACCGGCGTCGGCCGCGAGACGATCCGTTTCTATATCCGCGAGGGGCTGCTGCCCGAGCCGGAGCGCGCCAGCCGCAACTCCGCCTCCTATACCGACGATCATGTCGCGCGCGTCCGCGCCATCAAGCGGCTGCAGGAGGAACGCTTCCTGCCGCTGGCGATCATCAAGAATCTGCTCGACGCGTCTGACAGCGACAGCTGGCTGCACGCCGACGCCTTTCCGCATCTCGATGCCACCCTGCGCGCCCGTCTCGACGGCGGCGAGCGGCCGACCTTGGCGCGCGTCATGGAGCAGACCGGCGCCGCGCGGGAAGACATCGACCATGCGGTCGCCTCGCGCGCGATCAGCATCGCCGCCGACGGCACGATGGATGCGCGCGATGCCGGTATCCTGAAGGCGCACATGGAGTTGAAGCACATCGGCTTCACCGAGGAGCGCGGCTTTCACGGCGAGGACGGCACCAGCTTCTATGCCGACTTCGTCGACTGGCTGGTGACGCAGGAGATGCGGCTGTTCTTCGACCACACCGCGGGCGTGGTCGGCGAGGAGGAGGCCGCCAACATGGCCGAGCGCGGCATCTCGGCGGTCAACGAGATGCTGAGCCTGATGCGTACCCGCGAGATTCTGCGGCGGCTGGAAGCCCGGCGCCGCATCGCCAACGACAACGGATAACCGCGTTCAAAAGAACCAGACTTGGGGAGACGATCATGACCTTCACCGACACCTACGGGATCAAGCCGGAAAGCCTGTCCTGGGAAGTGCCGCAGGACTTCGACGCGCGCTTCACCTGGACCTACTCGGACGACCGCAAGGACCTGCTGAACCTCTATGCCAAGGGCAAGCAGAAGCAGTGGGATGCGGAGTATCGCATCGATTGGGACCAGGACATCGACTACGACAACCCGCAGGGCATGCCCGACGAGCTGTTCGCGCTGAACGGTTATCCGGAATATGAAAAGATGTCGCCCAGGGAGAAGGTCGAGATCCGGCGCAACAGCCAGGCCTGGGGCCTGTCGCAGTTCCTGCACGGCGAGCAGGGCGCGCTGATCTGCTCGGCGAAGATCGTGACGCAGGTCCCCGACCTCGAGGCGAAGTTCTACGCCTCGACGCAGACCATCGACGAGGCGCGGCACGTCGAGGCGTACAAGCGGCTGCTCGAGAAGATCGGCCTGTCGCACCCGATGACCGGGCCGCTGAAGTCGCTGCTCGAGCAGGTGCTGCGCGACAACCGCTGGGACATGACCTACCTCGGCATGCAGGTGGTGATCGAGGGGCTGGCGCTCGCCGCCTTCGCCGGCATCCGCGACTATAGCTCGTCGCCGCTCGCCGCCGCCGTCAACGCCTATGTGATGGAGGACGAGGCGCGCCACGTCGCCTTCGGGCGTCTGACCTTGCGCAGCTATTATCCGCAGTTGACCGAGGCCGAGCGCCGCGAGCGCGAGGAGTTCCTCGTCGAGGCCTGCTACCACATGCGCGACCGGTTCGAGCAGCGCGAGCTGTGGGAGCATCTCGACCTCAACGTCGAAGCCGCCGTGCAGCACATGCACGAGACGGCGGGCTCGCGGCAGTTCCGCAACCATCTGTTCAACCGCATCGTGCCGGTGGTGAAGGACATCGGCCTGTGGGGCGAGACGGTGCGCAAAGGTTACACCGACATGGGCGTGATGGACTACGTCAACGTCGATATCGACGCGCTGCAGGCCAACGACGAGCATATCGCCGCGCAGTTCGACGCCCGCCGGCAGAACATCAACGACGTCGCGGCGATGGCCGCGGCGGAATAGGGCTCGCTGGCGCTCGCACACCCTCACCTTTCCTCTCCCGCAGGCGGGAGAGGGACGCCGTTCCAACCCCTCGCCCGCTTGCGGGAGAGGGAGGGGCCCGCCGCGACAGCGGTGGGAGGGTGAGGGTGTCCCTTGCCCGAAACCGCGCCGTCATGTGAGAGTCGCCGGCGATTCTCAACCAGCGGATAACCGGTGCAGCAATATCTCGATCTGATGGCGCGGGTGCGCCGCGACGGCGTCAAGCGCGAGGACCGGACGGGCACCGGCACCTTGTCGGTGTTCGGCCACCAGATGCGCTTCGACCTCGCCGACGGCTTTCCGGTGGTGACCACCAAGAAGCTGCACCTGAAGTCGATCATCCACGAACTGCTGTGGTTCCTCAAGGGCGAGACCAACATCGCCTATCTGAAGGCCAACAACGTCTCGATCTGGGACGAATGGGCCGACGAGGGCGGCGAGCTCGGGCCGGTGTATGGCAAGCAGTGGCGCCGCTGGGAAACCGCCGACGGCCGCGTGGTCGACCAGATGGCCGAGCTGGTGCAGGCGATCCGCACCAATCCCAATTCGCGGCGGCTGATCGTGTCGGCGTGGAACGTCGGCGATGTCGAGGCGATGGCGCTGCCGCCCTGCCACTGCCTGTTCCAGTTCTATGTCGCCGACGGCAGGCTGTCGTGCCAGCTCTACCAGCGCTCGGCGGACATCTTCCTCGGCGTGCCGTTCAACATCGCGTCCTACGCGTTGCTGACGATGATGATGGCGCAGGTGACGGGGTATCGGCCGGGTGAGTTCATCCACACGCTGGGCGACGCGCACCTGTACCTGAACCATCTGGAGCAGACGGATCTGCAGCTGACGCGGCGGCCGATGGCGCTGCCCGAGATGCGGCTCAACCCGGCGGTGAAGGAGCTGTTCGACTTCACCTATGAAGATTTCGAGCTGGTCGGGTATGAGGCGCACCCGACGATCAAGGCGCCGATCGCGGTTTAAGCTAACCGTCATTCCCGCGAAGGCGGGGATCCAGTCCTTCGAAGGACATGCCCGCTACCGCGGGCGCTTCTTGTTTGTGGACTGGGTCCCCGCCTTCGCGGGGATGACGGGAGAGGAAACCCTTAGTGCGGCCGCCCGATGCCGTAGGCGGCGGCGAAATACTCGCCGATCGCTTTCGCGTTATCTAGGAAGCGGTGGCCGTTGGCTTCCTTCACCTCGACATGCGGCGGCAGCTCGCGCGCGGCGTCGGCGATGATGAGGCTCGGGGCGTTCTGGTGCGCCTCCCCCAATAGCTCGACCATCGGCGGGCGCGGGCGGGGGTAGGCGACGGCGCGCACGTCGAGATGGTCGGCGAGCTTCACATGATAATAAGCGAGCAGGCCGCGCACCTCGGCGCATTCGCGGCAGTACCAGCGCGTGCCCTTGTCATCGGCGTTGGCGTCATCGAAGTCGGCGGGGAGGAGGAAGAGAATGTCCTTCATGCGCCTGTGCTAGCGCGGGCGCCGGCGGCGCGCTACGGGGAAGCATGCGCCCCGTCATCAGTTTCGTCGTCGCCCGCGCCGACAATGGCGTCATCGGCCGCGACAATGCGCTGCCGTGGCACCTGCCCGCCGACCTCAAGCATTTCAAGCGGCTGACCGTCGGCAAGCCGGTGGTGATGGGGCGGAAAACCTTCGACTCGATCGGCAAGCCGCTGCCCGGGCGCCACAACATCGTGCTGACGCGCGATGCGGAGTGGCGGGCCGAGGGCGTGACGGTGGTGTCGAACCTCGCCGAGGCCGTGGCCGCCGCCGGGCTCGATCCCAAAAGCCGCGCCGAGGAAGTGATGATCATCGGCGGGGCAGCGGTCTACGCCGAGGCGCTGCCGCTCGCGACGCGGGTGTATCTGACCGAGGTGCATGAGGCGCCCGAGGGGGACACATTGCTGCCGGCGTTCGATGCGGCGAGGTGGCGCGAGGTGGCGCGCGAGGATCATCCGGCCGAGGACGGCAAGCCGGCGCATAGTTTCGTGACCCTGGAGCGGGTTTAAGCCCTCGCCCGCTTGCGGGAGAGGGAGGGGCCAGCCGCAGGCTGGGAGGGTGAGGGTGACCGGCGGCCGATAAGCTCGCTGGCGCTCGCACACCCTCACCTAACCTCTCCCGCAGGCGGGAGAGGGATGGCGTCGGCGCTTGCCGAGAGCCGTCGCCCCCCGCTATGCGATGGGGGCGAGGGGAGTTCGAGCCGACACGATGGAGCGTTTCATCCATGCCGAGAGCCTGCCGGCGCATCTGCGCGGCGGCGTTGCGGCGCTCGGCAATTTCGATGGCTTCCATCGCGGCCACCAGGCGGTGGTCGGGCGGGCGCTGGAGCGCGCGCGCGCCGAGGGGCGGCCGGCGCTGGTCGTGACCTTCGATCCGCATCCGGCGCGGCTGTTCAAGCCCGACCTGCCGCCGTTCGGCCTCACCACCATTCCGCAGCGGCTCGACCTGTTCGAAGGTTTCGGCGTCGATGGGGCGCTGGTGCTGAACTTCGATCACGCGCTGGCGGCGCTTACGGGCGACGAGTTCGTGCTCGAATGGCTGGCGCTGCGGCTCGGGCTGGCGGGCGCCGTGACCGGCGAGGATTTCACCTATGGCAAGGGTCGTTCCGGCAGCGTCGAGGAGCTGGCGCGGCTGGGCGAGGTGCACGGCTTTGCCGCCGAGGCGATCGCGCCGATCGCCGATGGCGATGAGGTGATCTCGTCGAGCCGCATTCGCGAGGCGCTGAAGGCGGGCGATCCGCAAGCGGCGGCAGCGCTGCTGACGCGGCCGTTCACGGTGCGCGGGCGCGTCGAGCATGGCGACAAGCTGGGGCGAACGCTCGATTTCCCGACCGCGAACATCGCGCTCGGCGACTATCTGCGGCCGGCGTACGGCGTCTATGCGGTGCGGGTGCGACTGGTGGACGGGCGGCTCGTCGACGGGGTGGCCAACCTCGGCATCCGGCCGATGTTCGAGCCGCCGAAGGAGCTGCTCGAGGTCTATCTCTTCGACTTTTCGGGCGACCTCTACGGCCAGGAGCTCGACGTCGAGCTGCACCATTTCCTGCGGCCCGAATGGAAGCTCGACGGGCTCGATGCGCTGAAGGCGCAGATCGCGCGCGACTGTGACGAGGCGAGAGCGAGGCTGGCGCGATGATCCCGACATTGACCACCGACCGGCTGATCCTGCGGCCGCACGGGCCCGACGATGTCGAGCCCTACATGGCGTTGATGCAGGAGCCGACGGTCGCCGAGTTCCTGACCCTCGACGGCAAGCCGCAGGCGCGGGCCGACGCGTGGCGGGCGCTGGCCTCGCTGGTCGGCTGCTGGACGCTGCGCGGTTACGGCATGTGGGCGATCGAGGAGCGGGCGACCGGCCGCTACGTCGGCCGCGCCGGGCCGTGGCAGCCGGAGGGCTGGCCGGGGTTCGAGATCGGCTGGGGCGTGTCGCCCTCGGTGCAGGGCAAGGGCTATGCGACCGAGGCGGCGACGGTCGCGGCGCGCTGGTCGTTCGATACGCTCGGTGTGGACCGCATCCTGCACATCATCCGGCCCGACAACGTCGCCAGCCAGCGGGTGGCGGCGAACATCGGCGCGACCATCGTCGACCAATGGGAGGCGCCGTGGGGCGGCACCTACGACCTCTGGGGCACCGACCGGGACGGTTTCGCGGCCTCGCCCGCGTACGCGCGGCATAACGGCGGCTCGACAACGGCCTAGCGCGGCGAAGGCCTGCGTTTATCGGGGGCGGGGGTCGCGACATGGCGGGCTTCGTCGTCCGGCAAGAAGCGAGGAGGGAGCGATGGAAATCCATCGTGACCGACGAGCGACGCCGACCGGGCGGCGAAGGACGCCGTGCCGCGCAGCGGTCGCGCCTTTTTGGCGCGATCCCGACCCTCGACACCGATAAATGCAGGCCGTAGAGCCGTCCGCGACATGGACGACCAGAAAACAGACTATCGCTCGACCGTATTCCTGCCGAAGACCGACTTCCCGATGAAGGCCGGCCTGCCGCAGAAGGAGCCGGCGATCCTCGCGAAGTGGCAGGCGGACGACCTGTACAGGCAGCTGCGCGCGTCGCGCCGCGGCCGGGAGAAGTTCATTCTCCACGACGGCCCGCCCTACGCCAACGGCGACATGCACATCGGCCATGCGCTCAACCATATCCTGAAGGACATGGTGTGCCGGACGCAGAACCTCGCCGGCAAGGACGCGCCCTATGTGCCGGGCTGGGACTGCCACGGCCTCCCCATCGAGTGGAAGGTCGAGGAGAAATACCGCGCCAAGAAGCTCAACAAGGACGAGGTGCCCGCGGTCGAGTTCCGCGCCGAGTGCCGCGCCTATGCGCAGAACTGGGTCGACACGCAGCGCGAGCAGCTGAAGCGGCTCGGCATCAACGGCGACTGGGACAATCCCTATCTGACGATGGACTTCCAGGCGGAAGCGACCATCGTCGCCGAGCTGCTGAAGTTCGCGGATTCGGGCCAGCTGTATCGTGGCGCCAAGCCGGTGATGTGGTCGCCGGTCGAGAAGACCGCGCTCGCCGAAGCCGAGATCGAATATGAGGACATCGTCTCGACGCAGATCGACCTCGGGTTCGAGATCGTCGAGAGCCCGATCCCCGAGCTGGTCGGCGCCTATGCGGTGATCTGGACGACCACGCCGTGGACGATCCCGGTCAACCAAGCGGTCGCGTACGGGCCCGAGGTGAATTATTCGGTGGTGGCGGAGACCGTAGGGGGGGACTTCCTTCGAAGCCCTGTTCTCGGGAGGCACTTCCTCGTAGCTGAGCCGCTGTTCGATCAGTTCAGCGACCGTTTCGCTAAGGCGACGGGTGCCGCCAATCAATTCTGGAATGTGGTTTGGCGCGGCAAAGGCGTCGACCTCGCCGGCACCATCGCTCGCCATCCGATGCACCACCTCGGCGGCTTCTTCGCCAAGCCACGGCCGCTGCTGCCGGGTGAGTTTGTCACCACCGAGAGCGGTACGGGCCTCGTCCATATGTCGCCGGATCATGGCGAGGATGATTTCGATCTGTGCAAGGCGCACGGCATCGATCCCGTTTTTGCGGTCGAGGGCGACGGCAAATATCGCGCCGACTGGGCGTGGATGGGCGGGCAGGGGTCGGTGATCAACCCCAAGCTCAACGCGCCCGACGGTCCGATCTGTTCAGACTTGCGCGAGACCGGCTGCCTGCTGGCGGCGTCCGCCGACTACAAGCACAGCTATCCGCATTCTTGGCGGTCGAAGGCCAAGGTGATCTTCCGCTGCACGCCGCAGTGGTTCATCCCGATGGACAAGGCCACCCCCTCCACCGCCTTCGGCGGGCCCCCTCCCCCTGAGGGGGAGGATGGGGCCGGGTATCCTCCCCCCCGGGGGGAGGGGGACCCTGCGCAGCAGGGTGGAGGGGGAACCCTTCGCGAAAAGGCGCTGGCCGCCATTTCGGCGACGCGCTGGGTACCGGCGAAGGGTGAGAACCGCATCCGCTCGATGGTCGACGGTCGCCCGGACTGGGTGATTTCGCGCCAGCGCGCGTGGGGCGTGCCGATCACCTTGTTCGTCGACCGCAAGACCGGCCAGTATCTGAACGATCCCGAAGTGAACGCCCGCATTGTCGCGGCGGTGCGCGCCGGCGGCGTCGATGCGTGGTCGGACGAGGCGGCGCCGGGGCTGCTTGGCGACAAGTATGACGTCGCCAACTATGAGCGCGTCGCCGACATTCTCGACGTGTGGTTCGACAGCGGCTGCACCCACGCCTTCGTGCTGGAGAGCGGGCGCTGGCCCGACCTGCAGTGGCCGGCGAACCTGTATCTCGAAGGCTCGGACCAGCATCGCGGCTGGTTCCAGTCGTCGCTGATGGAAAGCTGCGGCACGCGCGGCCGGGCGCCCTATGACGCGGTGCTGACCCATGGTTTCACCATGGACCAGGCCGGCAAGAAGATGTCGAAGTCGCTCGGCAACACCGTCGACCCGATCAAGCTGATGTCGGAATATGGCGCCGATATCATCCGGCTGTGGGCGCTGACCGTCGACTTCACCGAGGACCACCGCATCGGCAAGGAAATCCTCGCCGGCACGGCGGACGGCTATCGGAAGATCCGCAACACGTTCCGCTATCTGCTCGGCGCGCTCGACGGGTTCAGTGAGAGCGAGCGCGTGGCGGCGGCCGAGATGCCCGAGCTGGAGCGCTATGTGCTCCACCTGCTCGCCGACATGGACGGCAAGCTGCGGCAGGCGGTCGATGACTTCGACTTCAACAGCTATGTTCGCCTGTTGAGCGATTTCGCCAACAACGACCTCAGCGCCTTTTTCTTCGATATCCGCAAGGACAGCCTCTACTGCGACGCGGCGGGCGATCCGAAGCGGCGGGCATACCGGACAGTGCTCGACACCTTGTTCGAGGCGCTGGTGCGCTACCTCGCGCCGGTGCTGGTGTTCACCGCCGAGGAGGTGTGGGGTACGCGCTATCCGGACGGCGGCAGCGTGCACCTGCTGGAATGGCCCGAGGTTGATGCCGGCTGGCGCGACGAGGCGCTGGGCGCCAAGTGGGCGGCCGTGCGCGAGGCGCGGCAGGCCGTGACCGAGGCGATCGAGCCGCTGCGCCGCGAGAAGGTGATCGGGTCGAGCCTGCAGGCCGACGTGACCACGGCGAGCACCGGCGGGCTGTCGGCGGAAGCGTTCACCGAAATCTGCATCGTCGCGTCGGTGAAGACGGGCGAGGCGATCACGGTCGAGGCGACCGACAAGGAAAAGTGCGGCCGCTGCTGGCGTCACCTCCCCGAGGTGAAGGCCGAGGGCGAGCTGTGCGACCGCTGCGACGAGGTGGTCGGGTAAGGATAACCAAACCGTCCGTCATCCCGGCGAAGGCCGGGATCCATTCGGACGGCGGTCTGGATCCCGGCCTTCGCCGGGATGACGGATCTAGGGATTGTTGGGGAAGGATTGGCGTGAGCGTGGAGATCGACGGGTCGGCGGACAGCCGCAGCGTGCTGCGCCGGGGGGCGGGCGAGGTGTCGGCGTCGTTGCGCGCCTTCGGCTATGGCCTCGCGCTGCTGATCTTCGTCGTCGACCAGATCGTCAAATACTGGATCATCGAGGAGGTCGAGTTGTACGGCCGCTCGATCGACGTGCTGCCCTTCTTCAACCTGACCTGGGTGGAGAACCGCGGCGTATCGATGGGCATGCTGACCGCCGACGGCGACTTCGGGCGCTGGGCGCTGGTCGTGCTCACCGCCGCGATCTCGGTCGGCGTCGCGGTGTGGCTGTGGCGCGAGCGCAGCCGGGTCGACGTGATCGCGCTCGGCCTCGTGCTCGGCGGCGCCATCGGCAACATCATCGACCGCATCCGCTTCGGCTATGTGGTCGACTTCCTCCACTTCTTCTGGGGGGAGTGGCATTTTTACGTATTCAATGTCGCCGACGCGGCGATTACGGTAGGGGTGATCCTCCTGCTGCTGCGCGCCCTGTTGCGCAGCGACAAGCCGGGACAAGCGGAGAGCAAGTGATGAAGGTTCAGCTTCTGGGAGCGGCGGTCATGGCGCTGGCGTTGAGCGCCTGCGGCAGCAGCGGCGTGTTCAACCGCAATGCCCCCGATGAATTCGCCATCGCGCGCCAGGCGCCGCTCGTCGTGCCGCCGGATTACAATCTGACGCCGCCGAAGCCGGGCGCGCCGCGCCCGCTCGCCGCCGACAGCCAGTCGCAGGCGCTGGAAGCGCTGTTCGGCACCGGCGAGCGCGCGCCCGCGCCGTCGCCGTCGGAGAAGAACCTCCTCGACCGCACCGGCGCGACCGGCGCCGACCCGACGGCGCGCTCGACGGTTGGCGACACCGACACCAATGTCGTCAACAAGGGTGCCTTCACCCGCGACATCCTCGCCGCCCCCGCCGGTGGCGAAGGCGCAGCGCAGGTCCGCATCGGCGGCTAAAGCCGCCGGGCGTCGCCTTAACGGCGCCCGCTGCTCTTGAACAAGCCGCCGAGCAGGCCGCGCACCAGTGTGCGGCCGATCTCGTTCGCGATCTGCCGGCCGACCGACGAGGCGGCCGAGCGCGCGGCGGACTGCACCATCTTTTCGGTCAGCGACTGCTCCGGACGGGCGGCCTTGGCGGCTTTCGCCTTGGCGGCGGCGGTCTTCGCCTGCGCTTCGTCGCTCGCCGCCTGCGCGGCGCGGGCAGTGAGGATTTCATAGGCGGATTCGCGGTCGATCGCCGGCTCGTACTTGCCGGCGATGGGCGAGGTGGCGACGATGACGTTGCGCTCCTGCGGAGTCAGCGGCCCGAGGCGCGAGGCGGGCGGGCGGACGAGGGTGCGGTCGACCGGGGTCGGTGCGCCGTCCTCGCCGAGCACCGACACCAAAGCCTCGCCGACCTTCAGCTCGGTGATCGCCGTTTCGACATTGAGGCCGGGGTTGGCGCGGAAGGTTTCCGCCGCCGCCTTGATCGCCTTCTGCTCGCGCGGGGTGAAGGCGCGCAGCGCGTGCTGGACGCGGTTGCCGAGCTGGCCGGCGACATCCTCGGGAATGTCGATCGGGTTCTGCGTGATGAAATAGACGCCGACGCCCTTCGAGCGGATGAGGCGAACGACCTGCTCGATCTTGTCGAGGAGGGCGGGCGGCGCCTCGGTGAACAGCAGATGCGCCTCGTCGAAGAAGAAGACGAGCTTGGGTTTGTCGGGGTCGCCGATCTCGGGAAGCGTTTCGAACAGTTCGGACAGCAGCCAGAGCAGGAAGGTCGCGTAGAGGCGCGGGCTCGCCATCAGCTTGTCGGCGGCGAGGATGTTGATGAGGCCGCGCCCCGCATCGTCGGTGGCGATGAAGTCGGCGATGTCGAGCGCCGGCTCGCCGAAGAAGCTGGCGCCGCCCTGCGATTCGAGCTGGAGGAGCTGGCGCTGGATCGCGCCGACGCTGGCCTTCGAGACATTGCCATATTTGGCGGTGAGCGCGTCAGCGTTTTCGGCGACATGCGCCAGCATCGCCTGCAGATCCTTCAGGTCGAGCAGCACGAGGCCCTGCTCGTCGGCAAAGCGGAAGGCGATGGCGAGCACGCCTTCCTGCACGTCGTTCAAATTCATCAGCCGCGCGAGCAGCAGCGGCCCCATCTCGCTGACAGTGGTGCGCACCGGATGGCCCGACTGGCCGAACAGGTCCCAGAACACCACCGGGTTGTCGGCATAGGCGTAGCTCTCGAGCCCGACCTCGGCGGCGCGCGCGGTGAGCTTGTCGTGCATCGGCGAGGTGGGGGAGCCGGGCATGGCGAGACCGGCGAGGTCGCCCTTCACGTCGGCGACGAAGACGGGCACGCCTTCGCGGCTGAAGCCTTCGGCGATCGACTGAAGGGTGACGGTCTTGCCGGTGCCGGTGGCGCCGGCGATCAGCCCGTGGCGGTTGGCGCGGCGCAGCACCAAGGCCTGCGGCCCGCTCTCGCCCTTGCCGATGAAAATCTCCGCCATGCCCGCCTCCGTTTACTGGTCGCGGCGATTGGACAAAGAAAAAGCCCCGGCCGCAAGGTCGGGGCTTCTCCCTTTTCGTCGAACCGGCGCGGCTAGCGGCGGGGCGTCGTCGCGGGCGGCGTCGGCGCCATCAGCTTGATGCCGATGAAGCGCGCCGGGCCGGTGCCGCGCTGGAACAGCAGCAGCACCGTGTCGCGACCGGCGCGCCGGGCCGCGTCGACCGCGGCGGCGGCGGCGGCGACCGTGGTGGTCGGGCGCTGGTTGATGCTGACGATCAGGTCGCCGCGCTGCAGCCCCTGACGCGCCGCGTCGCTGTTCGGGTTGAGGCTGGCGATCACCACGCCGCGCGCATCCTCGGCGACGCGCAGCTGGCGCCGAACCTCCGGGGTCAGCGCCGAGAGCGTGATGCCGAGGCTCTGGCGCGCCGAGGCTTCGCCGGCCGGCGGCGTTGCGGTGGGCTCGTCGGGCTCCTCGGCGGTCTGCGCGTTGAGCGCGGTCTCGGTCGGCCGCTCGGCGGTGGTGACGTTGATCGTGCGGCGCTGGCCGTCGCGGATCAGCTCGATCGGCACGCTGCGGCCGATCGGAGTGTTGGCGACGATGTAGGACAGTGTGTTGTCGACGGTCACTTCCTGGTTGTTGACCTTCACGATGACGTCGCCCTGGCGGATGCCGGCGCGCGACGCCGGGCCGGTCGGCTCGACGCTGGCGACGATCTCGCCGCGGTCCTTCGGCAGGCCGAGGCCGGCGGCGATGTCGGTGCTGAGCGGCTGGATGTTGACGCCGAGGTAGCCGCGGCGGACGCGGCCCGTCGCGCGCAGCTGCTCGATGACCGGACGGGCAAGCTCCGCCGGGATCGAGAAGCCCAAGCCGACGTTGCCGCCCGTGGGCGAGAAGATCGCGGTGTTGATGCCGACGACATTGCCGTCGAGATCGAACAGCGGGCCGCCGGAATTGCCCTGGTTGATCGAGGCGTCGGTCTGAATGTAGCGCTCGTACTGGCTCGCGCCGATGTTGCGGTGGAGCGCCGAGACGATGCCGGCGGTGACGGTGCCGCCGAGGCCGAACGGGTTGCCGATCGCCACCACCCAGTCGCCGACCCGGACATTCGCCGAGTCACCGAAGTTCACATAGGGCAGGCCGGTCGCGTTGATCTTCAGCAGCGCCATGTCCGACAGTGGATCGCGGCCGATGACCTTGGCCTCGAACTCGCGGCGGTCGGACAGCGTCACGGTGATCTTGTCGACCACCGCCTCGCCCGAGCGGCCGGTGATGACGTGGTTGTTGGTGACGAGATAGCCGTCGGGCGAGATGAAGAAGCCCGAGCCGAGCGAGCTGGCCTCGCGGGTGACGGGCTCGCCGCCTTCGCCGGTGGCGCCACCACCTTGCTGGTCCTGGAAACGGCGGAACAGCTCGTCGAGCGGGGTGCCCGGCGTGAAGCGCGGCAGGCGGCGGCCGACCTCGATCTGCTGCGTCGTCGAGATGTTCACCACCGCCGGCTGCAACCGGGCGGTCAGGTCGGCGAAGCTGCGCGGGGCGCCGCCGGGGCCGACCGAGGGGACGGTGGCGGGCGCATTCTGCGGCGCTTGGGCGACGGCCTGCGCGCCGGCAGGCGACTGAAGCGCCAGCGTCGCGGCGCTGCCAACGGCGAGCGCGGTTCCGGTAAGGGCAAGGGCGATACGCACGTTCAGAAATCTCCCCAAGAGGAAGCCGTGTCGGTTCGACACGGACTATGTCGATGGCAATACGTCGCGATCAAGGCATTCCCTTCGCGAGAATGACGAGAATGAGACCAAATAGCGCAGCCCCCAGACCTACGAAACGGACGAAGGCTTCCCGTTGCGTAACCAGCAGCGCGACAAGTCGTTTCATCTGCCGCGGGAACAACGCATAGGCCGCGCCCTCCAGCACCAGCGCGAGGCCGAGTGCGGCGGTCAGCTCCAGCATGGCGGATTTGCCCTACCGGTCGCGCCGCCCCTTGAACTCGCGAAGGAACTCGTTGTCCGCCGACAGGACGACGTTGGCGTTCCCGTCGTTGAAGGTGCGCTGATACGACTGCATCGCCCGGTAGAAGGCGTAGAACTCCGCGTCCTTGCCGAACGAGTTGGCGTAGATGCGTGCGGCTTCGGCATCGGCGTTGGCGCGCATGATCTGCGCCTGCTTGGCGCCCTGCGCGCGGAAGTTGCGCGCTTCCTGTTCACGCGCGGTGCGCATGCGGGCGAAGGCGGATTCGAGCGGATCGCCGGTCGGCAGGTCGGCGCGCTTGATACGCACGTCGACGATCTCGGCGCCGTAGCGGCTGGCCTCGGCGTTCACCCGGCTCTGGATGGTGTCCATCAACTGGCCGCGCTCGGGCGACAGCATCGCGGCGAACGGCTGCCGGCCGAGCTCGTTCCTCAGCCGCGAGCCGAGGATGCGCGACAGCTGATCGGCGACGCCCTGCTCGGTGCGCACCGTCTGGTACATGCGCAGCGGATCGACGATGCGGAAGCGTGCGAAGGCATCGACGACGAGGCGAAGCTGGTCGGTCGACAGCACGGTCTGCTGCTGCATGTCGAGGTCCATGACGCGCTTGTCGATGAAGATCACGCTCTCGATGAACGGGATCTTCGCGACGAGGCCGGCGCCGGTCTGGCCGAACGGCTCGCGCACATCATAGCTGTTGACGATGCGGTTGGGCTTGCCGAGCCGGACGACAATCGCCTGGCTGGTTTCAGGCACGCGGAAGAAGGTGGTGCTCGCGAGAAACAGCAGCAGGAAGCCGCCGGCGAGCCAGACGAGAGGGTTACGGGTCATCGACTGCGGCTCACTGATTGCTGTTGGCGTCGGCGGCGGCTGTGGTGGCAGCCCGTGCGCGACGCTGAACTTCGGGAAGCGGCAGGTACGGCGTGACGCCGTTCGCCTCGATGACGGTCTTGTCAACCTTCGCCAGCACGTTCTCCATCGTCTCGAGGTACATGCGCTTGCGCGTCACCTCGGGGGCCAGCCGGTACTGCGCGTAGACCGCGTCGAACGCCGCCGCCTCGCCCTGCGCCTGCGCGATGAGCTGCTGCGAATAGGCTCGCGCCTGGTTGAGATAGCCCTGCGCGTTCTGCTGCGCCGCCGACACGTCCTTGAACGCGGCATCGACAGCGGCGGGCGGATCGGCCTGCTTGATGTCGACACCGAGCACGTCGACGCCGGCACGGTAGCTGTCGAGCAGCTCCTGGCTGCGGACGCGCACCTGTTCGGCGATCTGCGCGCGCTGCGGGCCGATGGCGGCGTTGAGCGTCGCGGCGGAGATTTCGGCGCGCATCGCCGATTCGGCGACCTCGCGGATCGTCTCTTCGGGCTCGGCGAACTGGAACAGGAACTGTTCCGGGTCCTTGATCTTCCAGCGCACCGTGTAGGCGATATCGATGATGTTCTGGTCGCCGGTGAGCATCAGATTTTCCGACGAAGCGTCGGCCGACCCGATGTCGATGGTGCTGACCTGCTCGACCTTGGGCTTCACCACCGTGTCGATCGGCGCGGGCAGCTTGAAGTGCATGCCGGGGCCTGTGGTCTCGACATATTTGCCGAAGCGCATCACCACGCCGCGCTCCTGCGCGTCGACGCGGTAGAAGGAGGTGAAAACCACCCAGACACCGAGGACGGCGAGCAGGATGTAGAGCCACGGCGCCTTGCCGCCGCCGCCACCGGGCAAGCCGCGCAGCCGTTCCTGGCTGCGGCGGATGAACTCGTCGAAATCGGGGCCGCCCTTGCCGCCGCCGCCACCGCCCGAAGGGCCGCCGGGTCGCTGCGGGCCATTGCCCCACGGATTGCGCGGCCCGTTGCCGTCGCCGCTTCCCCAAGGGCCGCCATTGCCGCCATTGTTATTCTGCCAAGGCATTCACTATCCCGTCGTTGCGACCTGCCGCACGCCTATATACGAAGCGCCCTGCGAGAATGCGAGGGCAGGTCCCCGAAAGGATAAGCATGGTCGATAAAGCGCGGCTGATCGAGGTGCTGGAACGCGCGGCACCGGGTCGCACCAGCGGCGTGACGGTCGGCGCCGACGGCAGTGTCGGCTTCGTGCTGGCGGTCGACGGCATGGAGCGCGGCGCGGCGACCACCCTGCAAGCGGAGGTCGAGCGCGCGGCGCGCAGCGTGCTGGGCGTAACCGGCGTCCGCGCCATCCTCACCGCCGAGCGCGGCGCGGCGCCCGCCGAGCCGGGGAAGTCGATCCGCCACATCCTCGCGGTGGCGAGCGGCAAGGGTGGGGTCGGCAAGTCGACTGTCGCGGCGAACCTCGCCGTATCGATCGCGGCGCAGGGCTACCGTGTCGGGCTGCTCGACGCCGACATCTACGGGCCGTCGGTGCCGACCCTGCTCGGGCTCGAGGGGCGGGCGATGCTCGAGAACAACCGGCTGCAGCCGATGGAAGCGCATGGCCTCAAAGCGTTGTCGATCGGCAACATGACCGACCCGGACAAGGCGGTGGTGTGGCGCGGGCCGATGGCCGCGTCGGCGATGACGCAGATGATCGACAATGCCGACTGGGGCGAACTCGACCTGCTGGTGATCGACCTGCCGCCGGGCACCGGCGATATCCAGCTGACGATGGCGCAGAAGATCAAGCCCGACGGCGCGGTCATCGTATCGACGCCGCAGGACCTCGCGCTGATCGACGCGCGGAAAGCCATCTCGATGTTTGCCCAAGTCGACGTGCAGGTGCTCGGTCTCGTCGAGAATATGAGCGTGTTCGTCTGCCCGCATTGCGGCGAGGCCTCGCACATCTTCGGGGCGCACGGGGCGGAGGAAGAGGCGGCACGGATCGGCGTGCCGTTCCTCGGCGCCATTCCGCTGCATGCCAGCATCCGCGAGGCATCCGACGCCGGCCGGCCGCCGGCGACGGCGATCAGCGAAATCTCGGCGCCCTATCGCGAGATCGCGACGCGGGTGGTGCAGCGATTGAACCTTGCCGCCGGCCGTGCGTCCTGAGCGGCAGGCTCATGACATAGGGAGCGGCCGATGCCCCTCGAAACCGACGACGAGATTCGCGAGCTGCTGAGCTCGACCCGCACCATCGCGCTGGTCGGCGCGTCGGACAATCCGGGCCGCGCCAGCTATGGCGTGATGGAGCGGCTGCAGGCGCACGGCTACCGGGTGATCCCGGTCAACCCGCGGATCACCGGCGAGCATGTCCACGGCGAATATGTGTGGCGCGAACTCGACCAGATCGGCGAGCCGATCGACATGGTCGATATCTTCCGGCGCTCGGAAGACGTCGGGCCGGTGGTCGAGGAAGCAATCAAGGCGGGCGCCAAGTCGATCTGGATGCAGATCGGCGTGGTCAATCACGACGCGGCGGCGCGCGCCGAGGCCGCCGGCCTCAAGGTCGTGATGGATCGCTGCCCGAAGATCGAGATCGCCCAGCTCCGGGTCCCCCCGGTCGCCTGAGCGCGTTGATCGCGGCGATGCCGCGCCCGACCCGCCGCAGCACCTCGCCGTGAATGGCGGGGACGGCGGCGATGACGCCGCGCAGGCGTGGCACCGGCTTGTTGAAACGCAGCGGCGCGCCCTCGCGGTCGGTGATGGTGCCGCCCGCTTCCGACAGAATCAGGGCAGCGGCGGCGATGTCCCATTCGCCCATCGGCCGCCCCTCGAAGAAGGCATCGGCCTCGTCGATGGCGAGCTTGGCGATGCGCAGCGCAAGGCCGTTGGGCTTCTCGACGGCTGCGGCGTCCCAGCGTTCGGGCCAGTAGGAGGCGCCGATGGTGCTGATGTCCGCCGGGATGCGGCAGCCGGCGACCGAATCGCAGCCGCCGATGCGGATGGGCGCGCCGTTGAGCGTGGCGCCCTTGCCGGCTTCGGCGACAAAGAACTGCTGGCGCGCCGGGGCGTAGAGTGCGGCGAGGATCGGCACGCCGTCCTCGACGAGCGCCACCGAGACGGCCCAGCCGGTGCGACCGCGCAGGAAGTCGCGGGTGCCGTCGATCGGATCGACCACCCACAGCCGGCGGCGACCCAGGCGCTCGGCGTCGTCGGCGGTTTCTTCCGACAGCCAGCCATAGGCGGGGCGGGCGCCGAGCAGCCGTTCGTGCAGCAGCCGGTCGAGCGCGAGGTCCGCCTCGCACACCGGATTGTTGGGGCCTTTTTCCCAGGTTTCGACCGCGCCGCCGAAATAGCCGAGCGCCAGCTCGCCGGCGGCTTGCGCCGCCTCTACCGCCAATGTGCGGTCGTCAGGCACCCGCGACCGTCAGGCCGTCGATGCGCAAGGTCGGCACGTCGATCGCGTGACGGAAGCGCAGGTCGTCGGCGGGGGTGAGGTTGAGGAACATGTCCTTGACGTTGCCGGCGATGGTTACCTCGGCGACCGCCGGGCCGAGCTGGCCGTTGTCGATCAGGAAGCCGGCGGCGCCGCGGCTGTAGTCGCCGGTCACCGGGTTGAGGCCCTGGCCGATCAGCTCGGTGACGTAGAAGCCTTGGCGGATATCGGCGAGCAGCGCGTCGCGGCTGAGGGTGCCGGCGGCGAGGTGCAGGTTGCTCGGGCCGGCGCCCGGCGGGCCGGAGATGCCGCGCGAGGCGTGGCCGGTCGGCGCGAGGCCGAGCTGGCGCGCCGAGGCGCTGTCGAGCAGCCAGGTGGTGAGCACGCCATCGTCGACGATCGCGGTCGGGCCGGTCGGCAGCCCCTCGCCGTCGAACGGCTTCGAGCGCAGGCCGCGGCGGCGCAGCGGGTCGTCGAGGATGTGGATGCCGTCGGCGAAGATCTTCTCGCCGAGCTTGCCGAGCAGGAAGCTGGTGCCGCGCGACACCGCGCTGCCGGTGATCGCGCCGATCAGATGGCCGAGCAGGCTTGAGCCGACGCGCGGGTCGAACACCACCGGCATCTGACCGGTGTCGATCTTGCGCGGATTGAGGCGAGCGACGGTGCGCTCGCCGGCGCGGGCGCCGATCTCAGCCGGCGTGTCGAGGTCCGACAGATAGCGCGCCGAATGATAGGCATAGTCGCGCTGCATGCCGGCGCCTTCGCCGCCGATGACGCTCGCCGACAGGCCGTTCGACGAGGTGGCATAACCGCCGCGAAAACCCGTCGAGGTGGCGATGGCGATGGTGGCGCGGCCGGCGCTCGCCGAGGCGCCTTCGGAATTGGTGATGCCCTTGACCGCGCGGGCGGCGTCCTCGGCCTCGATGGCGCGTGCCTTCAGCGCTTCGGCCGAAACATCGGCGGGGTCGCTGAGATCGAGGTCGGGGGCGGCGCCGCGGCTGAGGCGGTCTTCCGGCGCAAGGCCGGCGTAGGAATCCTCGGGTGCTTCGCGGGCCATCGCCATCGCGCGCTCGACGGCGGTTTCCAGCGCACGCGGCGACAGGTCGGAGGAGGAGACGCTGGCCGAACGGGTGCCCGAGAACAGGCGCAGGCCGATCTCCTCGCCCTCCGACCGGCCGATGTCCTCCAGCTCGCCGAGGCGGACCTGAACGCTCGTCGAGGCGTCGCCGACATAGATCGCATCGGCGGCATCGGCGCCGAGGCGCTTGGCGTGATCGAGAGCTTGGGAGAGGCGCGCCAGCGCCGCGTCGACGGTCAGCATGAGGGGCAGGTAAGGCGTCGATCCGCCCACGTCCAGTGGCGGCGTTCCCTCGGTGACCGGAGAGCCCCAGGCTCGATAGCGCAAGTTCAGGACAGATGAGGGGATCGCCCTGCTCGGCGTCGCCTGTCTTTGGCGGACCCTCCGATCGCGGCGGCGTCTAGCTTATGCTTCCGCGCCGGGGCAACGCCTAGATTGTCACTGCGACGAAACATGCCAGGGCGACGAGGAAACCGGTAACCGTGTTGGCGCGGAACAGCCGCAGCGCGCGCGCCGGATCGTCGGATGACAGGGTAGCGACCTGCCAACCGAAGTGCGCCGCTACGAGCGCCAGCGCGGGCCACGCCCAGGGCGACGCGCCGGCGAGGAAAAGCGCGGCAGCGAAGCAGGCGAGGGCGAGCATGTAGAAAATCGCGACGCCGGTGCGGACGCCCCCGCCGAGCCGCCGCGCGCTCGACCTTATGCCGGCGAGCGCATCGTCCTCGATGTCCTGCAGCGCGTAGATGGTGTCGTAGCCGAGCGTCCAGAACACACCGGCGGCATAGAGCAGCAGCACGGGCAGGCCGATCTCGCCGGTTACCGCCGCCCAAGCGACCAGCACGCCCCAGTTGAAGGTGAGGCCGAGCCACGCCTGCGGCCACCAGGTGATGCGCTTCATGAAGGGGTAGCCGGCGACCAGCGCAAGGCTGGCAAGGGCGATACCTTGTGCGATGGGTTGGAGCTGGATGAGCACGACCAGCCCGACGAGGCAGAGCGCGAACAGCCAGTTCCACGCGGCGCGCACCGAGACGCGGCCGCTGGCGACGGGACGGTCGCGCGTGCGTTCCACCTGCGCGTCGAGATCGCGGTCGACGATGTCGTTGTAGACGCAGCCGGCGCCGCGCATCGCGAGGCTGCCGAGCCCGAACAGCAGCAGCAGATATAGGTCGCGGGGCAGGCCGCCGGCGAGCGCCACGCCCCACACGCAGGGCCAGAACAGCAACCAGGTGCCGATCGGCCGGTCGAAGCGGGCGAGGCGGGCATAGGGGCGCCAGGCGTCGGGCAGCCACTCGACCCAGCTGCGCTTCAGCGCGTCGGGGGTGGCGCGGTCGGTCGGTTCCGCAGGGCCTGTGCTCATGCTAGTCGCAACACATGAGCGATGAACCTCTGTCAAGCAGCGGGCCCCGGCTGTTCGTGGACGAAGCCCTTGGCGGCGGCCGCGAGCTGAAGCTGCCGACCGCGCAGAGCCATTATCTGTCGGGCGTGATGCGGCTGAAGGCCGGCGACACGGTGCGACTGTTCGACGACCGCACCGGCGAATGGCTGGCGACGATCAGCGACGCCGGGCGCAAGTCGGTGACCGTCACCATCGGCGCGCAGATCGCGCCGCGCGAGGCGGTGCCCGACCTGTGGCTGTGCGCGGCGCCGATCAAGCGCGGGCGCATCGACTGGGTGGCGGAAAAGGCGTGCGAGCTGGGGGTGGCGAAGCTGCTGCCGGTCCTGACGCGGCGCACCGTCGTCGACAAGCTCAACCTCGACCGGTTGCGCGCCCACATGATCGAGGCGGCAGAACAGTGCGAACGCACCGCGCTCCCTGAAATGCAGGAGCCGGTGACCTTGGCGAAGCTGCTCGACAGCTGGCCCGCCGACCGCCAGCTGATCTTCTGCGACGAGGAGGGCGGCGTGCCGCTGGCGTCGGTGGCGAAGCCGGGCGCCGCGGCGATCCTGATCGGCCCGGAGGGCGGCTTCGACCCGGCCGAGCGGGAGCGAATCCGCGCATTGCCGCAGGCGGTTGGCGTCGGGCTGGGGCCGCGGGTGCTGCGCGCCGACACCGCGGCAGTGGCGGCGGTATCGCTGTGGCAGGCGGCGGCGGGCGACTGGCGCTGAGCGTCACTTGAAAGCGCTGGCGCGGGTCGCGCGGCGCGGCTATGGCGCGAACCATGAGCACGCATGTCGTTTCTTCGGGTGATGAGCAGATCATCGAGTCGCGCGCCGACCTGCTGAAGGTCTTCGAAAAAGGCGAGAAGCCGAAAGCCGACTGGCGCATCGGCACCGAGCACGAGAAGTTCGTTTACAAGACCGCCGACCACCGCGCGCCGTCTTATGACGAGCCCGGCGGCATCCGCGACCTGCTGATGGAAATGACCGCGTTCGGCTGGAAGCCGATCGAGGAGAAGGGCAAGGTCATCGCGCTCGAGGGCAGCGATGGCAATGTCAGCCTCGAGCCCGCCGGTCAGTTCGAGCTGTCGGGTGCGCCGCTCGACAACCTCCACCAGACCTGCGGCGAAACCGGGCGGCACCTCGAACAGGTGTCGGCGGTCGGCGAGAAGCTCGGCCTCGGCTTCCTCGGCTTGGGCATGTGGCCCGACAAGACCCGCGAAGAGCTGCCGATCATGCCGAAGGGCCGCTACGCGATCATGATGCGCCATATGCCGCGCGTCGGGTCGATGGGCCTCGATATGATGCTGCGCACCTGCACCATCCAGACCAACCTCGACTATTCGTCCGAGGCGGACATGGTGAAGAAATTCCGGGTGAGCCTGGCACTGCAGCCCCTCGCCACCGCGCTGTTCGCCAATTCGCCGTTCACGGAGGGCAAGCCCAACGGCTTCCTGTCGTACCGCAGCCATATCTGGACCGATACCGATCCGCATCGCACCGGCATGCTGCCCTTCGTGTTCGACGAGAGCTTCGGCTACGAGCGCTACGCCGACTATATGCTCGACGTGCCGATGTATTTCGCGGTGCGCGACGGCGGCTTCGTCGATGCCGCCGGGCTGTCGTTCCGCGACTTCCTCGACGGCAAGCTCTCCGTCCTGCCCGGCGAGCGGCCGAACCGCGGCGACTGGAAGGATCATCTGTCGACCGCCTTCCCCGAGGTGCGGCTGAAGTCCTTCCTCGAGATGCGCGGCGCCGACGGCGGGCCGTGGGCGCGCATCTGCGCGCTGCCGGCCTTCTGGGTCGGTATCCTCTACGACCAGACCGCGCTCGACGCGGCGTGGGACCTGGTGAAGGGCTGGGGCATCGAGCAGCAGCAGATTTTGCGCGACGAGGTGCCGAAGCTGGCGCTGAAGGCCGCGAACCCTGGCGGCGGCACCTTGCGTGACCTGGGCCGCGAGGTGCTGAAGATCGCCGACGCGGGGCTAAAGGCGCGCGCGCGGCTCGATGCCGCCGGCGACAGCGAACAGGGCTTCCTCAACACGCTGCACGAAATCGTCGATAGTGGCATGACGCCGGCGGATCGGTTGCTGGAGGCCTATCACGGCCGTTGGAACGGCGATCTGTCGCGCGTCTATGACGAGGCGAGCTTCTAAAGCATTCTTTCCCTCTCCCCTCAAGGGAGAGGGGAGTTAGCTCGCCCCGCCTCAAATCGTTACGCCCTGCACTTGATCTGAAGAATCTTATTGCCCTAGAAGCGCGCCAGCGTTGGTAAAGCTTTGGTTCACCGAACCGTAGCTATTGGCGACGCGGGGGGCTTTTTGCGGACGGGGCAGGGAGCGTGACGGTGAATGGTGAGTAGCAAGCAGGCCCCCGAGACCGGTCCCCGTCGTCATGCGACCACGGAAACCGTCGGCCGCCAGCTCCGCGCCGCCTTCGATCCCGTTCCGACCAAGGCCGACGATTTCGCCGACCTGCTGGCGCAACTCGACGCGATCGAGAGCGGCGACGAGCTTACGCCTGCCGAATAGGGCCTACAGCCGCCGCACCGCCGCGTAGAGCGCGATCGCCGCGGCATTCGAGACATTGAGGCTTTCCACCGCCGAGCTGATCGGCAGCTTCGCCAGCTCGTCGCAATGCGCCGCGGTGTTGGGGCGGATGCCTTCGCCCTCGGCGCCGAGCACCAGCGCCGGCCGCGTCTCGCCGAGTGCCTTGTCGAGCGTCAGGTCGACGCCGCCGGTCAGGCCGATGCGCCAGAAGCCGGCCTCGGCGATCTCGTCGAGCGCACGGGCGAGGTTCACCACGCGTACCCACGGCACGATCTCCAGCGTCCCCGACGCCGCCTTGGCGAGCGCGCCGCTCTCATTGGGCGCATGCCGGTCCTGCGTGACGATCGCCACCGCCTCGAACGCGGCGGCCGAGCGCAGGATGGCGCCGACATTGTGCGGATCGGTCACCTGGTCGAGCACCAGCAGCGGATGGCGCGAGCCTTCGGCACCGGCCAGGATGTCGCCAAGCCACGGGCTCTCCAGCGGCTCGACCTCCAGCACCATGCCCTGATGCGGCGAATCGGTCTGCGCCAGCCGGGCGAGATCATGGCCGTCGCCGTACTGCACCTCGAGGCCCTGCGGCACGTCGATGCTGTTCTTGGTCTCGTGGGTCAGCCACAGCTTGCGCTTCACCCGCTCCGGATTGTCGAGCGCGGCGAGCACCGCGTGGCGGCCGTAGAAACGCGGATTGCGCGCGTCGGGGCGGTTGGCGGTGCCATGCTGGCGGTGGGGTCTGCGAGCCATGCCGTCTCCATGACGGCAGCGGATGCGGATCGCAAGCGGCGAAGCCTTGTTGACAGCCCGCCGCCGCTTCGCCACATAGCCCGCCTTCGCGGTGAGCGCCTGTGGACGGGTGGCCGAGCGGTCAATGGCAGCAGACTGTAAATCTGCCGGGTTTTCCCTACGTTGGTTCAAATCCAACCCCGTCCACCACTCCCCGATCTGGCGGGCCTGCCCGCCGAAGCTCGAAGAGCGCAGGCGGGTATAGCTCAATGGTAGAGCACTAGCCTTCCAAGCTTGTGATGCGGGTTCGATCCCCGCTACCCGCTCCAGCCTCCAAGAAATTGGTTTTTTGAAGGCGATTAAATTCGTCTCAGTGGGCCAGTTGTGCTATATTCTTAAATGAGAGTGGTTGGGGATTACTTGGCATCCCAAAGCTCAATTCGGACCTCTGTCTCAGCATTGCTGAGCACGTCCTATATAAGAAGAAGATGCCGGTGTTCGCTAACCTAAGGTTAGCGAGGCCGCAGCTCTCCCTTGGGGACGGTGCGCGAATTCGCGTGCCGTCCTCATTGCAACAATCCCGGCTCCCTTTTTCGTTTCGGTGCGTTTCCCCGGTCTGTTGTCCGGGAGAGCCCTGTGAAACGAGCTTTGCTTGCCGCTGCCCTGATCGCCGCGCCGGCGGCTGCCGCGCCGCTGATGATGCCGGCGGTGCCCGACTATGTGCTGGGGCACACGCAGAAGAACGCCACCGGTGCGATCGCCGAATATGTGCCCAAGGGACAGACGGTGCAGAACTACACGCGGATGATCAGCACCAATCTGCTCGGCGGGTTCGGCAAGGTGCCGTCGCCCGAGCTGATCGCCGAGTTCGCCAAGCGCTATGTCGCGGGCTGCCCGGGCGCCAAGGTAGTGGCGGTGCCGATGGGCAAGGCCGCCGGCGCGCGGATCGACTGCACCCGGCACCCGAAAACGGGGAAGACCGAGACGGTGTTCGCCCGCGCCATTCCGGCGGGCGCCGACCAATATATCGCGCACGTCACCTATCGCTACACCCCGATGCCGAAGGAGACGCTGTGGGCGCGCGACTTCCTCGGCGCGATGAAGATCGGTTGAGGAGGGTTTCCCGATGAAGTTGCGTTTCGCTACTGCCGCCATCGCCGCTCTTGCTGCCTCCGCCGCCATCGCCGCGCCGGCGGCGTGGAACGGGAAGTACGTCTTCGAGGAGGCGCTGGGGCCGAACCTGACCAAGACGATCAACCTGTTCGTCACGCATGAGTTGACGCTCAGCCCGACCGACTGCCGGATCAAGGCGCAGGGCTATCAGACCGACGAGACCATCCTCTGTACGGCGGCGCCGAAGGGGCAGGGGCTCGAACTGCGGTTCAAGAGCTATGGCGACGGCAAGACCGTCAACAAGTACGGCACGAAGATCTATACGGTCGGCGAGCCGCTGCTGACGCTGTCGAAGCCGGGCGGCAAGCTCACCACGACGTGGCAGAGCTACACCCCCAACAAGAAGTCGCCGCCGGGCGCCTATTTCAAGAAGGCCTGATGGCGTCGAGTGGCGGCAGCGCGGCGGTTCCTGACGCGGCGGCAGCGGCGGCGCCCGAGTCCTGGGCGCCGACCGCGTGCCCCTATTGCGGCGAGCCGGGCACCGGGCGCTTCTGTTCGGCCTGCGGCAAGCCGATGGCGCTGCAGTCGACGTCGCGGGCGGAGCTGCGCGAGGTGCTGGGCGTCAAGCTGCCGCCCGTCGCCGCCATCCTCTACACCGCCTGGCTTGCCGTCAGCAGCCCGGCCTGCCTGTCGCGGCGCTGGGTGGAAGGCGACCGGCGCGGGCTGGTGTCGCCGGTGGCGATGATCTCGTCGGTGACCGCGCTCACCGCGCTGATCGGCTTCATCCTGTCGCGCTGGACCGGCAACCGCCCGGCGGGCGTCGACGATACCGAGACGGCGAAGGGCGTGCTCGGCGTCGCCGGCTTCCTTGTCGGCCTGTTTCCCGATGCCTTTGCCGCGGCCGCCGCCGACCCGGCCGCCTTCGCGCAACATTTCAAGTCGACGGGGCAGTTGCTCGTGCTGTTCTGGCCGGTGCTGTTCATCATCCCCGGCTTCGTGATGCTGGCGCCGTGGACGCGGGTGCCGCGGCACAGGGCGCTGGTGATGGCGGCGTTCGAGACGGTGTTCGTGATGCTGCTTGCGGGCCTCCACGGTGCGCTTCAGGCGGTGGAAAGCGTGCGGGGCCTCGGGCTCAGCACCTTGTTCTGGCTCGCGCTCTGGGCGCATTCGGCGGCGCATGTGCGCTTCGGCGCCGAGACCAGCTGGCGCTATGCGCTCTCGCGGCCGCCGCTCGCCGCCTTGATCTTCCTGCCCGTCGTCTACATCTGGGTCACGGGTGTGGCGGCGTTGGCGCTGACGAGCTGGTCGTTGACGGGGTGAATCCCTATTGCGGCCCCCGAAGGCGCCAACTATACACCCCCGTCTCCGGACCCGGAGGAGTGTAGCTCAGTTGGTAGAGCATCGGTCTCCAAAACCGAGGGCCGTGGGTTCGAGTCCCTCCACTCCTGCCACCTTTGCCGTTGCGGCCGAGATGGTTTTCGGGTTCTGAAGGTTCACCGCCAGCCGGCAGCCGCGAAGAGAATCGGCGGTTGCGGGCCGGCTGCTTTTGTTTGTTGGGGAAGGCCACGAGAATGGCGAAGGTTTCGCCCGGCGAGTTCGTCCGGCAGGTTCGGCAGGAGACCGCCAAGGTCACCTGGCCGACGCGCAAGGAGACGATGATCACCACCATCATGGTGCTGATCATGACCACCGTTCTCGCGATCTTCTTCCTCGGCGTCGATCAGATCCTGGGGCGGATCGTCCGCTTCCTTCTGTCGCTCGCGGGCTAAGGGGTAAGTTCGGTCATATGGCGCGCTGGTACATCATCCACGCCTACTCGGGCTTCGAGAACAAGGTCCGCGATTCCATCGTGTCGGAAGCGGCGCGCATGGGCCTCGACCGGCTGGTCGAGCAGGTCGAGGTTCCCGTCGAGAAGGTGACCGAGGTCCACCGCGGCAAGAAAAAGACCGTCGACCGGAAATTCTTCCCTGGCTACGTGCTGGCCAAGCTCGAGATGTCGGACGACGTCTATCACCTCGTGCGCAACACGCCGAAGGTGACCGGCTTCCTCGGCACCAACAACAAGCCGCAGCCGATCAGCGAGGCCGAGGCCGCGCGCATCCTCAACACCAAGGCGGACGAGAGCCTGTCGGCCACCGCCAAGGTGAAGCTGAAGGTCAATTTCGAGATCGGCGACCAGGTGAAGGTCCTCGACGGCCCGTTCGCGTCGTTCAACGGCCTGGTCGAGGAAATCGACTTCGACCGCGGCCGCGTGAAGGTGTCGGTGTCGATCTTCGGGCGTGCGACGCCGGTGGAATTGGACTTCGAGCAGGTTGAGAAGACGAAGTAAGGCGCGAGGCGCACCGAGCCAGCGACGCGAACGCGTAAGCGTTCGTTAGCTGGCGAGTGAGACGCTGACCGCCCGGCCGGCGGGGCGCGGAACTGAGCGAAGGCTGGTCTATACCCTTCGCGTTCGTCCGGAAGCGAAGTGGCGATTGTCTTGCTGCTCCTGCGAACCGCCAGTCGCGTCATGGAGGATGGCCTCCAGATACCCTTCGCCAGCGGCAGTAGCCTTGTCGGCAAAGGTTTGAAAAATCTGTGCCGTCATCACTTCGATATCGTAGCCAGTCGTATCGGCCACCTCTCGGAACGCCGTCTGGTAGACACGCAGGAGCAGTTCCGGCCCGACTGCGCTCCGCGTCAGGGAGCGGAACGCCGATTCACCCACGAGAACAACGACGCCGGGAGCAACCCGTTCGACGGCGGCGCGTGATCTATGCCCTCTTAGCGTATTGCCAATAAGGGCGTCGTAGTAAATTTCTCCCCCATAATAGCTGCGAAGCGCGGCCAGCTGCAGGCCGAGACGCTCGCCGTCACCGCCTTTGGCTGAACCCGTCTTGCTCTTGATCTGGTGGAACTTCGGCGCATCGCCATCCGCCAGCGGCACCTGCAGTAGATCTGCACCCGGGAACGGGTTGGTCAGGACGTTGAGGACGGCTTTATTGGCGCCCGTCGGCTCCGGAACCCGGACGTTACCCCTCATTTCGCCGAGTACATCCTCATGGAGGTGACCCATCAGGCCCTCAATAATCATGAGGGCTTTGTGGGAAACCGTCGCCGACACCGCCTTCTGAAAGTCGCCGGCGCAGACAAGATACTGGGTCGCGGCCAAGATATAGGGGTCGAGCACATCGCCTGGGTTGCGTCCGCATTCGATATCGGAGGCTTGAGTAGGAAAATCTCCTACGACTCCCAAGACCTTGTTCCTGATTTGGCTGACGACCCGATCTGGCTCCGCAAAGGCCCGCTGAAGGTGCAGCCGCTGCGCAACCGCGACGCTGGAGTGCTGCGCGGCATGCCGTGGGGATCCTTGAGATACCAGCAAGTCCAAGAGTATCTGCACCAACTCGGCGAAACTCCGGTCGGCTAGTTCCGAACTGGGCTGCTCATACCATGCCGGCTGAGGCGCGATGGCGAGCTTCGTGGCCTCGAAAACCGCTTCCGCCAAACTGCCGGCCGAACTCATGACCGGGTCTAGTGCCGCATTTTGCGCTGAGGCGATCTTGGTGCGGAAACTTTCAGACAGCCCGTGAAACGGATGGCCTGGCGGGACGAAGCGCATTTCCCTAGGCCACCATGTCAAAGAAGTTGCGGGGCTGAGGAGTTGATTTCTTGTTGGCGGCGGCAGCGCGGAGACGTTTCACCGCTGCTTCCAACATAATTTCGCGATCGTAGGTGATCGGTTTGCGCTGCTCCAGTATGGCGCGCCCAATGGCTGCTCCCAGGGCTACGGGAACAGCGTTGCCGATCTGTAGATATTGCTTGTTCATTGCTCCCGAGAACACCCAATCGTCCGGGAAGCCTTGGAGGCGAGCACATTCGCGAACGGAGAGCGGCCGTGTGCGCGATGGGTGGCACATCGATGTGCCTTTCCGATTTGCTTTTCCAGTAATGGTTGGTGAAGGGGCGTCCCAGGCAAGTCTTCTGAAGAAGCCAGTCTTGCCACCTCCAGCAGCAAAGGAGTTGCCAAGGGCCACGGGCTGAAGCTCCTTCGGGAGCGAGCGCCAATTACCGCCTTCCGGCACAAGGTCGAAGAATCTGGCGACATCGCCGGTGTAAGAAGAGTGAGCCCCCGGTTCGTCCTCAAGATCAGCGATAGCGTCGCGCACCGTGGCGTATGGCAATTCAGCGTAGGGGCCGTTCGTCGGGGTGGGCAACGCGGGGGCGGGGCCGTCGCGCGAACCGATGAGGACAAAGCGAAAGCGCTTCTGCGGGGCGCCATAGTCGGCTGAATCAACGATGCCGAAAGTGAAGCTATATCCCAGCTTCTCCACATCACACAGAATCTGTCGGATTGCCGACCCCCCCATTTCATCTTCCGAGAGGGGGGCATTTCCGTCGATGCCTACGTTGGCGGTGTCGTAGCGTTTCAGGCTCCAATGTTGACCTGGGCGGTCTTTAATCGGCCGATGCCGCAAGGCGGAAGTGGTGATGCTCGCAACGTTCTCCAGCACGAAATACTTGGGTCTTATGACGTTGATCTTGGATAGGAATTCGTAAAGCAGATTGCCTCGGGGGTCAGACAGGCCTGCCCGGTTCCCCCCAGTCGAAAAACTTTGGCACGGTGGACCGCCTACCAGCAGGAAAACATCATCAATGCCGCGAGAGGCGCGATAGCCCGGCCAATCAAACCTGGAGATATCCTGCTCTAGGACCTCGATATTCGGGCGGTTTTGCCGGATCGTTTCGCAACACCAACGGTCGATTTCCAAACATGCAAAAGCGCCCAAACCGACCCGCTCAAGGCCGAGGTCAAGGCCCATGCCTCCGCTGAAGAACGACAAGACGACAGGTCGTTCGGGCGTGCGGGAGTGCGTCATCTGAAACCAAAACTCGAATTGCCAACGGCGACACCCTTAGCACAGCGATCCGGAAGGAGTAGGGGGACGGCTGCCTTGCCCATGGGTCCAACGTGCATTTTGATGAGCAGCCTATCGTTCGGCAGCGAGGCCCGGCTGCACGGCGGTTTCGTCGCCCCCTAGCTTTCCCCCCGACTCCTCGCTATACGCGCCCGCTTCCACCGGCTCCGGCCATGGAATTGCGGGAGGTTGCCCTCGGGTGGCCGCTTGGACCGCTAAACTTGAAACAGAGTGAGTGAACCATGGCCAAGAAGATTACCGGCTATATCAAGCTGCAGGTGCCTGCGGGCAAAGCCAACCCGTCGCCGCCGATCGGGCCGGCGCTCGGTCAGCGTGGCGTGAACATCATGGAGTTCTGCAAGGCGTTCAACGCCAAGACGCAGGATCTCGAGAACGGCATGCCGATCCCGACCGTGATCACCGTCTATGCCGACCGGTCGTTCACGTTCGACACCAAGACGCCGCCGGCGTCCTACCTCATCAAGAAGGCCGCCAACCTGAAGTCGGGTTCGGCGACGCCGGGCAAGGGCTCGGTCGGCAAGATCGCGCGCTCCAAGCTGCGCGAGATCGCCGAGCTGAAGATGAAGGATCTGAACGCGAACGACATCGACATGGCAACGCGCACCATCGAGGGCTCGGCCCGTTCGATGGGCCTCGAAGTGGTGGAGGGCTAAGCCATGGCGAAGCTGACGAAGAAGCAGAAGTCGCAGGCCGGCTCGGTCGACCGCGAGAAGCTGTACGGCGTCGACGAGGCGCTGGCGCTGGTGAAGGCCAACGCCACCTCGAAGTTCGACGAGACCCTCGAGGTCGCGATCAACCTCAGCGTCGATCCGCGCCACGCCGACCAGATGGTCCGCGGCGTCGTGACGCTGCCGAAGGGCACCGGCAAGACCGTGCGCGTCGGCGTGTTCGCCCGCGGCCCGAAGGCCGATGAGGCGCGCGAGGCGGGTGCGGACGTCGTGGGCGCCGAGGACCTGCTCGAGATCGTCCAGGGCGGCACCATCGATTTCGACCGCTGCATCGCCACCCCGGACATGATGGGCCTCGTCGGCCGCCTCGGTAAGGTGCTGGGCCCCAAGGGCCTGATGCCGAACCCGAAGCTCGGCACCGTGACGATGAACGTCGGCGAAGCCGTGAAGGCGGCCAAGGGCGGCCAGGTGGAGTTCCGCGTCGAGAAGGCCGGCATCATCCACAGCGGCATCGGCAAGCTGTCGTTCCCCGCCGAGGACCTGAAGGCGAACTTCGACGCGTTCCTCGACGCGATCGTCAAGGCGAAGCCGTCGGGCGCCAAGGGCAAATATGTCGAGAAGATCGCCTTCTCCTCGACGATGGGCCCGGGCGTGAAGATCGACACCGCCGCGGCGCAGGGCCAGGCGGCGTAAAGCCGATCGTGCCGAAGCCTGCGCTTCGCCCGGAAGAACCAGGAAGAGGCCGGGGCGAAAGCTCCGGCCTTTTCGTTTGAGGATGTGTTGCGCGGCCTTCCCCTCGCCCGCTTGCGGGAGAGGGAGGGGCCCGCCGCGGAGAGCGGTGGGAGGGTGAGGGTGTGCCGGCCCCTCCGTTTCGTCGCTGCCGGCTGAGGCTCGCTGGCGCTCGCACACCCTCACCCAACCCTCTCCCGCAGGCGGGAGAGGGCTTTAGGCCTTGGCTTGCCTTCGCGGCGGCCTTCTACTATACGCGCCGCTCGCTACGGGCTTGCCCGTGGCTGCCGTCCGAGATTGCCGGTGTCCTGCTCCCCTGAGCTTGTCGAAGGGTCGGGACTTAATGTTCGCCAGCATGAGACGGGGAAAGGTTTTACCGGATTGCCGTGGCGCCCTGTGCCCCTCGGTACCTTCCGGGTCTGCTCAAGCGGTGTTCGCGCCGCGCTCGCAGTCATCCGACCCCTCGGACATTCAACCGCCTTGCCGGCTTGCCGGTGGGCATAGTCGTCGTTTCGTGCGTGCACGAAGCGACAAGAGGAGAGTGCATGGATCGAGCTGAAAAAGAACAGCTTGTCGCCAAGCTGAACGCAGTCTTCTCCGAGACGTCGGTTGTCGTGGTGACGCGCAACCTTGGCCTGACGGTTGCTCAGGTCAACGATCTTCGGGGCAAGATGCGCGACGCCGGCGCCAGCTACAAGGTGGCGAAGAACCGCCTTGCTCGCATCGCGCTCGAGGGCACGGACTATGGTGCGATCAGCGATCTGCTGGTCGGCCCGACCGCGCTCGCCACGTCGACCGATCCGGTCGCCGCGGCGAAGGCGGCCGTCGCATTTGCCAAGACGACCGACAAGTTCGAGATCGTCGGCGGCGCGATGGGTTCGCACGTCCTTGACGTGAACGGGGTCAAGGCCCTGGCCGAGCTGCCGTCGCTCGACGAACTGCGTGCGAAGATCATCGGGCTCGTCAATGCCCCGGCGACCAAGCTCGCGCAGCTCGCGACCGCCCCGGCTGCAAAGCTCGCCCGCGTGTTCGGCGCTTATGCGGCCAAGGACGCGGCGTAACTTTTCACATCGCTTGAGACAGGGGCCGATGCCCCGAATGGAGATACAAAATGGCTGACCTTCAGAAGATTGTTGACGACCTTTCGGCTCTGACCGTGCTCGAGGCCGCTGACCTCGCCAAGCTGCTCGAAGAGAAGTGGGGCGTTTCGGCCGCCGCGGCTGTCGCCGTTGCCGGCCCGGCTGCTGGCGGTGGCGCTGCCGCCCCGGCCGCCGAAGAGAAGACCGAGTTCGACGTGATCCTCACCGGCGACGGTGGCAAGAAAATCAACGTCATCAAGGAAGTCCGCGCCATCACCGGTCTCGGCCTGACCGAAGCCAAGACTCTCGTCGAGTCGGCTCCGAAGGCTGTCAAGGAAGGCGTGAACAAGGACGAGGCCGAGAAGCTCAAGAAGCAGCTCGAAGAGGCCGGCGCCACTGTCGAGCTGAAGTAAGCTCGCAGGCACGTCGCCGTCCGCCACGCGGACGGAAATGGTTAAGGGCGGTCCCGCAAGGGGCCGCCCTTTTCCGTTTCGGCGACTCGCGATGGTGCGAGTCGCGCGCGGCGCCGACGTTGACGGCGCACCCGCCAAAGCGCGGCGAATATCAACGGCTTGGCTTTACCAAAGCTTAGGAAAATTGCGTCCAGAAAGGGGCGGATCGAGGGGTCCAAAACGAAGTTACCGATTTGCTAACCTTTTTATGGGACCAAGGGCCTGAGAGCAGACAGATGAGCTCAGGCACCCCTTCTTCGCCCAAGGCGACTGGCAGCAACCGCCGCATGGTCTGGTTGTGGGCGGCGATCATCGGCCTCATCTTCGGCGTCATCGAATTCGGCCAGCCGCTCGAAGACGTGCTGCGCACCACCCGCAACGCCATGCACGCGCGCCAGGCGAGCGGCGACATCGTCATCGTCGCCATCGACAACAAGAGCCTCGAGGCCCACGCCGACTGGCCGTGGCCGCGCCAGCGCCACGCCGGGCTGATCGACGAGCTCAACGACCTCGGCGCCGCCGAGATCGCCTTCGACATCGGCTTCAGCACGCGCACCTCGCGCGCCGACGACCGCGAGCTGATCGACGCGATCAACCGCGCCAAGGGCAAGGTCGTGCTGCCGATCCGGTCGGTGAAGGACGCGATCACCGACCGCCGCGTCGACATCCTGCCCTCGCCCGAACTGCGGCGGCAGGCAGCGCTCGCCAACATCTACGTCCAGTATAATTTCCAGTCGAAGGTCTGGAAGCTGGAATATGCCGCCGACACCGATGGCGTGACCTACCCGTCGCTCGCCGCGCACCTCGCCGACCGGACGGGGCGCGCCGGCGAGAAATACACCATCGACTACTCGACCCGGCTCGACTCGATCCCGGTGATCAGCGCCGCCGACCTGCTCGCCGGCAAGGTCGAGCGCGGGCGCATCGCCGGCAAGCGCATCATCATCGGCGCGACCGCCACCGAGATCGCCAAGACCTACTTCGTCCCAGGCACCGGCCAGGCCCCCGAAGTCTATCTGCACGTGCTCGGCGCCGAGACGCTGCGCCGCGGCACGCCGGTCGAGCTTGGCTGGCTGATGCCGCTGGTGGCGACGCTCGGCCTGCTCGCCGTGTATCAGTTCGTCAGCAACCGCTGGATCGCGCGCGTCGCGGTGGCGGGCGGCTTCGCCATCGCCTTCATCCTGCCCTTCGCCGCCGAGGCGCGGCTGGTGTTCTTCGACAGCACGCCGGCGATGACCGCATTGCTGATCGTCGTCTGCAACCGCTGGTGGAGCGACTTCCGCCAGTCCTACAAGGCGCGCGGCCTCACCAACCCGGTATCGGGCCTGCCCAACCTCAACGCGCTGCGCGAGGTTGATACCGCCGACATGACGCTGGTGGTGACGCGCGTGCACAATTTCGCTGAGATTACCTCGGCGCTGGCCCACGAGGCGGAGAAGATTCTCGTCGAGCAGATCGTCGCGCGCCTCGGCATCGGCTTTGCCGGCGCCACCTTCTACCAGGGCGACGAGGGCATCTTCGCCTGGCTGGTCCGCCGCGAGGGCATGACCGAGCTCGGCGATCAGCTGGAGGCGCTGCACGCGCTCTGTCGCACGCCGGTGTCGGTAGCGGGCGTGCATGTCGACCTCGTCGTCACCTTCGGCGCCGACGCCGGCGACCGCGCGCTGTCCGCCCGTATCGGCTCGGCGCTGATCGCCGCCGACGAGGCCAAGGAAGAAGGGCTGCGCTGGAAGGAGTTCGACCCGGCGAAGCTGAAGGACGCCGCCTGGAAGCTGTCGCTGCTCGGCCGCATCGATTCCGCCATCGATTCCGGCGAGATGTGGGTCGCCTATCAGCCGAAGCTCGATCTCGCGACGCGACGGATCATCGGCGCCGAGGCGCTGGTGCGCTGGTCGCACCCGGAAAAGGGCGAGATCAGCCCCGCCGAATTCATCCCGGCCGCCGAGCAGGCCAACCGCATCGAGAAGCTGACCGCCCATGTTCTCGACGATGCGGTGCGCGCCGCCGCCGCGATAAACGGTCGCGGTGTCGACTTCGACATCGCCGTCAACCTGTCGGCGCGCCTGCTCGACGGCACCGACATCGTCGATCAGATCCGCGACCTGCTGGCGAAACACCGTCTGCCTGCCAACAAGCTGACCCTCGAGGTCACCGAATCCGCGGCGATGGTCAGCAGCAACCAGTCGTTCGAGGTGCTCGAGCAGTTGCGCGCCGTTGGCGTCAACATCGCCATTGACGACTATGGCACCGGCTTCTCGACGCTGGAATATCTGAAGAAAATCCCGGCGACCGAGATCAAGATCGATCGCGGCTTCGTGCGGATGATCGACCGCAGCCACTCCGACAAGCTGATGGTCAACTCGACGATCCAGCTCGCGCACTCGCTGGGCCGCAAGGTTGTCGCCGAAGGCGTCGAGTCGGAGGAAATACTCGAGGCGCTCGCGGCAATGGGCTGCGACGATGCGCAAGGCTACCTGATCGGAAGACCGATGAAACTGCGGGCGCTCATAAAGCAGTTGATTCTGGAATACCGTAAAATTGCTGCATAAGCCGAGTGAAGATTGGCTCGTAACTCCCTGTTAACCATTAAACTCTTGTTAACCACATTCGTTAAGCATAACTTTCGATTCGACTCCGGGGCGCGATTCGATCCCGGAGTCGGTCGAAAGGGAAACATATGGATCGCAAAGTTCTGCGCCCGGGTACGACCCGGTGGAGCTTCTGGGATTGGCTTCTGGGCGGCGGCGCCAACTAAGCGCCGTCGGCTAACAGCCGAGACTAGAGAGGGCCTCAGCCGCAAGGGTGAGGCCCTTTTTGCATCCGGGCAGATCGCCGCCGAAATCGTTACGCCGGCGTATTTTGAAGCCCCGCCGGCAATTGCCCTCTCGACGTGCGGGCCGGCGCCCCCTATATCGCCGTTTCCGATTTTGACGGCAGGCCGCGCGCGTTCGTGTGAGGCCGCCACCGCTTCGGCCCTACGAGAAACGATCCGCGTTGCGCACGGATCGAACGAATAGGGGGCCGGACTAGCGGACGAGACGACGCATTGAACTGTGGTTTCCCAGAGCCGGGGAGCCGCAGTTTTTCGCGTCGTTCGCTTTGTTTGCGTGCCTTTCAGGCGCGCGGGTGGTCCGGGGCGATGAACGCCGGATCGCAACAAATGGCTCCCGCCGGTGCAACGCCGGCAGGTGGAAATACAGCAGCGAGGCGCTATTTCATGGCAACCCAGGCGATGTCGTTCACGGGGCGCAAGCGCATCCGCAAGACCTTCGGGCATATCTCGGAAGTCGTGCAGATGCCGAACCTCATCGAGGTTCAGCGCGAATCCTACGAGCAGTTCCTTCGCTCGCGGCCCGAGGACAGCTATGTGTCGGGGCTGGAGAAGACGCTGCGGTCGGTGTTCCCGATCCGCGACTTCGCCGGCACCGCCGAGCTCGACTTCGTGCACTATGAGCTCGAAGAGCCGAAGTACGACATCGACGAGTGCCGCCAGCGCGGCATCACCTATGCCGCGCCGATGCGCGTCACGCTCCGCCTGATCGTGTTCGAGGTCGATCCCGATACCGAGGCCCGGTCGGTGCTCGATATCAAGGAGCAGGACGTCTACATGGGCGACATGCCGCTGATGACGCCGAACGGCACGTTCGTCGTCAACGGCACGGAGCGCGTGATCGTCAGCCAGATGCACCGGTCGCCGGGCGTGTTCTTCGACCACGACCGCGGCAAGACGCACGCGTCGGGCAAGTTCCTTTTCGCGGCGCGGGTGATCCCGTACCGCGGCTCGTGGCTCGACTTCGAATATGACGCCAAGGACATCGTCAACGTTCGCATCGACCGCAAGCGCAAGCTGCCGGTGACGACGCTGCTCTATGCGCTCGGCATGCATTCGGAAGAAATCCTGAACGCCTTCTACGGCCGCGTCGCCTGGGTGCGTGCCAAGGACGGCTGGAAGGTGCCCTTCGAGGCCGACCAGTGGCGCGGCAGCAAGCCGACGTTCGACGTCGTCAACGGCGAGAGCGGCGAGGTCGTGTTCCCGGCCGGCCAGAAGATCACGCCGCGCGCCGCGCGCAAGGCGCAGACCGACGGCCTCAAGGAGCTGCTGATCCCGACCGACGAGATCTTCGGCCGCTATGCCGCCTTCGACCTCATCAACGAGTCGACCGGCGAGATCTACATCGAGGCGGGCGACGAGCTGTCGGCCGCCAACCTCGAGAAGCTCGACAAGGCAGGCATCGACCGGATCGAGCTGCTCGACATCGACCACGTCAACGTGGGTCCGTGGATCCGCAACACGCTGATGGCCGACAAGGTCGAGGAGCGCGACCATGCGCTCGCCGAGATCTATCGCGTCATGCGCCCCGGCGAGCCGCCGACGCGTGAGACCGCCGAAGGCATGTTCTACGGCCTGTTCTTCGATCCGGAGCGCTACGACCTGTCGTCGGTGGGCCGCGTAAAGATGAACATGCGCCTCGACCTCGATGCCGAGGACACCGTCACCACGCTGCGCCAGGAGGATATCCTCGCCGTCGTGAAGACCCTCGTCGACCTGAAGGACGGCAAGGGCGAGATCGACGACATCGACAACCTCGGCAACCGCCGCGTCCGTTCGGTGGGCGAGCTGCTCGAGAACCAGTATCGCGTCGGCCTGCTCCGCATGGAGCGCGCCGTGAAGGAGCGCATGAGCTCGGTCGATATCTCGACCGTCATGCCGAACGACCTGATCAACGCGAAGCCGGCGGTTGCCGCGGTGCGCGAGTTCTTCGGCTCGTCGCAGCTCTCGCAGTTCATGGACCAGACCAACCCGCTCTCCGAAGTGACACACAAGCGTCGCGTCTCGGCGCTCGGGCCGGGCGGCCTCACCCGCGAGCGCGCGGGCTTCGAGGTCCGCGACGTCCATCCGACCCACTATGGCCGCATCTGCCCGATCGAGACGCCGGAAGGCCCGAACATCGGTCTGATCAACAGCCTCGCGACCTTCAGCCGCGTCAACAAGTACGGCTTCATCGAGACGCCGTACCGCAAGGTCGACGCCGGCCGCGTCACCGACGACGTCGTCTACCTGTCGGCGATGGAAGAGGCGAAGCACACGATCGCCCAGGCCAACGCCGAAGTCGACGGCAAGGGCGTGCTCGTCGAGGACCTGATCTCGGCCCGCGAGGCCGGCGAGTTCCTGATGGCGCCGCGCGATCACATCACGCTGATGGACGTGTCGCCGAAGCAGCTCGTGTCGGTCGCCGCGTCGCTGATTCCGTTCCTCGAGAACGACGACGCCAACCGCGCGCTGATGGGCTCTAACATGCAGCGCCAGGCCGTGCCGCTGATCCGCGCCGAGGCGCCGTTCGTCGGCACCGGCATGGAAGGCACCGTCGCCCGTGACTCGGGTGCCGCGATCGCCGCGCGCCGCACCGGCATCATCGACCAGGTGGACGCGACGCGTATCGTTATCCGCGCCACCGAGGACGTCGAATCCGGCAAGTCGGGCGTCGACATCTACACGCTGATGAAGTTCCAGCGCTCGAACCAGTCGACCTGCATCAACCAGCGTCCGCTGGTGAAGGTCGGCGATATCGTTCGCAAGGGCGACATCATCGCCGACGGCCCGTCGACGCAGCTCGGCGAGCTGGCGTTGGGGCGCAACGCGCTCGTCGCGTTCATGCCGTGGAACGGCTACAACTACGAGGATTCGATCCTCATCTCCGAACGCATCGTGAAGGACGACGTGTTCACCTCGATCCACATCGAGGAGTTCGAGGTGATGGCCCGCGACACCAAGCTCGGGCCGGAAGACATCACCCGCGACATCCCGAACGTCGGTGAAGAGGCGCTGCGCAACCTCGACGAGGCGGGCATCGTCTACATCGGCGCCGAGGTCGAGCCGGGCGACATCCTCGTCGGCAAGATCACGCCGAAGGGCGAATCGCCGATGACGCCGGAGGAAAAGCTCCTCCGCGCCATCTTCGGCGAAAAGGCCTCGGACGTGCGCGACACGTCGCTGAAGCTGCCGCCGGGCGTCTCGGGCACCATCGTCGGCGTGCGCGTGTTCAACCGCCACGGCATCGACAAGGACGAGCGCGCGCTCTCGATCGAGCGCGAGGAGATCGAGCGTCTCGCGAAGGATCGCGAGGACGAGCGGGCCATTCTTGACCGCGCCACCTATGCGCGTCTTCGTGAAGCGTTGCTCGGCAAGGAAGTCGCCGCCGCGCCGAAGGGCATCAAGAAGGGCACCGCCATCGATCAGGCGATGCTTGAGGACAACCCGCGTCGCGACTGGTGGAAGTTCGCCATCGCCGACGATGCCGGCCAGGCCGACATCGAGGCGTTGCAGGGCCAGTGGCAGGACGCGCAGAAGAGCCTCGAGAAGCGCTTCGAGGAGAAGGTCGAGAAGCTGCAGCGCGGTGACGAACTGCCGCCGGGCGTGCTGAAGATGGTCAAGGTCTTCGTCGCGGTGAAGCGCAAGCTGCAGCCGGGCGACAAGATGGCCGGCCGTCACGGCAACAAGGGCGTCATCTCGCGCATCCTGCCGATCGAGGACATGCCGTTCCTCGAGGACGGCACGCATGTCGACATCGTGCTCAACCCGCTGGGCGTGCCGTCGCGCATGAACGTCGGGCAGATCTTCGAGACCCACCTCGGCTGGGCCGCGCGCGGCCTTGGCCGGCAGATCTCGCAGATGCTCGAGGACATCCACGCCAAGGGCTTCGGCGACGGGCAGGCGAACACGCTGCGCTCGCGCCTGAAGACGATCTACGGCGAGCCGCACGAGGCGGAAATCGACGCGCTGTCGGACGAGCAGATGGCCGAAATGGCCTCGAACCTCGCTGCCGGCGTGCCGATGGCCACCCCGGTGTTCGACGGCGCCCGCGAAGCCGACGTGTCGGCGATGCTGGAGCTGGCGGGTCTCGACCCGTCGGGTCAGGTCGAGCTGTACGACGGTCGCACCGGCGAGCAGTTCGATCGCAAGGTGACCGTGGGCTACATCTACATGCTGAAGCTCCACCATCTCGTGGACGACAAGATCCACGCGCGTTCGATCGGGCCGTACAGCCTCGTCACCCAGCAGCCGCTGGGCGGTAAGGCGCAGTTCGGCGGCCAGCGCTTCGGTGAAATGGAAGTGTGGGCGCTGCAGGCGTACGGCGCGGCGTACACGCTCCAGGAAATGCTGACGGTGAAGTCCGACGACGTCGTCGGCCGCACCAAGGTCTACGAGGCGATCGTCAAGGGCGACGACACCTTCGAGGCCGGCATTCCGGAGTCGTTCAACGTGCTCGTCAAGGAAATGCGCTCGCTCGGCCTCAACGTCGAGTTGCAGAACACGCCCGCCGAGGACGCCGCCTGATCCGCTGTTCGCCCGGCGCGCCCTGAAAGGCGCGCCGGCGCGGACGGCCCTCCGCCATCCCGGCGGCTTGTGAATTCTGAGAAGTAAGGACTGGCCATGAACCAGGAACTGATGAACTTCTTCAACCCGGCGGCGAAGCCGGAGACGTTCGATCGCATCCAGATCTCGATCGCGTCGCCCGACCGCATCCGCTCGTGGTCCTTCGGCGAGATCAAGAAGCCGGAGACGATCAACTACCGGACCTTCAAGCCGGAGCGCGACGGCCTGTTTTGCGCCCGCATCTTTGGTCCGATCAAGGACTATGAATGCTTGTGCGGCAAGTACAAGCGCATGAAGTACAAGGGAATCGTCTGCGAGAAGTGCGGCGTCGAGGTGACCGTCTCGAAGGTCCGCCGCGAGCGCATGGGCCACATTGAGCTGGCCGCGCCGGTCGCGCACATCTGGTTCCTGAAGTCGCTGCCGAGCCGCATCGGCATGCTGCTCGACATGCCGCTCAAGGACCTCGAGCGCGTGCTGTACTTCGAACAATATGTCGTGATCGAGCCCGGCCTGACCGCGCTGAAGAAGTTCCAGCTCCTCACCGAAGACGAGCTGCTCGAGCAGCAGGAACTTAACGGCGAGGACGCCTTCACCGCCGGCATCGGCGCCGAGGCGATCCGCAAGCTGCTCGAGGATCTCGACCTCGAGGGCGAGATGGTCGTGCTCAAGGAAGAGCTGGCGACCACCAAGTCGGAGCTGAAGCCGAAGAAGATCATCAAGCGGATGAAGATCGTCGAGAGCTTCATCGAATCGGGCAACCGCCCCGAGTGGATGATCCTCCAGGTCGTCCCCGTGATCCCGCCCGAGCTGCGCCCGCTGGTGCCGCTCGACGGCGGCCGCTTCGCGACGTCGGACCTCAACGATCTCTATCGCCGCGTCATCAACCGCAACAACCGCCTGAAGCGGCTCATCGAGCTGCGCGCGCCGGACATCATCGTCCGCAACGAGAAGCGCATGCTTCAGGAAGCGGTCGACGCGCTGTTTGACAACGGCCGTCGCGGCCGGACGATCACCGGCGCCAACAAGCGTCCGCTGAAGTCGCTGTCCGACATGCTGAAGGGCAAGCAGGGCCGCTTCCGCCAGAACCTGCTCGGCAAGCGCGTCGACTATTCGGGCCGCTCGGTCATCGTGACCGGCCCGGAGCTGAAGCTGCATCAATGCGGCCTGCCGAAGAAGATGGCGCTCGAGCTGTTCAAGCCGTTCATCTATTCGCGCCTCGACGCCAAGGGTCTGTCGATGACCCTGAAGCAGGCGAAGAAGTGGGTCGAAAAGGAGCGCAAGGAAGTCTGGGACATCCTCGACGAGGTGATCCGCGAGCATCCGGTGCTGCTGAACCGCGCGCCGACGCTCCACCGCCTCGGCATCCAGGCGTTCGAGCCGGTGCTGATCGAGGGCAAGGCCATCCAGCTTCACCCGCTGGTCTGCGCCGCCTTCAATGCCGACTTCGACGGCGACCAGATGGCCGTTCACGTTCCGCTGAGCCTCGAGGCGCAGCTGGAAGCGCGCGTCCTGATGATGTCGACCAACAACATCCTGTCGCCCGCGAACGGCAAGCCGATCATCGTGCCGTCGCAGGACATGGTGCTCGGTCTCTACTACCTCTCGATGGAGCGGCAGGAGAAGGAGCCGGAGTTCATCGAGCTTCCGGACGGCACCAAGCAGGAGAAGCTGCAGCTGTTCTCGGACATCACCGAGGTACACCAGGCGCTCGCGGCGAAGGCCGTCACCCTGCACACGCGCATCGTCAGCCGCGTGCCGCAGACCGACGAGCAGGGCCGCAGCTACATGAAGCGCGCGGTGACCACGCCGGGCCGCATGCTGCTCGGCGAGACGCTGCCGAAGTCGCACAAGGTGCCGTTCGAGACCGTCAACCGCCTCCTGACCAAGAAGGAGATCGGCGACGTCATCGACACCGTCTATCGCCACACCGGCCAGAAGGAGACGGTGCTGTTCGCCGACGCCATCATGGCGCTCGGTTTCCGGCACGCGTTCCAGGCGGGCATCAGCTTCGGCAAGGATGACATGATCATCCCCGAGGAGAAGGTGGTGCTGGTCGACGAGACCAAGGCTCTCGTGAAGGACTATGAGCAGCAGTATCAGGACGGCCTGATCACGCAGGGCGAGAAATACAACAAGGTCGTCGACGCCTGGGCGCGTTGCGGTGACCGTGTCGCCGACGCGATGATGAAGCAGATCAGCGCCAAGCGGATCGACAAGGGCCACGAGCGGCAGATCAATTCGATCTACATGATGGCGCACTCGGGCGCCCGCGGTTCGCAGGCGCAGATGAAGCAGCTCGCCGGCATGCGCGGCCTCATGGCCAAGCCGTCGGGCGAGATCATCGAGACGCCGATCATCTCGAACTTCAAGGAGGGCCTGACCGTTCTTGAATACTTCAACTCGACCCACGGCGCCCGTAAGGGCCTCGCGGACACCGCGTTGAAGACCGCGAACTCGGGCTATCTGACGCGTCGCCTCGTCGATGTCAGCCAGGACTGCGTCGTTATCCAGGAGGATTGCGGCACGGAGAAGTTCCTGAAGATGGCGGCGATCGTCGAGGGCGGCACCACCATCGTGTCGCTCGGCGAGCGCATCCTGGGCCGCACCACGGCCGAGGACGTCGTCGACCCGAAGACCAACGAGATCATCGTTGAATCGGGCGCACTGCTCTCGGAAGCCGAGACGGCGCGCATCGAGAAGGCGGCGGTGGTGTCGGTGAACATCCGCTCGCCGCTGGTCTGCGAGACGGTGCAGGGCGTCTGCTCGAAGTGCTACGGCCGCGACCTCGCGCGCGGTACGCCGGTCAACGCCGGCGAGGCCGTGGGCGTCATCGCCGCCCAGTCGATCGGCGAGCCGGGCACCCAGCTCACCATGCGTACCTTCCACATCGGTGGCGCGGCGCAGGTGAGCGAGCAGTCGACCTTGGAATCGCCGGTCGACGGTGTCGTCAAGTACAAGGAAATGAACACGCTGAAGGACAGCCGTGGGCGCCTCATCGCGATGAGCCGCAACGGCGAACTCGCGATCGTCGACATGGACGGCCGCGAGCGTTCGGTTCATCGCCTGCCGTTCGGCGCCACGCTGCTCCACGAAGAGGGCGGCACGGTGTCGAAGGGCGATCGCCTCGCCGAGTGGGATCCGTACACGCTGCCGATCATCACCGAGAAGTCGGGTACGATTAAGTACCAGGACCTCATCGAAGGCGTCTCGCTCAGCGAGAACGTCGACGAGGCCACCGGCATCACCAACAAGGTGATCGTCGACTTCCGCTCGGGCGGCAAGAAGGAGCACGCCGACCTGCGTCCGCGCATCACCCTGCTCGACGAGAGCTCGGGCGAGAGCGGGCGTTACCTGCTGTCGGTCGACGCCATTCTGTCGGTCAACGATGGTGACAAGGTCCATGCCGGCGACGTGATCGCGCGTATTCCGCGCGAAGCCGCCAAGACCCGCGACATCACCGGCGGTCTGCCGCGCGTCGCCGAGCTGTTCGAGGCCCGCAAGCCGAAGGACAATGCGGTGATCGCCAAGATCGACGGCCGCGTCGAATTCGGCAAGGATTACAAGACCAAGCGTCGCGTGATCCTGCGTCCGGAAGACCCCTCGCTGGAGCCGGTCGAGTATATGGTGCCGAAGGGCAAGCATATCGCCGTCCAGGAAGGCGACTTCATCAAGCGCGGCGATTACCTGATCGACGGCAACCCGGATCCGCACGATATCCTCGACGTGCTCGGCATCGAGCCGCTCGCCGAATATCTCGTGGCGGAAATCCAGGAGGTCTATCGACTGCAGGGCGTGAAGATCAACGACAAGCACATCGAGGTGATCGTTCGCCAGATGCTGCAGAAGGTCGAGATCACCAAGTCGGGCGACACCACGCTGCTGGTCGGCGAACAGGTGGACCTCGAGGAGATGAACGAGATCAACGCCAAGACCGGCGGCGAGCCCGCCGAGGGCAAGCCGATCCTGCTCGGCATCACCAAGGCGTCGCTGCAGACCCGCAGCTTCATCTCGGCGGCGTCGTTCCAGGAGACCACCCGCGTCCTCACCGAGGCGGCGGTCCAGGGCAAGATCGACACGCTTAACGGCCTCAAGGAGAATGTGATCGTCGGTCGTCTCATCCCCGCCGGTACCGGCGCGGCGATGAACCGCCTGCGCGTGACCGCCAACTCGCGCGACGCGGCGATCCGCGCGGCGCAGAAGCCGGTGGTCGAAGAGAAGGTCGAGATCCCGGCCGAACTCGCCGCGCCGCAGAGCCCGCTCGCCGAGGTTCAGCCCGAGGAGTAAGGCTCGGCCGAAAGGCCGACAGAAAAGGCCCCGCCGGAGCGATCCGGCGGGGCTTTTTCGTTGGGGGTGATTTTCTCCCGGAAACGGGGAGGGGGACCCTGCGCAGCGGGGTGGAGGGGCAGCGGCGGCGGTTACCCCTCCACCGCCTGCGGCGGTCCCCCTCCCCTTGCAGGGGAGGATCAGGGGTTTGCCTTCTCCACCGCTTCCTCGGCCGCCATCCAGCGCGCTTCGGCGTCGGCGAGCAGCCGGTCGAGCGCGCCGCGCTCGCGCATCAGTTCGCTCGATGAGGCGTTTCGATCGGCACCGGTCGCCGTCTTCGGATCGAACAGCGCCTGGTCGATGGCGCTGCGGCGGGCGGTGAGGCGCGTCACTTCGGCTTCGGCATCCTTGGCCGCCTTGCGCAGGCCCTGGCTGCGCTCGCGCGCTTCGGCGGCGAGGCGGCGCTCTTCCTTCTTGTTGACGGCGGGGCCGCCGGACTTGCCGCCGCCGCCGCTAGTGCCGCCCTTGCCGAGCACCATGTCGGTATAGTCGTCGAGACTGCCGGCGAAGTCGGTGGCGGTGCCGCCGTCGACCAGCACCAGCCGGTCGGCCGCCGCCTCGACCATGTGACGGTCGTGGCTGACGATCACCACCGCGCCTTCATAGTCGTTGAGCGCGCGGACCAGCGCCTCGCGCGCGTCGACGTCGAGGTGGTTGGTCGGCTCGTCGAGGATGAGCAGGTGCGGCGCCTCGCGGGTGATCAGCGCCAGCGCGAGGCGGGCGCGCTCGCCGCCCGACATCTTGCCGACCTGCTGCGTGGCCATGTCGCCGCTGAAGCCGAAGCGCCCGAGTTGCGCGCGCACCGCCGCCGGGCTCGCGCCCTTCATCAGCCGGGTCATATGCTCCAAGGGCGTGTCGTCGCGCTGAAGCTCCTCGACCTGATACTGGGTGAAATAGCCGACGCGCATGCGGCCGGCGGTGGCGAAATGCCCCTCCATCGGCTTGATCTGCGCGGCGAGCAGGCGGGCGAGCGTGGTCTTGCCGTTGCCGTTGCGGCCCAACAGCGCGATGCGCTCGTCGGGGTCCATGCGCAGGTCGAGCCGCGACAGGATCACCTTGTCGCCATAGCCGGCGGCGGCCATGTCGAGCTGCACCAGCGGGGGTTTGAGCGGCGGCGGCGACGGGAAGTCGAACACCAGCGACGGGTCGTTCACCACCTCGGCGATCGGCTGCATCCGGGCCAGCGCCTTGGCGCGCGACTGCGCCTGCTTGGCGGTCGAGGCGCGCGCCGAGTTGCGGGCGATATAGTCCTGAAGCTTAGCGCGCTGCGCCTGCTGCGCTTCGCGGGCGGCGGCCAATTGCGCGGCGCGCTCGTTGCGCTGCCGCTCGAAGGCATCATAGCCGCCCGGGTAGAGGGTGATCTTGCCGCGCTCCAGATGAAGGATGTGATCGACGACGTTGTTCAGGAGGTCGCGCTCGTGGCTGATCACCACCATCATGCCGCGGTACGACTTGAGGAAGCTTTCGAGCCACAGGGTCGCTTCGAGGTCGAGGTGGTTGGACGGCTCGTCGAGCAGCAGCAGGTCGGGCTGTGAGAACAGCAGCGCGGCGAGCGCGACGCGCATCTTCCAGCCGCCCGAGAAGCTGTCGAGCGGCCGGTGCTGCATGTCCTCGTCGAAGCCGAGGCCCACGAGGATGCGCGCGGCGCGGGCCGGCGCGGTGTGCGCGTCGATCGCGGTCAGCCGCTCGTGGATGTCGGCGATGCGGTGCATCGCGTCCTCGTCCTCGCCCGAATGGTCGAGGCCCTCTTCCTCGGCGAGAAGCGCGGCGCGTTCGAGGTCCGCGGCGAGCACCGTTTCGAACGGCGTCGCGGTGCCGCTCGGCGCTTCCTGCGCGATATAGCCGATCCGCAGCGCCTTCGGCATCTCGATGCCGCCCTCGTCGGTCTCGCCGGAACCGGCGATGAGGCGCATGAGCGTCGACTTGCCGGCGCCGTTGCGGCCGATCAGGCCAATGCGCGAGCGACCGGGTAGCGCGGCGGTGGCGCGGTCGAGGATGGTGCGGCCGCCGAGGCGCACGGTGATGCCGTTCAGGTTGAGCATGGCGGGGCCTCTAGCACAGGGTTTCGCCTGGTTCGACCGCTGACCTGCCAAAAGCGCGATGTTGCCCAAAATGGGCGTGTTCAGAGCGCGCCGGCGGAACAGGCGCCGCTACACAGCGCATTCGATTACACCGGGGTAACGAGGTTGCGTTGCGTTGCGTCGCCAGCTTCCCGGCAAGTCCAACACAGGGCGAACGCCCGCTTTGAACCCCGGGGAATTCCATCGATGCTGAACCGCCGTCACCTGAAGCAGGCGCTCGTCGCCAGCGCGTCTTTCGCCGCGCTCGTCGCCGCCAACCCGTCGTTCGCGCAGGAAGCGGCCCCCGCCGCTGATGCCGCCGTCGTCGACGACAGCGGCATCGAGGAAATCGTCGTCACCGCGCAGCGGCAGGCGGAATCGCTTCAGGACGTGCCGATCGCCGTGACCGCCTTTACCGGCGAGACGCTGGCGGCGCAGCAGATCGAGAACACCGCCGACCTGCAGCTGTCGCTCCCCAACATCACCTTCACCAAGACCAACTTCACCTCGTCGAACTTCTCGATCCGCGGCATCGGTGAATCGGTGGTCTCGACCTCGGCCGACCAGGGCGTCGGCGTCCATATCAACGACATGCCGGTCAACAGCCCCCGCCTGTTCGAGATCGAGTTCTTCGACCTCGAGCGGCTGGAGGTGCTGCGCGGCCCGCAGGGCACGCTGTTCGGTCGCAACGCCACCGGCGGCGTGGTCAACCTGATCACCGCGCGCCCGAAGCGCGACTTCGGCGCCTCGGCGGATGTCGAATATGGCAACTACGACTCGCTGAAGCTCAACGGCATGATCAACGTGCCGGTCGGCGAGACGCTCGGCTTCCGCGTCGCGGGCATTTACACCAAGCGCGACGGCTACACGAAGAACCTGTTCGACGGATCGGACATCGACGGCCGTGACAGCTATGCGCTGCGCGGCACCGTGCGCTGGGAGCCGACCGACACGACCAGCATCGACCTGATCGGCCAGTATTTCCGCGAGGATTCGAACCGCTCGCGCATCCAGAAGCAGCTCTGCCGCCGCGACCCGAGCGGCGTGCTCGGCTGCTCGCCCGACCGCCTCGCCAACGAGACGGTCAACGGCAACTCGACGCTCGCCGGCATCGCCACCAGCGCCGAGTTCCTGCGCATCGCCGGCGCCGCGCCGCTGGCGCCGTTCGCGCTGGGCAGCGTCTATGGCGCTGACGCCTATGCGGGCGTCACGGTGCCGGGCGACCTGCGGACGGTGAATCTCGACTACAGCCCGACCTACAAGGCCGACGAGACCATCCTGATGGCGAAGCTGGAGCATGACTTCGGCAACATCACCTTGAACGTCACCGGCGGCTATCAGGACACCTCCGTCCGCTCGCGCACCGACTACAACCTCACCGTCGGTAACTCGCTCGCCACCAACCCCGGCTTCAACGCGTTCCGCGCGCTGTTCCCGACGGCGGGCCGCGTGACGCAGGGCGCCAACATCTGCGTGTCGGACGTGAACAGCGGCTTCGCCGGCTATATCGGCGGCTTTCAGGACCGCTGCTCGCCGAACCCGATCGAATATGACCAGTCGAACCTCGGCGCGCGCCAGTACAGCTTCGAGGCGCACATCGACTCGCAGTTCGACGGGCCGTTCAACTTCTTGTTGGGGGGCATCTATTTCGACACCAAGTCGGACAGCGATTACTATATCGCCGCCTCGGCGCTCGACTATGCCTCGGTGCTGCTCGGCGGCGGCGTCGGCGGCCAGGCTTCGCCGATCTATGACAACCAGGTCGGCGAATATCGCCTGAAGGCCTATGCGGCGTTCGGTGAAGGCTATTACGAGGTCAGCGACCAGGTGAAGCTGACGCTGGGTCTCCGATACACCGTCGACGACAAGTCGGTGAGCGACCGCCAGTCGCCGCTGCTGACCGCCGGCCGCGTGCCGTTCGGCACCACCACCATCCCGGCGGCGTTCCGCGAGAGCGACGTGAAGTTCGAGCGGCTCACGGGCCGCGCCGTCATCGACTGGAAGCCCAGCGACGACAGCCTGCTCTATGCGTCCTATTCGCGCGGCTACAAGGGCGGCGGCATCAACCCGCCGTTCAACCCGGCGCTGTTCGCCGCGCCGGTCAACTTCAAGCCCGAGACGATCAACGCCTTTGAAATCGGCAGCAAGAACGTGCTGCTCGACGGCACGCTGCGCGCCAACGTCACGGCCTTCTACTACGACTACAAGGACTATCAGGTCAGCCGGATCATCAACCGCACGTCGTTCAACGACAACACCGACGCGACGGTCTACGGCCTCGAGGGCGAGTTCATCGTGGCGCCGATCCGCGCGCTGCAGTTCAACATGAACGCGTCCTATCTGAAGACCAAGATCAAGGATCTGCAGCTGGTCGATGCGCGCGATCCGTCGGGTGGCCGGTCGGACGTGGTGATCATCAAGGACCTGACCAACGCGTCCAACTGCGCCGTCGTGCCGACCGCGGCCGGCGCGCCGCGTGCAGACGCGATCGTCAACGCGGTCAACGCGGCGATCGGCCTGCGCCCGACGCAGGCGATCCAGGGCACCAGCACCACCGGCGCCTTCTCGGTGTGCAGCGCGCTGCAGGGCGCGCTGGCGACCACCGGCGTCAACCCGGCGCTGGCGGTGAGTGCGGCCAATCCGGCGTTGTCGAACCTCTACACCGTCTCGGACGGCGTCGCGGTCGACCTCAGCGGTAACGAGCTGCAGAATTCGCCCGAGTTCAAGTTCGCGGTCGGCGCCCAGTACACGCACGACTTCGAGAACGACATGAGCCTCGTGGCGCGTGTCGATTACTCGTTCACCGGCGACTATTATGGCCGCAACTTCAACCGCAACATCGACCGGATCAGCAGCTACGACGTGATGAACGCGCAGCTGACGCTGAACGGACCCGACCAGCGCTGGTACCTGCGCGGCTTCGTGCAGAACCTGACCAAGAACGATGCGGTGACCGGCATGTACGTGACCGACCCGGCGACGGGCCTGTTCACCAACGTCTTCACCCTCGAGCCGCGCCGCTACGGCATCGCCGCCGGCGTGCGCTTCTAAAAGACCCCAGCCACCTTCACGATCCTCCCCAAGGGTTCAGAAAACGGCTGGCAAACTGGGCGGGCTTCCTCAACGGGAAGTCCGCCCATTCTTTTCCCGGCGATGATTGGGGGCGAGGCGGGAGCCTCAGGCGGCGCGCTTGTCGTCCTCGACGAGGGCCAGCGGCGCGCCGTTCATCGGCACCATGATGCCGGCTTCGCTGAACACGGTCGCGAGGCGCGCGATCTCGCCCGCCTGCTTGCGCAGCATCTGATAGACGATCGGCTTCTGGCCGATGCCGTTGACGAAGGTGAGCACGCCGCGGCGGTCGCGCTTCAGGATGCCCTCGCCGATCAGCGCGTTGACCTTGCGCCGCGCCGTCTCGCGCGGCAGGCCGGTAGCGATCGAGATCGACGCGACGTTGCACGGGCTCATCAGCTCGTCGGGCAGGGTCTGCCGCAGGTCGGCGATCTCGCCGGTCTCGTCGTTGCGGATGGCGCGTTCGAGCGTGCTGGCGACGACGGCGAGGATGATCATTACCCGGTCGTTGTCCTCGCCATAGACGCGGCGATACTCCTCGACGATGCGGAGGCCGGAAATGGCGAGCTGCAGCCCGATCTTGCGGAGCTGCATGTCGGCGCGGGCGTCATCGATCTGGAACTTCATCGTTTCGCCCCTAGCGTGCTGGGGGGCGAAGGCAAAGGGCGCGTAGTGACGCGCCCCCGCCGCAGGCCGTTTCAATTATAGTCGAGAGACACCCTGAGCACGCCGACATAGTCGCCGGCGCTGGCGGCATTCGCCACCGGCTGGTCGAGCGCGAGGCCGAGGCGGGCGCCGCCGCTCCCCGTTGAATGGACGACGGTGCGCACCGCCAGCTCATCGGCGCGGGCGAGGCCGTAGAGGCTCAAATGCGTCGGGACGGAAAGCGACAGGCTGCGGCCTTCGCGGTCGACACCGGCGGTCGGCAGGCCGACGAGCTTCGGCATCTCGGGCGCGGCGGTCGTCAGGCTATGCGTTGGCCCCATCGGCGAGGGGACGTACATTCCAGCATCGACCGCCTCCGGCCAGGCGAAGGCCAGCGCGAACGCGAGGGGCAGGGCATGCGTCAGGCGCACGGCGGAAGCATGAGACATCGGGGGCAAGGCTCGCTTCTTTCATCGTCATCATCTGCCGAACCACCGTGGCCGGCAACCACGGGGAATAACGGTGCCGTAACGGAAAGCTTGAGGGGCGGGGCTTTCGGAATCGCAACGATCGCGGGTAAAAGCCGCGAAATGCAGTCCTCAGAACTTCGAATTGCCCTGTTCACGGGCAACTACAATTACGTCCGCGACGGCGCCAACCAGGCGCTGAACCGCCTTGTGCGCTATGTCGAAAGCCAGGGCGCGACGGTGCGCGTCTATTCGCCGACGACCGACACGCCCGCCTTCGAGCCGGCGGGAACCTTGGTGTCGATCCCATCGGTGCCGCTACCCGGCCGCGGCGAATACCGGCTGGGCTTCGGCCTCGCCGGCGGCGCCAAGGCCGACGTGAAGCGCTTCGACCCGCATGTCGTGCACATCGCGTCGCCCGACATCGTCGGCCACCGCGCCGCGACTTGGGGCCGCCGCAACGGCGTGCCCGTCGTGGCGAGCGTCCACACGCGGTTCGAGACCTATTTCCGCTACTACCGCGGCGCCTGGCTGCAGACGGTGGGCGAGACAATCCTACGCCGGCTCTATCGCCGCTGCCACGAAATCTACGCGCCGAGCGAGAGCATGGCGGCGGTGCTGACCGACCAGCGCATGTCGCGCCGTGTCGCGATCTGGAGCCGGGGCATCGACAAGGTGATGTTCAACCCGGCGCGCCGCGACCTCGAATGGCGCCGGTCGATCGGTATCGGCGACGACGAGGTGGTTGTGCTGTTCGTCGCGCGGCTGGTGCTCGAAAAGGGCCTGGACGTGCTGGCGGCGACGCTGGCCAAGCTCGACGAGCGCGGCGTGCCCTACAAGGCGCTGGTGGTCGGCGAGGGACCGGCGCGGCCGTGGATCGAGGCGCAGGCGCCGCAGGCGATCTTCGCCGGCTACCAGACGGGCACCAATCTCGCCCGCGCCTATGCGTCGTCGGACCTGATGTTCAACCCGTCGTCGACCGAGACGTTCGGCAACGTGACCTTGGAAGCGATGGCGAGCGGCCTGCCGGTCGTCGCCGCGCGCGCCACCGGTTCGCTGAGCCTCGTTGCCGACGGCATCAACGGCATCCTGACCAGCCCCGACGATGTCGATGCCAGCGCCGATGCCATCGCTTATTATGTCGCCAATCCGGAAGCGCGCGCGACGGCGGGTGCGGCGGGGCTGGCGGCGGCGCAGCGCTATGACTGGGACCGCATCAATCAGGGCATGCTCGACCGCTATCTGCGCGTCGCCGAGGTGGGGCAGCGGCTGAAAAAGAGCTGATGCTGCCGACACCTAAGTGGAAATACAGGTCGTAGTTTCCCGCAATCGTGATCGTTACGCTGCTGGTGCATTCAGCGGTTGTCGGACGGGCCTTGACCCTGAAGACGCCTCGCACCGGCCTCCCCTGTTCCGGATTTCGACGAGGCTCCTTGTTGAGTAGCGTTTGCGTACCCAGCGGGATCCTGCACCTGACGGCTTAGTCCAAGCTTTCAGGTGCGGGGTCCCGCTTTTTTCGGGGCGCATGATTCTCGAACAGCCGCACCGCCGTCAGCAGCGCGACGCCAATCGCCGTCGTCGCCGCCACCAGCGCATATTGGCCGGCACCCGAGGCCACGCCGACGGCGGTCGCCAACCACAGGTTCGCCGCCGAGGTCATGTTCTTCACCCCGCCGCCGCGGTTCACGAAGATCATGCCGGCGGCGATGAAGCCGATCGCCTGCGCGAGGCCCTGCACGACGCGCAAAGGGTCGGTGGCCGGGTCACCCGCCGTCCAGAGCTGCACATGGATTTCCAGCGCCGAATAGGTGATCGCCGCCGAACTGAGGCTGACCAGCGCATGGGTGCGCAGGCCCGCCGGGATGCCCTTCAGCTCGCGGTCGAGGCCGAGGATGAGGCCGACGACGGCGGCGACGCCGAGGCGTAGCAGCATATCGGGGATCGACAGGTTCAGATCGGCGGCGGTCATGATGGGGAGACGGCTGCGCCGCCCCGACGGTTCCCGCTTTCTGTCATCAAAGTGTCATGGAGGTGCGTGGCACCGAGGGCGTGCGGCGGCGTTGACTCTTGCACCCTGAATCGAACAAAACAGGAACAAATGACCATGAGTCGAGTCGCCACGGAACCGACCTCGCTGTCCGATCTGCGCCAGGTGGTGGCGCGGATCGAGGGACATCCGCGGCTGCTCGCCGCCGAGGAAGCGGCGGGCGAGGCGGCATGGCGACTGGGCGTGGCCGAGGTGGATTTGGCGCTCGGCGGGCGGCTGGCGCGGACGCTGCACGCGCTGCGCGCCGCGGAGATCGGCGACGTGCCGGCGGCGCAGGGGTTCGCGCTGGCGATGGCCTCACAAAGCGCCAGCCGCGGCGGGCTGCTGTGGGTGTCGACGGCGAGGCACGCGCATGAATGGGGGCACCCTTATGCCCCCGGCCTCGTCCGCTACGGCTGCGACCCCGCGCAGCTGCTGGTGGTCGAGGCCAAGAAGGCGTCGGAGGGCGGCTGGGCGCTGGAGGAGGCGCTGAAGTGCGGTGCCTTCGGGCTGCTGATCGGCACCGGCCTCGCGCTCGACTTCACCGCCTCGCGGCGGCTGGCGCTGGCGGCGGCGGAGCGGGCGACGCCCTGCCTGCTCGTCGATGGGCCGGGGCAGGATCTGCCGTCCGCCGCCTCGACGATCTGGCGGGTCGCGGCGCGCCTGTCGGGCGGGGACATTTATGATGTCGAGGCGCCGGGGCTCCCGCGCTGGCGCGTCGAACTGGCACGGTCGCGGGGCAGCGCCCCGGCCGGCCCTTGGGAGCTTGACTGGGATGAGCAGACGCATCGTTTCGCTCTGGCTGCCGCACCTGCCGATCGAGCGGCTGCGCCGGAAACGGGGCCGCGCGCACCGGCCGTCGCGGGTGCCGTTCGCGCTGAGCGAGGCCGGGCCGCACGGGCTTGAGGTCGCGGCGCTGAACGCCCCCGCCACCGCGCTCGGCCTGTTCGCCGGGCAGCGGCTCGCCGACGCGCGCGCGATGGTGCCCGAGCTTCATATCGAGCCGATCGACCGCGAGGCCGATGCCGATTTCCTCGCGCGGCTCGCCGGCTGGTGCCTGCGCTTCACGCCGGTGGTGGCGATCGACGGCCGCGACGCGCTGTTCCTCGACATCGAGGGGGTGAGCCATCTGTTCGGCGGCGAGAAACGGCTGCTCGGCGAACTCACCGAGCGGCTGCGCACCATCGGCCTCAGCCCGCAGGCGGCGATCGCCGGCACGGCGGGGGCGGCCTGGGCGCTGGCACGCTTCGACAATGGCCGGATCGTCGCGTCCGATCGCGCGGCGACACGGGAGGCGCTGGCGCCGCTGCCGGTTGCCGGGCTGCGGCTGTCGGCGGCGAACGTCGATTTGCTCGCGCGCTTCGGGCTGCGGCGGATCGGCGAACTGCTGGGGATCGAGCGGCGGGCGCTGACCGCGCGGCTGCGCGACGACAGCGTGCTGCGGCTCGACCGCGCGCTCGGCGACGCGCCCGAGCCGCTCGACCCGATCGAGCCGCCGGCGCCGCACCGCGTCGTTCGCCGCTTCGCCGCCCCCATCCTCGAGGCGGCGCAGATCGAGAACTGGCTGGAGCTGCTGGCGAAGCAACTGGCGGCGAAGCTGCGGGCGGCGGGCCTCGGCGCGCGGCACATGCGTTTCGGCGCGACCTGCACCGACGGGGAATCGAGCGGCTTCGAGCTGCGCTTCGGGCTGCCGACCCGATCGGTCGCGCATGTCATGCGACTGGCGCGCGACCGCATCGAGACGATCGTCCCCGGCTTCGGTATCGACGCGCTGCGGCTGGAGGCGCTGCTGGTCGAGCCGCTGTCGGTCGAACAAGCCGGGCTGATGGCCAGCCGCGAGGCGCGCGACCGGCTGGCCTATGCCGATCTGGTGGCGAACCGGCTGGGGCGAGAGCGGGTGTTCGGGATCGCCGCGCACGGCAGCCATATTCCCGAGCGCGCCGCCCGCCATGTCGCGCCCGCCGAGGCCGAATGGAGCGACGCGCCGGGGCGCGGCAACCGCCCGCCGCAACTGCTCGATCCGCCCGAGGCCGTCGAGGTGGCGCTTGCCGAAGTCCCCGATGGCCCGCCGCAAGCGTTCACCTGGCGGCGTATCCGCCATGACGTCGCCCGGGCCATGGGCCCCGAGCGCATCGCCCCCGAATGGTGGCGCCGCGAGGAGCGGCCTCGGGATTATTTCATTGTCGAAGGCGACGCCGGCCGCCGCTTCTGGCTGTTCCGGCGCGGCGTCTTTGGCGACGAGCCGCCGCCGAGCTGGCACATGCACGGCCTGTTCCCGTGACCGGCTATGCCGAACTGCAGGTGGCGACGGGCTTCTCGTTTCTGGAGGGGGCGAGTCATGCAAACGAGCTGGTCCCTCGCGCCGTCGAACTGGGCCTCGCGGCGATCGGTGTTACCGATCGCAATACATTTGCGGGCGTCGTGCGCATGCACAAGGAAGCCCGGCTAATCCGCGATTACCCGCTGATCGTCGGCTGCCGGTTGGTGCTTCGGGACGGCGCCGAAATGTTGGCTTGGCCGACAGATCGCGATGCGTTCGGTCGCTTATGTCGGCTGCTTACGCGTGGTAAAATGCGGGCGCCCAAGAACAAATGCGATCTCGGTATTGATGATGTTGCCGAGTTTTCGCAGGGGACAGTTTTCGCGCATCTGCCACGCTTCGACATTGAGGCGGGCGTTGGCCCGGCGGCCCGTCAGCTTCACCTACTTCGTGAACGATTGCAGGGGCCGCTCTATCTGGTCGCCAATCACCTCTATCAAGGCGACGATCGTCGACGCATCGCCTTCCTCGACCGTACGGCGATCACGGCAGGTGTTCCCCTGCTCGCGACGAATGATATCCGCTACCACGATTCTTCGCGTCGCGAACTGGCTGATGTGGTCACCTGCATTCGGGAAAAATGCAAACTCATCGATGCCGGCTTTCATCTGGCGGCGAATGCCGAACGTCATCTGAAGCCACCCGCGGAGATGGCCCGATTGTTCAAAGGTTATGAGCATGCGCTGAGGGCAACGCTGAATATCGCCGAGGCGTGCCGCTTCGACATGCGTCAGGTTTCCTACCAATATCCAGACGAGCCGGTTCCTCCGGGTCTTTCACCTCAGGCTCACCTTGAGAATCTGGTTCGTGAGGGCGCGCAGCGTCTATTTCCGGCTGGCATTCCGGCCAAGGTGGAAAAGAGCATCAACGACGAATTGACCTTCGTCGCCAAGCGAAACTACGCCCCTTATTTTCTCACCGTCCACGATATCGTTCGATGGGCGCGCAACCCCGATAACGGTAATCCGCCCATTCTCTGCCAAGGGCGCGGGTCCGCTGCCAATTCGGTGATCTGCTTCTGCCTCGACATCACCAATGTGAACCCGGTCGAGGTCGACCTGCTGTTCGAACGTTTCCTGTCAGCGGATGAAAGCGGCACCGACCCGCCCGATATCGATGTCGATTTCGAGCATGAGCGCCGCGAAGAGGTCATCCAATATATCTACGGTCGCTATGGGCGCGACCGGGCCGGGATTGCCGCGACGGTCATCCATTTTCGGCCGCGCCTGGCGTTGCGCGAAGTAGGCAAGGTTCTGGGCCTGACTGAAGATGTCACCCGTGCTTTGGTCAGTACGATCTGGGGTTCCTATGGCAGCGGCCCCGACGAGGAGCGCCTCACCAAAATCGGCATGTCGCCTGACGATATGCGCATTGCCAAGACGTTGGAATTGGCGGGGTTATTGAACGGCATGCCGCGCCATCTGTCGCAGCATGTCGGGGGCTTCGTCATCACGCGCGGATTGCTCGAGGAAACTGTCCCCATCGGCAACGCAGCGATGGAAAACCGGACCTTTATCGAATGGGACAAGGACGACATCGATGTCTTGAACATCTTCAAGATCGATGTGCTCGCCTTGGGGATGCTGACCTGCATCCAGAAGAGCTTCGATCTGATCAAGGCGCACAAAGGGAAGCGCATCGATCTGAAGTCGCTCGAGCCGACCGACACCAAGGTCTACGACATGATCTGTGCGGCAGACACGATCGGCGTCTTCCAGATCGAGAGCCGGGCGCAGATGAACATGCTGCCGCGGCTGAAGCCGCGAAAATGGTATGATCTGGTGGTCGAAGTCGCAATCGTTCGCCCGGGACCGATCCAGGGCGATATGGTTCACCCCTATCTTCGCCGGCGTGATGGATTGGAAAAAGCGCTATATCCGCCGCGGAAAGATGGCGGCGATAACGAATTAGAGCCAATCCTCAACAAGACGCTCGGCGTGCCGCTGTTTCAGGAACAGGCAATGCGGATCGCCATGGTGGCGGCGGAGTTTTCGCACGAAGAAGCGCATGAGCTCCGCAAGGCGATGGCGACTTTCCGCAATCGCGGCATCATCAGCAACCATGAAGAACGGATGGTCGAGCACATGGTGAAGCGCGGCTACGACCGCGATTTTGCCCAGCGCTGCTTCAACCAGATCAAAGGTTTCGGGGAGTATGGCTTCCCCGAGAGCCACGCGGCCTCGTTTGCGCACCTGGTTTACATCTCGTCGTGGATCAAATGCTTCCACCCCGAGGTGTTCTGCGCCGCTCTCCTGAACTCGCAGCCGATGGGCTTTTACGCGCCGGCGCAGATCGTGCGGGATGCGGAGGAGCATGGGGTGGAGGTTCGGCCGCCGTGCATCAATGCATCGGACTGGGATTGCACGCTGGAGCCGCAGGGCGGCGGGCGGTTCGCGGTGCGGCTGGGGCTGCGGCAGATCGATGGGCTGGCGGAGACCGCCGGCGAATGGATCGCGGCGCATCGGGGTGACGGCTACCGTGACTTCGACGATTTCCTCCACCGTGCCGACCTCGGCATCAAGGCGCTGAACGCGCTGGCGAAGGCCGATGCCTTTCATTCGCTGGGGCTCGACCGGCGGCAGGGGCTGTGGGCGGCGAAGAAAGTGGTGACGTTGAAGCCGTTGCCGCTGTTTGCTGAACAAGGCGAGCGGCGGGCCGATCCGACGGTGGCGCTGCCGCTGCTCACCGCCAGCGAGAATGTCATCGACGATTATCGCGCCACGCGGCTGTCGCTGCGCGGGCATCCGATGGAGTTTCTGCGGCCGATCTATGCGCGCCAGGGGGTGATGACCTGCGCCGAGGTGGCCAAGGCGAAGCATGGCGCGCGCATCTGCGTGGCAGGCGTCGTGCTGATCCGGCAGCGGCCGGGCGGGTCGGGGGTCGTGTTCATCACCGTCGAGGACGAGACCGGCATCGCCAACATCGTCGTCTGGCCGCGGCTGTTCGAGCAGTTCCGCCCGGTGGTGATGGCGGCGCGGGTGATGGTGATCCAGGGGACGGTCGAGCGGCTCGACCGCGAGCGGGCGCCGAAGCCCTTGCACCCGGTGGAGGGCGAACATGGCCCGGCGGTGCCGATCGTCCATATCGTCGCGCGGTCGATGCGCGACGTGTCGCATGACCTGACCCGCCTGTCCGACCAGGAGGCGCCGATGCCGGTGGCGCCCGCCGACCATGTGAAGCGGCCGCTGCCCGGATCGTGGCAAACCGGCGGGCGGCACCCGCGCGATGTGCGGGTGGTGCCGAAGAGCCGGGATTTCCACTGAGATATCCTCCCCGGAACGGAGAGGGGGGCCCTGCGCAGCAGGGTGGAGGGGCCGGCGCTTCCACCCCTCCACCGCCTGCGGCGGTCCCCCTCCCCTTCCAGGGGAGGAGCGGGTGGCACCTTGTCCCCCGCGCTCAGCAGTCCTATATCAGAGGTGCCGGGCTTGCCCGGATATGGCGATAAATGGCGTCGTGAAATAGGCGCAGCGGACCCGGGGGCGGTACCCGGCGGCTCCACCAGTTTTCCAACGTTTGCCTGCCGGGTTGTCGCCCGCAGGCCGGCGGAACGAGGGGGCCGAACTAGGATCGACGTGTGTTGAAAGACGAATGCTTTCGCCCGGCCTGAATGAGCCGTTAAACCGTTCAAATCCACAAATGCCAACGACAACGAGGCATTCGCGATTGCAGCGTAACTAAGTCCTAACGGACGAAGTTAAACTGGCCAAAAGCGCGGTAGGGACCACACCGGGCAACAGAAGTGGAAACCGGCGGGCTGGGGAGCCCCGAGCAACAGAAGCTCCCCACCTTTCCCAAATTTTAAGCGTCCGCCGCCGGCTCGTCGTTGAGCTGGATGCCGCTCAGCTTCCACGACAGCAGCCCGCTGCGATGGAAGATCAGCTCAGGCGCGCGCGCGTCATTCTCGTTGACCAGCCGAAATTCGGAGAGGCCGCGCCAGTCGACGGTCGTGTTCTCGAACAGCTTCCTGATCGACGAGGGGTTGGACGGGTCGACGTCGCGCAGCGCCGAATCGCGCATGCGTTCGAAAATCAGCTTCAGCGCCTCAGGGCTGACCGCGCCGTCGACCATGCGGTCGGCGAGCAGCATGCCGAGCGCCATGCCCGCCGCGCCTGCGGTATCGCCGACATCGCCGCGCTCCTCGATCGCGCCGAGCATCTCCTCCTGCACCGAGGATTTCATGTCGTTCCGGATCGCTTCGAAATCGACGTAGGACGCGAATTTGGCGTCGTCGCGCTCGGCCACCGCCGCCGACATCTGCGCCAGCGTATAATAGGGCGAGGCGGCAAACAGCCCGCCGGCCAGCGCCGCGGCGATCACCAGCCAAACCATCAACCGGCCCATTCACTTCCTCCCCGCTTCGATTGCGGGCGCGACGCTACAGGACCGCGCCCGCCAGCCGAAGCCCTAATCTTCCCCGCGAGGCCCCTATCTTCCCCGCGAGGGTGGATGGGATTTTTCGTCGCTGCCGCTTGACCGGCCCCTCCCGCCGCGCCACCTAGGCGGCGACCGCTGGGAGCCCCTTCATGAACAGCGAAACGCCGCCCGAAAGCCTCATTCCGTACGACGAGATCGTGCAGGAAGCCTTGCGCTCGGTCGTGCGGCGCGTGCTGACCGACATCGAGGCGGCCGGCGGGCTGCCCGGCAATCATCATTTCTACATCGCGTTCAAGACGCGCGCGCCGGGCGTCGATCTGCCGAAGCATCTGTCGGAGCGCTATCCCGACGAGATGACCATCGTCATCCAGCACCGCTATTGGGATCTGCAGATCCTCGAGGACCAGTTCTCGATCGGCCTGTCGTTCAACCAGGTGCCGGCCAAGCTAACCATCCCCTATTCGGCGATCACCGGTTTCGTCGATCCGGCGGTCAATTTCGCGCTGCAGTTCCAGGCGCCGGTGATCGAGGACGAGGACGGCGAGGAGGCCGAGCCCGCGCCGGTGCCGCTGACCGCCGAAGAGGTCGCCGCCCGCGAGGACGGGTCGAACGTCGTCACGCTCGACGCGTTCCGGAAAAAATAGCTGGCCGGAAAAAGTGACGGGCACCCGCACCGAAACCGACAGCTTCGGCCCCATCGAGGTCGCCGACAACGCCTATTGGGGCGCACAGACCCAGCGATCGATCGAGAACTTCCCCATCGGCGGCGAGCGCATGCCGGTGCCGCTGATCCGCGCGCTCGGCGTCGTCAAGCAGGCAGCGGCGCGGGTGAACGCGCGCTCGGGCGCGCTCGGCGCCGACATCGCGCCGACGATCGAGCAGGCGGCGGGCGAGGTGGCCGCCGGCGCGCATGACGACCAGTTTCCGCTGGTGGTCTGGCAGACCGGGTCGGGCACCCAGACCAACATGAACGCCAACGAGGTGATCGCGGGGCGGGCCAACGAACTGCTCGCCGGCACGCGCGGCGGCAAGACGCCGGTGCATCCGAACGACCACGTCAACATGGCGCAATCGTCGAACGATACCTTCCCGACCGCGATGCACGTCGCGGCGGCGCGCGAGGTGGCCGACCGGCTGATCCCGGCGCTCAGGCATCTCCACGCGGCGCTCGATGCCAAGGCGAAGGCCTGGGCCGACCTCATCAAGATCGGCCGCACGCATATGCAGGACGCGACGCCGATGACGCTCGGCCAGGAGCTGTCCGGCTATGCCTGGCAGGTGAGCGACGGCATCGCGCGCGTCGAGGCGGTGCTGCCGCGGCTGCACCGGCTGGCGCAGGGTGGCACCGCGGTCGGCACCGGCATCAACGCGCCGGCGGGCTTCGGGAAGGACATCGCCGCCGAGATCGCGACGACTACCGGCCTGCCGTTCGAGACCGCGCCCAACAAGTTCGAGGCGCTGGCCAGCCACGACACGATGGTCGAGCTGTCGGGCGCGCTCAACGTGCTGGCGGTGAGCCTCAACAAGATCGCCAACGACCTGCGGCTGCTGGGCAGCGGTCCCCGCGCGGGTATCGGCGAGCTGGCGCTGCCGGAGAACGAGCCGGGCAGCTCGATCATGCCGGGGAAGGTCAATCCCACGCAGTGCGAGGCGCTGACGATGGTGGCGGCGCAGGTGATGGGCAATCACGTCGCCGTGACGGTCGGCGGCGCGCAAGGCCACCTCGAGCTCAACGTGTTCAAGCCGGTGATTGCCTACAATGTGCTGCAGTCGATCCGGCTGCTGGCGGATGCCGCTGTGTCGTTCGCCGACCGGGCGGTGGCGGGCATGGAGCCCAATCGCGACCGGCTGACCGAACTGGTCGAGCGCTCGCTGATGCTGGTGACGGCGCTCGCGCCCGAGATCGGTTACGACGCCGCCTCGAAGATCGCGCGGCATGCGCATGCCAAAGGCCTGTCGCTGCTCGAGGCGGGGCTGGAACTGGGCCTCGTCGACGAGGAGACGTTCCGGCGGGTGGTACGTCCCGAACAGATGCTCGGCGAGGCCTAGCGTTTCCGTCGTATCCTCCCCTGGAAGGGGAGGGGGACCGCCGGAGGCGGTGGTGGGGTGGAGACGGCGTGACCCCTCCACCCTGCTGCGCAGGGTCCCCCTCCCCGTGCCGGGGAGGATTATCAGCGAGCTACTGTAGGCTGCCGACGATCTCGGGCAGTTCTGCCGGCGAGGCGCACAGCACTGCCGCGCCGGCTTCTTGCAGTTCCTCGCGGCTGCCGTAGCCCCAGAGCACGCCGACGGTCGGGATGCCGTGGCGCCTGGCGGCGGTGACGTCCGAACCGCGGTCGCCGATCATCACGGCGTGCGCTGGATCGAAGCCTTCGACGTCGATCATGTGCGCGATGAGGTCGCCCTTGTCGTCGAGCCTACCCTCGAGATCGGGGCCGTAGATGCCGTCGAAGCGCGCCGACAGGTCGAAATGATCGAGGACGCGGGTGGCGAAATGCTGTGGCTTGGCGGTGCAGACCAGCAGCCGCGCGGGCCGCGCCCTCAGCACGGCGAGCGCGTCGAAGATGCCATCGTAGACCGCGGCGTCGAACAGGCCGCCGGCGCCATAATGCTCGCGGTAGGCGGCGACCGCCGCCTCGACGTCGCAGCCGTCGCCGAGCAGGCGCGGGAAGCTGTGGCGCAGCGGCGGGCCGATCACCCAGCGCAGCTCCTCGGGGGCGGGAGGTACTTGCCCGAGCGTCGTCAGGGCGTGGCGGACGGCGGCGATGATGCCGGCGGCGGGGTCGGTGAGGGTGCCGTCGAGGTCGACGAGAATCGTGTCCATGGCGCGCCTCATGGCATGGGTGAGCCGCCGCGTCAGCCTTGACCTTGGGCGTCGCGCACCGCATCACCGCGCCGTGACCGTCGACGACCCGCTCGAAACCCCGCCGCCGCCGCGCCGCGGCCTGATGTTCGTGCTCGCCTCGCCCTCGGGTGCCGGCAAGACCTCGATGGCGAAGCGAATCCTCGCCGAGGATGCCGACATTTCGCTGTCGGTTTCCGCCACCACGCGCGGGCCGCGCGTCGGCGAAAAGGACGGCGTCGACTATCATTTCATCGATGACGCGGCGTTTGACGGCCTCGTCGAATCCGGCGCGCTGCTCGAATGGGCGCATGTGTTCGGCAAGCGCTACGGCACGCCGCGCGAGCCGGTGCGCGAGGCGCTGTCGCACGGCAAGGACATATTGTTCGACATCGACTGGCAGGGCACACAGCAGCTGAAGGCGCGCGACAGCAAGGACGTGGTCAGCGTCTACATCCTGCCGCCGTCGTTGCCCGAGCTGGAGAAGCGGTTGCGTTCGCGCGGCACCGACAGCGAGCAGGTGATCACCGACCGGATGAGCCGCGCCGCCAGCGAGATCAGCCACTGGGGCGAGTATGACTATGTGCTGGTGAACGACGACTTCGATACCTGCCTCGACCAGATCAGGTCGATCCTGCGCGCCGAGCGGCTTCGCCGCAGCCGCTGCAAATCCTACCTCTCCGAATACGTCCGCGACATGCTTGCGCAGGGGCTTTGAACCGTCGCGCCCGTAACCAGATTAGACGCGCAGACGATTTGACGATCCGGAGACGACCAACGTGCTGAAGAAAGCCTGGCTGTTGCTGGTGGGCGGCGTTGCCGGCCTTGCCCTTGCCTTCACCATCGACGGGCACAGCCCGACCGCGACCGCGCAACAGGCGGCGGCACTTGCCGCGCAGGCCGCCGGGGCGCAACCCGAGCGCGCGGTGCCGGCCAACCCGGCGCAGCTGATGATGTCCTATTCGCCGGTGGCGAAGCGCGTCTCGCCCGCGGTGGTCAACATCTACACCGAGCGGGTGACGCAGCAGCGGCCCAACGCCTTCTACGACCTGTTCTTCGGACAGGGGCGCATGGCGCGGCCGCGCGTCGAGCAGTCGCTGGGCTCGGGCGTGATCGTCGAGGCAAGCGGCCTCGTCGTCACCAACAACCATGTCATCGAGGGCGCGACCGAGATCCTCGTCGCGCTTGCCGACCGCCGGCAATACAGCGCCAAGCTGCTGTTCGCCGACCCGCGCACCGATCTCGCGGTGCTGCAGATGGACATCAAGGGCGCGACCTTGCCCGTCGCGCGCCTCGGCGATTCGGATCGGGCCGAGGTCGGCGACGTCGTGCTCGCCATCGGCAATCCGTTCGGCGTCGGCCAGACGGTGACGCACGGCATCGTCTCCGCGGTGGCGCGCACCGGGGTCGGCATCTCCGACTATCAATTCTTCCTGCAGACCGACGCGCCGATCAATCCGGGCAATTCGGGCGGCGCGCTCGTCGCGATGGACGGCTCGATCGTCGGCATCAACACCGCGATCTTCTCACGCTCGGGCGGCTCGAACGGCGTCGGCTTCGCGATTCCCGCGAACATGGTGCGCAGCTTCCTGCAGCAGGCGAAGACCGGAAAGCTGGTCAGCGCCTGGATCGGCGTCGAGGGCGAGCCGGTGACGCCGGATACCGCGACGCGCGTCGGCCTCGACCGACCGATCGGCGTGCTGGTCACTGGTGTGACGGCGGGTTCCCCCGCGGCGGCGGCGGGCCTGCGCGCCGGTGACGTGATCTACGCGATCGACGGCAAGGAGGTCGGCGACCCCGGCATGCTACGCTACCGCATGGCGACGCAGACGGTCGGCGAGACGGTGACCGCGACCTTGGTGCGCGATGGTGCTGCGCGCAACGTGCCGCTGCGTCTTGCCGCGCCGCCCGAGACGCCGGCGCGCAGTCTGACGACGGTGGCTGGCAACAATCTGCTGGCGGGCGTGACGGTCGGCAATCTGTCGCCGGCGTTCGCGCAGGAACTCGGCGCGGGACTGCCCGAGCGCGGCGTGGTGGTGGTGCGCGTCGACCCCCGCGCGCCGGCGGCGCGGCTTAACTTCCTGCAGCCGGGCGACATCATCGATGCGCTCAACGGCCAGCGCGTGGCGACGGTCGGCGATGTGCAGCGGCTGGCGACCGATGGCAGCGGGCTGGTGGTGCGGCTGAGCCGCGGCGGGCGTCAGGCGGAATGCACCTTCCGGCCGCCGAGCCAGGTCTTCTGCCGGAGCTAAATCCCCTCTCCCTTGAGGGGAGAGGGAGGGGCCCAGCGAAGCTGGGAGGGTGAGGGTGATCTCCGGGCGGGCTCGATGGTGAGGTCGGCCGCAAGCCGCGGCATCACCCTCACCTTCCCACCGCTGTGCGGCGGGCCCCTTCCTCTCCCCTCAAGGGAGAGGAGAAACTAGTGCTTTTGCGCGTCCTTGGCGGCGGGCACGGCAGGCAGTGACACGACCAGTCTCTCGATCATCCGCGCGGCGCGGGCCGGGCGGCTGTCGCCGCTGACGATCAGGCGGTAGGGGCCGTCTTCGCCAAGCGGGGCGCCGTTGCACTGGGTGGCGACCAGCACCGGCGCCTTGCCGAGGCTCTTGTCGATCTCGCCCAATGAGAAGGTGACGCGGTAGCCGTCGCGGGCCATGGCGGTGACGGTGCCCGCCAGCAGCGGCCCGCGCAGCTTGTCGCCCGCCGGCGCACCGGCTTTCGCCAGCAGGTCGGCGAGCCAGACGCCGGTGCAGTCGAGCTTCTTGCCGTGGGCGTCGATGCCGGCGGTGGCGGCCGGAAGGGCTGCGAGTGCTGCGGCGTCGAACGGCTGCGGCGCGCCGAGGCCTTCGACGGTCAGCGTCGCGGCCTGCGCCGCCGCAGGCGCAGCGAGCGCGAGCAGCAGCGCCGCGCGGATCATTCGAACTCCATGATGACGGCGTCGACGGCGAGGCTTTCGCCCGCCTTGGCGCGCACCGCCTTCACCGTGGCGGTCTTCTCGGCGCGGAGGATGTTTTCCATCTTCATCGCCTCGACGATGGCGAGCGCCTGGCCGGCCTCGACTCGGTCGCCTTCCTGCGCCGAGATCGACACGACGAGGCCGGGCATCGGGCAGAGCAGGAACTTCGAGAGATCGGGCGGGATCTTCTCGATCATGTAGCCGGCGAGCTCGGCGGCGCGCGGCGTCATCACCCGCACGTCGTGGATCGCGCCACGCAGTGTCACGCGGTAGCCGACCGCGCGCCGTTCGACCTGCGCCGCGACGCGGCGGCCGTCGACGGTGGCGACGAAGCTGGCGGCGCCGGGTTTCCACGCGGTCTCGATCTCATGCTCATGGTCGCCGTGGCTGACGATGAAGCGGTCGCCCAAGGATTCGACCTTGACCGGCACCTTCTCCTTGCCGATCGCCACCACCCAATCCTCGCCATAGACGGCGCCGTGGCCGGCGAGCTGGTTGTCGATCATCGATTCCCGCTCGATGCGGATACCGTGGATCGCGGCGGCCAGCGCGATGAGGTCGTGGCGGGTCTCGTCGGAGACGGCGGCCCCGGTGAAGCCGTCGGGATATTCCTCGGCGATGAAGCCGGTGGTGATGTTGCCGCTGCGGAAGCGCGGATGCTGCATCACCGCCGACAGGAAGTCGATGTTGTGGCCGATGCCGCGCAGGACGTAATCGTCGAGCGCGCCGACCTGCTTGTCGATCGCCTCCTCGCGGGTCTTTCCGTGGGTGATGAGCTTAGCGATCATCGGATCGTAGAACATCGAGATCTCGCTGCCCTCGACGACGCCGGTATCGACGCGCACGCCATTTTCGGCGACGGGCGGCTGGTAGGCGGTGAGACGGCCGATCGACGGCAGGAAGCCGCGATAGGGGTCTTCGGCATAGACGCGCGTCTCGACGGCCCAGCCGTTCAGTTTCACGTCGTCCTGCGTGAAGGTCAGCTTCTCGCCATAGGCGACGCGGATCATCTGTTCGACGAGGTCGAGGCCGGTGATCGCCTCGGTGACCGGATGCTCCACCTGCAGGCGGGTGTTCATCTCGAGGAAGTAGAAGCCCTGGCCGGTGGTGTCGGTGCCCGACACGATCAGCTCGACGGTGCCGGCGCTGTAATAGCCCACGGCGGCGGCGAGGCGAACCGCCTGCTCGCCCATGTTCTTGCGCATCGCGGGCGTGACGAAGGGCGACGGCGCCTCCTCGACGACCTTCTGGTGACGGCGCTGAATCGAGCATTCGCGCTCGCCCAGATAGACGATGTTGCCGTGCTTATCGCCAAGCACCTGGATTTCGATGTGGCGCGGCTGCTCGACGAACTTCTCGATGAACACGCGGTCGTCGCCGAAGCTGGCGAGGCCTTCGCGCTTGGTCGCCTCGAAGCCTTCGCGAACGTCGGCTTCGGAGAAGGCGAGGCGCATGCCCTTGCCGCCGCCGTCGGCCGAGGCCTTCATCATCACCGGATAGCCGATGTCGTTGGCGATGCGGACGGCATGCTCGGTATCGTCGATCTCGCCGACATAGCCGGGGACGACGTTGACGCCGGCCTGCTTGGCCAGCTTCTTCGACTCGATCTTGTCGCCCATCGCGGCGATCGCGTTCGGCGGCGGGCCGATGAAGGCGATATTCTCTTCGGCCAGGCGCTTGGCGAACCATTCACGTTCGGAGAGAAAGCCATAGCCGGGGTGAACTGCTTCGGCGCCCGTCGCCTTGCACGCCGCGATGATCGCTTCGCCGAGCAGGTAGCTTTCGGCGGCGGGCGGGGGCCCCAAGCGGACGGCCTCGTCGGCCATCTGCACGTGCAGCGCCGCGGCGTCGGCATCGGAGTAGACCGCCACCGTCTGGATGCCCATGCGGCGGGCGGTCTTGATGACGCGGCAGGCGATCTCGCCCCGGTTGGCGATCAGGATCTTCTTGAACATCGTCGCAACGACCCTCCCTCAGGTCGCGCCCCTTCAAGCGGGCGGGGGCGGGTACGTCAAGCAATTGCGGACGCGGTTTCGACCGGCGGGTAGGGCAGGCTCCGCTTTTTGACGGGGCGCAACTTTCGTTCGCGCATCAAGGTGGACGCGATTCAAAGCTTGCGCGGCTATTCGGCCGCGAACGTCAGCGCCTCGACCTTGTTGCCGTCGGGATCGCGCAGGAAAGCGCCGAAGTAGTTCGCGTCATAGTCGGGGCGAACGCCGGGCTCGCCGGCATCACTTCCACCATTGGCGAGCCCGAGCCGATGGAACTCGCGCACCGCCGCCCGGTCGCGCGCCTGAAACGCGACATGGACGCCATTGCCGACCGACGCCGGATGGCCGTCGACCGGTGTCTCGACGCTAAACTGGATGTCGCCCGAGCCATAGTCGAGCGCGGTATCGCCCGCGGCCAGCAGCGGCATGCCGAGCAGCGCCATCAGCGGATCGTAGAAGGACCGCGCCCGGGCGATATCGTTCGAGCCGACGGAGACATGGTGGATCATGGCGTCGAAACCGGCCGATCGTCGCGGCGGTTCCGTGCTAGCCGTCGAGCGTGCTGCGGTAGCGGCGGCTGCCGGCAACGCGGGTGCCGTCGGCGAGGATGGCCTCGAAATCGCCCGAGGCGTTGGTTTCGATCGAGCGCACCGCGTCGCGCCGCACCAGCCGTGAGCGGTGGATGCGGACGAAGCCGTGCGGTGCCAGCTCCTGTTCGAGCGCGGCGAGTGTGATGCGGTGAAGCAGCGGGCCGGTTTCGGTGTGCAGCTCGACATAATTGCCGGCGGCTTCGGCCCAGCGGAGATCGGCGGGGGCGAGCCAGAGGGTGCGGCTGCCGTCGCGGACTTCGAGGCGGGTGGGTTCGGGGGCGGGCGTTGCCGCCACCGGCGTTTCGTCGGCGCGGTGCGCGAGCCAATGGATGACCGCCAGCGTCAGCGCGAGCGTCACATAGTCGACGGCATCCTTGCGCCACTCATAGAGCAGGATGGCCTGCACGCTGTCCGACGGGCGGTAGGGTGAGCCCATCGCCGCGTGGATGATCTGGCGCAGCCCCATCATGATGCCGACGTGGAGCAGCGATACGGGCAAGGTCATCAGCAGGTGCGTGGCGACGGTCGCCCGCCACGACAGCCACGGCGGGCGCAGGCGAAGAACGGCGACGGCGATCAGGGGCAGTACGGCCAGCCAGCCGACGACACTGGTCGCCTCCCAAGTCCACGGCATCCAGTCGGGAACGTCGCTGCCTTCGCGCGCGAGTTCGTCGATCAGGCTCGATGAATTGACGATCAGGTGAACGATCATGAAGCCGGCGATGATCGCCAAACCGATCAGCCAGACGCGGGGCGCGCCGCCGCTCATCCCGCGCCACCCGCCGTTCATCACTGGCCCGTCCGCCGACATCCCATGCCTGCCGCCACTCGCCCCTCTCGCCTCGTCATCCGGCGCGTGCCACGATTAGCCATCGCCGTGTCGGCTGCAAGGGATGAGGCGGAACATGGAACGGCATTACGGGCTCGACTGGCTGCGCATCGGCGCGTTCGGGCTGCTGATCTTCTATCATATCGGCATGTTCTTCGTGCCGTGGGACTGGCACGTAAAGACAGCCGAGCCGATGGACTGGGTGCAGATCCCGATGCTCGCCACCAACGCCTGGCGGCTGGCGCTGCTGTTCCTCGTCTCGGGCGTCGCGTCGCGCTTCCTGCTCGACAAGATGGCGGCGCCGGGCCGCTTCGCCTGGCAGCGATCGGGCCGTCTGCTGATCCCGCTCGCCGCCGGCATCATCCTGTTCGTGGCGCCGCAGCCCTGGGCGGAGATGCAGGCGAAGTTCGGTTACCGCCAAGACTTCTGGCATTTCTGGACGCACGACTATTTCACCTTCCGTATGGTCGGCGACGGCATCGCGCTGCCGACCTACAACCACCTATGGTTCGTCGCTTATCTGTGGCTCTACACGATCGTGCTGGCGCTGTTCGCGGCGCTGTTGCCGGCGGGCGCGAAGGCGGCGCTGCAGCGCGGGTTCGAGCGGCTGTTCAGCGGGGCGCGGCTGCTGTGGCTGCCGATCCTGCTGCTGTGGCTGGCGCGGGTGACGCTCTACCCGATCTTCGGCGATACCCATGCGCTGGTCGACGATTGGTATAATCACGTCGTTTACGGCGGGCTGTTCCTGTTCGGCGTGGGGTTGGCGAAGAGCGAGGCGCCGTGGCGGGCGATCGCGGCGCTGTGGAAGCCGGCGGCGCTGTTCGCGGTGGTGGGTTACTTCGCGATCGTCGCCTACGAGCTTTACTACGGCGACGGTGACGCGACCGAGCCGGGGCTGACGCTCGTCCGCCTGCTGCGCGCCGCGCATATGTGGGGCGCGATCGTCGGGCTGCTGGCGCTGGCGCAGCTCCGCCTCAACCGCGACGCGCCGATCCGGCGCTATCTGACCGAGGCGGTATTTCCCTATTACATCGCGCACCAGACGATCATCGTCGTCGTCGGCCACGCGCTGACGCCCTATCGCCTGAACCCCGGCACGGAGTTCGCGATCATCCTGGCGGCGACGGTGGCGGGGTGCTGGGCGACATATGCGGTGGCGCGGCGGGTGCCGATGCTGGGGCTGCTGCTCGGGTTGAAGTGGAAGGGGTCGGCGGCCAAGCCCGCGGCGGCTGCTGACTGACCTAGTCCGTCATCCCCGCGAAGGCGGGGACCCAGTACGCAGCAAAAGGCGCTCGCGGTAGCGAGCAGGTTGTTCGCCTGGACTGGGTCCCCGCCTTCGCGGGGATGACGTCAAAGGGATGGGTTGCAGCGCGACTACAACGGAATGTTGTCGTGCTTCTTCCAGGGGTTCTCGAGGCTCTTCGTCCGCAGCTTCCGCAGGCCGATGGCGATGCGGCGGCGGGTGGAATGCGGCATGATCACCTCGTCGACGAAGCCCTTCGAGGCGGCGACGAACGGGTTGGCGAAGCGGCGCTCATACTCGGCGGTGCGCTCGGCGATCTCTTCGGGGCTCTTGCCGCGGAAGATGATCTCCACCGCGCCCTTGGCGCCCATCACCGCGATCTCGGCGGTCGGCCACGCGTAGTTGAGGTCGCCGCGCAGGTGCTTCGACGCCATGACGTCGTAGGCGCCGCCATAGGCCTTACGGGTGATGACGGTGATCTTCGGCACGGTCGCCTCGGCATAGGCGAACAGCAGCTTGGCGCCGTTCTTGATGATGCCGTTGTGCTCCTGCGCGACGCCGGGGAGGAAGCCCGGCACGTCGACGAAGGTGACGATCGGAATGTTGAAGGCGTCGCAGAAGCGCACGAAGCGCCCGGCCTTCTTCGACGAGGCGATGTCGAGCACGCCCGCCAGCACCATCGGCTGGTTGGCGACGATGCCGACGGTCGAGCCCTCGATGCGCGCGAAGCCGATGATGATGTTGGCGGCGTGGCTCGGCTGAAGCTCGAAGAACTCGCCCTCGTCGGCGACCTTCCGGATCAGCTCGTGCATGTCGTAGGGCTTGTTCGCCGACGGCGGCACGAGGGTGTCGAGGCTGTGCTCGATCCGCTCCGGGTCGTCATGCGTCGGGCGGAACGGCGTCGCCTGCTTGTTGTTCAGCGGCAGGAAGTCGAAGAACTGGCGGGTGCGCATCAGCGCCTCGACGTCGTCTTCCAGCGCCAGGTCGGCGACGCCCGACTTGGTGGTGTGGGTGACGGCGCCGCCCAGCTCTTCCTGGGTGACGATCTCGTTGGTCACCGTCTTCACCACGTCGGGGCCGGTGACGAACATGTAGGACGAGTCCTTCACCATGAAGATGAAGTCGGTCATCGCCGGCGAATAGACCGCGCCGCCCGCGCACGGCCCCATGATGAGGCTGATCTGCGGGACGACGCCGGAGGCGAGCACGTTGCGCTGGAACACCTCGGCATAGCCGCCGAGCGACGCCACGCCTTCCTGGATGCGGGCGCCGCCCGAATCGTTGAGGCCGATGACCGGCGCGCCGACCTTCATCGCCATGTCCATGATCTTGCAGATCTTCTGCGCATGCCGCTCGGAGAGCGAGCCGCCGAACACGGTGAAGTCCTGGCTGAACACGAAGACGAGGCGGCCGTTGATGGTGCCTGAGCCGGTGACGACGCCGTCGCCCGGGATCTTGGTCGCCTCCATGCCGAAGTCGACGCAATTGTGCTCGACGTACATGTCGAGCTCCTCGAAGGAGCCGGGGTCGAGCAGCACTTCGAGCCGCTCGCGCGCGGTGAGGCGGCCCTTGGCATGCTGCGCGTCGATGCGCTTCTGCCCGCCGCCCATGCGCGCGGCTTCGCGCTTCGCCTCAAGCTGCTCAATCACTTTCAGCATCCGACCCTCCCATGGATGGAGAGCCGCTTAGCAGGCGTCCGGCGCGCCTGTCACCCCGTGACGGTTGTGAGCCTGACGCGGCTTCATGCTATGGCACGGCGATGTCGGAGGATCAGGGTACCGTCTATCGTCACCGGCTGCCGACGCGGCTGTGGCACTGGCTGAATGCGGTGGCGGTCTTCTGCCTGCTGATGAGCGGGCTGATGATCTTCAACGCGCACCCGATGCTTTACTGGGGACAGTATGGCGCCAACGCCGATACCCCGGCCTTGAAGATCGGGTCGGACGGCAAGCGCGGCTATCTGCGGATCGGCGGCTGGGAGGTGACGACCACCGGCGTGCTTGGCCTCTCGCGCGGGCAGGACGGGCGGCTGCAGCGGCTCGCCTTCCCGCACTGGGCAACGATCCCCAGCAATTACAATCTCGCCGATGGGCGGCGCTGGCACATCCTGTTTGCCTGGGTGCTCACGGTGGCGGGCATCGCCTATCTCGCGGTAAGCTTGGCCAACGGCCATGTGCGGCGCGACCTGCTGCCTCGGCGCGACGAGCTGCGGCCACGGCATCTGGCGCGCGAGATCGCCGACCATGCGCGGCTGCGCTTCCCGAAAGGCGAGGCGGCGGCGCGCTACAACAGCCTGCAGAAGCTGAGCTATGTCGGAGTGATCTTCGGGCTGCTGCCGCTCGCCATCCTGACGGGGTGGACGATGTCGCCGGGGCTCAATGCGGCGTGGCCGTGGCTGGTCGACCTGTTCGGCGGGCGGCAGTCGGCGCGGACGATCCATTTCATCGCGGCGACATTGATCACGCTGTTCATCGCCGTGCATCTGGCGATGGTGCTGCTGGCGGGGCCGGTAAACGAGGTACGCTCGATGATCACCGGGCGCTTCCGGCTGCCGAAGGAGCGGTCATGATCTCGCGGCGCGGGCTCCTGATCGGTGGCGGGCTGATCCTTTCGGGGTGCGATCACGTGAACGAGTCGCCGGCGTTCCGCGAGCTGCTGTTCGGCACCGAGAAGCTGACGATGGCGGGGCAGCGGCTGGTCACCGACCGCCATGCGCTGGCGCGCGAGTTCGGCGCTGCCGACCTGTCGCCGGTGTTCCGCGCCAATGGCACGATGCGGCCGGGAAGCGACCTCTACCGCCGCCTCGTCGACGGCAATTTCGCGGACTACCGTCTGCGCATCGACGGGCTGGTGCGGCGGCCGATGGCGCTGTCGCTCGACCAGCTGCGACGCGCGCCGGCGCGCACGCAGATCACCCGTCATGATTGCGTCGAGGGGTGGAGCGCGATCGGCAAGTGGACGGGGGCGCGGCTCGCGCCTTTGTTGAATAGCGCGGGGCTGCTGCCGGCGGCGCGCTACCTCGTCTTCCACTGCGCCGACGATTTCAGCGGCACGCCCTATTATGAGAGCGTGGACCTGATCGACGCGCTGCATCCGCAGACCATCCTCGCTTATGCGATGAACGATGCGCAGCTCCCCGTCGCCAACGGCGCGCCGCTGCGGCTGCGGGTCGAGCGGCAGCTCGGGTACAAGCATGCGAAATATGTGATGCGCATCGAGGCAGTGGACCGGCTTGACCGCATCGGGCTCGGCAAGGGCGGCTTCTGGGAAGATCGCGCCGGGTATGAGTGGTATGCGGGGATTTGAACGCCTCCACCGTCATACCGGCGAAAGCCGGTATCCAGACCAGCCGTTCGACTGGATACCGGCTTTCGCCGGTATGACGGGTTGGAGTGGTTAGAGGCTCTTCAGCCAATCCAGCAGTAGCTTCGTCACCTCCTCCGGCCGCTCCTGCTGCGTCCAGTGACCGCAACCCTCAAGCATATGCGCGCCGCGAAGATTGGGGACGTGGCGGCGCATCACCTCGATCGGGTCGCTGCGGCCGATCATGCTGAAGGCGAGGTCGCGCGTGCCGCCGATGAACAGCGCCGGCTGCTCGATCTTTCGGTCCTTGTAGGCGGTGAGAAATTCCCAGTCGCGACGGTGATTGCGGTAGCGGTTGAGCGGGCCGCGGAAGCCCGAGTGGTTGAACTCGGCGGCGTAATAGTCGAGGTCGGCCTCCGACAGCCACGGCAGCGGCATGGCGCAATCGGCGAGGCCGTCGAGCATCGTCGCGTCAGCGGTCTTGTCGGCGGGCCAGCTGCCTTCGAGGACATCGCCCGACAGCGCATAGATGAACTGGCGCAGGAAGCGGCGCGGGTCGGCCTCGGCCTCGGCTTCGGCGACGCCTTCGGCCTGGAAATAGGCTTGGTAGAAGAAGCGGTTCTTCTGGGTGAAGGCAAGGTCGAACAGTTCGGCGAACGGGCGCGGCGACACGCCCTGATAGGGGATCGACAGCGCCGCGACGGCGCGGAAGCGATCGGGGCGGATCAGCGCCGAGTTCCACACGATCGGCGCCCCCCAGTCATGGCCGATCAGGATCGCGGGCGCACCCGGCGACAGCGCGTCGGCGACGCCGACGTTGTCGGCGATCAGCCGCTCCATCGCATAGGCGTCGACGGCGTGCGGCTTGTCGGAACCGCCATAGCCGCGCACGTCAATCGCGCAGGCGGTGAAGCCGGCGGCAGCAATCGCGCCGATCTGGTGGCGCCACGAATACCAGCTTTCGGGAAAGCCATGGACCATCAGCACCAGCGGGCCGCTGCCCTCGACCATGGCGCGTAGCCGCACCTCGCCGGCGTCGATGATGCGCTCCTCCATCAGCCGCGCACCACGAAGCCGAGGCGCGGGGTGTGCACGACGACGGTGCCGACGCGCGGGTCTTCGCGGCGCAGCGACATATGGTGCGGCGACGATCCGACCAGAACGCCGCGGATCGGATCGCGGCCATAATCCTCGGCGGAGACGGTGACCTCCTTGCCCGCAAGTGCGGCGTCCTGCTCCGCAACTTCGCTGCCAATCGGCGTCGCATCGCGTGCGATGTCGAGCGCCTGTTCGGGCGTCGCGCTCGACCGCTCGCCATGGCCAACGCCAGCGACGCGCGACAGCCAGCCGGCGATCAGCGGATCGGCCTCGAAGCCGGCGGCAGCGGGCGGGAATGCGGAGCGGATGAACCACAGGTTGTAATAGGCGCTGGCGTCGGCGAGGCCGGGCTGCGCGCCGGTCAGGAACTTACGGCCGTCGCCCAACTGTTCGGCGATCAACGCCACCTGCGCCGCCAGCTGCGCCGTCATGTGCGGCACCGCCGCCTTCATCGCCACCACATCGAACGGCCGCCCGCTCAGCGCCTCGCGGTCGCGGATGAAGGCCTCCGGCACCTTGTCGCCGAGACCGCCGAAGATGATCGCCACCGCCGCCTGGAACATCGTCCGGTCGGTCCACAAGGCCAGCGCCGCGCCGAGCCCGCGGTCGCCCGCCGGGAAGAGCGTCGGCTCCGGAAAGCGCCGTTCGAGCTCGCGCACGATCAGCACGCTGTCGAGCCAGATGTCGGCGCCGATCTGCATGACCGGGATGCGCCGGTAGCCGCCGGTCAGCGGCAGCAGATCGGGCTTGGGCATGATCACTGGCTGGTCGACCGCGCGCCACGCGAGCCCCTTGATGCCGAGGCAGACGCGCACCTTCTCGGAGAAGGGCGAGGTGTCGTACTGGTGGAGGAGGATGTCGGTCATGGGCGCAGTGTAGCGGTGCGCCGTGGCCATGCGAGCGCTCTACTCTGCTAGCCCCATAATTGAAGCCAAGCTTCGTTCCCGACTTTCCTAGGCTGATGCTGCAACTTTTAGCGAGTTAGATCTGCGCGGATCGCTTCCGCCAAAGGGCTCTCCAGGCGGCCCACCAACTCTAAGATCGCGTCGATGCGACTATCGGTCAGCCGCTCATCTGCCTTAGTCAGGGCCATCATATATCCCGCGAGATAGTGAATAGAATTGTTTATGCGGCTCCTCTCTTCGGCGGACGTATCGGGATCACGCGCCATAATGGTGAAGCCGTGGATTGCAGAAGCAATGTAGCGGAGCAGTCGCCAAGGTTCAGCAGCGCCGAGTTCGCTTCTCATATCGATCATGCGCCGAGCATGCCCTGTTTCGGTATCTGCCATCTAACCCTTCGCTCAGGCTAACCCGCCATAGGCGTCCGCCCCGCTGCGCGCATCGCCGCGATCCTTGCCCACAGCACGTTGATCGCCAGCCCCGCCAGGATCAACCCGCCCGCCGCGAGCTTCCACAGCGGCAGGTCTTCGCCCAGCCACCACGCGGACGCGGCCATGCCGAATACCGGCACCAGCAGCGACATCGGCGCGACCGTTGCCGCCGGGTAGCGGGCCAGCAGCCAGCCCCAGGCGGCGTAGCCGAACAGGCTGTTGCCGACCGACTGCCAGAGCACGACGCCCCAGGTGACGGCGTCGGCGTTGGCGAGGCCGGCGGAGATGGCCGCTGAGCCTTCGAAGATCAGCGACAGCGCGAGGAGCGGCGGCACGGCGAAGACGCTCGACCAGACGACATAGGCGAGCATGTTGGCCTTGGGATTGGCGCGCGCGACAGTGTTGCCGCCGGCCCAGCTCAGCGCCGCCAGGAGCACCAGCGCGAGGCCGAGCGGGGTCGCGTCGCTGTCGGCGCGGGCGGCGATCAGCGCGACGCCGCTGGCCGCCAAGGCGACGGCGAACCACTGCACCGGCTGCACCTTCTCGCCGGTGGCGCGCATGGAGAGGGCGATGGTGAAGAAGACCTGTGACTGAACGACCAGCGAGGCGAGGCCGGGGGAGATGTTGCCGCTCATCGCGATGAACAGCAGCCCGAACTGCCCGGCGCCGATCAGTACGCCATAGGCGGCGAGGCGGCGCCACGGCACATCAGGGCGGCGGATGAACAGCGCGGCGGGCAGGAAGGCGAGCGCGAAGCGCAGGGTCGCGAACAGCAGCGGCGGCAGATCATCGAGCCCCAGCCGGATCACCACGAAGTTGGTGCCCCACACCGCGGTGATCGCGATGGCGAGCAGCGCGTGCGGCCAGGAGAGCGACGTGATCGGCATGACGCCGCTTTGGCGGGCGGCGAGGCCGGCGCGCAACCGCTTTCTTCACCCATATCGGGCCATGTCGTTGATTTGCCGGGTGGCGCCGACCGGCACGGGCGGTAAACTCCGGCGCAGGGTGGGATTTGCGTGACATGGCTTCGGTCGAACTGACGAGGGATGCCGCACCGGCGGCGGGCGATTCGGGTCGCGCGCTGTTCTGGCGCATGGTCGTCGTCTACCACCTCGCCTCGCTGGCGGCGGTGGTGGTGACTCTGCTGCTGGTGTTCCTCGGGCTCGAGTTCACCGGCTGGCAGTGGGCCTGCATGTTCATCATGCTGGCGCCCGGCATCGCTTTCTACACCTCGCTCGATGTGGTGGTGATCCGGCGGCACCTGAAGCCGATCGGCGATGCGCTGGCCTATGTGGATCGCGGCGAGACGCCCCCGGGGCTGATAGCGATCGACGGCGTCGTCCGGGCGCTCAACCTGCCCTTCATGTCGGCGCTGCGCGTGACCCTGCTGCACGGGCCGGCGGCGACCTTCGCGGCGTCGATGGCGCTGGTGCTGTCGAACCTCGTGCTCGACGGCAATTTCGCGCTCTGGCAGATCGTCACCTTCGCCGCGACGGTACTGTTCTTCGCCTCGCCGACGCACGCGATCTTCGAATATTTCGTGGTCAGCCGCGACGTCGAGCCGATCATCGGCCGGCTGACCCGCGCGGCCGGCGGCGCGATCCCGGCGGCGGAGCAGCACCGGCTGATCGCGGTGCGGCTGAAGACCAAGCTGCTGTATCTGGCGATCTTCGTCACTTCGCTGCCGCTGCTGTTCTTCGCCGCCTCCTTCCTGTTCAAGCTCGACCGGCTGCTGATCTCGCGCGGCGTCACCGTCGACGCGGCGGGGATGATGCCGCTCTATGTGTGGATCGGCGGCGTCATGCTGCTGTGCATGGCAGGGTCGGTGATCATGGCGGTGCTGACCGCCAACGAGGTGTCGCGGTCGGCGGCGCGGATGATCGACGCGATGCGCGAGGTCGAGGGCGGGCGGCTCGACGAGGCGCAGCTCGACGTCATCTCGACCGACGAATATGCCGACCTCTATCGGGGGTTCAGTTTGATGCTTGCGTCGCTGCGCGAGGAGCAGCGCATCCTCGAGATCAGCCACGACCTCGTCGGCGAGCTGAAGCTCGACCTGCTGATCGCGCGGATCATGAAGGCGACCGCCGAGCTATTGGGCGCCGAGCGATCGACCTTGTTCGTGCACGACGCGAAGAACGACGAGCTGTTCTCGGTCTATGCCGCCGGGGTCGAGATGCGTGAGATTCGCATCCCTTCGACGCAGGGTATCGCCGGGTCGGTGTTCGCCAGCGGCGCGTCCGAAAATATCGACGACCCCTATGCCGATCCGCGCTTCAGCCCGGAAGTCGACCGGCAGACGGGCTTTCGCACCGAGAGCATCCTCTGCGTGCCGATCAGCAACAAGGCGGGGGTGCGCATCGGCGTCGCGCAAGTGCTCAACAAGCGCGGCGGCGCCTTCACCTCGAGGGACGAGGCCAGGCTGCGCGCCTTTTCGGCGCAGATCGCCGTGTGCCTTGAGAATGCGCAGCTGTTCGACGACGTGCTGTCGATGAAGAACTACAATGAGAGCATCCTGAAAAGTACCTCGAACGGCATCGTCACGCTCGACGCCGATGGGCGGATCGTCACCGCCAACGATGCGGCGCTGGCCGTGCTGGCGGCGCAGCGCGACGGGCTGGTGGGCGCGCCCGCCAACGACGTATTCGCGGGGGTGAACCGCTGGGTGGCGGAGCGCCTCGAGAAGACGCAGGCGACGGGCGAGACCTCGCTGGCGGTCGATGCGCAGATCGAGCGGACGGCCGGCGGCACCGCCTCGGTCAACCTCACCGCCATGCCGCTGATCGATGCCGCCGAGCAGCGGATCGGCTCGATGCTGGTGCTGGAGGACATCACCAGCGAGAAGCGCGTGCGCTCGACGATGGCGCGCTACATGTCGAAGGAGGTCGCCGACCAGTTGCTCGCCGGCGGCGAGTCCGAGCTGGGCGGCAAGGACCAGAAGGTGTCGGTGATGTTCTCCGACGTGCGGAGCTTCACCACGATCTCCGAAGCGCTCGGCGCGCGCGACACGGTGACGATGCTCAACGAGTATTTCACCGAGATGGTCGACGTGATCTTCCAGCACGGCGGCATCCTCGACAAATATATCGGCGACGCGATCATGGCGCTGTTCGGCGCGCCGTTTAACGGCCCGCAGGACGCCGACAACGCGCTCGCCGTCGCCAACCAGATGATGGTGAAGCTGGCCGAGCTGAACGAGCGGCGTGCCGTGGTCGGACGGGCCGCGATCGACATCGGCATCGGCATTTCGACGGGCGAGGTGATCGTCGGCAACATCGGCTCGGCGAAGCGCATGGAATACACCGTCATCGGCGACAATGTGAACCTCGCCTCGCGGCTGGAGGGCGCCACCAAGCAATATGGCGTGAAGATATTGCTGTCCGAATCGACAGTGCGCGAGCTGACGCAGCCGGCGCTGCTGCGCGAGATCGACGTTATCCGGGTGAAGGGCAAGGACCGGCCGGTGGCGGTGTATGAATCGCTCGGTTTCCGCGACGAGGCAGCGATCGGCGACCTGCTCGGTGAGTATGGCGCGGGGCTCGCGGCGTATCGGGCGCGCGACTGGAAAGCGGCAGCGAAGCGGTTCGAGGCGGCGCTGAAGCTGATGCCGGGCGACCGGCCCTCGGCGATGTATCTCGACCGCGCTCGCGCCTATGCCGCGGCGCCGCCCGCCCCCGACTGGGACGGCGTCTGGACGCTGACGAGCAAATAGCGCCGTATTTCGTGGCGACCCCGGAATGAGGTAGATTGGCACTGCCGCGACCAGCTTGCGCGCACGACGCAGGCCTGCGGCGAGGGGAGGATACGTCATGCCTAAGCTGATTTTGGGCAGCCTGCTCGGCGCCCTGTTCATGTTCCTGATGGGCTTTCTCGCCTACGGCACGCCGCTCATGGAGACCGGCTACAAGTCGGCGAGCCTCGAGCAGCAGCTCGCGGTGCAGTCGGCGCTCAAGGGGTTGCCGACCGGTACCTACACGATCCCCGACGGCCATTCGCCCGAAGGCATGGCCGCCTATGCCGCCGGGCCGATCGCCATCGTCCAGGTGAACAGCAACGGCTTTGTCGCCTATGATCCGATGGTCTTCCTGTCGGGCTTCGTCCACATGGCGATCGCGGCCTTCATCCTCGGCCTGATGCTGTGGGCGGTGCGCGACCGCATCACCGACGTCGGCACGCGATTCCAGCTCGTCATGCTGGCCAGCCTCGTCGCGGTGTTCTTCACGCGGCTCGGCGAGCCGATCTGGTTTCACACCGACTGGCCGAACGCGCTCTATGTCGCGGGGATCGAATGGATCAGCCTCGTCGGCGCGGGCTATGTGCTCGCGCGCTGGTTCGTCCCTACGACGCGGACAGCCTGACGAAGCACATCGCCGCGTCGAAATCGGCGCGGCGATGGTCGCGCGCTGCCGTCGCCAGCGAATCCTCGCCCCATTTCTCGACTTGGTAAAGCTCGTCGAGATGCGCGGCGGTCCAGCCCGTCTCGGCGTCGATCGCGCTTTCCAGGAGCGCCAGCGCGATGACCAGCGAGCCGGTGATCGTGACCAGCGGCTGCATCGCGGTCAGCGTGAAATCGTCGAGCCCGGCGAGCGCCGCGCGCAGCGTCGCGACGGTGCCGGCGGGCTGCGGCTTGTGCATGATGCCCTGCACGAGCGTGAACTCGACGCCGTAGCGGCGCTCCGCCCAGTCGAGGATGGGGTTCCAGGCGGCGACCTGCCGCTGCAGCAGATCGTCGGGATGCTCGGCGCGATAGGCGAGCACGTCGCCGTCGCCATAGGCGGCGAGGCTGTCGATGAAGGCTTCGCGGCCGGCGCTGACGCGGTCGATGGTGGCGTTGGCGAGGCCGGTCAGCGGCATCGAGCCGGGCTTGATCTCCTCGCCCTGCGCCGCCCATTCGCCGGCGATCGCGCGCGCCATCGCCTCGCCCGGCACCACCAGCGGGGCCTTGGCGGGCGTGCGGATGGCACGGCCGTCGAGCGTCACCTGCCAGCCACCGTCGACCGGCGCGGCGGCGGCCTCCTTATAGAAGCGCTTCACCGGTCGTTGAGCGGGCTGCGCCAGGCGCGGCGCAGGATCGGCGGCACGACCATCATCATGAACAGGCCGAGCGCCAGCAGCGCCTTGCCGTAGCCGGGCATCGGATAGGGCGTCAGTCTGTCGGTCTGCCAGACGAGGCCGCCGGCCGCTGCGACGATCAGGCCGGCGAGGCGGAAGAGCTGGAGGGTGAGAAAGCGGCGCTTGGCGACATTTTCCGGGACGGTCATGCGGGTGTTTCCTCCAGCAGGGCGAACAGCGTGTCGAAGCGGTCGATCACCGCGACGGCGCCGGCGGCGTACAGCTCTTCGGGGTCATGATAGCCCCAGTCGACGCCGATGGCGCGAACGCCGGCGGCGACGCCCATCGCCATGTCGAAGCGCGTGTCGCCGATCATCAGCGTGGTCCCGGGCGCGGCGCCGGCCTCCGCCATCGCGGCTTCGAGCATCGCGGGATGCGGCTTCGACGGGTGGCGGTCGGCGGTCTGCAGGGTGACGAAGCGGTCGGCGATGCCGTGGTGCGTCAGGCAGAGGTTGAGGCCGCGGTCGGACTTGCCGGTGGCGACGCCGAGCAGCCAGCCGCGCGCCTCCAGTTCGGTGAGCGCCTCGACGACACCAGCATAGAGCGGCTCCTCGAGCAGCGCGCTTTCGGCGCGCAGCCGCTGGAAGGCGGTCTTGTAGTCGTCGGCGAGACTCGTGTGCAGCGCTGCATCGGCCTCGGGCAGCAGCGCCTGCATCGCCTCGACGAGGCTCAAGCCGACGATGCGGCGGGTGGCGTGATGGCAGGGTGGGTCGAGCCGGTGGCGTTCGAAACAGGCCTCCATCGCGCGCAGGATGTTGGCCTGGCTGTCGACGAGCGTGCCGTCACAGTCGAACACGGCGAGGCGGTTCATGCCTTGGCCTCGGCATGCCGGCGCATGAGGTCTGCGACGACGGTCTGGCCCGATTCCTCCAGCCCGGCGACGGCGCCGAGCATCTCGGCAGCCGTCTTGTTCTGGCCCATCTTGTCGGTGCCGCGCAGCGTTTCGACGGTCAGCTCGAAGCCGACGATGGCGGGCAGCATTGCCTCGAAGCGGCCGGGGGTCATCTTGGCGCGGGTCCACGGCTTCTTGGGCAGCAGCCGCGCCTCATGCGCGGCGGAGAGGTCGTCGAGCAGGGCGACGAGATCGTCGTCGCTGAGGCGCGCTACCCGCCCCTCGGCCTCGACGGTCTGGTAGTTCCATGTCGGCACCTGATCGGCGCTGCCGTACCAGTCGGGGCTGATGTAGGCCTCCGGTCCCGCGATGCTGGCGACCATCGCCGCGCCGTCGAGATGCGCGGTAAGCGCGTTCGCGCGAGCGAGGTGGAAGCGCAAGTTTCCGGCGCGCGTCACCACCAGCGGCGCGTGCGCAACGCGTGGGCCGTCAGGCGTCATCGCGAAAAGATGCGCGAACGACACCTCGGCAACGAAGGTGAGCAGGGCGTCCTTGTCGCCCCAGTGGAAGCGGCGATTGGGTTGCATGTCAGTCCAGACCCCTTAGCCCCGCGTGCGGGTGCGCCGCTCGCCCTTGCGCTCCTTGCGGCGGGACTTGGCGGCGGCGGCTTCCGCCTTGGCCTTACCCTCGGGCGTCTCGGAGAATTTGATCGGGTCGATCGGCAGCGCGTCGCCGAGCGTCATGTCGAAGGCGAGCGTGTCGAAGCTCTCGGCGATATGTGCGGGCAGCTCGGCCTTGATGTCGAGCATGCCGCCGTCCGGGTGCTCGATGACCAGCCGGCGCGCGTGCAGATGCATCTTGCGGCTGATGCCGCCGGTCAGGAAGGCGTCGCGGCCGCCATATTTGGCGTCGCCGACGATCGGGTGGCCGATCGCCGCGGCGTGGACGCGCAGCTGGTGGGTGCGCCCGGTCATCGGCTGCATCTCCAGCCAGACGCCGGTGTTGCCGGCGCGATCGACGGTGCGATAGCGGGTGCGCGCGGGCAGGCCTTCCTTCGGGTCGACGTACATCTTCTCGCCGCCGGTGCCCGGCTGCTTGGCGAGCGGCGCGTCGATGGTGCCATGCTCGGGCGAGGGGACGCCCGTCACCAGCGCCCAATAGACCTTGCGCGCGGTACGTTCCGAGAAAGCTTTCGAGAAGAAGCCGGCGGCGCGCGCGCTGCGCGCGAGCAGCAGCACGCCCGAGGTGTCCTTGTCGAGCCGGTGGACGAGCTTCGGCCGGGTGCGCGCATCGAACTGCAGCGCATCGAGCAGCCCGTCGACATGCGTGTCGGTGTTGGTGCCGCCCTGCGTCGCGAGGCCGGGGGGCTTGTTGATGACGATGGCATGCTCGTCGCGGTGGATGACGAGGCTGCGCGCGAAGTCGATCTCGTCCTCGCTCAGCTCGCGCTTGGGGCGCACCTCGGCGGACATGATCGCCGCCGTCGGCGCCGGCGTCTCGGCGGGCGGCACCCGCAGCACCTGCCCGGTGGCGACGCGGTCGCCCGGCTGCGCGCGCTTGCCGTCGATGCGCAGCTGGCCGGTGCGCGCCCAGCGCGACACGATGTTGAAGCTGGTGTCGGGCAGATGCCGCTTGAACCAGCGGTCGAGGCGGATGCCGTCGTCGTCGGCGGCAACGGTGAACTGGCGCACGTCGGTCATGCGAGGACCTTTCCAAGCGAGACGCCGACGAGCAGCGCGATAACCGATCCGGCGACCGACGACACGGCATAGGCGGCGCCCAGCACCGCCTCGCCGCGCGCGACCATGTCGAACAGCTCCAGCGAGAAGGCGGAGAAGGTGGTGAAGCCGCCGAGGATGCCGACGCCGATGAACAGCCGCCACGTACTCGAGCTGTCGGGCACGAAGGCGAACAGCAGCCCCATCAGGAAGCCGCCGACGATGTTGACGCCCCAGGTACCCCACGGAAAGGCGGCGCCCATCGCATCGGCGGCGGCGATGCCGAACAGGAAGCGCGCGCCGGCGCCGACGGCGCCGCCCGCCATCACGAGGAGGAGAGGGGACATGGGGCGCTTCTAGCGGGAACGGGGCGTTGCCGAAAGCCCGGTGGGCGCGGACGCCCTTACATCCCCAAGCCGTCATTCCGGCGAAGGCCGGAATCCATATCCACGGCCGGCATGGATCCCGGCCTTCGCCAGGATGACGGGTTGTTTCGAGGGCTACAGGATGCCGAACGTCCAGCCTTCGGTTCGGGCGACCTCGGGGGTCATTGGGGCGGGGTGCCAATAGGCGGAGTCGGCGGCAGCGCGGCGCAAGCCCGCGGCGGAGACGAGGGCGTCGCCGACATGGTCGTCGAACTGGTCGGGGAGATCGGTCGCGGGCTTGGAGCCGATGCGGGTGAGCGCCTCGTTGAGCCGGGCGCGGGTGCGGAGCTTGCCGCGGAAGCCGCCGTCGACGGCGAAGGTCTGGCAGTAGATTTCGACGAGCAGCGCGCCCGTCGCGGGCATCGGATCGAACGGCCAGATCGGGATGTTCACCCGCGACAGCAACCGCATGCCCGACAAGGTCGCTTTGCCGACCTGGCTGGCGCCGACCAGCACATAGGGCGAGCAGGGATTGCCCATGCGCCGCTCGCGATGGAGCGCCTCGGGCAGGCGCAGGCGGGAGTAGTTGCGCTGGACGCCGTCGGCGGCGCCGCACCAGAAGTGGCGGCGGCGGGCGTCGATATAGGGGTGGGCGGCGAGGTCGGGTTCGGCGGCGGCGACGCGGTCGATCTCGGCCCAGAGCGCGCGCGGGCCGGAAGGCTCTTGGGCGTCGCCAGGGAAATAGGCGCCCTCGTCGACAAACGGCAGCGAGAAGGAGCAGTCGATGCCGATCAAGGTCGGCTCGCCGCGAGCGGCGATGTCGTCGATCATCTCGGCGATCTCGGTGCGCGACCAGCGGTGGCCGGGGCGGATCAGGCGGGGCGGGCCATCGCCGGCGTCGGCCTCGGCGGCCTGGATGGCGCGGTGGCGCAGGCCTTTCGCGCCGGTCCAGTCGACCGCGACGAAGCGGGTGAAGCGCATGATAGCTAGGGGCGCGGCCCGAACGCCGCGCGCTGCGCCTTCTTCGCCCGGTCCCACCAGGCCCGCTGGATGAGCATCTCGACGCGCTCGCGGGCACGACCGTAGCGCGTGAGCACGGCGGGATAGCCATGATAATGAGGCGTCTCCCAGAAGGTGTCCGGGTCCGTCTCGAGCAGGATCGCCTTCTCGTCGTGCGTCGCGGGCAGGTAGAAGCTGCCCTCCTCCCGGCCCGGGCCGACGAAGGCCTTGCCGTTAATCTTGGGCGCCGGCGTACCGTAGAAGGGCAGCAGCTCGGTGTCGGGCAGCTTCATCGCGAAGGCGACGACATCATCCCAGTCATCCATCGGCGTTCCTCTTCGCGCGCAGGTCGTCCCAATAGGCCAGCCGCTCGCTCACGCGCTTCTCGAAGCCGCGCTCGGACGGGCGATAGAAGGTCTGCGGCCGCATCTCCTCGGGCCAGTAATTGTCGCCCGAAAAGCCCTCGTCGGCATCATGGTCGTAGGCATAGTCCTTGCCGTAGCCGAGGTTCTTCATGAGCTTCGTCGGCGCGTTGACGATGTTCATCGGCGGCATCAGCGAGCCGGTTTCCTTCGCGCTCCGCCACGCCGCCTTCTGCGCCATGTAGGCGGCGTTCGATTTGGGAGCGGTGGCGAGGTAGAGGCAGGCCTGCACGATCGCCAGTTCGCCCTCCGGCGAGCCCAGGAAATCGTAGGCGTCCTTGGCGGCGAGGCACTGCACCAGCGCCTGCGGATCGGCGAGGCCGATGTCCTCGCTGGCGAAGCGCACCAGCCGGCGCAGCACGTAGAGCGGCTGCTCGCCCGCCACCAGCATGCGCGCCATATAGTAGAGCGCCGCCTGCGGGTCGGAACCGCGCAGCGATTTGTGCAGCGCGGAGATGAGGTTGTAGTGCCCCTCGCGGTCCTTGTCATAGACCGCCATGCGGCGGTGGAGCAGGTCGCGCAGCCCTTCGGGCGCCAGCGGCTCGTCGAGCTTCACCGAGAACAAGGTCTCGGCCTGGTTGAGCAGAAAGCGGCCGTCGCCGTCGGCCGAGATGATCAACGCCTCGCGCGCCTCGTCGGTGAGCGGCAGCGGCCGGCCTTCCTCGGCCTCGGCGCGCTGCAGCAGCTTGTCGAGCGCCGGCTCGTCGAGGCGCTTCACGAGCAGCACCTGACAGCGCGACAGAAGCGCGGCGTTCAGCTCGAAGCTGGGGTTCTCGGTGGTGGCGCCGACCAGCACGACGGTGCCGTCCTCGACATAGGGCAGGAAACCGTCCTGCTGGGCGCGGTTGAAGCGGTGGATCTCGTCCACGAACAAAAGCGTCTGCTTGCCGGCGCGGGCATGGTCCCTCGCTTCGGCGAACACCTTCTTCAGGTCGGCGACGCCGGAAAATACCGCCGAGACGCCGACGAAGCGCAGGCCGACCGCATCGGCGAGCAGACGGGCGATGGTGGTCTTGCCGGTGCCGGGCGGCCCCCAGAACACCAGGCTGGCGAGCTTGCCCGCTTCGACCATGCGGCCGATCGCGCCCTGCGGGCCGGTGAGATGCTCCTGCCCCACCACCTCGCCGAGCGCGCGCGGACGCAGCCGTTCGGCGAGCGGCTGGCCGGCGCTGACCGGCGCCGGCTGCGGGGTGTCATCCTTGAAAAGGTCGGCCATGTGCCTGCTTAACGCGTGACTTGAGCGAAGTCAGGCGGCGGTATCGGCGATTCCCGCCGGTTCGGCGCTGCGCACGCAGTTCCGGCCGCCGCGCTTCGCCGTATAGAGCGCGCGGTCGGCGCGCGACAACGCCGCCTCGACCGTCGATTCGCCGGCGCGCAGCTCGGACAGGCCGATGCTGCAGGTGAAGCAGACCCCTTCGGCGACGCCGGTGGCCTCGCAGCTCTCGATGGCCTTGCGCAGCGCCTCCGCCTCTGCGCTCAGGCGACCGCCGCTGAGGCCCGGCAGCAGCGCCGCGAACTCCTCGCCGCCCAGCCGGGCGATGGCCGTTTCGGGCGGCAGCGTGGCGCGCAACTGATCGGCGATCAGCTTCAGCGCGCGGTCGCCGGCGTCGTGGCCGTGGCTGTCGTTGACCCGCTTGAAATGGTCGAGGTCGATCATCATCACGCCGAGCGGGCTGCCGTCGGCCTGCGCGGCGGTCACTGCGGCCTCGGCGGCGTCGAAGAAGTGGCTGCGGTTGGCGAGGCCGGTCAGCGTGTCGGTGCGGGCGAGCTTCGCGAGATTGGCCTCGACGGCCTTCATATGGGTGATGTCGATAACGCCGGTCATCCATGCCGGCTCGTCGCCGACATCGACGCCGATCGTCGAGATCAGCACGTCGCGGATTTTCCCCTTGGGGTCGCGGATCTGCAGTTCATGGCTGTGGACGCTGCCCGTCTCGGCGACCTTGCGCAGCACCGCCTCGCGATCGGCGGGGTTCACGAACAGATGCTGCAGCGACTTCATGCCGAGCGGCGAATCCGCCCCGAAGAAGCGGCGGGCGAGCTGGTTGACGTACATCAGATGGCCGTCGCGGCGGGAGTTGACCACCATCGGCACCGGGCTCGCCATGAACACCGTTTCCAGCGCCTCGGTGCTCCGCGTCAGCCGCTCGTTGGTATAGGCCTCCACCCTGACCAGCCGGTTGTAGCGCTGCTGCACCATCCACAGCATCGCATTGTACATGACCATCGCCATGATGAAGCCGACCGCAGTCGGGTGGTTGGGATCGGGCAGCAGATAGCCGAGCAGCATCATCGCGCTGCAGCCGATCCCCGAGGCGGCGGCGACGGTGAAAGAGGTGGGAACGGCGAGCCAGTAGATCGCCGGCAGCATCATCACCACGAAGAAGGCGATGTCGCTCTGCGAGCTGACCAGCAGGGCGACAGCAGCGGCGTTGACCCACATCCACAGCGCCATCACCCGTTCGGCGGCGATGAAGTCGCGGGCGCGGCCGATGAGGAAGACGCAGACCAGCGCCAGCGCGATGACCGCGAAGCGCGCGGGCACCGCCACCCAGAAATGCGGCGTGCCCTCGAAGCGCCAGTCGCTGATCAGGAAAAAGCCGTTGAGGACGAAGGACAACATGAACAGCAGCCGGGCATGCCGCAGCGTTTCGTGCAGCCGCCCCGTCCTGAATCTCCGCTCGCGTTCTCGGTCGGCATATTCGCCGCCGATCCGCGTCAGCGCCCCCGCCTGCACGCCCTTCTCCCTTGTCGGGAACCTCTCTGACCCGACTACATCATGCCGCCGAAAGGGCGACAAGCCCGGAATGAAGAACGGCCGCGCATCGCTGCACGGCCGTTCTTCAGTTCACCGATCGGGAAAGCCTCAGGCTTCCTCGGTCGCCTCCGGCGCATCGCCCTCGGCATCGTCGGCTTCGACGACGCCCGGCTCGGCGTTCGGATCATAGTCCTCGGTGAAGCCGGCGGCATCACGCTCGAAGAACTCGGCGTTGATGTCGATGCCCTGGCTCTGCAGATCAGCCTCTTCCGGCGAACGCGCGACGTTCACCTGGACGTTCACCGAGACTTCCGGGTGCAGCGCGACGCGAACGTCGTGGATGCCCAGGGTCTTGATCGGCGTGTCGAGCTGGATCTGGTTCTTCGCCACCTTGGCGCCGTCGGCGACGAGCGCCTCGGCGAGGTCGCGAGCCGACACCGAACCGTACAGGGCGCCGGCATTCGACGCCTGACGGATCAGGACGATCTTCTTGCCTTCGAGGCCCTTCGAATCGACCTCGGCCGTCTCACGCCGCTTGGCGTTGTCGGCTTCGATCTGCGTGCGGTTGGCTTCGAACCGCTTGCGGTTCGCCTCGTTGGCGCGCAGCGCCTTGCCGCGCGGCAGGAGGAAGTTGCGCGCGAAACCGGGCTTCACCGCGACGACGTCGCCGATGTTGCCGAGCTTTTCGACGCGCTCGAGAAGGATCACATCCATAGCCATGTCCGCCTCCTTACTTCACGAGGTACGGAAGCAGGCCGAGGTGGCGGGCGCGCTTGATCGCCTTGGCCAGCTCACGCTGCTTCTTGGTGGACACCGCGGTGATGCGCGACGGGACGATCTTGCCCCGCTCCGAGACGAAGCCCTGGAGCAGACGGACATCCTTGTAGTCGATCTTCGGCGCATTGGCTCCCGAGAAGGGGCAGCTCTTGCGACGGCGGAAAAACGGGCGTGCCATTGTCGATTACTCCTCGCCGCCAGCAGCCGCGCGCGGAGCGCGCTCGCCGCCGAAGTCGCCACGCGGGCCACGATCTTCGCGCGGACCACGGTCCTCACGCGGGCCACGGTCGCCACGGAAACCACCGCCGCCACCCGGGCCACGGCCGCCACGGCCGCCGCGATCGTCACGGTCGCTCTTGCGCATCATGGCCGAGGGCTCGCCCTCATGCTCGTCGACGCGGATGGTCTGGAAGCGGATCACGTCCTCGTTGAGGCCGACCTGGCGCTCCAGCTCCGCCAGCGCCGGCGCCGGGGCGTCGACGTTCAGCAGCACATAGTGCGCTTTGCGGTTCTTGCTGATGCGGTAGGCCAGCGTGCGCAGGCCCCAATATTCGGTCTTCGTGACCTTGCCCTGACCTTCTTCGAGGACCTTCGTGAAGGCCTCGGCGAGGGCGTCTACCTGGTTCGTCGCCAGATCCTGGCGCGCCAGGAAGACATGCTCGTACAACGGCATGTGTGCTCTCCTGTTACCGATCGCTGGTGACGGCGGATCCGTCACCCCTCCGGCTTGCTTCAAAACGGAAACCGGCGGCAGGGTTAGCTGCCGCCGGAACCGGTGCGCCCTATGACGCAATCCGGGGTCTAAGGCAACCCCGAGTCCGCCAGAGCGTTAGCCGCGACGGGTGCTCGCATAGAGCGACCACAACGCCGCGACGTCCTTGTACGGGCTGGTCGCGGGAACCGCGCCGAACGTCGTGCGGGCAGCCGCCGCCTGGCCGGCGCGAACCTGCGCGATGCCGAGCTGCACGCGGGCCTGATCAGCCTGCGCGCCGCCGCCGGCGACTGCCTTAGTGTAGGCGGCCGAGGCTTTCGCCCAGTCGCCGGTGCCCATATAGGTGTGGCCCGCGGTCAGGAAGCCCGCCGGCGTCTGCGGCAGCTTCGGCAGCGCGGCAGTCGCCTGCGCCGAGCGCTGGGCCGCGGCGGTCAGCAGCGCGGTGGTCTGCGCGTCGGCGGTGCCGATCGCGTTCGCCGCCTTCGCCTCGTCGAGCGCGCGCTTGGCGACGCCCGGCTGGTTGGCGACGATCGCGAGCTTGGCGTATTCGGCGAAATCCTGCGGATTGCTGATGTTGTTGGTCTCGTCCATCAGCTGGAACAGGGCGAGCTTCGCGTCGCGCGACATCTTTTCCTGCTTCAGGTCGACGAGCAGCGTCTTCCAGCGCGCCGGCGACGGGTCGAACTTGATCAGCCGCTCGGTGGTGGCAAGATAGGACTTCTTGTCGCCCGACTTGTACTGGGCGGCGGCGAGGTTCTCGAGATACTTCGGGTTGCTGCGCGACAGCCGCTCGTAGACACCGACCGCCTTACCGAACTCGCCGGTCTTCAGATATGACTGGCCGACGATCACCTGCATGTCGGTGCCGCCGGCGCGGTTCGCCGCCGAGATCGCCTTGGCGTAGTTGCCCGAGCGATAATAGAGCGGGGCGAGCTGACGCGGCGAGGCGCCGACCGATTCGAGCTCCGAGGCGGCGCGGGCGAACTGGCCGCCGCGCGTGTAGACGTAGGCCGCCATCTCGGCGACCTTCCTGCGCTCATGCGCGCTGCTGGCGGCCGAGCGCGCCTGGTTGACCGCGGCAGTCGCCGCGGCGGTGTTGCCACGGGCAGCAGCGCTCGACGCGCTCTGCAGCGCCTTGCCGACGGCGGGCGAAACCGCCTGAGCGTGAGCGGCACCCAGCGGCGCGGCAAGCCCAAGGGCCGCAACGATGGCGAGACGGGAAACAAGCTTCATGTCTGTCCTCTTCGTTTAACGTGCCGCGGGCCTGGTACGCCGGCACTCCCTCCTCGACGCCACTGCCTCACCAGAGGAGAGGCGTCGAACCTCTCCCTTATAAGTAAGAACGAATGGCCGCTGGATGAACGGCTGAACCGTGCCCGTCCCGCAGATCGGAGCGGACCTTATCCAATCAGGCGCGAGACGCAAATAGCTTGATAGGGCCTTGCCTTGCGAAACGATGTCGCGCGCCGTAATCCGCTCGCCAACCGAAAATAACGAGGGAGCGTCGCCGATATGGCTCGCGCATTCATTTTCCCGGGGCAGGGCAGTCAGGCGGTCGGGATGGGCAAGGCGCTTGCCGAGGCGTCGGCCGCCGCCCGCGCGGTATTCGAGGAAATCGACGACGCGCTGGGGCAGAAGCTTTCGACGCTGATGTTCGAGGGGCCCGAAGACCAGCTGACGCTTACCGAGAACGCTCAGCCGGCGATCATGGCCGCCTCGATCGCGGCGCTGCGTGTGCTGGAGCAGGAGGGCAAGATCCTGCTCGCCGACAAGGCCGACTATGTCGCAGGCCATTCGCTCGGCGAATATAGCGCGCTGTGTGCGGCGGGCTCGCTGACCTTGTCGCAGACGGCGAAGCTGCTGAAGCTGCGCGGACAGGCGATGCAGGCGGCGGTGCCGGTCGGCAAGGGCGCCATGGCGGCACTGCTCGGCCTCGACCTCGAGCCGGCGCAGGCCGCGGCGGCCGAGGCGGCACAGGGCGAGGTCTGCTCGGCGGCGAACGACAACGCGCCGGGGCAGGTGGTCATTTCGGGCCACAAGGCCGCCGTCGAGCGCGCCATCGAGATCGCCAAAGGGAAGGGCGCCAAGCGCGGCATCCTGCTGCCCGTCTCGGCGCCGTTTCACTGCGCGCTGATGCAGCCGGCCGCCGACGCGATGGCAAAGGCGCTGGCCGACGCCGAGATTCGCGCGCCGTTTGTGCCGCTGGTCGCCAACGTCACCGCCGCGGCCGTCGCGTCGCCTGATGATATCCGCCGCCTGCTGGTGGAACAGGTGACCGGCATGGTGCGCTGGCGCGAGAGCGTGTCGGCGATGGCCGGGCTCGGTGTCGACGGCTTCGTCGAGTTCGGCGGCAAGGTGCTCGGCCCGATGATCAAGCGCATCGAGCCCTATACGACGACCACGAGCCTCGTCACCATGGCCGACATCGAGGCCTTCGCGGCCACGCTCTAACCTAAAGGCATGTCATCCTGACGAAAGTCAGGATCTCCAAAGGGTACGCAAAGGTGCCCGCTCCCGATGAGATCCTGACTTGCGTCAGGATGACGGGGGAAAGAAGGAAGGATCGAGAATGTTCGACCTCACCGGAATGAAGGCGCTGGTCACCGGCGCATCGGGCGGCATCGGCTCGGCGGTCGCCAAGGCGCTCGCTTCGCACGGCGCGCGCGTCGCGCTGTCGGGTACCCGCGCCGAGGCGCTGCAGGCGGTCGCCGACGAAATCGGCGGCGATACCGTGATTTTGCCCTGCAATCTGTCCGACGCCGCCGCGGTCGACGCGCTGGTGCCGCAGGCGGTCGAGGCACTGGGCGGGCTCGACATCCTCGTCAATAACGCCGGCGTCACCCGCGACAATCTCGCGATGCGGATGAAGGACGAGGAGTGGGATCAGGTGATCCGCGTCAACCTCGAAGCCGCCTTCCGCCTCGCCCGCGCCTCGATGAAGCCGATGATGAAGGCGCGCTTCGGCCGCATCATCTCGGTCACCTCGGTGGTCGGCGTCACCGGCAACCCGGGGCAGGCCAATTATGCCGCGTCGAAGGCGGGCCTGATCGGCATGTCGAAGGCGATGGCGCAGGAGGTCGCCAGCCGCAACGTCACGATCAACTGCGTCGCGCCGGGCTTCATCGTCTCGGCGATGACCGACGCGCTGCCCGACGCGCAGAAAGAGGCGCTGAACGCGCGAATCCCCGCCGGGCGGATGGGCACCGGCGAGGAGATCGCCGCCGCCGTCGTCTATCTCGCGTCACGCGAAGCCGCCTATGTCACGGGGCAGACCTTGCACGTCAACGGCGGGATGGCGATGATCTGAGCTGTGTGCTTCAGGCAACGTCTGGGGCTTGTCAGCGTTGAGAGGCAAAGCTAGTGGCTGGAGCCAAGATTAACGAAGGGACTATCTCATGAGCGACGTCGCAGATCGCGTGAAGAAGATCGTTGTGGAGCATCTGGGCGTCGAGGCCGACAAGGTCACCGAGGACGCAAGCTTCATCGACGATCTGGGCGCCGACAGCCTCGACACCGTCGAGCTGGTCATGGCGTTCGAGGAAGAGTTCGGTGTGGAGATCCCCGACGACGCGGCCGAGAAGATTCTCACCGTGAAGGACGCGATCAGCTACATTCAGGAGCATGCCGCCAGCTAAGCTGGATGCGTGTTCAACGTGACTTGGGGCGGCTCTCCGGCTAAGGCCGGGGAGCCGTTCGTCTATCTGCCCCCGATAGAAGGGAAAAGCGTCATGCGCCGTGTTGTCGTAACCGGATTGGGCCTCGTAACGCCGCTTGGCGGCGACGTCGAAACCTCCTGGTCGAACATCCTCGCCGGCAAGTCCGGCGCCGGCCGCCTGACCCGCTTCGATGCGTCGGGCGAGGGCTATGTCTGCAAGATCGCCGCCGAGGTGAAGAACGGCGACGGCACCAACGGCACCTGGGACGTGAACAAGCGCGTCGACCACAAGGTGCAGCGCCAGGTCGACCTGTTCATCCAGTTCGGCATCGACGCCGCCGGGCAGGCGATCGAGGATGCCGGCCTCACCGACCTTACCGAAGAGGAATCCTTCCGCGCCGGCGTGTCGATCGGCTCGGGCATCGGCGGCCTGCCGGGCATCGAGAAGGAATCGATCGTCCTTCACGAAAAGGGCCCGCGCCGCGTCAGCCCGCACTTCGTGCACGGCCGCCTCATCAACCTCGTCTCGGGCCAGGTTTCGATCAAATACGGCCTGCGCGGCCCGAACCATGCGGTGGTCACCGCCTGCTCGACCGGCGCCCACTCGATCGGCGACGCGGCGCGGATGATCGCGCTCGACGACGCCGAAATCATGCTGGCGGGCGGCGCCGAGAGCGCGATCTGCCCGCTGGGCATCGCCGGCTTTGCGCAGGCGCGCGCGCTTTCGACCGCGTTCAACGACCAGCCCGAGCGCGCCTCGCGCCCCTATGACAAGGATCGCGACGGTTTCGTCATGGGCGAGGGCGCCGGTGTGGTGGTGCTCGAGGAATATGAGCGCGCCAAGAAGCGCGGTGCTAAAATCTACGGCGAAATCGTCGGCTATGGCCTGACGGGCGACGCCTATCACGTCACCGCGCCGCACGAAGAAGGCCAGGGCGGCTTCCGCGCCATGCAGAACGCGCTGAAGAAGGCGGGCTTCTCGCCGGCCGACATCGACTACATCAACGCCCACGGCACCTCGACGCCGCTCGGCGACGAGATCGAGCTCGGCGCGGTGCGCCGCCTGTTCGGCTCGGCGATGGACAATGTGTCGATGTCGTCGACCAAGTCGGCGATCGGCCACCTGCTCGGCGGCGCCGGCGCGGTCGAGGCGATCTTCTGCCTGCTCGCCATGCGCGATCAGGTCGCCCCGCCGACGATCAACCTCGAGAATCCGTCGGAAGGCTGCCAGGGCGTCGATCTCGTGCCGAACCAGGCGAAGGAGCGGAAGATTCGCGCAGTGCTGAACAACAGCTTCGGCTTCGGCGGCACCAACGCCTCGCTGGCGATGAAACTGGTCTAACCCGACCGGGGCATCGAATATTCTACATCGTCATCCCCGCGCAGGCGGGGATCCATTACCGCCGACGCCTGAGTGAATGGATCCCCGCCTTCGCGGGGATGACGATAGAGGAGCAGGCCGGATGAAGAGTGAGAGGTCCGCGGCGTGAAGCTTCGTTCACTGTTCATCGCTGCCATCGCGCTCGGCGTCGGCGCGCTGCTGTTCGTGCTGGGCGGCTGGTACGGCCCCGGCCCGCATCATCGGGACGTGCGCGTGCAGATCGACCGGGGAAGCTCGGTCTATTCCGCGGCGGCACAGCTCGAAAAGGCGGGGGTCATCCGTTCGGCGAAGCTGTTCCGGGTGAATGCGCGGCTGCTCGGCGGCACCACGCCGATCAAGTTCGGCGAATATGAAATCCCGAAGCGGGCAAGTGCGGAAGCCGTGCTCGACATCCTGCAGGGCGGCGAGGCGCTGCAGTACCGGATCACCGTGCCCGAGGGCATGCCGTCGATCCTCGTCCACGAGCGGCTGATGGCGATCGACACGCTGACCGGCGAGGTGCCGGTGCCGGCGGAGGGCTCGATCCTGCCCGATACCTATGCCTTCGAGCGCGGCGAGCCGCGGGCGAAGGTGGTCGCGCGCATGCAGGCGGCGATGGACAAGGTGCTGACCGACCTATGGGGGACGCGAAAGCCGACGACGGTGGTGAAGACCCCTGAGGAGGCGATCACCTTGGCGGCGGTGGTCGAAAAGGAAACCGGCAAGCCGTCCGAGCGGCGCATGGTGGCGGGCGTCTATTCCAACCGCCTCCGCATCGGCATGAAGCTCGATGCCGACCCGACGGTCATCTACCCGATCACCAAGGGCAAGCCGCTCGGCCGCCGCATCCGCCGGTCGGAGCTGCGCGCCGACAACGGCTACAACACCTATGTGCGCCCCGGCCTGCCCGACGGGCCGATCGCCAATCCGGGGCGCGAATCGATCGCAGCGGTGCTCGACCCGCAGCCGACCGAGGCGCTGTATTTCGTGGCGGACGGCACCGGCGGCCATGTGTTCGCCAACAGCCTGGCCGAGCATAACCGCAACGTCGTGAAGTGGCGGGCGATCCGCCGGGCGCGCGGCGAGCTATAGCCGCCGGAGGCCGATCAGCGGCCGTTGATCGCCGCCCGACCGGGTGGCCACCAGTTCCAGCGGCTCGATGACCGTCGCCATCCAGTACGCGTTGGCGTGCAACAGGTTGGTCTCGTCGATCATGATGCCGACATGGCCCCGGAAGAAGGCAAGGTCGCCGCGCTTCGGCGTCTCGACGGGCTTCCCAAGGGCCGCGAGCTGCATATCGCTGTCGCGCGGTGCCGCGATGCCGCCGGCACCGAGCGCCATTTGCACCAGCCCTGAGCAGTCGATGCCCGAGCGGGTGCGGCCGCCCCAGAGATAGGGCGTGCCGACGAACTGCTCGGCAACCGCGACCCAGTCGGGGGCAGCTTCGCCGATCGGGGTAAGATGCCGATGATGGATGAAGCCGATGTCGGTGACGTGAAACGCGCCCTCACGTCCCGTCGCGACGACCAGCGAACCCATCGGCAACTCGCCGACATGCGCGGCGCGGACATCGGCATTGCCGAAGATCAAGCCGCTCGGTGTCGAGATGCGGTGGGTGGGAGCGGTGGCCGCGCCGATGGCGGCGGCCGGGACATAGCCGACATAGCGGTCGGCGCCGCAATAGCCCCAGGCCCATTCGCCGCCAACCTCCATGGCGAGGAACGGCTCGCCGCGCAGCAGTTCGCTGCCCGCGCCCGCGTCAACGCGCGGCGCCTCGCGCACCATGGCGCGCGAGGCGATGCAGCTCATTTTTTGCGGCTGGGCGTAGGCGGCGGCGGCATAGTCGCCGGCCACCGCCACATCCGCCAGGTCGCGCCGAAAGGCGCAGACCCGGTGGTCGAGGACCGGCGACGCGCCGGCGAGCCGCACCACCCTAGTGGGTGGTACGGGACTCGTCCTGCTTGCTGCGCTGCCGATTGGCGCCATTCTTTTCCGCCCGCTCGATCAGGCCGGCGAACTCCTCGAGGAACTGGGTCCCCGTCTGGGTCCGTTCGACGAAGATGTTGCGCAGGTCGCTCTCGTCCTTCTGGCGGCGAAGGTAGCCGAGCGCGCCCAGCGTATTCAAGGCGCGCGTGACGACGGGCTTCGACACCCGCAGTTTGGCCGCGAGACCACGGACGGTGTGGGGGCCGTCGGTCAGGTAGACCAGCATCAACAGTGCCATCTGGCGATTGGTGAGGTCCGGGCGAGCCGACTGGACGTAGCCGATGAGCGTGCTCATCCACTCCGCCAACGGCTCAAGCGCGTGACCGCTCCGCTGCGTTTCCGAAGCCATATACGCATCCTCTACTCTGGCGCCCGGCAACACAGCCGGAACGCGTTACGCTTACTCAACAGTCAGATGAATAACGGGCCAGCGGCGTTTCCGTTGCGAAACGTCGTTCAGATTCACGCCGGGCGGCGGTAACGCCCTTCAAGGAAGCGGAAAAATGCTCGTAGGGTCATCGCTTCGCCGCCCTTGGGCCGGCCCGGCTTCGAGGCGGGCTGCCACGCGAACAGGTCGACATGCGCCCATTGCGTCTTCGCCTCGACGAACTTCGCGAGGAAAAGGGCGGCGGTGATCGCGCCGGCAAAGCCGCCCTCGCCGGCGTTGTTGATGTCGGCAACCTCCGACTTCAGCATGTCGCGATAGGGCTCCCACAACGGCAGCCGCCACAGGGGGTCGCTCACCTCACGCCCGGCGGTGAGAATGGCGTCGGCGATGCCGTCGTCGTTGGCGAACAGCGCCGGCAGCTCGGGGCCGAGCGCGACGCGGGCGGCGCCGGTTAGGGTGGCGAAGTCGAGGATGAGGTCCGGCTTGTCCTCCTGCGCCAACGCCAGCGCGTCACAAAGGATAAGGCGGCCTTCGGCGTCGGTGTTGCCGATCTCGACCGACACGCCCTTGCGGGTGGCGAGGATGTCGCCGGGGCGGAAAGCGTTGCCGGAGATGGCGTTTTCGACCGCAGGGATGATGAGGCGAAGGCGCACCGGCAGCTTCGCCTGCATGATCAGGCGAGCCATCGCCAGCGCATGCGCGGCGCCGCCCATGTCCTTCTTCATCGTCGCCATGCCGGAGGCGGGCTTGATGTCGAGGCCGCCCGAATCGAAGCAGACGCCCTTGCCGACGAGCGTCAGCTTCGGGTGCGAAGCGTCGCCCCAGCTCAGGTCGATGAGGCGCGGCGCCTTGTCGGCGGCGCGGCCCACGGCATGGACCGCCGGGAAGCCATCCTTCAGCGCCTCGCCCTGCACGACCTTGATCCTGGCGCCGAACTCGGCGGCCTGCGCCTCGGCGGCGGCGGCGAGTTCGGACGGGCCGAGGTCTTCGGCGGGCGTGTTGACGAGGTCGCGAACCAGCGCGGTCGCCTGTGCGAGGCGGACCACATCTTCAGCCGTCGCGGGATCGCTGGTCAGCAGCACGCGGCTGTCGACCGGCTTCTTGTCGGAAAGGTAGCGGTCGAACTTGTAGTGGGCGAGCAGCCAGCCGAGCGCGGCGGCGCCGGGGCGACCATCGGCGAGGCGGTAGCTGCAGGCCGGCAGGCGCGCGACGGCGCCGGCCAGATCCCAGGGGGCGAGCTTGGCGGCATCCTTGACGCCGACCGCGACGGCCCAGTCGTTCGCGCCGTCACCGGGCAGCAGCGCGAACTCGCCCGCCTTGCCCTTGAAGCGCGCTGCCTCCGCCGCGCCGCGCGCCCGCGCCGATTGTGCGCCGAGCCAGGCGTCGAAGCCCTTGGCATCGACGACATGCACCGTCCGCGCCTCCTGCTGGCGATCGGGCTGCAGCAGCGAGGCGAAGTCGGTCATCTCGGTCCTTCCGTGGGAACGCCGAACAGATCGTAGTCGTCGGCGTCCTCGATCTCGGCGCTGATGATGTCGCCGGGCTTGAGGCCGCCCGCATCGCGCAGATGCACCTGCCCGTCGATCTCGGGCGCGTCGGCCTTCGAGCGGCCGGTGGCGCCGCCCTCATCGTCGACCTCGTCGATGATGACGTCGAGCGTGCGGCCGATCTTCGCCTGCAGCTTGGCGGCGGAGATGCGCGCCTGGGTCGCCATGAAGCGCTCCCATCGCGCCTGCTTCACGTCCTCGGGAACGGCGCCCGGCAGCTCGTTGGCCGCAGCACCCTCGACCGCCTCATATTTGAAGCAGCCGACCCGATCGAGCTGCGCTTCCTCCAGCCAGTCGAGCAGGTAAGCGACATCTTCCTCGGTCTCGCCGGGGAAGCCGACGATGAAGGTCGAGCGCAGCGCGATGTCGGGGCAGATGTCGCGCCAGCGGCGGATGCGCTCCAGCACCTTCGCCTCGTTCGCCGGGCGGCGCATCGCGCGCAGCACCGTCGGCGAGGCGTGCTGGAAGGGGATGTCGAGATAGGGGAGGATTAGCCCCTGCGCCATCAGCGGGATCAACTCGTCGACGTGCGGATAGGGATAGACATAGTGGAGGCGCACCCAGGCGCCGCTCTGCCCCAGCTCGCGCGCAAGATCGGTGACGTGGGCGCGGATGTCGCGGCCGTGCAGCGCCGAGGTCGCGTGGCGGATATCGACGCCGTAGGCCGAGGTGTCCTGGCTGATGACCAGCAGTTCCTTCGTACCGGCGCCGACCAGCTTTTCCGCCTCGCGCACCACCGCATTCGCCGGTCGGCTGACGAGATCACCGCGGATCGACGGGATGATGCAGAATTTGCAGCGGTGATTGCAGCCTTCCGAAATCTTCAGATAGCTGTAGTGGCGCGGCGTCAGCTTCAGCCCGCCCTCGGGGACAAGGTCGACGAACGGCGACGGCACCGGCGGCGCCGCCTCATGGACAGCTGATACCACCTGCTCGTACTGGGCGGCGCCGGTGACGGCGAGCACCTGCGGAAACTTGGCGCGGATCACGTCCGCCTCGTTGCCCATGCAGCCCGTGACGATGACGCGGCCGTTCTCGGCGATCGCCTCGCCGATGGCGGCCAGGCTCTCTTCCTTGGCGGAATCGAGGAAGCCGCAGGTGTTGACCAGCACGACGTCGGCGCCGGCATAGTCGGCGGACATGGCGTAGCCGTCGCTCCTGAGCTTGGTCAGGATGCGTTCGCTGTCGACCAGCGCCTTGGGGCAGCCGAGCGACACCATGCCGACCTTCGGCGGCAAGGGGAGGGTGACGGGTAGGGTCATGGGCGCGGGGCTTTACACCATCCGGCTGGCCCGACCAACCGGCGTTTCCGCCGCGCGCCCGCGCAAAATGTCGCCCAGGCGCCGATGCCCGTCCGCGGCGCGACGCGCGTCAGGAAGCGGACTTGGGGAGCAGCGGCACCGGATTGACCGGGGTGCGGCCCCGCCTGATCTCGAAATGAAGCTGCGGCTCGTCGACCGACCCGGTCGCGCCGGCGCGGGCGATGAGATCGCCGCGCTTCACCGTATCGCCGCGCGCGACCAGCAGCTCCTCGGCATGCGCATAGGCGGTGACCCAGCCGTCGCCATGCTTCAGCAGCACCAGCCCGCCGAAGCCCGCGATCCCGTCGCCGGCGTAGGCGACGATCCCGTCGGCGGCCGCCTTGATCGGCGTGCCGGCGTTGGCCTTGATGTTGATGCCGTCATTGTAGCGGCCGGCGGGCTTGGCGCCAAAGCTGGAGAGGATGCGGCCTTCGAGCGGCCAGACGAAGCGGCCGGTGAAAGCAGCGGGTTCGGCGACCGGCTTCGGTGCCGGCGGCCGCGGCGCGCTCGCCGTCGCGGTGGCGACGGGGCGGGCGGGGGCGGCCGGCTCGGAGCCGGTGATCAGGTCGTCGATGTCGAGCGTGTAGGCCTTGGCACGCTCTTCGAGCGTCATCGTCGCCACGACCTGCTTGGCCGGCAGCCGCAACACGTCAGCGACTTCCAGCGTGTAAGGCGGCGACAGGCGGTTGGCGGTGACGACGGTGCTCCAGCGCACGCCGTAGGCCTGCGCGATAGTGATGCCGGTCTCGCCCGGTTTGACGCTGTGATAGCGGCCGGCGGGGATGCGGATCACCTGGCCGGGGCGAAGCGTGAAGGGCGCCGACAGGTTATTCTCGGCGGCGAGCGCGCCGACGCCAGTGCCGGTGCGTTGCGCGATGCGGCTGAGGCTGTCGCCCGCCGCGACGGTGACTCGGCTTGCTGCGACCTCGCGGCCATCGGCGACGACCTTGCGCGGCACCCAGGCGGGCTTCGGGGTGGGCTTGGCGGCGACCGGCGCGGGGCGCGGGGCCGGCCTGGGGGGCTCGGGCGTGCTGCAGGCGGCGAGCCCCAGCAGCAGCGCGAGGAGAAGCCCCCGCGTCATGGTCAGCCGGCCTTGCCCGGCGCGGCGAAGTCGGCGAGCGCGTCGCGCAGGCCGGCGATCGTCGGGTAATGGGTGAGGTCGAGGTGCAGCGGCGTCACCGAGATATAGCCCTCGCGGATCGCCTTCAGGTCGGTCTCGTGCCCCGGCTGCGTCGCATCTGGGCCGAGGCCGAACCAGTAATAGGGCGTACCGCGCATGTCCTGCCGCTCCTCAATGATGAGGCGGCCATAATCATGGAAGCCCTGCTCGGTGACGCGGACGCCGCGCACCTCGCTGGGGCCGATCGGCGGGAAGTTGACGTTGATCAGCACGCCCTTCGGCCAGCCGCTCTTCAACAGCGCGCGCACGACGCTCGCGCCCCAAGCGCGCGCGCAGGCGAAGGGCTCGAACTCGCCTTCCTGGTGCCAGAAGGTCTGGCTGAGCGCGATCGACGGGATGCCGGCAAGCGTGCCCTCCATCGCCGCCGAGACGGTGCCCGAATAGGTGACGTCCTCGGCGAGGTTGGCGCCGCGGTTGACGCCCGACAGCACGAGATCGGGGCGCAGATCCTTCAACACGATGCCGATGCCGAGCATGACGCTATCGGTCGGCGTGCCGCGCACCGCATAGCGGCGATCGGACAGCTGGCGGATGCGCACCGGGTCGGCGAGCGTCAGCGAGTGGCCAGCGCCCGACTGTTCCTCGGCGGGGCCGACGATCCACACGTCATCGGACAGTTCGCGGGCGATCGCCTCGAGGATTTCGATGCCCGGCGCGTGGACGCCGTCGTCGTTGGTGACGAGGATCCTCATGCCGTCGGCTCCAGCCGGTTGAGCCCGCCCATATAGGGGTGGAGCGCGTCGGGGATCGCCACCGAGCCGTCGGCCTGCTGGTAGGTTTCCAGCACCGCGACGAGCGTGCGGCCGACCGCGAGGCCCGAGCCGTTCAGGGTGTGGACGAAGGTGGTGCCCTTGTCGCCGTCGCGCTTGAAGCGCGCGTTCATGCGGCGGCCCTGAAAGTCGCCGCAGTTGGAGCAGGAGCTGATCTCGCGATACTGGCCGGCGCCGGGCAGCCAGACCTCGAGGTCGTAGGTCTTGCGCGCGGTGAAGCCCATGTCGCCGGTGCAGAGCAGCATGCGGCGATAGGCGAGGCCGAGCCGGTCGAGCACCGCTTCGGCGCAGGCGGTCATCCGCTCATGCTCTTCGTCCGATTGCTCCGGCGACGTGATCGACACCAGCTCGACCTTCTCGAACTGGTGCTGGCGGATCATGCCGCGCGTGTCGCGTCCGGCGGCGCCGGCTTCGGAGCGGAAGCATTGCGTCAGCGCGGTGAAGCGCAGCGGCAGCTCGTCGCCCGACAGGATGCGCTCGCGCACCAGGTTGGTCAGCGACACCTCGGCGGTCGGGATCAGCCAGCGGCCGTCGGTGGTGCGGAACAGATCGTCGGCAAACTTCGGTAGCTGGCCGGTGCCGAACACGGCTTCGTCACGCACCAGCAGCGGCGGCATCACCTCGGTATAGCCATGCTCGCGCGTCTGCAGGTCGAGCATGAACTGGCCGAGCGCGCGATGGAGCCGGGCGATGCCGCCCTTCATCACGGCAAAGCGGCTGCCAGAGATCGCCGCGGCGGCGTCGAAATCGAGGCCGAGCGGCGCGCCGATCGCATCATGGTCGCGCGGCTCGAAACCGAGGTCGCGCTTCTCGCCGCGGGTGTGGACGAGCTGGTTGCCGGCCTCGTCGCTGCCCTCGGGCACCTCGGCGACTGGGATGTTGGGCAGCGCGGCCAGTTCTGCTTGCAGAGCCTCGGTCAGCGTGCGCTCGCCCATTTCGAGCTCGGGCAGGCGCTGCTTCAATGCGGCGACCTCGGCCATCAGCGATTGCGCCGTCGCTTCGTCCTTCGAGGCCTTGGCGGCGCCGATCGCCTTCGAGGCCTCGTTGCGGCGCGCCTGGCCGGCCTGAAGCTCGGTCAGAACGGCGCGCAGGCCGGTATCATAAGCGAGGATGCGCTCGGCCGATGGCTCGACCCCACGGCGCGCAAGGCCGGCGTCGAACGCCTGAGGTTCGGCCCGAATGTAGCGAATGTCGTGCATGGGCCGACGCTATGACGGGCCGAGCCGTTCTTGCCAAGCGGCAACCGCTCCGCATCGCGGTGCGTTGTTTCCTCTGATCGATTGGAGGTTCGTAATGCAGATTCCGCGTGATGCGATGGTCGTGGTCGCCGATGGCCGCAAGATGCTGCTGTTCCGCAATGACGGCGATGCGCAATATCCGAAGCTGGAAGTCGTCACCCACGAGGAGAAGGACATTCCGGCCACCCGCGACATCGGCACCGATGCGCCGGGCCGCAACCAGCAGGCGGGCGGGCTCGGCGGTGTCGCCGGCTATGAGCAGACCGACTTCCACCAGCTGGAGGAGGACCGCTTCGCCGCGGAAACCGCCGAGATGCTGCGCATGCGCGCGCTGAAGAACGAGTTCTCGCAGTTGATCGTGGTGGCGCCGCCGAAGGCGCTCGGCGAGCTGCGCAAGCATTATCACAAGGAGGTCGAGGCGCGGATCATCGGCGAGATCGCCAAGGACATCACCAACCGCCCGACCAACGAAATCGAGAAGCTGATCGCCTCGACGGAGACCAAGGGCACGGCTTGAGAGAGCCGGAGTCCTGTGGGGACGGCCGCTGTGGACGAAGGTTCGCAGCGGTCGTTTTCCTGAGAGCGTTCATCGCCGAGTCACGGCCGTTGTTTCACCATCGAACCGTCACTTGTTCCCGCCTTGCGCAATCGCTATAGGCCGCGGCGGGGAGGCCGTCCTGCGAGCGGGGCACGGAGCGCCGGTCACAGACGGTATGTCGTGGCAGGGAGTATGCGGATGGAAGTCGTGGGGAGCGGGGCCGTCGTGGTGAGCGACGAGGTCGAGCCATCGGTGTTCGACGACGTTGAACTACCGACGGGGTATCGGCCGAGCGCCGATGAAGAATTCATGGGGCCGCGTCAGCTGGCCTTTTTCCGCGGGAAGCTGCTCGACTGGAAGGACGACATCCTTCGCGAGGCCCGCGAGACGCTGCAGACCCTTCAGAGCGAATCGCTGCGCGAGCCGGACGTTACCGACCGCGCGTCGAGCGAGACCGACTGGTCGATCGAGCTGCGCACGCGCGACCGCCAGCGCAAGCTGATCTCGAAGATCGACGCGGCGCTGCGTCGCATCGAAGACGGCGAATATGGCTATTGCGAAGTGACCGGCGAGCCGATCTCGCTGCAGCGGCTCGAAGCGCGGCCGATCGCGACGATGACCCTCGAAGCGCAGGAAAAGCATGAACGGCTCGAGAAGGTGACGCGCGACGAATAGTCCGCAACACAATATCATTGCGCCTATTTGAACGGGCTCGCATCGAAAAGATGCGGGCCCGTTCCGCGTTTTGAAAGATGTTTGCGCGCTGAACCGAAGATGAACGAAATGCGGCGCCAAGCATCCAAATTGAAGCCACTTTTCATTAAGTATCGGTTCACGTTGCGGGCGCGAAATCATCGTCCACGGCCGCAACATCCTCCCCGATTGCGGTCTGTGACTTTCCGGCACCATCTCACCCCCCTTGGGTGGTGCTGGCAGGAACTTTCAGGATGTCATGGCGTCTTGAGGGCGTTCGTCCGAGTAAGAAGGAGTTGGGAATGAACACCAAGTATTTCGTTGCTGCCGCGGCCCTCGCGTTGCTTCCCGTTACCGCGCCGGCCATGGCGCAGGATGTGGGCGACAGCTTCACCGGTCCTTACGTCGGCGGCCAGATCGGCTGGGGCCAGCGCTCCATCGATGAAGATTTCGGCATTCCCGGTGTCGCGGCGTTCGACCGCGATCGCAGCAGCTTCGACTATGGCGCCTATTTCGGCTTCGATGCGCCGGTCGGCACCGGCTTCGTCCTCGGTGGCGAAGCGGAGATCGGCGCGGGCGGCCGCACGCTCCGCCAGACCCTGGCGCCGGGCATCACCGCTGCGGTCAATCCTGACTGGAACTATATGTTCTCGGGCCGCGCCGGCTTCGTCGCCGGTGACCGCGCGCTGGTCTATGGCCGCGTCGGCTATGGTGCCGAGCGTATCCAGGTCAGCGTGACCGATTCGGTGACCCCGGCCAATTCGTTCAGCGACAAGGATTGGGCGGATGGCGCGGTCTATGGCGCGGGCGTCGAATATGCGCTGAGCCCGAGCACCTCGGCGCGCGTCGAGTACCGCTACAAGGACTTCGACGGCAGCTACAATCCGCAGCAGGTGCTGGCGGGTATCTCGTTCCGCTTCTAACGAACGGATCGAGCTGAAAAGGAAAGGGCCGGGAGCATCGCTCCCGGCCCTTTCTCTTGCGATGTGCGCGACGGCTAATGGGTGCCTTCGCGCTCGATCTGTTCCTTCAGCCGCAGCTTTTCCTTCTTCCACTGCGCGAGGCGGAACGAGTCGGGCATGGGTCGCTGCATCTCGTTGAAGATCGTGCTCTCCAGCGTAGCGTGCCTGGAGGCGAGAGCGTCGAGATGTGCGGTAGCCATGGGTCCGTATCCTTCCTTCGTTAAAGGTCGGTCGCCGAAGGCTGTCCCAGCATCGGATGCGTAGAACGCAGGCCCTCGGCAATCGGGATGGTCGAGTAGATCACAGCTTTCCGGGGTCGTCAGCCGAATTTGCGACCAACTTGTTTCACCACAAGACGTAGCGTTCCCGATACGAAATGGCCGCTAGCTGTGGAGGCGGCGGCGCGGCGTATTCGCCCGGCGGCGCTGCTGGCCACTTACGCGCGAGTCGCGCTGTGCTACGACTCGGCCACCCAAACTGAGTCGCGAGTTGCCGGTGGTGGACGACAAGGAATTGCTGAGCCGCCTCGAGGCGCTGACCGAGGAGCATCGCGACCTCGACGCGGCGATCGAGGCGTTGCGCTCGCTGCCCGGCCACGACCAGATCCAGCTTGCCCGGCTGAAGAAGCGCAAGCTGAAGCTGAAGGACGATATCCGCCAGCTCAACGACCAGCTGCTGCCCGACATCATCGCCTGAGGCGCCGACTCCCGATCGATGCTATGATGGCCGCTCCTTGGGGAAGGAGACTGCCATGTCCACGCACAAGCTGCTGGCCGGCGCCCTTATCGCTGTTGGGTTTTTCATTCCGGATACCGCGCATGGCGCCGTGAGCATCATCGGCGCGGGCTTTTCGCGCGTCTGCTACGAGCTCGCCGAGTCGGGCCGGGCCAGCGACGAGGCCTTCGAGAATTGCGACCGCGCGCTGAGCGAGCAGGCGCTGAGCGTCCGCGACCGCGCCGCCACCCTCGTCAACCGCGGCATCCTCTATATGCGGAAGAAGGAACATGCTGCGGCGATCGCCGACTATGAGGCGGCGATCCGGCTGAAGACCGACCTCGCCGAGGCCTATGTGAACAAGGGCATCGCGCTGGTGCATGTCGGCGGCCGCGACGGCGAGGCGGTCAATTTCCTCAGCCAGGGGCTCGACCTCAATCCCGTCCGCCCCGAGGTCGCCTATTACACGCGCGGCGTCGCCAACGAGGCCTTGGGCCGCACACGCGCCGCCTATGACGATTATCGCCAGGCGGCGGCGCTGAAGCCCGGATGGGCCGAGCCGCAGAAGCAGTTGAAGCGGTTCAGCCTGGTCAGCAAGCCCGCCTGACGCCCCCTCGCCCGCTTGCGGGAGAGGGAGGGGCCCGCCGCGAAGCGGTGGGAGGGTGAGGGTGTTCCGCCCTCAACGCTTCACCACCGGCGCCGAAAGCTCGTTGGCGCTCGCACACCCTCACCTAGCCTCTCCCGCAAGCGGGAGAGGGACTTGGTCGGTGCCTTACAGCGAGTCGGAGATCGAGCAGGCGGCTGGCCCCAAGATCACGATGAACAGCACCGGCAGGATGAACAGGATCAGCGGCACCGTCATGATCGCGGGCAGCCGCGCGGCCTTTTCCTCGGCGCGCATCATCCGCTCGTTGCGGAATTCGGCAGAAAGCACGCGCAGCGCGCTCGCCAGCGGCGTGCCGTACTTCTCGGTCTGCACCATCGTGGTGACGACGCCGCGGATGCTTTCCAATGCGACGCGCTGCGAGAGATTGTCGAATGCCTGCCGCCGGTCGGTGAGGAAGCCGAGCTCGATCGAGGTCAGCGCGAACTCGTCGCCGAGCTCGGGGTAGCCGGCGCCCAGTTCGCGCGCGACGCGGCTGAAGGCGGCATCGACGGTGAGGCCGGCCTCGGCGCAGATCACCAGCAGGTCGAGCGCATCGGGCAGGCCCTTGCGGATCGCCTCCGACCGCTTCGACACGAGGTTTTGCACGAACAGGTCGGGGGCCTTGTACGACCCGAACAGCGAGCCCGCGGCGATCAGCATCTGGGTGAAGTTCGAATAGCTGTCGAACAGGTGGAAGACATAGACGGCGAGTACCATGCCGCCGCCGAGAAACAGCGGCATCGTCAACCGCGCGAACAGCAGCGCCACGATCGCGTCCTTCGATCGGATGCCGGCCTGCGCCAGCTTGGTCGCCGCCGCCTGCGTCTGCTCGTCCTGCAGCACCGCCAGCTTTTTCAGTACGGTACGCATGACGTCGGTCGCCTCGGCCTTGGCCGTGACGCTGCTGCGCCTGCGCGAGGCGGTGATGCCGGCCTTCAGCTGCTCGCGCCGCTCCTGCAGCGCCTTCACCCGGCCGCGCATCGGGTCGCGCACCGTCGTCGCCGCCCAGACGGCGACCATCACCGCCAATGTCGCGAAGGCCGCCAGCAGCGTGGCGATATCCGTCGGCGCGAGGCCGAGGACGGTCATCTCTTCCTCGCCCATCAGATCTCGAACCTCACCATCTTCGACATGATGAAGGCGCCGATCGACATCCAGACGAAGCCGATGGTGCCGGCGATCATCAGCCGCTGATCCTCGAAGAAGGGCATCAGGTAATTCTTGTTCGCCATCCACACGAGGCCGAACACCGCGAAGGGCAGCGAGCCGACGATGTAGGCCGACGCCTTCGATTCGGACGACATCGCGTTGATCTTCAGCTTCATCTGCGCGCGCTTGCGCAACACTTCGCCAAGGTTCGCCAAGGTTTCGGCGAGGTTGCCGCCGGTCTCGCGCTGGATCGACAGGGTGATGACGAAGAACTGGAACTCGGGCGTATTCATGCGCGCCGCCATCTCGTGCAGCGCCACCTCCATCGTGCGGCCGATGCGGATCTTGTCGGCGACGATGCGGAATTCGCTGCCGACCGGCTCGGCGATCTCCTTGCCGACGACGCCCAGCGATTCGGAAACGGGCAGGCCCGAGCGCAGGCCGCGGACGAGCAGGTCGATGGCGTCGGGGAAACGCGTGGTGAAGGCGGCGACGCGGCGCTTGATCAGGAAGCCGACCACCGCGTGCGGCAGGCCGATGCCGAGGAAGCTGCCGACGAGCAGCGCGAGCAGCGGCGGGGCGCCGGCGCTGATCAGCACCAGCGCGGCGCCGGTGAAAGTGCCGGCGCAGGCGAGCGCATATTGGCCGAGCGTCCAGCTCTTGCCGCTGCGCTCCAGCCGCGCGCGCAGCTCGGCGGGGCGGGGGATGAACTGGCCGACGACGCTGTCGAGCTTGTTGTCGCGCTGGGCGATCAGCCGCTTCATCTGCGCGCGCGCCAGCATCTCGCGCGATCCGGAATGGCGCTCGCGCAGGGCTTCGAGCCGCTTCGACGCCTTCTTGGCGCTGCCGTCACCGGCGAAGGCGAAAACGCCCAAGCCCAGGGTCAGCGACAGGCCGACGAACAGCATCAGGAAGCCAAGGTCGGTCACATGCACTCCATGAGCGCGCGGCCGAGGCCATAATATTCGGCACGCTCGTAGAAGGCGGGGCGCAGGCCCGACGAGACATGCTCGCCGCGCAGGTTTCCGCCCTCGTCCTCGCCGTCGTAGCGGTAGGTGTAGAGGTCTTGCATGGTGATGACGTCACCTTCCATGCCGACGATCTCCGAGATGTAGGTGATGCGGCGCTTGCCGTCGCGCATGCGGCTGATCTGGATGATCATGTTCACCGCGTCGGAAATCTGCTGGCGGATCGCCTTCGCCGGTAGGTTTAGGCCCGCCATGTTGATCATGTTCTCGACACGGGTCAGCGCCTCACGCGGGCGGTTGGCGTGCAAGGTGCCGAGCGAGCCGTCGTGGCCGGTATTCATCGCGGCCAAGAGGTCGAACGCCTCGGGGCCGCGCACCTCGCCGAGGATGATGCGGTCGGGGCGCATGCGCAGCGCGTTCTTGACGAGGTCGCGCATGTTGACCTGGCCGTTGCCTTCAAGGTTCGCCGGGCGGGTTTCGAGGCGGACGACGTGCGGCTGCTGAAGCTGAAGCTCGGCGGCGTCCTCGATGGTGACGACGCGCTCGTCGGGGTCGATGTTGCGGCTGATCGCGTTGAGCAGCGTGGTCTTGCCCGAGCCGGTGCCGCCCGAGATGATGATGTTCATCCGGCAGCGGCCGGCGATGTTGAGCAGCTTGCACATCTTCGGCGTCAGCGAGCCGAATTCGAGCATCTTCTCCAAGGTCAGCTTCGACTTCGAAAATTTGCGGATGGTGATCGTCGAGCCGTCGATGGCGAGCGGCGGGATGATGACGTTGACGCGGCTGCCGTCCAAAAGACGCGCGTCGCAGATCGGCGAGCTTTCATCGACGCGGCGGCCGACCGCCGAGACGATGCGCTGCGCGATGTTGAGCAGATGCTGCTCGTCGCGGAAGGTGACATCGGAGAGCGTGATCTTGCCCTTCCGCTCGATGAACACCGTCTTGTAGCCATTGACCATGATCTCGGTGATCGCCTCGTCGGCGAGCAGCGGCTCGAGCGGGCCGAGGCCGAGCATGTCGTTCAACAGCAGCGTGACGAGGTCGCGCTGCTCGCTCTGGTTGAGGTGAATCTTCTCCGACACGAGGATTTCGGAGACGACCTCCGACACCTGCTCGGCGAGCTCGCCGCGGCTCATCTCCGCCATCACCGAGGCGTCGATGCGCTCCATCAGCAGCGGGTGGACACGCTCCTTGGCGGTAACGACGCTGTTCTTGCTAAGCGCCGCGGCGCGCTGCGTCCGCGCCGCGGCCTCGCCGAGGGGGTCGGGCTCGAGCCCGCCGAAGGCGGCGACAAGTTCGTTGAGCAGGACGGTGACGGTGTCACGGACGCTGCCCTCGTCGACCATGAGCCCGAGATCGCGCGCCACGCGGCGGACCATCTGCTCCATCTGGGCGGCCAACTCACCCCGCGTCTGGGTACGGCTGCTATTCGGGAAGAGGTTGAGCAACTCCGGCGCGATTACCGCGTGAATTTCGGCGATACAGCCGGCGGCCTCGGCCGACATCGAGGCGCTCAGCCGCCCTTCCGGGGTCACCGGCTCGTTGACGAGCGGACGCCGCGCCGTCTGCGCCGAGCCGAAGCTCGCCGTCGAGGGCGGGGTCAATCCGCTGCGTTTGCCGAACCCGATCACAGCCATCTACGCACACTCACTGGGCCGTCAGCTGCCCTTGGACAGCAGGCCCTTCAGGTTGAACTTGTCGATCAGCGACTTCTTCGGCCCACTGTGGCCAGCGTCCGCCTCGAAGTCGCTGGTGGCGAGCGCCGACAGCTGGTCGAACGGGGCGCTGAGCTTGCTTCCCTTGGCGACGGCGGCGAGGCATTTGCCCTGCCGCGCCGCGCTGACCGCGAGCTTGGCGTCATAGGGAATGACCACGTCGATCCTGCGCTCGATCGAGGTCTCGAAATCCTTGCGCGACACCTCGGGCGCCGGCGCGGTGAGCAGCTTGTTAACGACGATGGTGACGCGCGCGTTCGGCGCCTGGCTCTTCAGCCAGCCGAGCAGGCGGATAGTGTCGCGGGTCGCGGCCAGCGACTGTTCGGTGACGACGATCACCTGCTGCACCTCGCCGACGAGATGCGGATGCTGCACGGCGAGCGTGCGCGGCAGATCGACGACGACGCCTTCGAACGCACCGCGCATCTCCTCCTGCAAATGGAACAGCGCCGAGCCGTCGACCATCAGCGGCTGGGCGATCGGCGCTTCGGCCGACAGCACCGCCAGCCGCTCGGTGGCACGGACGATGGCGCGTTCGATGAACAGACCGTCGATGCGGCTGGGGTTTTCCAGCGCGTCGGTAAGGCCGCGCCCCGGTTCGAGATCAAAGGCGAGCGCGCCGGTGCCGAAATGCACGTCGAGGTCGAGCAGCGCGGTCGAGCGCTGCTGGCGCTCCGCGAGCATCCAGGCGAGCGAGGTGGCGAGCGAGGTCGCGCCGACGCCGCCGCGCGCGCCGATCACCGCCACCGTCAGCCGCGGCTTGTCGGCACCGGCGACATCAGCGGCCTTCGGGCCGGCCAGCGCTCCTTGCGCATTGAGCAGTGACTCGCGCACCGCTGCGGGATCGAGCGGTTTGAGCAGATAATCCTGCAGGCCTGACGCGATCAGGTCGCGGTAGAGGCGCACGTCGTTGACGAGGCCGGCGGCGATGACGATCGTCCCCGGCTCGCACACCTCGGCGAGCGCGTTGATGTCGTTCAGCGGATCGCTCGAATCGCCGAGATCGACGAACAATATCTGCGGGCCGGCGGAGACCGACAGCGCCTGCACGGCGTTGCGCACCCCGCCCTTGTTGATCTTGTCCGCCGGCCAGCCGACCTCGGCCACGACGGGGCGGATCGCCTCGGCAGTGGCGTCGTCGCAGACAAAGGCGGCGAAGGGCTCGCGCAGCGCGAGGCCGCCCGAGCGCTTGTTGGGATTCCAGGGGGCGTTCATGTCCGTCTCCCCTAGTTGCCGGTGGTCGCGATGTCGGACTTGGGCAGCTTGCCCGTGCCCGTCGGCTTGCGCTCGCGATAGACGTTGATCGCCTTCGACGTCGTGTGGCCGTCCGCGCCGGTGTAGGTCTGGCCGTCGATCAGGTCGTTCGGGTCGGCGATCATCGCCGCGAGATTGCTGACCGAGGCGCAGCCATAGTTGCTCATGCTCGAATTACCGGTCGTCGGGTTCGACGGCCGCCGCCAGTCGGGGCAGTCGGGCACGCTGACCTGCGTGCGGGTGATGACGACGCGCGCCGTTCCGGCCGGCAGCGCGGCGGTGACGGGGGCGGTATCCTGCACGAGCAGGCCGAAGCGCGCGACGACGCCGGCGATGGCGGCGCGGCGGCTGACAGCCCCGGCGGCGATCGGATCATCGACGCCGATCCGGTCGCCATATGCGACGCCGACCGCGCCAAGCCATTGTTCGAGCGCGGCGGCCTGATCGGCGGGCAGCGAGTCGGTGTCCGAGAATCGCACGTCGAAGGCGAAGCTGCTGCGCGCGATCTCGGGCGCCTTCATCGTATTGACCGAGCGATTGTCGGGCATGCAGGCGGCGAGAAGCGCGAGCGGGATCAGCAGGGCGATACGCATCGGGCGGCTCCTCAGTTGAGCGCGAAGCCGGGGGCGGGCTGCGCAGGGGTGGCGGGAACGGGCGCGGCGGCGGCCGGCGCGGCCCTGGCGGGCTCCACGACCGTCGGCTGCGGGCGGGTATTGGCGCTCTTGCCGTCGAAGGTCTTGCCGAGCAGCCAGCGCTGCAGATCGGTCGGGGCCTGGTAGCCGTCAGTCGGCAGGCGGACCTGCGCGGCGTTCATCGGCTTCACCAGATAGGGGGTGATGACGATGACCAGCTCGGTCTCGTTGCGCTGGAAGCGGTCCGACTTGAACAGCGCGCCGATGATCGGCAGGTCGCCGAGCAGCGGCGTCTTGTCGGTCGAGGTGTTGGTGCGGTTGCGCAGCAGCCCGGCGATCATGAAGCTCTGGCCGGAGCCGAGCTCGACCGTCGTCTCGGCGCGGCGCGTGGTCAGCGCCGGGATGACGAAGTTGTTGAGGCGCACCGCACCGTCGTCGGTCAGCTCCGACACTTCCGGGCGGACGCGCATCGAGATGCGGTTGCCGTCGAGCACGGTTGGCGTGAAGGCGAGGCCGACGCCATATTCCTTGAACTGGATATCGACGCCGCCGTTGGTGTCGAGCGTCGGGATCGGGAATTCGCCGCCGGCGAGGAAGCTCGCCGTCTCGCCCGACAGCGCGGTGAGGTTCGGCTCGGCGAGCACGCTCACCACGCCGTCCTGCTCCAGCGCATCGATGGCGGCGGCAAGGTCGAGGCCGAACAGCTTGCCCGCGAGGTTGAAGGTGGTGTTGGCGGTCGCCGGGTTGACGAAGTTGTAGCTGGTGCCGCCGACGAGAAATTGTCCCGTCGCGGGGTCGAAGGGCAGCGACAGCGAGTTGGCCGGCAGGCCGTACAGCCCCGACGCATCGACCTTCGGGAAGCGCGAGAAGTCGGTCGGCGCGATCGTGCCGATGTTGCGCCCGCGGCTGATACCGAAGCCGAAGCCGCTGCCGATGTCGCGCGACAGCAGGTTGACGCCGAGCTCCTTTAACAGCCCGCGGCTGACCTCGGCGATCTTCACCTGCAGGTTCACCTGCACCGGCATCGCGGTCTTCAGCTTGGTGACGACGGTGGTCTTCTCGCCGACGAAGGCCTGCGTCAGTCGTGTGGCTTCCTCGACCTCGCTCGGGTTGGCGACGGTGCCGGTCAGCAGCACCAGGCCGTTCATCGGGGTCACCTCGATCGCGGCGGCGGGCATGGTCATGCCCAGCATCGATTTGATCTGGTCGATGTTCTGCGCGACGCGGACGTTGGCCGAATAGACCACCTTGCCGCCGGCGTCGGTGGCGTAGAGCGAGGTCTCGCCGCCGCTGATCCCGAACACGTAGATGTGAGTCGACGACTTCACCTGCACATCGGCGATCTTGTCGTTGGCGACGAACACATCGGTAACGGCGCGGGGCAGGCGGACGAGCGTGCCCTTGCCGACGCCGAGCGCGATGCCGCTTTCGGCTTCCTGAATGACCGGGCCGGTCTGCGCCACCGCTGACGGATCGGCGAGCACGAGGCCGGCGGCGAGCACGCCGGCGCGCAACAGATTGTGCTTCATCATCGGCCCCCTACCGAAACGGTCGAAACGTCCTTGCCGCGCGCGACGCGGACGACCGGCCCGGCGGGCCGCGCGGCGGCAACGGCAGGCGCCGGCTTGTCGCCGCCGTCGTCGCTGCTCTTCGACGACGGCATCGAGGACCGCTGGAAACGCGAGACCTCGCCGCCGGTAGTGTAGGTCGGGTTCACGTCGGACGGCATGCGCGCGACCGCCAGTTCGAGCGCGCGGTCGGCGGCGGCGTCGTTGCCGTCGACGTTCACCTCGCCCGCGGCGATGGCGCGCTCCAGCTCGGCGGCGTTGTCGGCGATCGAGCGCAGGCTCAGCGACAGCGTGCCGATCTTCTCCGCCACCGTGATCTTCTCGGCGAGCTTCGGCGTCACTTCGAGCGTCGCGGTGCGGCCGACCTTCGCCTCGGTGCTGGTGTCGTCCATGCGCTGGTCGACGGCGAGCACGCGCAAATTGCGCACGATGGTTTCCGAGGTGCGCAGCGACGGGCCGTCGCCGCTGACTTCTTGCGTCAGGATCACATCGACGCGGTCGCCCGGAAACAGGAAGCCGGCGATGCCGCTGGTATCCGACAGCGAGATGGTGGTGGCGCGCATGCCGGGTCCGAGCGCGGCGGCGAGGAAGCCGTTCTCGCCGGGGCCGATCAGCGCGCCGTGCGCCACCGGCTGGCCGGCCATGACGGTGTGGCGCACGACCTTGCCGACCAGCGTCGCCGGATCGACGGTTCCTTTGAGGAAATAGGCCTTCTCGACCATGTCCTTCGGCCACGGCTGGAACACCAGCATGTCGGCGACGATGATGGTACCGAGCGGCAGCGGCTTCGCGGCGACCAGCACCTCGTTGCCGATCGGCTCGACGGGCGCCGGCGCCGCGACTGCGGCCCCGCCACCCGAAAACATGCTGCGCGCCATGAAGGCGGTGACGCCGGCGACAAGCAGCGCGCCGACCAGCAGAATCAGCTTACGGACATCCATGACCCCAAGCACCTCAAACGCATCCCCAAGGGTCCGCTATGCCGGGAATTGTTTAACAAGTGGTTCGGCGAGGATGAGGAAGGCGCCGGCGGCGATGGCGAGGCCGTAGGGAATCTCCGGCCGCCCCTCGGCGCGGGCGACGCGGTGACGCACCAGCAGCGCGAGGGTGAGGAGGCCGCCGGCAACGGCGACGAGCATCATCAGTTCGAGATAGGCGCGCGGCGGAAACCACAGGGCGAGCGCCGCGAGCAGCTTCACGTCGCCGCCGCCCATCACCCCGATCGCGAATAGCGCGGCGAGCCCCGCGAACACCGCGACGGCGAATCCGGCCTGCCAGAGAAAGCCGGGCCAGAAGGCCGCGCCCGAGGCCCACCAGTAAGGCAGGCTCAGCAGCGCAACGGCAAGGCACAGCCAATTGGGAATGGTGAAACGGCGCACGTCGCCGACCGCTGCCACGATCAGCAACAGCGCCAGCGTCGCAAGGCTTCCCCAAGAGACCCAGTCGACCATCGCGGCGCACGCTAGACGGCATGGTTGAAGAAAGCGTAACCAACGGCCGTGTCCGCCGACCCGCTTTCCCGCCGCCGCACGCTGCCGCCCGATCCGATCCGGGATACGCTCGCCGTCGACGGCTGGCCGCTGCGCACCGTGCACTGGGCGGGGGGCGACGCGGGGTCGATCCTGTTCGTCGGCGGTCGCGCCGATTTCATCGAGAAATATGGCGAGGCCTATTGGGCGTGGCGCGACGCGGGGTTCGGCGTCGCGACCTTCGACTGGCGCGGGCAGGGGCTGTCGGGCCGTACCGGCGTCGCGCCGTCGGTCGGCCATGGCGACTTCAACCGCTGGACCGACGATCTCGACGCGGTGGTGGCCTGGTTCGTCGCGACGATGCCGGCGCCGCATTTCGTTGTCGGTCATTCGATGGGCGGGCACCTGACCTTGCGGCATCTTGCGCGCGGCAGGAGCCCGCTCCAGCGCGGCGTGCTGCTGGCGCCGATGGTCGGCATCCGTGCCGTCGGCGTGGCGCCGCGGGTGATGCGCTGGCTGGCCGACCGCGCGACCGGCATCGGCTGGGGCGGGCGCTTCGCCCTGGCGCAGCGGCCCTATGGCGCGTGGCAGCAGCGGCCGGAGCGGCAGGCGCTGCTCACCGGGTCGCCCGAGCGCTTCGGTGACGAGCGCTGGTGGATCGACGGCGACCCCGACCTCGCGATCGGCGGGATCAGCTTTGGGTGGCTGTCGAGCGCGCTCGCCTCGATCGACACGTTGTTCGCGCCCGGCGCACTGGAAACGGTGAAGACGCCGCTGCTCATCCTGATGGGCGCGCGCGAGGGGCTGGTCGACGTGGCGGCGGTGCATCGGGCCGCCGAGCGCTTGCCCAACGCGACGCTGCACATCATTCCCGACGGGCGGCACGAACTGCTGCGCGAGGTGGATTCCATCCGGGACGAGACGCAGGCGCGGATCGTCAATTTCCTGAAGGCGGCGGCATGACCCCTGAAGTCGCGATTATCGGCGCGGGCATCGCGGGGGCGAGCGTCGCCTATTTCCTGGGCGACCGCGCGCGGGTGACGATCATCGAAGGCGAGTCGCACCCCGGCTATCACACCACCGGCCGGTCGGCGGCCTTCTATGCCGAAACCTATGGCGGGCCGGTGATCCAGCCGCTGACGACGGGATCGAAGGACTTCTTCGAGGCGCCGCCGGCGGGCTTTGCCGATGCGGCGCTGCTGACGCCGCGCGGCGGGCTGCACATCGCCAATGAAGCGTCGCTTGGCGAGCTCGACGCGCTGGCGCGCGAGTTCGCCGACACCGGCGTGGTAATCGAGCGGCTCGACGGCTCGACGGTCGCGGCGCGCTGGCCGCAGCTTCGCCCTGAATGGCTGGCGGGGGCGCTGTGGGAGGCCGATTGCCGCGACATCGACGTGGCGGCGCTGCACCAGGGTTTCCTCGCGCAGGCGCGGCGCGGCGGGGCCAAGCTGCTGACCGATGCGCGGGTGACGGCGCTGACGCGACAGGGCGAGCGCTGGCGGATCGAGACCACTGTGGGCGAGGTCACCGCCGATATCGTCGTCGACGCCGCGGGCGCCTGGGGCGATGTGATCGCGGCGATGGCGGGCGCGAAGCCGGTCGGGCTGATGCCGCTGCGGCGCACGGTGGCGGTGGTCGAGGTGGCGCCCGAGGCGCCCGCCGACCTGCCGCTGGTGATCGGCGCCGACGGCAGCTTCTACTTCAAGCCCGACGCCGGCCGTCTCTGGGCGAGCCCGCACGATGAGATCTCCTGCGAGCCCGCCGATGTGCAGCCCGAGGAATATGACGTGGCGCTGGCCATCGACCGGCTGGAGACGGCGACGACCTGGCAGGTGAAGCGGCTGCAGCGCGCCTGGGCGGGCATCCGCACCTTCGCGCCCGACCGCGCGCCGGTCTACGGCTACGACCCGGTGGTACCCGGCTTCTTCTGGTGCGTGGGGCAGGGCGGCTTCGGCATCCAGACGGCGCCGGCTGCCGGAAAGCTGGCAGCGGCACTGCTGCTGGGGGACGTGCCGTCGACCGATGCGACGGCCTATGCGCCGGGGCGCTTCAGCTAGGCGTTATTGCGGCGGCCCGCCGGCGCTGCCGGCCGATCCGAAGCGGCCGATGTTGCCGAACAGATCCTCGAGCACACCCGTTTCGCGACCGAGCGTCGGCGTCTTGTCGTTGACCGGATCGACGTTGGCGACCTGCTCCAGCCCGCGACGATTGACGCTGGCGACATTGCCCTTCGCGTCGAAGCTGACCGCGATGATGCTCTGCTCGGTCGGCTTCGGCATCAGGAAGGCGGTCTGCTTGGTGTTGCGCGAGACATAGTACCAGGTCTTGTCGTCCCACTGGCCGGCGATCGACGGTTTGCCGAGCGCCTTTTCGACCGAGGCGCGATTGTCGATGCCCGGCTTCACCTCGGCGACGAGAACCTCGTCGACGATATAGCCCATCGTGTTGGTCGTGCGGGTGCAGGCGGGCAGCACGCCCAAGCCGATCAGCATCGAGACCATCACCAGCTTACGCATTCGAACCGCTCCCACCGCGGCATCGTTGAAAGCCGCTTTACGCGCCTCAATATGCGGAATAGCCGGGACCGCACAAGCGGCGCGAGCGCCGCAGGGAGCAGCGATGGCCTTCAATCTGTTCGACCGCCTCTTCAATCGCCACCCGGCGCCGCCGCCGATGGACGCGCTCTACCGCAGCGTCGTCGCGGTCGCGCGCGAGCCGCGCTGGTATACCGCCGGTACCGTGCCCGACACGCTGGACGGCCGGTTCGACATGGTGGCGCTTGTGCTGAGCCTCGTGCTCATCCGCCTCGAATCGGCGCCGGGGCAGGAGCAGAACCTCGTCAGCCTGACCGAGCGCTTCGTCGCCGACATGGATGGCAGCCTGCGCGAGATCGGTGTCGGCGACCTCGTTGTCGGCAAGCATATCGGCAAGATGATGGGCGCGCTCGAAGGCCGCCTCGGCGCGTATCGCGCCGCGTTCGCCGGCAACGAAGTGCTGGCCGACGCGCTGGCGCGAAACCTCTATCGCGGCGCGCCCGTCGACGGTGACGCGCTGGCGTGGGCGGCGGCCGAGGTCGTCGACCTCAACCGGGTGATCGACGGCGTGCCGCTCGACCGGCTGCTCGATGGAGAGATCCCGCGGTGACACCTGAATTCTCGCGGCTGGTCCGGCTGTCGGAGATCGGCGGCGTCGCCAAGGCGGAGTGGATCGAGGCGTCGGCAGCCGAGCGCGCGGCGCTGGTCGCGCGCTTCGCACTCGCCTCGCTCGACAGCCTGCGCGGCGAACTGAGCGTGCGGCGCGAGGCGGCGGGCATTCGCGTGAAGGGGCGGGTTATCGCCGAGGGCGCGCAGCTGTGCGTGGTGTCGGCGGAGCCGGTGCCGATGGCGATCGACGAGCCGGTCGACCTGCTGTTCGCCGCGCATGCGACCGAGCCGAAGCCCGATGAGGAAATCGAACTGGGCGAGGGCGATCTCGACGTGCTGCCCCTGGAAGACGGCGCGGTCGACCTTGGCGAGGCGGCGGCGCAGACCTTCGGCCTCGCGCTCGATCCCTATCCGCGCGCGTCCGACGAGGTGCTGGCGACCGCGCGCCAGCGGCTGCTAAGCGAGGAAGAGGCGGCGGCGCGGGCAGCGGCCGAGAAGACCTCGAACAACCCGTTCAGCGTGCTGAAGGGCAGCGGTTCGGACTAAATGGGGCTTGCCTTGCTCTGGTCACATCCGGTGATTATTCGAGGCCATGTCTAGCCAAGCTTCCCACATCGTCGATGAACTGCAGCGCCGGTATGACCAGTCGGTCCTCGCGCTGCGCAACGCCCTGCGCGCTTACTCCGACCGCGGCGCGCGCCCCGATCCGCAGCAGCGGGCCGAGGGCCTGTTCGCCTATCCTGAGCTGCGCGTCCATTATGCCGGCGACGGGCCGCGCCCGCAGCTGGCGCGCGCCTATGGCCGCCTGACCGCGCCGGGCGACTATGCCACCACCGTCACCCAGCCGGAGATGTTCCGCGAATATCTGACCGAGCAGATCGGCCTGCTGATCGACGACTTCGGCGCCGAGGTGTCCGTCGGATCGAGCCGCCAGGAAATTCCCTTCCCCTATGTGCTCGACGGATCGACCGATCCGCAGTTCGACGGGGCGAGCGAGCTGGCGTCAATCTTTCCGGCGACCGAGCTGGCCTCGATCGGCGACGAGATCGCCGACGGCGTCTGGCGCACCCCGCCGGGCGCGGCGCGGCCGCTGGCGCTGTTCGACGGCCTGCGCGTCGACTTCAGCCTCGCCCGGTTGCGCCACTACACCGGCACGCCGCCGGGGCACATCCAGAAGTACATCCTGTTCACCAACTACCATCGCTACGTCGACGAGTTCGTGCGCTGGGGCTGCGCGCAGCTTCGTGCCGGCGGCCCCTATGAGGCGCTGTCGGGTGCCGGCGGCGTCTACATCACGCCCGAGACCGCCGACCCCGAGCGCGCGGTGGCCGAGGGCGCATGGCGGCGGCACCAGATGCCCGCCTATCATCTGATCGCGCCGGGCGGGCAGGGGATCACCCTGGTCAACATCGGCGTCGGCCCGTCGAACGCCAAGACGATCACCGACCATCTGGCGGTGCTGCGTCCCGAGGCGTGGCTGATGATCGGCCACTGCGGCGGCCTGCGCCCGTCGCAGAAGATCGGCGATTATGTGCTGGCGCATGCCTATCTGCGCGACGACCATGTCCTCGACGAGGTGCTGCCGCCGGAAATCCCGATCCCGGCGCTCGCCGAAGTACAGCAGGCGATGAGCCAGGCCGCCGAGATCGTCACCGGCGAGGATCGCGACGCGCTGAAGCGCCGCCTGCGCACCGGCACCGTGGTCACCACCGACGACCGCAACTGGGAGCTGCGCTACGCGCTCTCCGCGCTGCGCTTCAACCAGTCGCGCGCGGTCGCCATCGACATGGAATCGGCGACGATCGCCGCGCAGGGCTATCGCTTCCGCGTGCCCTACGGGACCTTGCTCTGCGTGTCGGACAAGCCGCTCCACGGCGAGATCAAGCTGCCGGGGCAGGCCAACCGCTTCTACGAACGGGCGATCTCCGAGCATATCCAGATCGGCATCGCCACCTGCGACGTGCTGCGCCAGCACGGCTCGCGCCTGCACAGCCGCAAGCTGCGCGCGTTCGACGAGCCGGCGTTCAGATAGTTCTCTCTTATCGTCATCCCCGCGAAGGCGGGGATCCATTGCCGCCGACGCTTCGGAGTATGGCCCCCCGCCTGCGCGGGGGTGACAATGAAGGGAACAAAGAAAAAGGGCGCCGGATCGCTCCGGCGCCCTTTTTCATTCAGGCCTGACGGCTCAGAATGGCACGTCGTCGTCGAGATCGTCGTCGAACGAGCCGCCCGCGGGCTTCTTGGCCGCGCCGCCGCCGCGGTTGCCGCCGCCGAAGTCGTTTCCGCCTCCGCCACCACCATAGCCGCCGCCGCCACCACCGCCGCCGCCGTAGCCGCCACGGCTGCCGCCGCCGCCGCCACCGAAGTCGTCGGCGCCGAAGTCGTTGCCGCCGCCACCGCCGCCGCCTTCACCGCGCGCGTCGAGGAGCACCAGCGCGCTGTTGAAGCGCTGCAGCACGACCTCGGTCGAATATTTGTCGGCGCCCGACTGGTCCTGCCATTTGCGGGTCTGCAGCTGGCCTTCGAGATACACCTTCGAGCCCTTGCGCAGATATTGTTCGGCCACGCGCGCCAGATTCTCGTCGAAGATCACCACGCGGTGCCACTCGGTCTTGTCCTTGCGCTCGCCCGAGTTCTTGTCGCGCCAGGTTTCCGATGTCGCGACGTTGAGGTTGACCAGCTTGCCGCCGCTTGGCAGCGACCGGGATTCAGGGTCGCGGCCGAGGTTGCCGACGAGGATGACCTTGTTCACGCTTCCAGCCATGCGGTTTCATCTTTCTTGTTTCACATGGAACATATAGGGAACGCCTGTCTTCAGGGCAACCGAATCGCCCCGAGCGTTGCGCGGGCAAGCCTAGGCGGGTTGTGGCCGAACAGGGAAGCGCGAATCTAGAGGAGTGCGCTCGATATCCAGAAGGTCAGGCCGGCGGCGATGTAGGCCATCGCGAACAGGTAGACGAACATGAAGATCGGCCACTTCCAGCTGTTGGTCTCGCGCTTCGCGACCGCCAAGGTCGCGAGGCACTGCGGCGCGAAGACGTACCAGGCGAGGAAGGCTAGCGCAGTGGGCAGCGGCCAGGCGCCGCGCAGTCGCTCGACGAGCGACTGCTCGACCTCCGCCTCGTCGCCCTGGATGGCGTAAACGGTGCCGAGCGCCGCCACCGCCACCTCGCGCGCGGCGAGGCCGGGGATCAGTGCGATGGCGATCTCGTCGTTGAAGCCGATCGGGCGGAAGATCGGCTCGATGGCGTGGCCGATGCGGCCGGCGAAGCTGTTGTCGATCTGCGTCGCGCCGTCGGTGCCCTCGGGCGACTGCGGGAAGGCGACCAGCACCCAGAGCACGACGGTGATCGCCATGATCAGCGTACCCGCGCGCTTCAGGAAGGCGCCGGCGCGCTGGTAGAGGCCGATGGTGAAGTCGCGCAGCGCCGGGGCCTGATACTTCGGCATCTCCATCAGGAAGGTCTGGCTGGTGCCCTTGGTCAGCGTCTTGCGCAACACGAAGGCAGCGGCTAGCGCGCCGAGCACGCCGAACGCGTAAAGGCCGAACAGCACGAGGCCCTGCAGGTTGAAGATGCCGCCGACCGCCTGATCGGGAATGAAGGCGGCGATGATGACGGCATAGACCGGCAGGCGCGCCGAGCAGGTCATCAGCGGCGCGATCAGCATGGTGGTCAGCCGGTCGCGCGGTTCGTCGATGGTGCGCGCCGCCATGATGCCGGGAATCGCGCAGGCGAAGGACGACAGCAGCGGGATGAAGGCGCGGCCGTTCAATCCGACGCGCGACATCAGCCGGTCCATGAGGAAGGCGGCGCGGACCATGTAGCCCGACTGTTCGAGCGCGATGATGAAGGCGAACAGGATGAGGATCTGCGGCAGAAACACGATCACCGCGCCGACGCCCGCGAGCAGGCCGTCGTTGATCAGCGACAGCAGCAGGCCTTCAGGAATCCCCGCGGCGGCCCAGCCCTGAAGCACGGCGATGCCGTCCTCGATCCAGGTCATCGGCGCCTCGGCCCAGGCGAATACCGACTGGAACATCAGGAACAGGATGGCGGCGAGGATGATCGGGCCGGCGACCGGGTGCAGCACGATGCGGTCGATGCCCTGCGTGGTACGGCGCGCAGTGCCTTGCGCAACGGTCACCGCCTTGGCCATGTCGCGCGCCTCATGCTGCAGATCGACGATGTCGGCGGGTGGCAGCGGCGCCACGACCTGCGCCTGCCCCAGCAGCGGCGCCAGCTCGGCGGCGAGCGCGTCGAGGCCACGGCGGCGGACGGCGACGGTCGGGACCACGGGCACGCCCAGGCGCGCCGACAGATGTTCGACGTCGATCTTCAGCCCGTCGCGCTCGGCGAGGTCGAACATGTTGAGCGCGACCAGCATGGGCCGGCCAAGCCGCTTCAGCTCGAGCACGAAGCGAAGGTGATTGCGCAGGTTGGTGGCATCGACGACCGCGATGATCGCTTCGGGCACGCGCTCGCCTGCCTGGTGGCCCATCACCACGTCGCGGGTCACCGCCTCGTCGGGGCTGCGCGGATCGAGGCTGTAGGTGCCGGGCAGGTCGATGATGTCGACGGTGCGGCCGTCGGCCAGCGTCAGCGGCCCGACCTTCCGTTCGACGGTGACGCCGGGATAGTTGCCGACCTTCTGCCGCGCGCCGGTCAGCGCGTTGAACAGCGAGGTCTTGCCGGCATTGGGATTGCCGACCAGCGCGGCGACGGCGGTGCTCATGCGGCGGTCGCCGGCAGGTTCGTGTCGACCCTGATCAGGCTGGCCTCGGCCCGGCGGATGGCAATGGTCATGTTGCCGACGCGCAGCGCCATCGGATCGCCCAGCGGCGCCTTGTGCAGCACCTCGACATCGACGCCCTCGTCGAAGCCCATCTCGTGCAGGCGGCGCCAGACATTCTCGCCGCAGGCGGCGCGGTCGATGCCGGTGATGATGGCGGGCATGCCCGCCGGAAGCTGATCGATGCGCGTCACGCGGCCCCCGTCTAAAGTTGCGAACGGTTATCATGACGCCCTCGGCAAGGCCAGCGTCGCGCATGCCGCACCCGTTTGTCCTTGGCCGAAAGCCTGTTATCAATTGCTTGGGGCATGTGCCGGCGGGCAAGCGGGACCCCCGGGTGGGGAGTGAGGCGTTTGGCAACCGATGGCGGGTTGATCGGCGGGGAACGCGACCTCGCCGCGCGCGTCGCCCGGCTGGAGCAGGAGCTCGCCGAGGCAAAGGCGGCGCTTGCGCAAAAGCCGATCGTCGACCGCGCGCAACTGTTCGCGCTCACCGATTCCATGCCGGTGCTCGTCTCGGTGCTGTCGCTCGATCACCACTATGAATTCGCCAACAAGGCCTATGAGAGCTGGTTCGGGCCGGAGGACGGCAAGGTCATCGGCCGCCATGCCCGCGAGGTGCTGGGAGACGAAGCCTATGCGCAGCTCGTGCCGCCGTTCGAGCGCGCGGCGAAGGGCGAGCGCGTCACCTTCGAAAGCGACATTCCCTACAAGTCGGGTGGTACGCGCCACGCGCATGTGACCTTCGCGCCGCGCCGCAATCCGGCGGACGAAATCACCGGCGTTGTCGCGATGGCGGTCGACCTTACAGGACGCTTCGTCGACGAGGTGGCACTGCGCGAAAGCGAGGATCACTACCGCCACGCCGTCGAACTCAATCCGCAGACCAGTTGGACGGCAGGCGCCGACGGCCAACTGGACCATGTGAACAGCCGCTGGGAGGAGTGGACCGGCACCAGCGGACTCGGCAGCGGCTATCTCGACGGGCTGCACCCTGACGATCAGGCGCGCACGCTCGCGGCGTGGCAGGCGTCAACGACGACCGGCCAGCCCTATGACATCGAGCACCGCGTCGCGATGCGCGACGGTAGCTTCCGCTGGATGCACTCACGCGGCTATCCGCGGCGCAACGAGGCGGCCGCCATCGTCAAATGGTACGGCACCACCGAGGATATCCACGACCGTAAGGCGGCCGAACAGGCGCTGGCGGGCGAGGCGGCGGAGCGCAACGCCATCCTCGGCCAGCTCGCGGAAGGCGTGATCGTCACCGACGCCGAGGGTCGCATCACCTTCGTCAACGATGCGGCAGCGCGCATCCACGGCATGGCGCGACTGCATGTCGGCGCTGGCGACTATGCACAGACCTATCGGCTGTTCACCGAGGAGGGCGAGCCCTATCCGTCCGCGGAGTTGCCGCTGTCGCGTGCGGTGCGCGGCGAGACGGTCAGCGAGGCGCGCTGGCTGATCCGCCGGCCCGACGCCGAAGTGTTGGCGGTGGGCAGCGCGCGGCCGGTGCTCGACGACAAGGGCGCGCAGATCGGCGCGGTGCTGACCCTGCGCGACGAGAGCGCGCGCGAGATGGCCGAGGCGATGGTCCGGCACAGCGAGGCGCGATATCGATCCCTGTTCGAATCGATCGACGCGGGCTTTTGCGTCTTCGAGATGAAGTTCGAGGGCGACAAGGCCGTCGATTACCGGTTCATCGAGGTTAATCCGGCGTTCGAGCGGCTGACCGGCCTGCACAATGCCGAAGGTCGCTGGATGCGCGATCTCGTGCCCGAACATGAGCAATATTGGTTCGATGTCTACGGACAGGTGGCACGCACAGGCGAGCCGGTGCGGGTCGAGAACCATGCGGCCGCGCTCGGCTATTGGTATGATATTCAGGCCTATCCGGTGGGCGAGCCCGGCGACAACCGCGTCGCGGCGCTGTTCAACGACGTGTCCGACCGCAAGCTCGCCGAGGCGGCGACGCATGCCGAAACCGAGGCGCTGGAGACGCTCAACCGCTTTGGCGCCGCCGTGGCCGCCGAGCTGGACGTCGAGCGCGTCGTGCAACTCGTCACCGATGCCGGCGTCGAGCTGACCGGCGCGCAGTTCGGCGCCTTCTTCTACAATGTGCTGGCCGACAGCGGCGAAGCGATGATGCTCTACACGCTGTCGGGTGCTGAGCGGGCGGCGTTCGAGAAATTCCCGATGCCGCGACCGACGGCGGTGTTCCGGCCGAGCTTCGAGGGTGAGGGCATCGTCCGCGCCGACGATATCCTCGTCGATCCGCGCTACGGCCAGAACGCGCCGCTGAAGGGCATGCCAGAGGGGCATCTGCCGGTGCGCAGCTATATCGCGGTACCGGTGGCGTCGCGATCGGGCGAGGTGATCGGCAGCCTGCTGTTCGGCCACCCCGAACCCGGCCGCTTCGCCGAGCGCCATGAGCGCGTGCTGACCGGCCTTGCCGCGCAGGCGGCGGTGGCGATCGACAATGCGCGCCTTTACCAGTCGCTCGAACGCGAGCTCGACGAGCGGCGCCGCGCCGAGGCGGCGGTGCGCGAGAGCGAGGCACGCTTCCGGCTGATCGCCGATTCGGCGCCGATCCCGATGTGGGTCACCCGGCTCGATCGCCAGCGTGAGTTCGCCAACAGCGCCTATGTCGGCTTCCTTGAGCTGCCGTACGAGGAGGCTCTGGCGTTCGACTGGCGCCACATCATTCATCCCGACGACATCGCGCGCATCTATGCCGAGCAGGTCGCGAAGGAGGCTGCGCTCGAGCCGTTCACGCTGGAGGCGCGCTACCGCAACGCCAAGGGTGAGTATCGCTGGATCCGCTCCGAATCGCAGCCGCGTTGGGGCGCGAACGGCGAGCATGCCGGCTTCATCGGCGTCGCCTATGACGTGACCATCGCCAAGCAGGGCGAACTGGAGCTGCAATCGCTGGTCGAGGAGCGCACCGCCGAGCTGCGGCAGGCGCAGAAGATGGAGGCGGTCGGGCAACTGACCGGCGGCATCGCGCACGACTTCAACAATTTGCTCACCCCGATCATGGGCAGCCTCGACATGCTGCGCCGCCGTCTCGGCCCCGACGATGTGCGGGCGCAGCGGACGGTGGAGACGGCGCTGCAGGCGACCGAGCGGGCGGCGACGCTGGTGCAGCGGCTGCTGGCGTTCGCGCGGCGGCAGGATCTGCAGGCGCGCGCGGTCGATGTCGCCGAATTGCTGACCGGCATGGACGATCTGCTGGCCCGCTCGCTCGGCGGCACGGTGCGCGTGTCGATCGAGGCGCCCGACGGGCTGGCGCCGGCGCGCGTCGACCCGAACCAGCTCGAACTCGCCATCCTCAACCTGTCGATCAACGCGCGCGACGCGATGCCGGGCGGCGGCGCCCTGACCCTGACCGCCCGAGAGGGCGAGGTGACCGCGGCGGAGGCCGATCTGAAGCCCGGGCGGTATGTGCGGATTGCCGTGGCCGACACGGGCGTCGGCATGGATGCCGAGACGCTGCGCCGGGCGGTCGAGCCCTTCTTCTCAACGAAGGGGGTCGGCAAGGGCACGGGGCTCGGGCTGTCGATGGTCTATGGCTTTGCCGCACAGCAGGGCGGCGCGCTTCGCCTGAGCAGCGCGCCGGGCGTCGGCACCATCGCCGAACTGTGGCTGCCGGTGTCCGACGAGGCGGCGGCGGCCGGGGCCAGCGGCCGCGCCACGCCGCGCAAGGCGGGCCGCGAGGCGACGATCCTGCTGGTCGACGACGAGGAACTGGTCCGCGCCGGCACGACCGATATGCTGACCGACCTTGGCTACACGGTCGTCGAAGCGCGGGCGGGGGCCGAGGCGCTGAGCCTGTTCGATGAGCGCGACGACATCGACCTGGTGGTGAGCGACTATCTGATGCCCGACATGAACGGCGCCGAACTGGCGTCGGCGCTGCGCGAGCGGAAGCCGGCGCTGCCGATCCTACTGGTCACCGGCTACACCAATCTCGCCGAGGGCGTGGCAGCGGACCTGCCGCGACTCGCCAAGCCATTCCGCCAGGACGATCTGGCGGTGCAGGTGGCGGCGCTGCTGAAAAGCTAGAGCGGGATGACGCTACACGGAAGCATACCCTGAGTTGGCGAGATAGTTGGCGCAC